>NZ_LJYL01000024.1:0-127195 GCF_001440135.1 Mycobacteroides sp. H003
GGTGAACCAGCTCAGTGGGATGTGGGTGAGCCGGTCGGCGACTTGGTGTTGTGAGTCGTTGAGTAGGGCGAATCCGATGCGGTAGCCGATGCGGGCCAGCGCGGTGTCCACGATCCAGCCGCCGATGGTGACCGCGGTGAGCACCGCGAGCCAGGGCAGTGCGTGGGTGGGGGTGGCGGAGAACAGGGCGCCGAGCAGCGGCACCAGCAGCAGGCAGCCCGCGGCGCGTAAAACCACGGATAGCACTGAGAGTGCGCTGTAGGTGTAGAGGGAGTTGCGGTGTGCGGGGGGGATGAGGCGGATCAGGTGGGTCAGCATTAGATGTTTTCTCCGGCAAGGACGCTCGAGGGTTCTTGCAGGCGTGCGTCCCACAAGCGCCGGTAGCGCCCGTTGTTGTTCAAAAGTTCGGTGTGGGTGCCGGTTTCTACGAGGTGGCCCTGATCGAGGACCACGATCTGGTCGGCGTCGGCGATGGTGTGTAGTCGGTGGGCGATGACGAGCACGGTGCGGTTGTGAATCAGCCGGCTTAGGGCTTGTTGCACTAAATATTCTGATTCGGGGTCGGCGAAGGCGGTGGCTTCGTCCAGGATCAGGATGGGGGTGTCGGCCAGCAGGGCGCGGGCGATGGTGAGGCGTTGTTTTTCGCCGCCGGACAGTTGGGTGTTGGTGTCTAGGACGGTGTCATAGCCGTTGGGTAGCCGCAGGATTCGTTCATGGATTTGTGCGTCGCGGGCGGCGGTGTGGATGTCGGTGTCGGTGGCTTCGGGGCGGGCTAGTGCGATGTTGTCGCGGACGGTTCCGGCGACCAGTTGTACGTCTTGGAATACGAATCCGACTTTGGTGTAGAGCTCATCGGCGCTCAGGGCGCGGATATCGGTGCCATCGATGCAGATAGCGCCGCCGTCGACGTCATGGAATCGTGCCAGCAGCGAAGCCAGCGTCGATTTACCCGAGCCGGACGGACCCACCAGCGCCGTCACAGTGCCCGGCCGCAGCGTCAGATCCACACCGTGAATAACCGGCACCCCCGGCCGATACCCAAACGTCACCGCATCAAACGAGACGGACGTCTCTCCGGCATGCCCCTCGGAAGCCTGCTCGGTCAATTCGGTCTCGCCGAGGGCAACCGCGATATGCCGCGCGGCCTCCACACCACCACGAATACCGCCGAGGCCGTATGCGATTCCCAGTAGGCGGGTGCCGAAGGTGGTGCCGAGCACCAGGAATGGCAGTAGGGTCGTGGGCTCCATGGCCCCCGCGACGACCAACAGCGTTCCGGCCCCGGCGATCAACCACAGGAACGTCGTTGGCCGGGTAACAAGATCCATAAAGGTCTTCTTCCCGATGAACGGCCGTTGCCATTCATTGAGGAAGGACAGGTATCCGTCCAGCCTGCGTTTGAACGAGGACGCCGCCGAGCCGCCGAAGATCCGGATCACCGGCTGGCCTTCAAGATAGGCGGCCGATTCTCCGCTCATCCGCTCGCTCCAGCGCGAGGCCTCGATGATCTTCGGGCCGCTCTGGAACATCATGGTCGCCGTCGTCACGAGGTAGATCAGGATGGGGATGAGAAGCACCAGCGCCAGGTGCCAGTCGACGAGGAAGAGGTAGATCAGCACCGCCACCGGCCCCACGACGGCCGCCACCGCATCGGGGATCGCGTGAGTGATCAGATAGTGCAGCGACAGGGTGTCGTCCTGAATCAGCTTCTTGACCGATCCCGAACCGCGTTGCGTGAACCACCCCAACGGAACCCGGGAAAGCTTCGACAGGAGCCGTTGCCGAACATCGGCGCTGAACCGTATTTCGACGACATGCATCCAGACGGTGAGGGCAGCGCCGAGAGCGGCGCCGAGTACCAGCAGCGTCAGGAAGATGAATCCGGTGTGCCATAGGCGGGATTCGTCAGCCCCGGCCAGCAGCTGGCGGGTGAGCTCCACGAGCACCACGAACGGCGCCAGCTCGACCATGGTGATGATCGCCTGCAGCACACCACCGGCGATCATCTGCTTCTTGACCGGCGCCAACAACTCCCCGGCAGCCTGCGAACGCCAGCGGCCTTGGGGCACTGCAGGTTCGGAGTGAGCGGCAGGATTCTCGGCGACGGGCTTGGGAGCAGCGGGCTTTGCGACGGGTGCCTGCTGAGTGTCGGTGTCTCCGCGGCGGCTGCCCATGGCGCGGCCGAAGGTCCAGTAGGCCGCGGCGTGCACGTCGGCCTTGGGGAATCCGAATTGTTCCTTGAGGCGCTTGCGCAGATGTTTCAGTGAGCCCGCTTCGGGTCCGGCCCAGGCGTACCAGTTGGACCAGTCGCGGGCCTCGATCGCGCCCGCCAGTGAGGTTTCATCGGTGCGGTCCACCCAGTGCAGAACCCGCCGGGGATGCTCGGTTAGCGGGATGAGCTCATCGTCGGGGCTGTGGCGTTCCAGATAGACCTCGACATCCACATCGGCGGGCAGCGCGGCCAGGATGGAGTTGATCGCCGGGATGGATGCCGAGTCGCCGATGAGCAGGAACCCGGCCGGAAGATCCTCGGGAACCTCAAAACGTGCCGAGCCGAAAGCCACTACCGGAATGGTCATTCCGGGCTGTGCCGCCCCCGCCCACCGGCAGGCGGGTCCGGCGGGTTCGTGGATCACCACATCGATCGCGAACTCGCCGGCCTGGGCATCCGTGGAGACGATGGTGTACGCCCGCTGATGCTCAGTGGCGCCACCCTCGGGATCGGGGAACCAGAACCGCAGCCATTCGGCCGGCGTGTGTAGCAGGTCCTCGAAAAGAGTGGGCGCCGACATCGTCAGCCGCACACAATTCGGTGCAACCTGACTGGTACCGACGACAGTGGCTACGTGATCACGCGCCCCAAGCCCGCGCAGCACCGCACCCTGGAAACCTCTACCCATGCTGATGTGACCTTTGTTTGTGCTCTGCGTGGCTCCGGCCGACACATCCGGGCCATGTACTTAGCCCATCCTAACCTAAGGAGTACGGACGGGGTCAGGTGCGAACGGCGACGTCGTCCGGTGGGGCTGTTTCGGCCTCATCGGGGTCCGCACAGGGGATATCTGTTCCGGCGATCGAGGCCCCAGCCGTCTCGATGAGGAACGGTAGGGCGCATAACCCGACGGCGCAGGCCAGCATCAGGTAGGCGGCAGGGAAGAGATCCCATCCGGTCGCATCGACCATGAGGTCGTTCACCAGTGGCGCAGTACCACCGAACGCGGCGGTCGAGAGGTTGTAGGAAATCGCAAAGCCCGCGTATCGCACCTGGGTGGGAAACATACAGGGGAAGGTCGCGGTAATGGTGGACAGCTGCGGTATGTACAGCAACCCGAGTACCGCGAAACCGACTATTGCCCAGGTGAATCCCTGCCCCATGAGCCAGAACATGGGCAGCGCGAGGACAAGAAGCCCGATCAGGGAGAACAACCACATGGGTTTGCGCCCGACGCGGTCGGAGAGTGCGCCGCAGAACGGCAGAAATGCCATCATGGCGACTTCTCCGATGAGGACGACCATCTGCCCTTCGGTCTCACTCATCCCGAGCCGGGTCTTCAGGTAGGTCGGCTGATAGCTCAGCAGGGTGTAATTAGTGATGTTCAGCGCGATGACCAGCAGCATCATCACGATCATGGGGCGCTTGTAGTCACGCACCAGATCCTTGAGCCGCTCAAACGCGGTCTCCTGGCCCTGCGGCTCCTGCTCCTGCATCTCCTTGAACAAGGGTGGGTCATCGAGGCGGCTCCGTAGATACCAACCGATGAGGCCCATCGGGAGCGCGATGAGGAACGGAATGCGCCAGCCCCAGGAGTGCATGTCCTCCGCGCTGAGGGTGGCATCGAGGACCAGAACGAACGCGGCGCCCGTTGCAAAACCGCCCAAGGTGCCGAACTCGAGAAACGAACCGTACTTGCCGCGCTTCTTATCGGGCGCGAACTCGGCCATAAACGTTGCCGCGCCGCCATATTCGCCGCCGGTGGAGAAACCTTGGATGACCCGCAGCAGGATCATCAGGGCAGGCGCCGCAGCACCGATAGTCGCCCAGCTGGGCAGCACACCGATGAGTGTGGTGGACAACGCCATCAGCACGATGGTGATGGCCATAACGCTTTTGCGGCCCAGCCTGTCACCCAATGGGCCCCAGATCATCCCGCCGAGGGGCCGCAGCAGAAACGAGATCGCATATCCCAGCATCGTGAACGCGGTGCCCAGGGTGGGGAAGAACGCCTGAGTCAGGAAGGTGGTTGTGGCCGCATAGACGCCGTAGTCGTACCACTCCGTGGCGTTTCCCATGGCCGATGCCGCGATGGCCCGGTGCAGCTGCCGCCGACCCGTGGGTGACTGGAAGTCCGGGCCGACGGTCGTCATCAGCGAATACTCGGCGGTCGACCGGTGAGTGGCGTGAATGTCCGCGCAGCGATGTACTCCGGACGAGGCTCCGATCCGGCGAAGGGGCGCTCTGGCGCGTTCTCCACCGAGTTGAACACCAGGAAGACGTTCGAGCGCGGGTACGGGCTGATGTTCGATCCCGACCCGTGCATCAGGTTGCAGTCGAACCACAGCGCATCGCCCGGTTGCCCGAGGAACAGTTCGATACCGCTGGTAAGGGCGGCCTCGGCGAGGGTGTGGGTGGATGGAACGCCAACCTCTTGCTCCACCAGAGATTTCCGATGGTTTTCGTGCGGGGTGGCACCGACGCATGGGTAGAACGTCCGGTGGGTGCCCGGCATGACCTGCAGCGTGCCGTTATAGGCGACGTTGACGGTCAATGCGATCGAGCAGGACACGGTGCGCATCTGGGGGAGTCCGTCTTCGGTGTGCCAGGTCTCGAAATCCGAGTGCCAGTAGAAGCCACGTCCTCTGAATGCGGGCATCGCATTGATGCGCGATTGATGCAGGTAGACCGGCCCGCCCAATAGCTGCTCGGCGACGTCAAGTACGCCCGGCGAGCACGCGACGTCCATGACTACCGAGCTCAGGACGTGCGCCTCGAAGATGGACCGCACCTCATGCGATCCGGCCTCCCGGATGATCCGTGGGTCGTCGCCCAATTGCGATGGCACTCTGTCGATCTCGTTGCGCAGGGTGGATACCGTCATGTCGTCGACGGTGCTCGGTCTGATCAGGAATCCCTGCTCAGACATCTGCGTGAGCGCCGGCGGGGCCAGGGGCCCCTCGCCCATGGCGCCCCACACCACAGGTTCCGTCCTGACGATCGGAGGCTGTTCGGTTTCGAGACGGCTGGGGTAGCGATCGACGATCGCTGGGGCACTCATGAGAGCGCAGGCGCGGCAGGGTATGCGCCGGACTCGTCGTGGACCTCCCGCCCGGTGACAGGAGGATTGAACACACACATCATGCGCATCTGGGTATCGGCGGAAAGCTGGTGTCGCTCATTACCGTTGAGCAGATACATGCTGCCCGGCCCGAGTGTGAACAGTTCACCGTTCTCCAGGTTGGTCAATGTACCGGTACCGGCGGTAAGCCACACCGCCTCGATGTGATGCTGGTAATGGAAGACGTGGACAGTACCTGCGTCAATGGTGGTCTCGTGGAAGGAGAACCCGACTCCGTCATCTGCCAGCACGATCCGCTTGCTATGCCAGCCTTCGCCGCTGACATCGCGTTCGGTGCCCGTGATCTGCTGGGTAGTACGGACGATCACGATAGTTTCCTTTCTCGATCGATTGGATTCTGTACGGACTCAGGCGGATTCTGCGATGGCATCACGCAAGGTGGCGATGCCGATGTCGAGCTGCTCGTCGGTGGTGGTCAGCGCGGGAAGCAGCTTGACGACCTCGTCCTTGGGGCCCGAGGTCTCCACCAACAGGTTCCGCTCGAACGCGGCCTTGCTCACTCGAGAGCCCCGCTCGGCATCGGCAAAGGCAATGCCCTGCACCATGCCGCGGCCACGCACGGTTACCGAGTCGTCGTCGGCGACCAGTGCGGACAGCTCGCTGTGGAGTCGGTCCCCCTTGCGGCGCACGTCATCGCTGAATGTGCTATCCCGCCAATAGTTCTGCAGCGTTGCGGTGGCGGTCACGAAGGCCGGGTTGTTCCCGCGGAAGGTGCCGTTGTGCTCACCCGGAGCCCACTGGTCGAGATCGGGCCGGATCAGGGTCAGAGCCATCGGCAGTCCGTATCCGCTGATCGACTTGGACAGTGTCACGATATCCGGGCGGATGCCCGCGTCTTCGAAGGAGAAGAACGCACCCGTTCGGCCGCAACCCATCTGGACGTCGTCGATGATCAGGAAGATTTCACGGGCGCGGCACAGGTCTGACAGCGCACGCAGCCATTCGGCGCGAGCTACGTTTACTCCACCCTCGCCCTGCACGGTTTCGACGATCACCGCGGCAGGCTTGTTGAGTCCGCCGCCTTCGTCGTCGAGAACTTTCTCAAACCATTGGAAATCTTCGGTGACGCCACCGAAGTAGTTGTCGTACGGCATCGGTGTGGAGTGCACCAGCGGCACGCCCGCTCCGGCGCGCTTCATGGAATTTCCCGTCACGGCCAGTGATCCCAGTGTCATTCCGTGGAAGGCATTGGTGAAGCTGATGACCGACTCGCGCCCGGTGATGTTCCGCGCTAGCTTGAGTGCGGCTTCCACGGCGTTGGTTCCGGTGGGGCCGGGGAACTGGACCTTGTAGTCCATGCCGCGCGGCTCCAGGATGGTGCGCTCGAACTCCTCAAGGAAATGCTGCTTGGCCACGGTGGCCATGTCCAGACCATGCACCACACCGTCAGTCGTCAAGTAGTCGATGAGGGCGGTCTTGAGCACCGGGTTGTTATGCCCGTAGTTGAGCGCACCCGCACCTGAGAAGAAGTCCAGGTAACGCTCACCGGTGGTGTCGGTGAGCCAGGATCCGGAGGCGGACGCGAATGTGGTGGGCCAGCTACGGCAATAGCTCCGCACCTCGGATTCGCGTTCGTTGATGACCTTCGGAAGCCCAGCTTCCTGAGCGGGCAAGGTGGCGGTCATTTCTGTATCCCCTTTCGGCCCAATGTTTTTAGGCACTGTGGCTGGGTGTTTTATGTGGTTCCAGCGGAGTGAGCCGCAATAGTGGCTCTGCCTCATGTGCATCGGGAAAGAGGTCCTCGCCGAATCCTGCGGACTCGGTGAGCTCCATATCCCGCCGGCGGGCAAATCCGGCGAATAACGCACGCGAAGCGGTATTAGACTGTGTGACAGTGGTTTCCATAACCAGGGGTTCACCCTGCAGGGTGGCGAGAGAGTCTGCGAGCCAGGCCAGCATGCTGGCGGCGAGTCCTTTTCCACGGTGTGCCGCATCGACCCCGACCTGCCAGATCATCAGTGATCCAGACGGCCTGAGGTATCCGGTGACGAATCCGATTGTTTTGTCGTCAACGCGTGCGACGGCGGCCGTAGAAGGAAAGTCGGTGCACCACAACAGGTATGCGTATGAAGAATTGACGTCCAATACGCCAGAGTCGCGTGCGATGCGCCACATCTGGCGGGCATCCGACTGCGTTGGGTGGCCAATCGACCACACAGGGGTACAACCTTTTTCATTCTGTAATTCAGTATCGACCACTAAAAATCACCATCACCACAACATGTTTCGTATCAACTCGGGTTTCGTACTGTCCGACCGTAACCACATTGACACCCGGATGGCCAGGACCGGCACCAGCGATGCGGGTCAACTCATGGCGTTTGCCGAGGGTATCCACCTGATGTGACCCTCGTCACATTATTGTGGGACCATGAGAACTTGACGGGATCTTGACGAATGTGCTTCGAGATTGCCCGGCAAAATTCAGTCCTTGCCGCTGAAGCAGCGCTCCCAGCGGTCTGGGTCGGCGAGCATCTCGCCGGGAGGGGTAGCCCAGCAGGCGGCCACCAGGTCATATCCGTGGTGAATGAGTGCTGCGTGTGCGGGCCAATGGGCCTGCAGCCAGTCGGGCTCGTTGTGTGCGCTGTGCACGCCGGCCCGGATAGCGCCCTCGAGTTCGAAGGAGAGGTCGCGTGCTTCTGCGTACGCCGCGTCGTGGGCGGGCTGCACGCGGGCACTCGCGACCAGAGCCAATGCCGCCTGTCGGATCCGGGCCTCGGTGAATGTGAAGGTCTGGCGATGGGCACGCGGCGCGATCAGATACATGGACGCCATGGCGACGGCGACACCGATCAGAGTCTCCGCGAGGCGGTCGCGCACGATCGAGGTGACGGACCCGTGCAAGGTGACCACGCCCGCCGACAGCAGGGCGATGGGTGTCACGAACATGACGGCGACGGCGTAGTTGCGGGGCAGGAAAAGCTCGGTGCAGAACTGCAATGTGGCGATGGCGGCGACGAGCGCGTACCCGGTGAGGGAAAGCTGGTACAGCACTGCGAAGAGGCCGAGCCCGATCACGGTTCCCGCGAAGCGGTGTAGTCCGCGCACCGTTCCGTGTAGCCGGTCCGGACCCAGATGGACGATCACGAGAGCGCTCAGGATCGCCCATTGCGGGCGTGTCAGCCCGACAGCGGAACTGATGACTCCGGCGCCAAGGCAGGCGATGCCGACGCGTCCGGCGGTGATGGTGGCGTGTGAACGGAACCGCACCGAGCGGCGCAGCCGGTACCAAATGCTGGGCCGGACCACCAGGACGTGGTCGCCCGGGATGACGTGATCGAGCACCATCTTGGTGCCGACCGCGGTCTCGGTGAACCGACGATGGGTGTCGAGCATCGTGGCCACCAGGGGTGAATCCGACCGGGTGGAGATTCCCGCGTCGTGCAGGGCGGTCCAAGCCGAGGAGATCGCGAGTCCCGCGGCGTGGCGTGCGTCGACTGTCGCCTTGCCTGGCTGTGCGTAGCCGTCAACGGCATCGACTGCCCGCTGCACGGCGACACGTTCCGGTTTGTGAAGGTCAACCGCGGCGCCGACCATCGAAACGGCCACCGCTGCAACGGCCCCCAGGCTTGCGCAGACAAGAATCTTGATCGGATCCACACCCCATTCGGTTGCGCCGAGCGCGCCGCCGCACACCAGCACGAAGAACAGGGCGCCCGGCGGACCAAGCCGAAGCGCGTCCACGGTGTACACGACCGGGACCGCGACGGCCGTCAGAGTGAGGATGATGGCCACCTTGTTGGCGACGCCGCCGGGGGCATGGGTGCCGACGAAGGCGCCGAGCATCGCGATGAGAAGCAGCGCCGCTCCCGCGGTGGCGACGACGGCGGCACGTACCCGGTACGGGCGTCCCTCGCCGTAGAGGACGGCGAAGGCGCCGTAGGTGACATAGAGTGCCGCATTCGGATACCCGGCGGCCACCACGAGCGCCCCGGGAATGGCGACGGCGGCACCGGCGCGTAAGCCGATGCTCCACCGCCTGCCCGCCGGCGGCGCGGAGAACAGGATGGAACGGGCCCGGGCGATCTGCGGTAGCGGATCCGGCGATTCAGGCGCGGACGGGGTCACACGTCATTTCATACCGTGCCGTTGCCGGTAGGCGCGCTGTTTGCAGGCGGGGGAGCAGTAGCGTGCAGGCCGTCCCTTCCCGTGCGTGATCAGTTCGGAGCCGCAGAAATCGCAGCTCGTGTGCATCTCGGCGGGTATTTCGTCACGAACTGAAGGAGATTCGTAACAGGTGCCGCGCGCCGCGGACACCAGGTTGTTGCCGGCAGCGCGGCCACGGGGGGTGCGGATGCGGAGCTCACCATCGAGATACGGGCAATCGACGATGTCCTCGTTCTGGCAGGACAGCAGGTGGTTCAGGTATTCGCGTGCGCGATTGAGCTGTTCGATACGCGTGGAGATCTCGGCGACCTGTTCGGTGACCGCGACACGCCAGGTATCGGGTTGCGCCGAATGCGATGTCACGACGGCCGCCTGGCGCAGCGGCATCATCCCGGTGATGCAGCACAGGTATGCGATGCCGATGCGCCGCAGGTCTCGCTCGGTGTAGGTGCGGCGTCCGCTGTGCTGTACCGGCGAATTCAGGACGCCCTGCTTCTCCCACCACCGCAGGGTCGATGGGCTGAGGCCGTAGAGGGCCGCCGCCTCGCCGATGTTCACGGTGGGTTCGGTGGGTGCTGGTCTGGACATCAAGCTCACTTCACCATTGAAACTTAGGTAAACCTAACTTGCAAGGGGGTGTGAGCGACGCGCTAGTCCAGCAGTGTCCGGCCGAGATATCCGTCCTCAGTGGTGCCCGGCGGTATGACGAAGACGGCAGATCCGACCGCGCTGTTCCACTGATTGAACTCGTCGCGTTCGGCCAACCGTCGCTGAACCGGGACGAACTGCGTGGCGATATCACGTTGATAGGCAGCGAAAATCAGGCCCGAGTTCGACGAAGAGCCGGGCAGCGGTGCGTCGTCGAAGTTGTACGGACGGCGCAGGAATTTCTCGTGCGGATTGCGGTGGCGGGCCAGGGCGACATGTGAGGTCGCCGGTATTACGGGGATGCCACCACGGGTCATCTCCAGGTCGGGTTCGTCGGATTCCTTCTCGCCCGTCAGTGGCGCACCGTTGGCTGCTCGCCGGCCCATCACCAGGTCGCGGAGCTTGACGTCTAGCTGGTCCCATCCGTCCAGGTCCATGGTGATCCTGCGAAGGACCAAAAGCGTTCCGCCCCTGAGCCATTGATGATCTTCGCCCTGGTGCCACAGCAGAGTGTCGAGCTCGGGCACGGTGGGGTTCACCGTGCCGTCGACTTGCCCCATGAGGTTGCGCATGGTGCCCCCCGAGGAGTCTTCCGCGCGTGGTGTCCGGAATCCGGTCTGGCGCCAGCGTTCGGTAGCCAGCGAGCGCACATTCTTCAAGAGAACCCGCGCCGCATGCGCCACCACCAGCATGTCGTCGGCACAAATCTGCAGCAGGAGATCTCCTCCGCACCAACGTTTGTCAAGTTTGTCGGTGGCGAACGCCGGGAAGTCGCGTGCCGAGACGGGACATCTGTTGGCCAGGCCCGCCTTGGCGAACACCGACGGGCCCAAGCCTGTCGTGATGGTCAATCGTGCTGTGGTCGTTGCCAATTCCGGCTCGGTGTCGGCGAGAGCGGGCAGGCCCTGGGTCAATCTGGCCGCGTCGGTGGTCCACAGACGTAAGACCGATCGCAGATTCTCCCGAGTCGACTGTTCGTCTGTGCTGCCGGGTAGTAGATCCAGGGCGAGGAACAACGCGTGTGACTGCGGGGCGGTGGTGATTCCGGCCTGATGCTCTCCGTGGAACGGTTCGACAGCAGGTGCGCCCTGTGGCCGTGCTGCTTGGGATTGGGCCGACCACGCCGAGAGCCCGGCGCCCGCGGTGAGGGCGGCCGCGGCGCCGCCGCCGACAATGAGTCCCCGTCGGGACAGAGAACGACGCGTCATGCTCAGGGCTGGTAGTTCTCGTTGCCGCCTGCGAAGTCGCGGATCTGGGCGGTCAGCGGCTTGGTTGAGCCATCCTGGAAGGCCAGTGTGATGACGACGTCTTGGCCCGGGCGCAGGGGCGTGGTCAGTCCCATGAGCATGACGTGATCGCCGCCGGGGGAGAGCTTGTGCTCGCCGTTGGGGGGAATGGCGACCCCGCCCTCCTTGGGACGCATCAACCCGCCGGGAGTCACCTCATGGAGCTCGACAGACCGGGCGGCCGGCGAGGTGGCGGACACGATGCGTGCCTCACTGGAACCGTTGTTGTGCACGGTGCCGAACACCGAGGTCATGGAGCCGTCGGGAGCGGACTTTGCCCATTGGTCGGTGATGGTGACTGCCGAAGCCTGCGTGGCCTGGGTGGCGGATGTGGACTCATGCGCCGAACAACCGGCGAGCAAGGACAGCGCGACTGCTGCCGGGATGACGATCTTCACGTTCAGCTAGTCGTGTGCCGGTGACGGAAAGTTCCGGCGGCGCAGGCTCAGCTCGGTGAAGAGCCGCTCGGTGGCGGTCGTGGCGGCGTCGATATCGCCGGCGATGACAGCCTCGACGAGCATCGTGTGTTCGTGCTCGAACGAGCACTCCGCGCCTATCGGGTTTCCTCGCATGTAATGGTCCATCAGGCCCAGCAGCGAATCGTAAAGTTCCAGATAAAGGGCATTGTGGCTTGCGGCCACCACGGCCCGGTGCACCGCGATGTCGGTGGAGATGGCGTCCTCGACATCCTGGGGTGCGACGTGATGGGGCGCCCATAGCGCGTTGCGCCGTTGCAGCATGGCGCGGAGGTGCTCGATGTCATCCTCATCACGTCGCTGGGCGGCGAGCCCGGCGGCGGTCACCTCAAGGGTCTGCCGCAGTTCGATCAGATCGCGGTCATTGGCGGCCGCGAAGTAGTCGGCGATGGCTGAGCCGCTTCCGCCCACCGACAGCACGTAGGTGCCGGACCCCTGGCGCCGTTCCAGCATCCCGGCGTGTACCAGGGCCTGGACCGCCTCTCTAATTGTGTTGCGGGAGGTCCCGGTGAGCTCGCACAATTCAGGTTCGGTCGGAATGCGCGCGCCGATGGCCCAGCGTCCCGACAGAATCTCCTCGCGGAGTTGCTCGGTGACCTGGCCAATCAGTGTTTGGCGACGGACCGGCTGCATGAGGGCTCATCGTAGCGTGCGGTGGAAATCACCTTGAACCCATTCATCCATTCATCCTATGATTTGCCGGGGCCTACAGGAGGATGAACGTTGACTACGGCTGCGCAAGACACCGGAACCGCCACGCACGATTCGATGCGGGCCGTATCGGCGACCGCGCTGCGCCGTGGTCGCCTCATGGTGCTGATCGCGATCCTGTTGTTCGCGCTGTGCCTTCGTTCCGCGGTCACCTCGCTGACGCCGCTGCTGACGCAGATCTCACACGAGATCGGGTTCGGGTCTGCGGTGATCGGTGTGTTCGGGATGCTGCCGACGGCCATGTTCGCCGTCGCGGGACTGGTGACCCCCGCACTCACCGAGCGTTTCGGTCTGGAGCGCACGACACTCGCCGCGGTGGTGGCCACCGTGATCGGTATGGCGGCGCGGCCCGCGATGAACTCAACCGGCGGTTTGTTGGTGCTGTCCTGCCTGGCTCTGCTCGGTATGGGCATCGGCAACGTCGTGATCCCGCCATTGGTCAAGCGGTACTTCTCGCATCGCGTCGCGCTGATGAGCGCTTCCTATCTCACGGTGTTGCAGATCGGCACCACGGTTCCGGCATTGACCGCTGTGCCCCTGGCTGACACCTACGGTTGGCGATTCTCGCTGGCGGCCTGGGTGCTTGTTCCGGTCGCGGCGCTGCTGCCGTGGATCGGTGTCGTCATCGCGCGCCGCGGCCATGATGTCGAGGACCATTCCGCCGAGCCGCATGCGGATCCTTCTGCGGTGGGCCAAGTTTGGCGATCACCGTTGGCATGGGGCATGGCCGGTATGTTCGGCATGACGTCCCTGGTCACGTATTCCATGTTCACCTGGATTCCGGCGATTCTCACCTCGGCCGGCGGCAGTGCCGCGCTGGGAGGCGTCATGGTGGCCATCTTCTCGGCCGTGGGATTCGTTGGCACGCTGACAATCCCACCGTTGGCTGCCCGTATGCGTAATCCGTTCCCGCTGGTGGTGGCCTGCCTGGTCTGCTTCCTCGTCGGATTTGCCGGGCTGTTGTGGATGCCGATGACCGCGACCGCCGTGTGGGTGATCGCGCTCGGATTCGGGCCGTCCACCTTCCCGTTGGGATTGACGCTGGTGAATCTGCGTACCCGCACGCCTGCCGGTTCCGCGGCGTTGTCCGGGTTTACCCAGGGGGTCGGCTATGCCGTCGCGTGCTTGGGCCCCTTGCTGTTTGGTGTGCTGCATGATGTGACCGGCGGTTGGTATGCGCCGTTCGGCCTTCTGCTCGTCGCAATCACCGTGCTGGGCGTCGGCGCCTTCCAGGCGTGCAAACCGCGCATGCTGGAAGACACCTGGGGCCGCTGAGCCCAGCCGGATCAGGCCGGTTGGTGGATGAGCAGTGGCAGTACCGCTCGCGCTCCGGCCTTGCGCAGATGGGCGGCGGCAACGGTGATGGGCCACCGGGTAGACGTCGAGTCTGCCACCAGCAGCACGCATCGGCCGTTGACCATGTCCCGGAGTGAGTCGTCTGCGCTGATCGCGTCACGCCAGTAGGCGGCTTCCTCGCCGCCGGAGGAATCACGGCCCGGAGCCATACCCACAACCGCTGGCATCGCCGCCTGCTGTAGGCGACCGATCGTCGCAATTCGCTCGGTCACTGGCTGCACCGGCCGGGGCGTACCGGTCAGCTGCAGCGACACCGCGATCTCGGGGCGGGCGACCCATTCGTCGCGCCATCGAGCGAGCGTGGAAACCGCGGCCTGGGTCAGGACTTCGATCGCCTCGGGCTCGCCCGTTACCGCAGCGGCGATTACCCCGCTCCACTCCGGAGCATCGGCATGGACCAGCACGCGGCCGGGCTCGGCGAGCAGGTCCGCTGGAATCTTGCCGCGGGTACCGAACTCTCCACCAGGCCACATCTTTCGGGGTTCAAGCACCGTGGAGTCGGTGCGCAGGGTGGCCGCGACCATCTGCATCAGCTCGGCGGACGCGGGCAGTCCGAGCCCATCGGGTGTCTGCCCGAGGCACACCGAACACTGTCCGCAGGATGCCGCCTGGGGGTCGTCAAGCGATTCCGTGAGCAGCTGCATGAGGCAGCGCTCTCCACGTGTGTAGGCCTTCATGATGTCGGCCTCGCGGCGGCGGGTAGCAATGATGCCGTCGTAGTGCACTGTGTCGAAATACCAAGGGCTACCGGTAGATCGCCAGCCGCCGTCGACCCGCTCCACCGCGCCGTCGACGGCGAGTTGTTTGACCATGAGCTCGATTCGTGTGCGCCGAATACCTGTCTTGGCTTCGAGCGCGTTTACCGATACCGATCCCTCATCATCGCGCGTCTCACCGGCCAGGGCGGTGAGCACCGTGTCCATCTGCTTGGGATCTGGAATCGAAGCGGTGGTGAAGTAGTCCCATATACCGGCGTCCGATTCCGACGGAAGCAGCACGACCGCCGCATGGTCGATGGCGCGGCCGGCGCGCCCCACCTGCTGGTAGTAGCCGACTGGTGATGGCGGTGACCCGATGTGGACTACGAATCCAAGGTCGGGCTTGTCGAAGCCCATCCCCAGGGCAGACGTGGCGATCAGCGCCTTGATCCGGTTCTCGCGTAGCGCGTCCTCCAGCCGGGCTCGCGCGTCCGCGTCGAGTTGGCCTGTGTAGGCAGCGACTTTCGCCTGTGGGTGTACCGCATGGATGGCGTTCACGAGCCGTTGCGCGTCGGCGACGGTGAGCACGTAGACGATGCCCGACCCAGGTAGTTCGTCGAGATGCCGAGCGACCCAGGCATAGCGTGCCAGCGGCGACATCGGTGGCAACACGTTGAGCTGCAATGAGCGACGGGCTAGCGGTCCCCGGAGAACAAGGGTGGCGTCGCCCAGCTGGGTGGCCACGTCTTCGGTGACCCGCGCGTTCGCGGTGGCGGTGGTGGCCAGTACCGGTGTGTCTGGATTCATCCGGGTGAGCACGTCGGAGACCCGGCGGTAGTCGGGACGAAAATCGTGTCCCCAGTCCGATACCGCGTGCGCCTCGTCGATGACCAGCAGTCCCATGGAGCCTTCGAGTGCCGAAAGCACCCTACGGCCGAAAGAGGGGTTGGCCAGCCGCTCAGGTGATACCAGAAGCACATCGACGTCACCGGCCACGAGCCGCGCTTCGATCGAACTCCAGTCGTCGAAGTTCGACGAGTTGAGCGTCGCGGCGCGCAGCCCTGCCCGAGCGGCGGCGGCGACTTGATCGCGCATCAGGGACAGCAGCGGCGAGACGATCAGTGCCGGACCGGCGCCCTCGGAACGCCGGATCGCTGTCGCGACCCAATACACCGCGGACTTGCCCCAACCCGTGGCTTGGACCACCAGCACCCGAGCTGCGGGCTCCAGTAGTGCTGTCACTGCGGTTTCTTGATCTTCCCGCAGGACTGTACCGGGACCGGCCAGCGCCTCGATCACCTCTCGGGCCTGATCTGCCCTGGCCCCATTCAGTTGGCCCATGCCTCAGGTCCCCCTCGTGTCCGACTACCGGTTGATCGCAACCTACAAGGCCGCTCCAACCGTTGCCGCTACCCGTCCCGGCCGCCCGGCGGGTCGTCGAGCATGGGAGTGTGCGCTATCACCGGGTAGGCGCCGGTGTATCCGATGCGCTCCTGCGCGAGCTGCAGGACGCGGCCGCGGCAGAGGTACCAGCCCGCGGTCAGCACGGGGACGAGTACCACGATCGCGATCAGGTTCCACGCGTTCTCGTAACACATCAACACCACCACGGCCGCCAGGAACGCCAGCGTCAGGTACCCGGTGTACGGGGCTCCGGGCATCCGGAAACTGCCCCGCCGCAGGATGCCTCGCTGCGACCACCGGTACAGCTGGATCTGGCAGATCACGATGGTGGCCCACGAGGAGATGATCCCGAGCGCCGCGAGATCCAGCGCGGTTTCGAAGGCTTCGGCGGGTATGACCAGGTTCATGAATATCCCGACAAGTGTGAGGGCGCCGGTGACCGCGATGCCCATGAAGGGCACTCCGCCAGAGGTCATACGGGACAACACTTTTGGCGCACTGCCATTCATCGCCAGGGATCGCAGAATCCGCCCCGTGCTGTACAGGCCCGCGTTCAGGCTGGACAGTGCGGCCGTCAGCACCACAAAGTTCATGGCATCGCCGGCGTACGGCACGCCTATCCGGGAGAAGAAGGTGACGAAGGGGCTCTCGCCGGCTTTGTAGGTCCCATAGGGCAGTAGCAGTGCCAGCAAGATGAGCGAACCCACGTAGAAGACCGCGACCCGGAACACGACGGAGTTGATGGCCCGGGGCATCACCTTTTCCGGGTTCTCGGTCTCGCCGGCGGCGATGCCGACCAGTTCGACTGCGGAGTACGCGAAGACGACTCCCGAGGTGACGATGACCAGGGCCATCAGACCGGTGGGCAGCAGGCCGCCATTGTCCGCGATCACAGACGGTCCTGTGCTGGCACCCTCGACCGTGAAGCGGCCCGCCAGGAATACCGTCCCGATGACCAGGAAACCCATGATGGCAACCACTTTGATCAGAGCTGCCCAGAATTCCATCTCCCCGAACAGTTTGACGCTGATGGTGTTCATGGTCAGCACGATGACCAAGGCAATGAGTGCGATGGACCACTGAGGGATGGCCTTGAAGGCGCTCCAGTAGTGCATGTACAGCGCGATGGCGGTGACGTCGACGATGGCGGTGGCGGCCCAGTTGAAGAAGTACATCCAGCCTGCGACGTATGCCGCCTTCTCACCAAGAAATTCGCGGGCGTACGACACGAAGGACCCCGAGGACGGCCGGTGCAAGATCAGCTCGCCCAGCGCACGAAGGATGAAGAACACGAACACGCCGCAGACCGCATAAACCAAGAACAAGCCCGGTCCCGCGCTGTGTAACCGGCCACCGGCTCCCATGAACAGCCCCGTGCCGATGGCACCCCCGATGCCGATCATTTGGACTTGCCGGTTCTTCAGCCCCTTGTGATATCCCTGTTCCTCAGGGGCGGGCGCTGATGTGTCATATGTTGCCGGGGACGTCATCGTGCGACCGTAGCGACCGGAAAGTTGCTGAGTGGAACAACGATGTTACGAACATGCTGCGACACGGAGAGGTGACGCGTTGGTGCGGCGGACCGGGTTGCGCCTCAGGGGCAAAGCTGCGGCAGGCCCTTGATGATCGCCCTAGTCAGCGCTTTGGCCGTAATCGCGGCTGCACCCGGTATGGCCATATCGAAGCGGATTGTGTAGTTCAGTTGCGTTCTGCCATCGGGGAGGTGGGTTAATTCCTGACGACCCCAATGCTGCTTGAGTGGCGAGCCCTTGATGATCTTGTATTCGATCAAGGTGGGTCGATCAGCGGTCATGGTCGCCTCCCAGAACTCTGGTAATAGGCCACCTTGAGCCCACGGGCCGACCCGACGCCATAGCGCCCGGTCTCGCCGTCTCGCACCTCGGTTACCTTCAGTCCGAACAGCTCGTAACTTTCATGTTGGACGAGCTTGTCAAACACCACCTCGGGGGCGGACGTGAAGGTGTGTACGACCTGCACACGCACGGGGGCTGGCGGAATGGTGCCGTCGATAGCCATAGGTTCCTTTCAAAGGGACGACGGTGACGGTACCCGCTCTGTCACCAGAGGCAATGCCCTGGCGTTATCTCGCCGGTTAGAACGGCGGCGGATTCGCCTTGGCGCGTGCGGCTTGTGCGTGCTCGCGTTGTAGTCGCTGTCGTTGGTTGAGGTTTCGTTCGGCGGTGCGGCGTTGTTGACGGTCCTGGGCGCGGGTGCGGGACCTGCTGAGATTGGCGAACAGTAGCCCGCCGGCAGGGGTAGTGGGGTAGGTGTGTCCGGTGGGCGCTTTCCAGATGACGGTGCCGTCCGGCTCCTGAATTTCACGCCATCCGCAGAAGGTTTTCAGTAGATGGTGTTTGCGGCACAACGCCTTCAGGTTCTCTACTGAGGTGCGGCCGCCGTCGGCATATGCGACGCTGTGGTCCAGGTCTGCAGTATCGGCGGGGTGCGAGCAGCCAGGGAAGCGGCACATCTGATCGTGACACCGGATATAGGTGTCGAGGGTGCGGGTGGGCCGATAGCGGTCGGTGTCCCTGGCGTGCAGGGGCCGGATCCGGGTGCCGGGCTGGGTGGCAATGTGGCGAGCCTGCGCGCCATTGATGACTCCGAATCCGGATACCTGGGCGGGCTCAAGGTTTTCGGGGTCTTCCAGGGTGTCCTGATTGGCGACTAGGTGCACGATGACGGGGGTGTCGGGAATGGCAACCCCCGCGCAGCCGGGGTCATCGCAGGTGCAGCGCATCCGATCTAGGCCCTGAGTGAGGGCGCCGATGGCATCGGCACGCCGTTGGGCTTTGGTGCGAGGGTCGGCGGGGCAGACGGTAGCGACCAGCTGCTCGAGACGTTTGTCGAGGGCCACGGCGTGTGGGGTCTGCAGTACACCCCAGATCTCGGCCAGGGGGTCGCCGGTATCGAGGGGCCGGATCTCGAGGTGGCGGTCGTCGGTGGCAGTTTTGGTGCGGCGCACCGCGTCACGGTCGTGGCGGTAGATCAGCGCGTCGAGTGCGCCGGTGATCCGTTTAATCGACCAGCGTTCCCAGCGGGGCAGCGCTTCGCAGATCGCCGCATCGACGGCGGCGACTAGAGCATCGTCTTCCAGTAGTTCGGTGCGCCCGATGATCAACGCGACGGTGCGAAAGTCGATGTCTCCGGCGGCGAATCGCTGTGCCACGGCACGCAGCCGATGGCGCAGGACATAGGCGTAGCGCATCTGATGTGAGGCCAACGCGTGGGTGATGCCCTGTGCGGCGGCCACTTGCGCGGCAACCTCGTCCCAGCGGTCCACCGCAAACCTGTCGCGAGGATCCTGCTGCTCGGGGTCCGCGTGGCGATCCACCAGCACGCCAATGGCAGAGAGTCGTCGCGCGGCTGCCTGTGCCTCCGCGCGCTGCGAGGAGCTGATCACATCGATCAGTCCACCGTCTGCTAACCCATCGAACATATGTTCGATATTAGTGTGGAAAACTCAGCACCGCAATGGCTTTAGCGAACAACTCCAGTCACTCTGGAAACATAGACCGGTGGGGATGCCCCCAGGGCAGGTATTCGACTCCGCGCGCGTCGCGGTCCCAGAGCTCATCGTCCCCGACAGCGAGGCCCTCTGAAATCAGCACACGCTTGAGAACTTTGTTGGTCGCGGTGGACGGGAACGCGGGCGTCAAACGCACATATCGCGGCCAGCCGGTTCGCGGCAGATCATCCTGGGCGGCTAGAAACGCGGTGAAACCCGACGGCGTCAACGGCTCTCGCAGCACCAGCGCGGCCATCACCTCGTCGCCCCCGGAGGCGTCGCGGACGGCGTACACGGCCACCTGGCTCACTGCTGGGTGCCGCTGCACGATCCGTTCGATGGGTGCCGCCGCCAGGTTCTCGCCATTGATCCGCATCCAGTCGGCTGTCCGCCCGGCTAGGTAGATCCAGCCGTCTGCGTCCCGGTAGGCAAGGTCGCCCGACCAATACATGCCGTGGCGCATCCGTTCACCGGTAGCCTCGTCGTCGTTGTAGTACCCCGAGAAAAAGCCTGCCCCTTCGGTGTTCACCAACTCACCGACCGCTTCATCGGGATTGACCAGGATGCCGTGCGGATCGAACCGGGCCACGGCGCATTCGATCAACGTGTCGGAGTCGTAAATCGCGACACCGGGGAAGCCCTTGCCGATGGAACCCGTCGGCGTACCCTCCTCCCGGGTGACGATGACGGCATTCTCCGTCGAACCGAATCCGTCGTACACCGCGACATCGAATCGTCGTGCGAACTGGTCAATGTCGTTATCGCAGGCCTCGTTCCCGAACGCCACCCGCAGCGGGTTGTCCGCATCATCGGGCTGTTTTTGTGTGGCAAGGAGATATGCCAGTGGCTTGCCGACATAGTTCATGTAAGTGGCGCCGACCTCCCGGATGTCCTGAAGAAAGCGCGATGCGGAGAATTTCGCCGGGGCCAGCGCGGCACCCGCCGCCATTGCGACACCCCATCCGGCCAGCACGGCATTCGAATGAAACAACGGCATCGAGACATAGCAGACATCCTTGGGGCACAGCGAGAATCGGGATACCAGCGACTGAGCCGCGACGAGCACCATCATGTGTGTCACGAGAACTGCCTTCGGGTCACCGCTGGTCCCTGAGGTGAAGATCATCATGAAGGGGTCAAGGGCCGCGGCAGTCCGATACGGCTCCAGCGCGCCGGCCGCCTCGACATCGCGGCGCCAGCCCGTCCCGTCGACATCGATCACAACGACGTCAGATAGATCCAACGATTCGAGCAGAGGGCGATGCTCGCTGTCCACAAGCAGTAGCTGCACATCCGCCTTGCGGATATCGCGCACCAAACCCTCGCCACGACGAGTGTTGTTGATCGCGCACAGGATGTATCCGCCCTGAGCGGCCGCAGCCATCGCAATCGCCATCGCAGGGGTATTGCCCAGCAGGGTGCCGACGTGAAGAGGCCGGTGCGGGTCGGCCCGCCGAATCAGTGCTGCCGCCTGACGGTCCGCCTCGGCCACGTACTCGCGCCAGGTCCACGTCGCGCCTCGATACATGAGTGCAACGTTGTCATCGGTGGCCCGGGCACGCACCAGCTGCTGAATGGTCTCAGCCATGAACTGCTTCGGTCAGCGACGCCGACCGGACGCCCAGATGTCTTGTCAGAAAGCCTATTTGGTGGAACACGACGGAGTCGAAGCACTCCTGGCCCTGATAGACGCCGAAGTGATCACAGGGGTAGTGGCGCACCTCGGCCCGTGCCTTGAAGGCGGCCTTGGCGGCGGCGTACGGTGGCGCGGCCCGATCGAAGTCGGCGACCTGTACCAGCGTGGGACAGTTGATCCGCGCGGCATGGCGGGTGGGACGGTACGCGGCAAGTTGAGTGCCCACCGTCGCGTCGATCTCGTTGCGCCAAGAGGGTCCCGCGATCGCCAGATGCGCCTCGTAGTACCCGTCTGATGTCAACGCCGCGAGCTCTCCCGCATGCCCGACGATCGGAATGGTCTGCTGGTGACGTCCCACCCGGCTGCGGATACCGGTGAGCGCCGAGCGAGCCAAGGTGCGGGCGCTGTGTTCGCTCATCGCCGAGCGCGCGGCCGCAATGCCGTCCACCAACGGCGTCACCGAGACGACGGCCGCGATATCGTTTCGCGAACCGGCGACTGCCAGTACGTGCCCACCGGCGAGGGACACACCCCACAAGACGACCCGCCTGGGATCAACACCGGGGAGGCGGGCGGCGGTGTTCACGGCAGCGTGATAGTCGCCGATCTGATGGCTGAACGAAACCTGTTGCCGGGGAAAACCGTCGGAGGATCCGAAGCCGCGATAGTCGAACGCGAAGGCGTGCATGCCCGCGTCGGCGAGCCGCGCCGCGAAGGCTTCCAGTCCCGAATCCTTGGTACCGCCCAGTCCGTGTGCCATCACCACGACGGGGGCCGGCTCCGTTGCCGTCTCCGAACGGTAAAGCCATGCATCACAGTCGATTCCGTGGCTGTTGAATCGGATGTTCTGCCGGTTCATGCGGCACCCCTCGCCCGCGCGAGTCCGCGGGGGATCTCTCTGGTCCTCATATCATGCTCGTAGAGGAAATAGTCCAACTGCTGCGTGTGGCGCGGGCGATCAAGCATGTGCCCGGTGTACTTGCGATGTTCCGCCTCGATCACCTCGTGCATGTCGTCGATCGAGGGCAGCCGGTATTTGCCTGCCGCATAGGCGCCCACCAGTCGTGCCTGGCATTCGACGAACGGGAACAAGGATGGAACGGCCTGCGCCAGGCCGACGAAGATCAGGTCGTCCAGCCCGGGTTTGAACATCCGTTTGTACAGGTCGATGCGGTTGTCCGGCGCACTGAGAAATTCCGGATCGAAGAACGGGAAGGTGATGTTGTAACCCGTGGCGAAGATGATCACGTCGAAGTCCGCGGACGTGCCGTCCTCGAAATGCACGGTGTCACCGTCCAGTCGGTCGATGTTCGGCTTGGGAGCGATGTCTCCGGATCCAAGTCGCAGCGGGAGCTCGACGGATTGGGTGAAATGTGCCTCGCCGAATTTATGGTTCGGCATCGGTAGCCCCAACTGATCGGGGCGTCCCGACATGAGGGGCTGCATCATCTGAAAGAGCTTGCGTTGCCATGACATCGGTATGTGTGGGCTGGTGCGGAAGTACTTATCGGCGGGCTGGCCGGCCACGTACTTGGGGACGATCCAGGCGCCGGACCGGGTGGAGAGGGCGACGGTGTTTCCGGTAGCTCGGGACGATAGCTCTACCGCGATATCGGCGGCGCTGTTACCCAGGCCCACCACCAGGATCCGTTTGTCCATGAGATCCAGGGGAGTGCGGGGATCGATGTAGTGGTGAGAGTGCAACGTCGTGCCGGTGAAGGTGCCGGGGAAATCGGGATATCTGGGGTCCCAGTGATGTCCATTGGCGACGACGAGAAGGTCGAACAATCGGCGTTCACCCTTCTGTGTCAGTAGTTCCCAGCCACCGGTTGACAAGCGCTCGGCGTGGACGATGCCGTTCTGAAATTCAATATGGGGCTTGAGGTCAAAGGCCGTCGCGTAGTCCTCCAGGTACTGCTTGATCAGGGTGTGGTGAGGAAAATGTGGGTAGCTGTCGGGCATGGGGAAGTCGCGGAAGGAGAGCTGATGCCGCGAGGTATCGATGTGCAGGGAACGGTACGCACTGCTATGGCCGTTGGGGTTGCCGAATGCCCAGTTTCCGCCAATGCGATCTGACGTTTCGAAACAGGTGTAGGGAATTCCGTAGTCGGACAACATCTTCGCGGACGTCAGTCCGCTGATTCCGGCACCGATGATCGCGGTGTTGGGTCGGGTCATGAGACTCCTTGAGGTCCGGCCGCGGCATTGCGGTCGCTTGTGAACAGTTTCGAAAATCTGTTCATCCGAAGTGTACACAGATCTTGAAATGTGTCTACAGCTTGTCTAGATTGAGGGCATGACTGCGGTGTTCGATGGAGGTTCGATACCCGACCCCGATAGCGATTCAGTGGCCGCCCGGCTACTCGACGCTGCCGAGAAGATATTGGCTGACAAGGGAATTCGGGCAACAACGATGACGGACGTGGCGGAGGAAGCCGGCGTATCGCGTTCCTGGCTGTACCGCCACTTCCCGGACAAGCAGACTCTGGTGGGTGCCGCGATCATCCGATTGATCGAGACCAGCTGGGCCCAGTCCGCCGCGGAGCTTGCGGACATCGAGGGGTTCGAGGCTCAGTTGGTGGCCGGGGTGAAAATCGGACGCCGCGCATACGACGATCCCGGCACCTTGCTCATGCGGATGCGAGTACGCGAGCCCGAGGAGTTCATGGCCTGCGCCGGCGCGGGCGTGCAGGGGCTGGTGCCCGATCTCGCCGGATTCTGGCGTCCGTATCTTAAGGCGGCCCGCGATGCCGGAGAAATTCACGCGCGCACAGACATTGAGGAAGCAAGCGAGTGGATCGCCCGTGTGATGATCAGCCTGGGCAGCGTACCCGGGAACCACATGGATCCGGATGATCCTGCCTCGCTGCGCCGCCACTTCCGGAGATATGTCCTACCGGCGCTTCGCATAGCGCCCGTGAAATAGCAGTAACACAAGGAGAGTCGACTATGGCTTCGCACAACGACGTGCAGTTCGACACGGTGATCAAAAATGGGCGATGGTTCGATGGAACCGGCGCGGCATCGGCTATCCGAGACATCGGGATCAAGGACGGCCATATTGTCGCGATCTCGCACGGCGACCTCGATGTCACGAACTGTCCGCACATCATTGATGCGACGGGAAAATGGGTGCTCCCGGGGTTGGTGGACGTCCACACGCATTACGACGTGGAAGTCCTCGCCGCACCCGCACTGTCGGAGTCGGTGCGGCACGGCGTGACAACGGTGCTACTGGGTTCTTGCTCGCTGTCCGTGGTGCATGTCAACGGCGTCGATGCCGGGGACATCTTCGGCAGGGTGGAGGCGATACCGCGCGATCACGTCATCGGGGCGATGGATCGGCACAAGACATGGACGAATGCGCGCGAGTACATCGCGGCGCTGGAGTCGCTTCCGCTGGGGCCGAACATCGCCACGTTCCTGGGGCATTCGGATATGCGCGCGGCGGTGATGGGTTTGGATCGCGCCACCCGTAAGAACGAACGGCCCACGCCCGATGAGCAGTCGCAGATGGACAGGTGGTTGACCGAGGCCCTCGATGCTGGTTTTGTCGGAATGTCCTCTCAGCAGCTGCTCTTCGACAAGCTGGACGGCGATGTGTGCCGTTCTCGGACGCTGCCGTCTACCTATGCCAAGCCGCGTGAGCTGCGAAAGCTCAAATCCCAGCTTCGCCAAAGGAATCGGGCGCTGCAATCCGGTCCGGACATCGAGAATCCGTTGAACGTGTTGTCGCAGGCAGTCCAGTCTCTGGGCATCCTGCGCAAGCGGCTATCGACGTCGCTGCTATCGGCGGCCGATATCAAGGCCAACCCGTATGCGATCAGGGCGATGGGGCCGCTCGCTCGCATCATCAACAAACTGGGTGGCAATTTCCGCTGGCAGCATCTGCCCGTGCCATTTGAGGTCTATGCGGACGGTATCGACCTGGTGATCTTCGAAGAATTCGGTGCGGGGGCCGCGGCCCTGCACTTGCGCAACGAAGTGGAGCGCAATGATCTGCTGCGCGACGAGAAGTACCGTCGCCGGTTCCGCAAGGAGTACGAGAGCAAGTTTGGTGTAAGAGTCTGGCACAGAGACTTTTTCGATGCCGAGATCGTTGCCTGCCCTGATGCCTCGGTCGTCGGCAAGTCTTTCGGCCAGGTCGGTCTGGACCGCGGGGGCCTGCACCCTGTCGACGCGTTCCTTGATCTGGTGCTAGAACACGGGGCCGCCATCCGCTGGCGCACCACTATTTCCAATCATCGCCCCGAGGTGCTTAGGCAGCTCGCGCAAGATCCCGGCATCCAGCTCGGCTTCTCCGATGCCGGTGCTCACCTGCGGAACATGGCCTTCTACAACTTCGGGCTGCGGCTATTGAGGCATGTGCACGAGGCGCAACTAGCCGGACAGCCGTTCATGACCATCGAGCAGGCCGTGCACCGACTGACTGGTGAGCTTGCCGATTGGTACCAGATCGATGCCGGTCATCTCCGAATCGGCGACCGGGCAGACCTTTTGGTGGTTGACCCCGCGAGGCTCGATGGATCCCTGACGGAGTATGCCGAGCAGTCCGTTGCTGCTTACGGGGGATTGTCGCGGATGGTCAATCGCAATGATGAGACAGTCTGCTCGGTGCTGGTCGGCGGACACGGCGTCGTGGTCGACGGCAAGCCCACCGAAATTCTCGGAAAGGAGCGAACGGGAGTCTTTCTGCGTGCCGGGCAGAAAGCACGTTCGGCTTCGGCGGGGCACGTACCGGCCGTCAGTTAGTACATCTAGATCTGAATACAGCAGAAGATGTACTATCCATGTCATGGAGACCCTGGTCCATCGTGATGCCCTGACGAGATTTGGATCGGCACTGTCGGACCCGACGCGCTCGGCGATCCTGCTGAGCCTGCGATCGCGGCCCGGTTACCCTTCGGAGCTCGCCGAGGAGGTCGGGGTATCGCGTCAGATCACCTCGAATCACCTTGCGTGTCTTCGCGGTTGCGGACTTGTCATCGCCGTTCCCGAGGGTCGGCGCACCCGTTACGAGCTGGCCGATACGCGGATCGCCCACGCCCTGGATGACTTGGTGGACTTGGTGCTGACGGTCGATCCGTCCTGCTGCCCGGCTAATGAGGGTTGCTGCTGATGGTGCTCACGTCCCAGCGCCGAGACGTGCTCAATCGCAGGGTGCGTCTTTTCGTCGCCGCCACGATCACCTACAACGTCATCGAGGCCGTCGTCGCCCTTTCGGAAGGTGCGCGGGTGTCCTCGACCGCGCTGATCGGCTTCGGCTTGGATTCGGTTATCGAGGTGTCTTCGGCCGCCGCGGTGGCGTGGCAATTCAGTGCCGAGGATCCGCAGACTAGGGAGAAGGCCGCGCTGCGTGCCATCGCGTTCTCGTTCTTTGCGCTGGCCGCGTATGTGACGGTGGAGTCGATCCGGTCGCTGGCGGGGATCGGCGAGGCGCGGCATTCGACGATCGGTATCGCGCTGGCGGCGGTGAGCCTCGCGGTCATGCCGGTGCTGTCTTGGGCGCAACGCCGGGCAGGTCGTGAGCTGGGATCTGCGTCGGCGGTGGCCGATTCCAAGCAGACGCTGCTGTGCACATATCTGTCGGCGGTCTTGCTGGTAGGACTGCTCGTCAACTCCCTCTTCGGGTGGTCATGGGCGGACCCGGTCGCGGCGCTCGTGATCGCTGCCATCGCGGTGCGTGAGGGCATGAACGCCTGGAGGGGCGAATCCTGCTGCGCACCAATGACCACGTCGGTGCCGGGGAATGCCGCCGCCGACGGATGTGGGTGCTGCGAGCACTGACGGTCTCCGTGGTCTACTATCTGCGTATCAATGCAGATATGCAGTAGAGGGGCGTAATGGTGAATGCTGACAGTTCGCCATTGGGCGATGAGCAGGTTGGGCTGGTAGTCGAAGTATTTCGAATGCTTGCCGATGCCACCCGGGTTCGGGTGTTGTGGGCACTGACTGGCGGCGAGTTGTCGGTCAATGAGCTGGCCGACCACGTTGGCAAACCGGCGCCCTCGGTGTCGCAGCACTTGGCGAAGTTACGTATGGCCCGGTTGGTCCGGACTCGTCGCGATGGCACCACCGTTTACTACAGCCTGGAAAACGAACACGTCGAGCAGTTGGTGACCGATGCCGTCCACAACGCCGAGCATGCGGGTCCGGGAATCCCGCCGCATCACCGCGCGGAGGCCGTGCTGCATACCGCCGGATCCGTGAAAAAGGTTGGTAAGAAATGAGTCACACCCGAAACCAGCCCGCTCATCACGATCACCATGATCATGGTCATCAGCATCCCGGAGGGTTGAGGGGCCTGCTCGCCGAGATCGTGTCGCCGCATAGTCACGATGCCGCCGACAGCATCGACGATGCCCTCAGCTCCAGTGCGGCCGGAACTCGGGCCGTGAAGATCAGCCTGGCCGCGCTGCTGGTGACGGCTGCGTTTCAAGTGGCGATCGTGGTGGTGTCCGGTTCTGTGGCGCTCGCCGCCGACACCATTCACAACTTCTCCGATGCGCTCACGGCGGTGCCGCTGTGGATAGCCTTCGCACTCGGAACACGGGTCGCGACAAGGCGATACACCTACGGATTTGGACGCGCCGAGGATCTGGCCGGCCTGTTCGTCGTATCGATGATCGCGCTGTCGGCCGTGGTGGCGGGCTATGAGGCTGTGATGCGTCTGATCAACCCGGTGCAGATCGGTCAACTGGGTTGGGTGGCGGTCGCCGGAGTGGTCGGGTTCATCGGAAATGAACTCGTCGCCCTCTACCGGATCAGGGTAGGCCGCCGGATCGGTTCTGCGGCACTGGTCGCCGATGGCCTGCATGCGCGCACCGACGGGTTCACCTCACTGGCTGTGGTACTGGGTGCCGGAGGTGTCGCATTGGGATATCCCTTGGCGGACCCGATCATTGGATTGGTGATCACCGTGGCGATTCTCGTGGTGCTGCGCACCGCGGTTCGAGATGTATTCCGGCGGTTGATGGACGGGGTGGATCCCGCATTGGTCGATGCCGCGGAAACGGCGTTGGTGGCTCAGCCGGGGGTGCGCACAGTGCGCAGCGTGCGGCTGCGATGGATCGGGCATCGCCTCCACGCGGATGCCGAACTCGATGTCGACCCGGACATCAGCCTGGCTGAAGCGCACCGGATCGCTCATGTTGCCGAACACGAACTGACTCATGCGGTGTCAAAGCTGGACAGCGCTCTTATTCACGCGTACCCGGGACACTGAGGCGGCGGACGGCGTAGATGAAAATGCCGACTGCCAGCACGGCTGCGCCGGCGACGACCGAAGGCCGTGGCAGTGCGAGGGCAATCACCAGGCAGCCGGCGAGACCAAGCGCCGGAACTATTCGCGGCGGTCGCCCCTCGGCGGGGGCGAGTGTCCACGCCGAGGCATTGGCTACCGCGTAGTACACCAGCACCGCGAAGGACGAGAACCCGATCGCGCCGCGCAGGTCGGCGGTGGCTGCCAGGATCGAGACCACAAGACCGACAAGAAGTTCAGCGCGGTACGGTACTCCGTACTTGGGGTGCACCGCCGCCAGGACGTGAGGTAGATGGCGATCACGCGCCATCGCGAAGGTGGTGCGTGAGACTCCGAGGATGAGTGCCAGCAACGAGCCCGTCGCCGCCACGATGGCGCCGATCCGCACCACCGGTTCCATCCACCGCACACCCGCCGCGGTGACGGTGTCGAGCAGGGGAGCTGCGGATTCCGCCATTCGCTCCGGACCCAGCGTCGTCAAGGTCGCCACGGCGACAACGGCATACACCACCAGAGTGATCGCCAACGCGATGGGGATCGCGCGGGGGATGGTGCGTGCCGGATCGCGTACCTCCTCACCCAGAGTCGCGATGCGGGCATATCCGGCGAACGCGAAAAACAACAGGCCCGCGGCCTGCAGCACTCCGGTGATCGACACATCGGTGATGTCGAGGGTCGCGACATCGATGCCGTCGGATCCGAACGCCGTAACCACAATCGCCGCCAACACCGACAGCACGATCGCCACGATTACGCGTGTCACCCATGCCGACTTTTGAACTCCCGCATAGTTGATCGCGGTCAGGGCCACCACCGCCGCTACGGCGACGGCGTGTGCGTGGGTAGGCCACGCGTAGAAGCCCACGGTCAGGGCCATGGCGGCGCATGACGCGGTTTTCCCGACCACGAAGCCCCAACCGGCCAGATATCCCCAGAAGTCGCCGAGACGCTTGCGGCCGTACACGTAGGTGCCGCCTGAGGCGGGATACACCGCAGCCAGCCGGGCCGAGGATGTCGCATTGCAGTAGGCGATCACCGCGGCCAGTCCCAGGCCCAGCAGCAGCGCTGAACCGGCCGATTGGGCGGCGGGCCCCAAGGCGGCGAAGATTCCGGCGCCGAGCATGGAGCCCAACCCGATCATGACGGCGTCGAATGTGCCCAGTTCCCGTCGAAGGGGGCCGGACGGGGCGCGGCTCATGCGTTCCGCGGCATGTACATGATGACCCCGACGCCGGCCACGCAGAGCAGCGCGCCTGCCACATCCCAGCGATCGGGTTGGAACCCGTCCATCACCATGCCCCACAAGAGTGACCCGGCGACGAACACTCCGCCGTAAGCCGCCAAGATGCGGCCGAAGTGGGCATCCGGTTGCAGGGTCGCCACGAATCCGTAGGCGCCCAGTGCGATCACTCCGAATCCCGCCCATGTCCAGCCGCGATGCTCGCGCACGCCCTGCCATACGAGCCAGGCACCGCCGATCTCGAGGACCGCGGCTGCGGCGAATAAGAGGATCGACTTTGTGACAGGCATGGGGGGAGCCTAATCGCCCCGATCGGACCCGGCGGGAGTGCGCGGCTCGTAGGATTTCGACTCGTTGTACTTCGGGGGAAGGAAAGCTATCGGGATGTCATCAGCGTCGGTGGTTATCGGTCTGTGGGTAGCTCTTTCGGAGAGAAACTGGGACGCGGTCACCACGTTTCTTGACGATGATTGCATTTACTTGGACATGCCGGTCGGACCCACCGCTGCGGCATGCGGGCCAGAGAACATCGTCAAGCGTCTGAAGATCGGCCTGGAGCCGCTGAAGGACTATGTGCACCATGACGGGCTAATCGTCGCCAATGGTGCAGACGTGATGTATGAGCACTCCGAGACATGGATCTGGACCACCGGGGAAACCGCGCTGCTGCGGTTCGCGTCTGTGCTCAAGGTGATTGACGGGAAAATCACGCTCTGGAAGGACTACTGGGACATGGGGGCACTGACGAGCGTGGCGCCGCCATCATGGTTGGAAGACCTCGCGAGTGCGGACATGAGCTGGATTTATGACGCAACAGGAAAGGTCTGAGGCTCAGCGCAGTTTCTCGCCGTAGACGCGCTCGACCTTCAACGCCATCAGGACGCGTCGGTCGGACACCATGACAGAGCGGTACTCCTCCCAATCAGGATGTTCGCCGGCCGCTCCGCGGTAGTAGTCGACGAGCGCTTCGACTTCGGGCCCGTGAGGGTCGGTACCGGGCCCGGTCAGGGTCACGCCACCCTCAGCCGTTGCCCAGGCCCGTCCGTCCGAGCTGGTGACCTCCAGTGCGGCGCGGGGATCACGGCGAAGGTTCACGGTCTTGGCACGGCCGTCCGTCATCGAGACGTAGATGACGCCCTTGTCGCGGTCATAGAACGGAGTGACGGGGGAGAGCTGCGGGAGTCCAGTGGATCTGATGGTCGCCAGGACGCCGATGCGGCTGTCGGCTATGAGCGCATGCGGATCGAACTGCGGGGCGGCATTCATATCTGCACGAACCAGGCGCATGGGGCCGGTATTCCGCGCAGTCGACCCGAAAGACGAGACCGGGAAGATACCGGGAAGATACTGTGCAGGAAGACGGGCTTCGGCAACGATGAGGTGAGGTATGAAGGTCCACCATCTCAATTGCGGCACAATGGCATTCGGTTTTGTAGACCACTGCTTGCTGGTGGAGACGCCGAACTCCGGGCTGGTGCTCGTCGATACGGGGTTCGGTCTCGAATGCATCCGAAATCCGCGACTACTCGGGTGGACGCGGCACGCCATCGGACCTGTGCTGCGGGAGAGCGAGACGGCGGTGCGACAGATCGCCGCGTTAGGTTACGACCCGGCTGACGTACGGCATGTACTGCTGACCCATTTGGATTACGACCACACCGGCGGCCTTGCGGATTTCCCGTCGGCGACCGTGCACGTGCACGGGCCCGAGCTTCGGGCCAGTAGGCAGCCAACCTTCGTCGATCGAATCCGTTACCGCACTGCCCAATTGTGTGGGCATGGAGTCAACTGGCAGATCAACGAGCTTGACGGTGGCGAGCCGTGGTTCGGTTTTGACGCCGTTCGGGACCTCAACGGGCTGCCGCCGGAGATTCTGGTTGTGCCTCTGTACGGACATACAAGGGGCCACGTTGGCGTCGCCGTCGACACGGGAAACGGATGGCTACTGCATGCCGGTGATGCATATACCGAGCCGCATGCGATCGGCAGCGGCCCGTTGACCACCGCGAGCAGGGCCATGCACATGATCACCGCGCACCCGAGTCGCCCGCGTGCTCAATGGCAGAACATGCGGCGCCTCACCGAGTTGGTCGCCGAGCAGGCCGGGGACGTCACCGTGTTCTGCAGCCATGACACCTCGGCGTTCGCGCGGCTTGCGCGCCAGGTTGTTTGAGCGCCAATCGGAGTTTCTAGACGACGGTGACGGTCCCGGTGCAGTGGGCGATGTTTTCGTCATTCCAGAAGAAGCCGGAACGGCCACCGTAATCGGTGGTGATCTCTACCTGGCCGGGGCCGGTGACGACGTTGTAGATCGATGCTCCTGCGGTGCCCGACCCGTCGCCGTGCGCTTCGCCGACAGCGCCAGTGGTCAGGTTGCGCCACTGGAAGTACGCCTGCTTGGGTCCGGCCAGGCCGTCCGTGGCGTTCATGTTGAGCGTGCCGGGGATCAGGTCGCGACGTGCATCGGCTTGGCTCGCCTGCCAGGCGCTGACACGGACGTCGCCGTCGAAGCAGAGGGCAACCTCGCCGGAGGGCGCCGCCATTGCCGTCGGGCAGGAGACGAGTCCCGCGCCGAGAACGGCGAGGGTGAGAGCGGCCGTGCGGCCCACAGGTATCGAACGCATGCAGGGAGTATCGCCCATGTGTCATCGATCTGGCCGAAGTTTCCCGACGCGGCGGTTCAGTCGGCTCCCAGGGCTGCGGAGATGAGGCGCCACAGTCGGTCGGTGATCTGCCCGGGTGCGGGGAGTGGGGTCAGGCGGAGTTGTTGCGCGATCCCGTACCGAATTCCGCCGATGATGAAGGCTCCCGCGCTGTCGGGTTCGATGTCTGCGGGCAACTGACCCAGTTTCTGACCGCGACGGATGTTCTTGGCGGCGTTGTGGCTAATGCGTTGCAGGTAGGTCGCTTCCAGCTCGGCCAGCTGGGGATCCAGTGCGGCGCGGTTGAGCAGGATCGGCGCCAGTGGATCTGCGACGTGATAGTCGACGAAGCGACGGGTGCGCTCCAGTTCATGAACATGCCAGTCGGTGTCCATGGCCAGATGCGCGTCGGCAATCGCGTGGACGAGGCCCTCGTAGAACTCGTCGTAAATGACGGCGAGCAGGCCGCTTTTTGATCCGAAGTGATGGTAGAGAGCGCCGGTGGTGAGCCCGGCTCGTCGGGTCAATCCGCTCAGATCCATCACTCCGTAGCCGCGGACAAGTTCGTCACGGGCGGCGTCGATGAGCTGTTGACGTCCGATTGAGGGGCGTGCCACTATGTCATCGTACAAAACATAATTATCTTATGTTTAGGAGTGGCGATGGGCGCGGACGTGTCGTCGTTGGTGGATTTGAACGGCGACCTGGCCGGGACTCATCGGCGGACCGCCAGTAGCGGCCAGGGCATCGATCCTGCTGTCGCGGAGGCGGACTTGGCGGCGATGCGCCGCGACGGCTACGTGATCTTGCCGGATCTGCTGACCGCTGACGAGTTGGACCAGATTCGGGATGCCGTTGCGCCCCTGCTGAATCTGCATGGCCGGAACGGTTTTGAAGGACATACCACTCAGCGGGTGTACAGCGTCCTGAACAAGACACGTGCGTGTGACCGGATTGCGGATCACCCGCGCGTCTTGGCCCTGCTGGATCGGCTTTTCCTGCCGAACTATCTGCTCTCGATGTTGCAGGTCATCAACATCTTGCCCGGCGAGCAGGCTCAGATGCTGCACACCGACGACGGCTTCTATCCCATTCCGCGTCCCCGCGCCGGTTTGGGCGCCGCGACGATCTGGGCGATCGATGATTTCACCGCCGACAACGGCGCCACCGATATTGTTGCGGGCAGCCATCTTTGGGGTGATCGCCGACCACAAGAAGCCGAGCGTGAACCCGTGGTGATGAAGGCGGGTTCCTGCGTGTTCTTTCCCGGCACGCTCTGGCATGGCGGTGGTGCGAACCGAACCGGCGCCGCACGGCTGGCCCTGACCGCTCAATACTGCGAGCCGTGGCTGCGCCCGCAGGAGGCGTTCACCTTGTCGATGACACGCGACACCGTTCGCGCCGTATCGGAGGACATTCGCCGGATGCTGGGATACAGCATTCATCCGCCGTTTATCGGTCAGGTCGACGGTATGCATCCCAAGCGGCTGCTGGAGCCGGGCGCCCCCTTGCTCTAGTGCTGATAGACGTCGTTGAGTGTCACGGTGCGCAGCTGCCGTTCCCCGATGACGTCGAGCAACTGGTGGTAAACGGTGGTCACCGGGGGGTGGTTGAGGTGACCGATGACGATGGCCTGCGGGTTGAAGTACTTGCGGGCCATGTCCACGATGTACTGCGGCGTGACGACGCCAGAGTCCGACAAGGAGCCGTACCACAGCACCGGCGGCCCGTAGCCGAGCCCCTGAGTGACCGAATCGGTTGCGGTGTTGTGCTTTCCGTATGGAGGCCGGAAGAACGGCGCCGGGTTGACCCCGTAGGTGTTGGTCAGGAACTTGGTGTTGCGCGTCAACTGGTCATCGATCTGCGCGGCGGTCAGTGTCGTGAGGTCCGGGTGAGACCAGGTGTGATTGCCCAGCTGAATCTGCCCGCTGTCGACGAGTGGACGCAGCAGCTGGGCATTCTGCGTCCATCCCGCGTTCACCCCATTGACGAAGTAGGTCAAGCGGATTCCGGTGTCACGCGCCAGTTGGGTATAGGCGGCGATCACATTCGCATCGGTGCCGTCGTCAAGGGTCAAGGCGAGCAATCGCTGACCGTCGGTGCGCGATGGCAGTGCGGTCAAGGCACCGCCCCCGGGCAACGGCACCCGCGTCAGTCCTCCGCTGCCGGCTCCCGCTGAGGTGCCGGGGTCGGCAGCCGCGGAGACGGACTCGAGAACAGCGGCACCCACTGCGGCCGCTCCGGCCAACAGTGTGAGAAACCGGCGACGGTCGAACACGACGACAGGGTAGCGCCGGAACCTGTATATCGTGCGGCGTGGCAGATGGTGTCGGGCTACCGTTTCTTCCGTGATCAACTTTGCTCTGCGCTCGTGCGGTCTGCGAGGACACGCGACATTCGCTCCGGACGAGCAGCCGCTGCGGGACCGGCTGCGGGTCGAGACACCGGTCGGGGAGGCGTGGCGGTGTCTGCGCTGCGAGACCTTTGTGGTGGGCGCGCCGCGCTACCGCGGACCGGCCGATACCGCACCGGAGATTCCGCGCGGACGGCTGCTGCGCGACCGGACCTTGATGCGGATACTCGCGGTCGAGCGTGTGTTCCGCGGGCTGGTGTTCGTCTTGCTGGCGGTGGGTGTGGTGAAGGTCCGCGGATCGCGCGAACATCTTCAACAGGTTTTCGAGCGAGACCTTCCGCTGATCCGGCCGCTGGCCAACCAGATCGGCTGGAACCCGGACAATTCCAAGATCATTCGTCATATCGGCGAGGCATTCGCGCTGTCGTCGTCGACGTTGATGTGGGTGGCGGTGGGTTTGGGGGCCTACGCCGCGATCGAGTTCATCGAGGCATTCGGTCTGTGGCTGATGAAGCGCTGGGGCGAATATTTCGCCGTCATCGCGACAAGCATCTTCTTGCCGCTGGAGATCTACGAGCTGATTGAAAAGCAAACTGTTCTCCGGGTTTTGGCGCTATTGGTCAACATCGTGGCCGTGGTGTGGCTGCTGTGGAGCAAGCGGCTATTCGGGCTCAACGGTGGCGGCAAGGCGTACGAGGAAGAACATCGCGCCGAGAGTCTGCTGAGTGTCGAACGGGCCACGCTGGCGGAGAACCTGCACGAGCATTGAGCCGCGCCCCTAGTGCACGTCTGGGGTGTGCACCCGTTCCGGACGCAAACCCCTGCCCACCGCGATCGGGGGTATGAACTTGAGCGGGCCCCGTCCGACGAAGAACGGCAGTTTGATCGGGGACAGATCGCCGGTGAGAACCGGTTCGATCACGTTGTCCTGGACGAACACCTGGAACGCTTGCACCGCTTTGGTCGGAAGCTCACGTCGGCGTTGCACCGTGGCGAGTTCCTCATCGGTGACGCGCCCCCGGCGTAGCGGCCCCGCAAAGATGTTCGCGGCAGCCACGGCGTCGGCGACCGCCAGATTGATGCCGACACCGCCGGCAGGCGACATGGCATGCGCGGCATCGCCTATGCACAGCAGACCCGGACGCCACCAGGTCTTGAGTCGATCAACCCGGACATCCAGATGGCTGGTGTCCTCCCAGGAATGAAGATCGTTCACGTGCTCACGCAGCTGCGGGCGTGCGGTGATCAAGCGCTCCTTGAATGCGTCGAGAGAGCCGTTCTGCGGTCCCGCCCCCTTGGGCATGAGATGGGCGACCTGCCAGTAGTCACCGCGATGGATCATGGCCAACAACAGGCCTCGACGTAGTACCGCGAAGGTCTCATCGGGATCGCCCGGTCGCCGGTTCAGCCGGAACCACAGCACATCCATCGGCGAACTCTCGTTGGCAGTGTCCAGTCCCGACGCGGCGCGTACCGCTGAGGTGCGTCCGTCGGCGGCAATGACCAGTTCTGCGTGCACCTCCAGCTCCGGTGTACGTACCCCGGCCACGCGGTCACGCTCGATGATCAAGCCGGTGACTTCCGCGTTACGGATAAGGGTGAATTCCGGGTAGTGCTCGGCTTTTTCGGCCAGGAAGTCCAGGAAGTCCCACTGGGGCATGAATGCGATGTAGGGCTGTTTGTATCCCAACCACTTGAGCGCGCGGAAGTCACCGAAGGTGCGCAGTCTGCCGTCGCCATCGAAGGCGATGTGATCGACCTTCTGGTGTGGCAGCCGCAGAAAATCATCGATGAACCCGAGATCATCGATGATGCGCATGGTGGTGGGGTGCACGGTATCCCCGCGGAAATCACGCAGAAAGTCGGCGTGCTTTTCCAGGACGACGACGTTGATCCCCGCCCTCGCCAGCAGGAGTGCATGCACCAGTCCGGCGGGGCCGCCGCCGGCAACGCACACCTGAGTCTGCAGAACTTGCGTCATACCCGGGACGCTACGCCCGAACCGGTTGCGGCGGGGGTCACTCGTGCAATGCCGTAGCTGATATACGCATGCTTATGATTTTACAAAGTATACGATCTTGTGACGTCGTCTATCCTGATGTTCGTGGCGCAACAGAATCCAGATGCCCGGCCTGACCTTGCGGCGCTGATGGTTCCGCTCGGGCGATCATTGATACGGGCGGAGCTGCCGCTGCTGGAAGCCCATGGTCTGTCGATGTGGGCGTACGCCGTGCTGACCGCGCTCAAGGACAACGAAGCGAGTAGTCAGGCCAGTCTGGCCAGTTCCATAGGGGCGGACCGCACCCGGATCATCGCCGTGCTTGACGATCTGCAGGATCGGAAGCTGATCAACCGGCAGCCCGATCCCAGTGATCGGCGCAGTAATCTGCTGTCATTGACGGCAGGTGGCCGTAAAACCGTTACCGCAGTGCAGAAAGCGATTCGGGAGAACGAGAGGCGAATCCTGGCCGGTGTCTCCCCGGCAGATCGCGTTGTGTTTTTTCGAGTGCTCTCGCACCTGGCGGGGCTTGATGATTCGGAGATCGGCCCCAGTCGCTAGGCGGCCGAGGACACGGCCTTTGACTTCGCGGTACCGAAGCGCATGTTCTCGTCCATTCGATCACGATGGAACGCAAGAAGATCCAGCACATAGTTGTGCCGGATGGCCCAGGGGCCCTTCACTCCGGAACGTGGCATGTGGTCACCGCCGCGGCTTACATAGCCCGATGACAGGTTGAAGAACGGTCGGGCTTCGAGCTCCTCGCCGTGCCGGTCCGGATAGGCGTGGGTGTAACCGCGGCGGTCCATGTAGTCGAGAAGTCGTACCACCGCCCGCGCACTCAAATCGGCGCGCAGCGTCCATGACGCATTGGTGTAACCGACGCTCCATGCGGCGTTCGGTACCCCTTCGATCAGGTATCCCTTGTAGATGAAGCGATTTGGAGAATCGATGGGGGAGCCGTCCACGCTCAATGCGATGCCCCCGAAAATCTGAAGGTTGAGGCCGGTTGCCGTGATGATGACGTCGGCACGCAATTCCTCACCTGATCCCAGCCGGATGCCCGACGGCGTGAAGGACTCGATGGTGTCAGTGACCATGCGAACACCACCAGCGCTGATGGCCTCGAAGAGATCTCCATCGGTGTCGGCGCATACGCGCTGATCCCACGGGTTGTACCGCGGCTTGAAGTGAACGTCGACCGGATAGTCGGCGGGTAGCCGCTTGGAGATCCGGCGCCTGATGAACCATTTGGCGAATCCCGGAGCCCTACGGCAGACGTGGTACATGATCCAGCTGAACCCGCCCAGCCAGATCCGGGCGAAATGCTGAACAAGATTGGGCGGAAGTACTTTCCGAACCAGGCCGACGACGCGATCTGCCCGGTCGATGGGGTAGACGTAGCTCGGGGAGCGTTGCAACATACTCACCTTTGCTCCGGCACGTGCCAATGACGGCACCAGCGTGACCGCCGTGGCGCCGCTGCCGATAACCGTTACCTCCTTGCCCGAGCAATCCAGGTCTTCAGGCCAGTGCTGGGGGTGGATCAGCTTTCCTGCGAAATCGGCGATACCCGGGAACTGGGGGGTGTAGCCGTCGTCGTAGTTGTAGTAACCGGTGCACAGGTAGAGGAATCGGGACCGGTAGGTCGTCGGTCCTTCCGGCGTGTCCACCCGCACCGCCCAGGTGTCGGTATCGGTACGGAAGTCGGCCCCAGTAACCTTGGCGGAGAACGTGATCTGGCCGTCGATGCCGTAATCGCGGGCGGCGTTCTCCAGGTAGTCACGGATATCGGCGCCGTCGGCGATGGTATTGCGTTCGTGCCAGGGGTGGTACCCGAAGCTCAGTGTGTAGATATCGCTGTCGGATCGGATTCCGGGGTACCGGAACAGGTCCCAGGTCCCGCCGATGCGTTCCCGGCGCTCGACGATATGAAAGCTGCGGCCCGCCGCGCTCAATCGGACAGCGGCATTGATGCCGGATATTCCGGCTCCCACAATGAGAACGTCAAGCAGGTCGTGCTCCGAGATCTCGGCCATGATGCTCCTGATCGCCTTTGACTAGACAACACCCATCCTCACGCTACCCCGTGGCAGGTGCGCGATACCCCGAGAGTGCTTGCAAGACCGGAGCGGCGGCCCGGGCGGCCATGACCGCGTACGCCTCTTCGGTCTGCAGGGCGATATCGCGCGGGTCGCGAGAGCCTCGTTCTATGCGGTCGCGTACGAACGCCAGCTCGACGACCTGTGCCGCGAAGTTCTTCACCGCGGCGCCACTGGGGGCACCGCCGATTCGTCTGGCTTCGGCGATGGCGTGCTTGCGATCCTTGATCGAACCCAGCCAGGTGGCCTCGTTGGGGGTGACCAGCCCGGCGGCCACCATCCCCGGCAGTTTCTCGGCGACGACATGCTGTTCCTTGCGCCGGCTGCGCACTCCCACCACGATCATCAGCACAAAAATGGGGACCATCCACAGCACGTACACCGTGAGGTAGCCCTGGAATCCGAGAAATGACGAGCCATTCCACAGGCCGTGCATGAGGACCGCCGCGAGGTACCCCGCACCTATGCACAGGAATTTGGCGAGGGCACTGCGTTGCCGCAGCGAGTAGTAGATGCCGATACCCGTCATGGTGGTGAACAAGGAGTGGGCGAAGGGGCCCAGTCCCAGCCGCAGGATCGCGGTAATTACTGACTCGCCAACAGTGTTGCCACTACCGATGTAGGCGATGTCTTCGAGCCATGCGAATCCGGCGGCGGTGATGCCCGCGTAGACGAGGCAATCGGTGAGCGAGTTGAGTTCGTGGCGGCGCCGGCCGGTCAACATCAGAAGCAGAAAGGCGCCCTTGGCAGCTTCTTCGATGAAGGGCGCACGGATCGCTATCGCCGCGAAGGTCGTGCCGCCCTCGGGATCGAAAACGGACCCAAAGGCCAGTTCGAGGATGATCGAGACGACGACGGATAGGGACGCGCCCCAGGTGAAGGCCAGTACAAGGAGCCTCGAGGGTTCCGGTTCCCATCGGTCCAGCCAGAGGTAGCAGAGGACGACGACCCCGATCGCGATGCTCGACAGGACCAATCCGATCATCGCGCCGACCGGGTTGGAGAGAAGCAGGCCGGCCAGAATCAATCCCGTCACCAGCGCCAGGGCGATGATGACCCCGATCGGCGCGCCGACTTTTTTGATCCGCTGGGGAAATCCCGGGATGGGTGGCATAGGTGCGGGAGCGGGCGCGTAGGACACCACCGAAGAGTAGCTGCGCGCTTACTCGCGGGTGCGGTATCCGCCCGGGGGCTCCGGTCGCCAAGGAGACCGGGTTTGTCCTGGTGGAGGGCAGTCGAGTAAGGTGAAGTCCATCTCTGCCGCACGTGCGGAGGTCGAAGCACGCCCGCAGCTGAAGCTAGCTGTGGCAGAACTGTCCCTACTACACAACCTGTCCGGAGCAACCCAACACATGCCAAGTCCCACCGTGACCTCGCCGCAAGTAGCCGTCAACGACATCGGCTCGGCCGAGGATTTTCTCGCCGCTATCGACAAGACGATCAAGTACTTCAACGATGGCGACATCGTCGAGGGGACCATCGTCAAGGTTGACCGCGACGAAGTTCTTCTTGACATCGGTTACAAGACCGAAGGTGTCATCCCGTCCCGCGAACTGTCGATTAAGCACGATGTCGACCCCAACGAGGTCGTTTCCGTGGGCGACGAGGTCGAGGCCCTGGTCCTCACCAAGGAGGACAAGGAAGGCCGTCTGATCCTGTCCAAGAAGCGCGCTCAGTACGAGCGGGCCTGGGGCACGATCGAAGAGCTTAAGGAGAAGGACGAGGCCGTCAAGGGCACCGTCATCGAGGTCGTCAAGGGCGGCCTGATCCTCGACATCGGCCTGCGCGGCTTCCTGCCCGCGTCGCTGGTCGAGATGCGTCGTGTCCGCGATCTGCAGCCGTACATCGGCAAGGAGATCGAGGCCAAGATCATCGAGCTCGACCGCAACCGCAACAACGTGGTGCTGAGCCGTCGTGCCTGGCTGGAGCAGACCCAGTCCGAGGTGCGCAGCGAGTTCCTCAACCAGCTCACCAAGGGTGCCATCCGCAAGGGTGTCGTGTCCTCGATCGTCAACTTCGGCGCGTTCGTCGATCTCGGAGGGGTTGACGGCCTGGTTCACGTGTCCGAGCTGTCCTGGAAGCACATCGACCACCCGTCCGAGGTGGTTCAGGTGGGCGACGAGGTCACCGTCGAGGTGCTCGACGTCGATATGGACCGCGAGCGGGTTTCGTTGTCGCTCAAGGCAACCCAGGAAGACCCGTGGCGTCACTTCGCTCGTACCCACGCCATCGGCCAGATCGTGCCCGGCAAGGTCACCAAGCTGGTGCCGTTCGGTGCGTTCGTCCGCGTGGAAGAGGGCATCGAGGGGCTGGTGCACATCTCCGAGCTGTCCGAGCGCCACGTCGAGGTGCCGGATCAGGTTGTGGGTGTCGGTGACGACGCGATGGTCAAGGTCATCGACATCGACCTGGAGCGTCGCCGCATCTCGCTGAGCCTCAAGCAGGCCAACGAGGACTACACCGAGGAGTTCGACCCCTCGAAGTACGGCATGGCGGACAGCTACGACGAGGCCGGCAACTACATCTTCCCGGAGGGTTTCGACTCCGAGACGAACGAGTGGCTCGAAGGCTTCGACAAGCAGCGTGAAGAGTGGGAGGCCCGGTACGCCGAGGCCGAGCGTCGTCACAAGATGCACACCATTCAGATGGAGAAGTCCGCCGCTGCCGCCGAGGCGGAGGCTGCTGCCGCGTCCTCGAACGGCTCCTCGCGGTCCGATGATTCGGCTTCGCAGGGTGGCTCGCTCGCCAACGACGAGCAGCTCGCCGCACTGCGCGAGAAGCTGGCTGGTAACGCCTAAGCACGTGTTCTGAAGGAGGGCCCCGGTCATCACGACCGGGGCCTTCTTTTGTTGACGGTGAGCTCAGGGCGGCGATATCTGGGCAATCCGAGAGGGCAACGCCCCCAACGCATAGTGAACGCGCCGGGAGTGACAGACTGCGGGCATGTTGAGGATCGGCCTGACCGGAGGAATTGGCGCGGGGAAGTCCACGGTGTCCCGGACGCTCGCGGAATGCGGTGCGTTCATCGTGGACAGCGATGTCATCGCGCGCGAAGTGGTCGAACCGGGAACTCCGGGTCTGACAGCGCTCGTGGAGGCCTTCGGTGAATCGATCCTGCGGCCCGATGGGGCGTTGGATCGACCCGCATTGGCCGCAATCGCGTTCCAGGACGACACGCACCGTGCCACGCTCAACGGGATCGTGCACCCGTTGGTCGGATCCCGCCGAGCTGAACTGATGGCCGCCGCCGGTGAGGATGCCATTGTGGTGGAAGACATTCCGTTGCTCACCGAGAACTCATTGGCACCCTTCTATCACCTGGTGCTGGTGGTGCATGCGGAGATCGAGACGCGCGTGACGCGGCTCATCACGCATCGCGGCATGGATGAACAGGACGCCCGTTCCCGGGTGGCCGCGCAGGCGAGCGACGAGCAACGTCGCGCCATCGCCGATGTGTGGCTTGATAATTCAGGTGATACCGATGCGCTTGCTCAAACAGTCCGTGATCTGTGGGCCGTCCGGTTGCTGCCCTATGAGATCAATCTGCGGACTCGTCAGCACGTGCGCGCCGACCCGGTGTTGGCTCCCGCCGATCCCACCTGGCCCGCGCAGGCGCAACGCATCATCAATCGTCTCGCCGTGGCGTGCGGGTCCAAGGCTCTGCGGATCGACCACATCGGTTCCACCGCGGTACCGGGACTCGAGGCCAAGGACGTCATCGACATCCAGGTGACGGTTGAATCTCTGGAAGTAGCAGACGCTTTGGCGGGATCTCTGGCCGATATCGGGCTGCCGAGGCTGGACCGGATCACGGGCGATAACCCGCACGCGGGCGATGGCGCGCGCTGGGGTAAGCGTTTCCACGCGTCCGCGGATCCGGGCCGACTCGCGCATGTGCACCTGCGGGTCGACGGCTGGCCGGGTCAGCGTTACGCATTGATCTTCCGGGACTGGTTGCGCGCGGACCCGCAGGTACGTGGGGAGTATCTGGAAGTCAAGCGTCTTGCCGAGCAGACGGCGCAGGAGAGCCCGCAGGACACGGCCGCCTACGTGGAGGCCAAGGAACCCTGGTTCGCGCAGGCGTATCCCCGGGCACTGGCATGGGCCGACGAGACCGGCTGGACGCCAGCGACAAGCTGAGTCAGCGCGCCTGCGTGACGATGCCGACGCAGGTCGCCGTCAACAGCCTCGTCAGCGCCGGCTCGAAGTCAAGATTCCAGTCCGGCGGAACGCCTGGCTCGTTCTTGTAGTCGTGGTCGAGGCCCTCCGGTGGATGGGCGACCTGCCACAGCATCGCGGCCAGTGAGAAGGCCGCCACCAGGATGTCCAATGAACTCTTGCGACCGACCTGGGGGAGCGCTCGCTCGATTGATTCGGCGATCGCCATCACCGCCACATTGCTGATCTGCTTGACTTCCGCGACGCGCTCCACATCGACCTCGTGTTCGAGATGCAGGTGCTGGTTCGCGAGTAGGTCGCAGAACAGGGGATCCGCCGCGAGCCCGTGCACGAGGGCCTCGGCCACGCGGGCAGGGGAGCCGGTGCCGGGCTCGGCCAGCGCCGAACACACCGTGTCCGACCAGCGAGTCCAGCCTTCGGCAGCCAGGTGCAGCAGCACTTCCTTGTGGGAGCTGAAATAGCGCCGAACTGCGGAATAGTGCACTCCGGCGCGGTTGGCGACGGCGGTCAGCGTTACCGAGGTGACACCGGATTCCACGGCCAGGGATCGTGCGGCTTCCACGATCGCTGCGGCCCGCTGACGCTTCTTTTCGTCCGTGCGGGCGCGTTGGAATGTCAGTTGCGCCACGTGCCGAGGATAACGCACGGCGTGTGATTTGCGACGTAGCGAACCACCCGGTAGCGTGCGTTACGCACGTGATATGCGTTAAAGATCCTGATGAACGCGCTGGAAGGGAGCCAACTGTTCCGCACTTAGGCATGGTTTACTTCGAGAAACGTCCGGGCGGATGCGCCCGGGTACCGCAGGCTCGAAGCGACCATCACGTGGCGATAGCTGCGCCGCCTTCCGATGGGGCGGTCGGGTGCGGATATCCGATCAGTAGTTGAGCCAGGTTCGGGCGAGTGGCGTCGGCTTGCGTAACGCCAACGGGTGAAGGGGTTTTACGATTCTCAGCGCATTGAAGCGGGCGTGGATCCCGCTGGTGATGGTGTTGGTCCTGGCCATCGCGGGTTTTGCGGTGTGGCGCATTCGCGGCATTTTCGGTTCTTATCAGTTGCCCACTTACGCGGGCAGCATGACCGACGACAAAAACAACTCCAAGCCCAAGCACGTGGTCTACGAGATCTTCGGCCCGCCCGGAACCGTCGCCGACATCAACTACATCGACAAAGAGGGCGAGCCGCATCAGATCAATGGCGCGGTCTTGCCGTGGTCGATCGAGATCATCACGACGGCACCGTCGATGACGGGAAACATCCTGGCGCAGACGCGTAATGCCGACGGGTTGGGCTGCCGTATCACGGCCAATGACGAGAAAAAAGATGAAAGGTATACCAACGAGGTGAGCGCCTACGTCTACTGCTTTGTGAAGTCTGCATGAGCGGGGCACACGGCGGCGGGGAGCCTACCTTCCTGGCCAAATGGATTCGGCGCCTGTCGATTCCCATCCTTATCTTCTGGGTGCTGTTGGTCGTCGTCTTCGGGACGCAGAAATCGCTCGACACGGTCGGTAAAGAACAGACCGTCTCACTGAGCCCACAAAGTGCGCCGTCCATGCAGGCGATGAAGCACATGGGCCAGATGTTCAAGGAGTCTGACTCCGACAGCGTGGCGATGATCGTGCTAGAGGGGCAAGAACGCCTGGGCCCCGGAGCGCACAAGTTCTACGACGAAATGGTGGCGCAGCTGCGCGCTGACGCCAAACACGTTCAGCACGTGCAGGACTTCTGGGGTGATCCACTCACCGAGGCGGGAGCCCAGAGCACCGACGGCAAGGCCACCTACGTACAGGTGAACCTCGCCGGAAACATGGGCGAGACGCTGTCCAACGAGTCCACCGAAGCGGTCCGCGAAATCGTCAAAAAGGTCGAGGCGAACTGGACCAAGGACGGCGCCAAGCTGCCCGACGGGCTCACGGTGTACGTCACCGGCCCCGGCGCGCTGCAGACCGATATGAACCACGCGGGTGACGGCAGCCTCAAGCTCATCACCGCGCTCACGTTCCTGGTCATCGTGGTGATGCTGCTGTTCTTCTATCGATCGATCTTCACCGTGATCATGGTGTTCCTGTTCGTGGGCGTTCAGTTGAGCGTGGCCCGAGGTGTGATCGCGTTCCTGGGCGACCATCAGATCATCGGGTTGTCGACATTCGCGGTGAACCTGCTGGTGATGCTCTCCATCGCGGCCGGTACCGACTACGCCATCTTCTTGATCGGCCGTTACCAGGAAGCCCGGGCCATGGGGTCCGACAAAGAGGCTGCCTACTACGAGATGTTCCATGGCACGGCGCACGTCATTCTGGGCTCAGGCCTCACGATCGCCGGCGCCATGTACTGCCTGAGCTTCACGCGCATGCCTTACTTCCAAAGCCTCGGCGTGCCGTGCTCGGTGGGTCTGCTCACGGGTGTCTTGGTCTCGCTGACAATGGGGCCGGCGCTGATCACCATCGGAAGCCGCTTCGGACTGTTCGAGCCCAAGCGCGCCATGCGTATTCGTACCTGGCGCAAGATCGGAACCACGATCGTGCGCTGGCCCGGGCCGGTGCTCGCGGCCGCGTTGGCGATTGCCATCATCGGCCTGGCGGCGCTGCCCGGATACCGGACCAGTTACGACGACAAGAAGTACATCCCCAAGGACATCCCCGCCAACGCTGGATTCGAAGCGGCGGGGCGGCATTTCTCGCAGGCTCGGATGAGCCCGGAAATGCTCCTGATCGAGTCCGATCACGACATGCGTAACTCGGCGGACTTCCTGGTCATCGACAAGGTGGCCAAGGCTGTCTTCCGCGTTCCGGGAATCGCTCGTGTGCAAGCGATTACGCGCCCACAGGGCACGCCGATCGAACACACCTCCATCCCGTTCCTCATCAGCATGCAGAGCGTGGGTCAGCTACAGAACATGAAGCTGATGAAGGACCGCATGGCCGATATGAAGGTCCAGGCCGACAAGATGGGCGAGAACGTCGTCATCATGAAGCGGACGCTCGCCAATATGACAACGATGGCGGGCATCACCCACTCGCTCGTCGGCGACATGCACACCTTGCAGGGCACCATCCACGAGATGCGAGACAGCATCTCGAACTTCGATGACTGGTTCCGCCCCATTCGCAACTACTTGTACTGGGAGAAGCACTGCTTCGACATACCCATGTGCTGGGCCATGCGTTCGATCTTCGACACCCTCGACAAGATCGATGAAATGACCGAAACCATGGACGGCATGGTGGTCAACATGGAGCGGATGGACCAGCTGATGCCCAAGATGGTGTCGGACATGTCGGCAATGGTCCCCATCATGGAAGACATGCAGAAGATGATGCTGACGCAGCACAGCACCATGTCTGGCTTCTATAACCAAATGGACGAGATGAGTCAGAACTCGACCGCCATGGGTAAGGCGTTCGACGCCGCCAAGAATGACGACTCCTTCTACCTGCCACCGGAAATCTTCGACAACGCCGACTTCAAACGCGGTCTGAAGTCGTTCCTGTCGCCGGACGGCAAGGCGGTCCGGATGATCATCTCGCACCGAGGAGATCCCGCTACGCCCGAAGGCCTCGCGCATGTGGAGCCGATCAAGCAGGCCGCGATCGAGGCCGTCAAGGGCACACCCCTCGAGGACGCCAAGATCGAGCTGGGCGGTACCGCGGCCGTGTTCAAGGACATGTCCGATGGCGCGCGCTACGACCTGATGATCGCCGGCATCTCCGCGCTGTGCCTGATCTTCCTGATCATGTTGCTCATCACGCGAAGCTTCGTGGCAGCGCTGGTCATCGTGGGTACGGTCGCGCTGTCTCTCGGTGCTTCGTTCGGTTTGTCGGTCATCATCTGGCAGTACATCTTTGGCATCGAATTGCATTGGCTTGTCATGCAAATGGCCATCATCGTGCTCCTCGCGGTGGGTTCGGACTACAACCTGCTCTTGGTCTCCCGACTCAAGGAGGAGCTACACGGCGGCCTGAAGACCGGCATCATCCGCTCAATGGGTGGCACCGGCAGCGTGGTGACATCTGCCGGTCTGGTCTTCGCCTTCACCATGGCCGTCATGGTGGTCAGCGATCTGCGGATCATCGGGCAGGTCGGGACGACCATTGCACTGGGCCTGTTGTTCGACACGCTCATCGTGCGCTCCTTCATGACCCCGGCTATCGCGACGATCCTCGGCCGCTGGTTCTGGTGGCCGCTGAATGTGCGCACCCGGCCACTGCCACCGCCGAAGACACCTCCTCAACCGGCGTCTGTCGGTACCGGGCACGGCGATGACCCGGTGACGACCGAGTTCCCGAGGCCATCTGTCTGAGTCTTCGGCCGTTCGCTGGCAGTTCGGCCGACACCCGTCTACCGGCGCGCGCGTGTAGACAGGTGTTACCAGAGCTGGTGCCGCCGCTTGGGCAATTCGCTTTTGCGAATGGCCGGATCTTCTCGTGAGTCATCGCATTCGTCGTATCTCGAGCGTTGAATGATGCGCCAGATCGTTTGCTGAAATCACGCTGACCGACGGCTTGGAGCGCGTGGCTGCGCGTTGCTAATGGACAAATGTCTCTCAATGTGGCGAAGGACACGCCCGTTCGATCGGCTTGGATTTGATCACTTTCACCCGCCGCGACGCCAGCGGGGGCGTGGCGTGTCGGCGGTGTCCACGGTTGACTTGGGCGGCGAGCCGAAAGATAGCAGTGGCAAACACCGCCCAGGTCCATTAGCTGGTGTGATCCCGAAGTCAGTCACTAACTTCGATGTGCGAGCAGGCTCTTTCGTAACATCAACGAAAAGAAGCCGGGAATAGAACAGTGTCATCGGTTGTTGACATCCGCTTGTAGCTAACTAGGCTATTGCGAGCGTCTCGGGGCGTAAATGTGCGAGTTGTGACCGACGGCACATGTACAGTTCCCTGACAAACGTATGTAGTATCCCTTACGAATTACTGAGAAAACGGGCATGAGCGGAGCCAGGTGGGATGAACGGACGATGTGACCGGACAGCCCGTGTGCTCGCTGACTCCGCACAAACAACACGGTGTCGTACTGGCTGGTAACTATTTGCGCGCGAATGGCGGATACGCATAGCCCGACGCGATAGGCAGAGTCGAGTTGTTGGCCCCCGGGCCACACGGGTGAAGGGGATCGGACGATTTTCAAGTTATTGGCGCGGGTATGGATCCCGCTCGTCGTGATAGTGGCACTCGCGGCCGCTAGCTTCGGCGTCTACCGGCTTCACGGAGTGTTCGGCTCGACCAGCATCAATTCGGCGGCCGGTATCAAGGACGACTCCAAGAACATCATCCCGAAAGACATCGTCTACGAAATCTTCGGTCCCGCAGGGACAAAGGGCGAGGTCAACTATCTCGATGACAGGGCGCAGCCGCAGCGCGCCCAGTTCACCACCCTGCCGTGGACGCTCACCATCACGACGACCATGACATCCGTCTTCGCCAATGTCGTCGCGATGGGCGATAGCGACGAAATCGGCTGCCGCATCCTGTCCAACGGCGAGGTCAAGGACGAGCAGACCGTGTCCAACCACAACGCCCAAGTCTTCTGCATGGTGAAATCCGCATGAGCACACATAGCGCTCCTACTCACGGCGCAACCCAAAAGCCTTCGCGCATAGCGCGGTTCATCCACACCTTCTCGGTGCCGATCATTCTGGCCTGGCTGGTCTTGACTGTCATCGTCAACGTGGTCGTGCCGCAGCTCGAAGAGGTCGGCAAAGAGCACTCGGTGTCGTTGGCGTCCAAGGACGCTCCGTCATATCAGGCCATCAAGCGCCAAGGTGAGCTGTTCCAGCAGTTCAAAGACGACAGCATGGTCATGGTCCTGTTGGAGAACGACACCAAGTTCTCGACGGACATGAATGACAAGGCGCACACCTTCTACCGCGAGATGGTGAAGCGGCTACGGGCCGACACCAACCACGTGGAATACGCCCAGGACTTCTGGGGTGACCGCATCACCGCCGGTGGTGCGCAGAGTGTCGACGAGAAAGCCGCCTACGTTCAGCTGAATCTCCGAGGAGATCAGGGCACGACCGAAGGCAAGGAATCCGTAACGGCCGTACAGGATCTCGTCGCGAAGCTCATAGACGAGAGCAAGAAGAACGGCACATATCCAGACGGCCTCAAGGTCTTCGTCACCGGTCAGGCCGCGCTGACGATGGATATGAACGACGCCGGCGACAAGAGCATGCTCAAGATGACGGGCATCACCTTCATCGTCATCACCATCATGCTGTTGTTCATCTACCGATCCATTACGACGGTGCTGCTCATCCTGTTCATGGTGTTCGTCGAACTGGGCGCCGCCCGCGGCGTCGTCGCGATTCTCGGCAACGCCGAGATCATCGGACTATCGACATTCGCGGTCAACCTGCTGACCTCATTGGCCATCGCGGCCGGTACCGACTACGCGATCTTCCTGATCGGGCGATATCAAGAACTGAGAGCGGAGGGTAAGGAGAGACTCGAGTCCTTCTATCTGACGTATCACAGTGTCTCGCACGTGATTCTGGGTTCCGGTCTGACGATCGCCGGTGCCACCTTCTGCCTGAAATTCACACGACTGCCGTACTTCGAGTCGCTCGGTGTGCCATGTGCGATCGGCATGCTCGTCGTGGTGGCCGCATCGCTGACCATCGGGCCGGCGGTACTGCTGATCGCGACGAAGTTCGGGCTGTTGGAGTCCAAGCGCACCATCAAGAATCGGACCTGGCGCAAGATCGGTACCGCCATCGTGCGCTGGCCCGGGCCGATCCTGGCAGTCACGATGATCATCGCGCTGCTGGGACTGGGGATCCTGCCCTCGTACACGGTCAACTACAACGACCGCTACTACATCCCGGGCAGTCTGCCGTCGATCCAGGGCTTCCAGGCATCCGACCGGCACTTCTCGAAGGCGAGAATGAACCCGGACATCTTGATCGTCGAAGCGGACAAGGATCTGCGGACCCCGGCCAACATGTTGGTGCTGGACCGAATCGCCAAGAACGTCTTCCGGGTGGAGGGCATCAACAAGGTGCAGAGCATGACGCGCCCGATGGGTGCCCCCATCGACCACAGTTCGGTGCCCTTCCAGGTGAGTATGCAATCGGTATCGATGACCGAGAACATGAACTATCTGAAGAACAGCATGTCGGACATGTTGAAGATGGCCGACGATATGGGTTCCATGATCGCGATCATGGAACGCATGTACAGCATCATGAAAGAGCTGGTCGGCGTCACGCACAATATGGCGACGGTGACCACCCCCGATATGATCAGTGTCACCAATCAGATGCGGGACAATATCGCCAATTTCGACGATCAATTCCGGCCGCTGCGTAACTATTTCTATTGGGATAAGCACTGCTTCGATATTCCGATGTGCTGGTCCATGCGCTCGCTATTCGACACCATTGATGGGATCGACAAACTAGCCGAGAGCATGCAGGGGTTGCTCAAAGACATAACCAATATGGACCGGCTCATGCCGCAGATGGTTGAGCAGCTTCCGCCCATGATCGCCATTACGAAAAACATGCGGAACACCATGCTGACCATGTACAGCACCATGAACGGCATGATCGGCCAGATGGATCGCATGACCGACACCGCAACGGTGATGGGTCAAGCGTTCGATGAGGCCAAGAACGACGACTTCTTCTACTTGCCGCCGGAAGCCTTCGACAACGAGGACTTCAAGAAGGGTGTCAAGCTGATGATGTCGCCGGACGGCAAGGCCGCGCAGTTCATCATCACCCATGAGGGTGACTACGCCAGCAATGAGTCACTGGCCAACACCGAGGTCGAGCTCAAGGCCGCGAAGAACGCGATCAAGGGCACGCCGCTGGACGAAGCCAAGCTCTATCTGGGTGGTACCGCACCGACGTACCACGACATCGGCGAGATGGTGAAGTACGACCTGATGATCGCGGTCATCGCATCGCTGTGCCTGATCTTCGTGATCATGCTGGTGATCACGCGAAGCATCGTGGCGGCATTCACGATCGTCGGAACCATCGCGATATCGCTGGGTGCGTCCTTCGGTCTGTCAGTGTTGTTGTGGGAGCACATCCTTGGTCTGCAGCTGCACTGGTTCGTGCTCCCGTTCACCGTCATCATCTTGTTGGCGGTCGGATCGGACTACAACCTGCTCTTGGTGTCCAGATTCAAGGAAGAGCTACACGGTGGTCTGAACACCGCGATTCTCCGAGGCGTCGGCGGATCTGGAAGTGTGGCAACCCAGGCTGGTCTGGTGTTCGCGTTCACCATGGGGTCGATGATCACCAGCGACCTGATCGCGATCGGCCAGTCAGGGTCGGCCATCTGCCTTGGTCTGCTCTTCGACACCTTCATCATCCGGGCGTTCATGACGCCGGCAATTGCCGCGCTCATGGGTCGATGGTTCTGGTGGCCCATGAAGGTGAGCAAGTACGCCACCGATCCGCCACCGCCTCCGGTGCCGGTCGAGCAGCAGGCGCCACCGCCGCCGGCTCCTGTTCCGGTCGGTTCGGGTCCCGTGCACGACGAGCCAGTCACCACGGAATTCCCGCGACCTGCGATCTAACGGTTGAAGAGTTCGGCCCCCATGCTCACGGCATGGGGGCCGAACTCTTTCCAGGTGTCTGCACAGTCCGGCTGTACAGACAGAAAAACGCCCCGCCGGTGTAGATCACCGCGGGGCGTTTTCCGTGCGCTTGTTTAGGGGCCGTCCCACACCGACATATCGGATGGGTACTTGCTGCAGTTCTCGGTGCCCTTCGCGACGACACCCTTGTTATTGAAGAAGATCTTGCCCCAGTTGGGCCATTGCGATGTCAAGGCCTCGGGCGGGTAGTTCACCGCGAAAACCTCGGACTCGGCACGACGGCCCGCGTAGTCCTTGGCGAAGAACTCATGAATCCGATCGATCGTCGCCTGCTGCACATAGTCGGGCTTGTTGTTCTTATCGATCATGTACCGCGTGTAGTAAATCGGGTCGTAATCGCGAACCGCAGCCAGATATTGTTCGGCTGTACACGTGGTTTTCAGCATCCGGCGGGGAACTGGGTAGTCATCGGTGGAGTCTGCGGAGGCAATCGCGGGCACTGTGCTCGCGGCAATTCCCGCGGTGACTATCGCAATTCCGGCAGCGCGGAAAGAACCGCGAATATTGCTACGAATAGAGTTCAGGCGCATGGCGCCATTGTAGCGGTTTTTGTGCAGGTCCGGGGTACGAAAGTGACTAATTCGACTGGTGGTTACGGGTTGAAGTGTCCGCAGGTGACCGTGTCGTTAACGGGCCCGTTGAAGATCCCGAGCGCGGGCGGCACCGTGAGGTCCTGGGAGTCGACCACGACATCGTCGACCTGCACTTCGCAGTGCAGTCCGACCCCATAGGGCGGCAGCACCCGTACGGCCATGCCCGCCTGTTGGGGATCATCCATGACGAGATTCACTTCCCAGCTCTCGCCGGGGCCCAGACGCGGTTGCTCGGTACGACGTTCCACCGGATCGGTCTTGAACGTCACGGAGATGCCACGGCCTATCCCATCGACGCGAGCGATGTAACTGATGTTGTGCAACTCGGCGGCGGAGGCTGGCGCTGCCGGCAGGGCGAAGGTGATCGCCGCTGCCCCGGCAACGCACAGCCCACGGAGGAGGGGGCGCATACCGGGCATCTTACCGGCGTCCGAATGGCGACGACAACGTGATCAGTCCAGGTCAGCAGGGTCTTCGCGGTGATGCACCCCGAGCTGTTCGCACGCCGTGTTGAGCACCCGCTGTACGGCCAAGGTGTCGGCGAGGGGCATCACGGTGCTCTGCGCGCTGCCCTCGAGCAGGCATCCGGTGACCTCGGCCAGCTCGTGACTGTATCCGCCACCGACGGGCGGCTTCACTATCGACTCAGGGTCAGATCCCTTGCGGTGCAACACGATTTCGCGAGGGTGATGGAATCGGGGGAGGATATCGATCCAGCCCTCGGTGCCGAATATGCGCGCCTGGCCGGGAGTGTGATGTAGCAGTGAACACAGCAGCGTCGCGGTGCGTCCGTCGTCATAGCGCAGGAGCAGGCCGGCCTCGGCGTCAACCCCGGTGGGGAACAACGAACCATGTGCCACCACCGCGGCCGGATCGCCGAGGAAGTACTGGGCCAGCGAGACCACGTAGACACCGAGATCCAACAGCGCGCCGCCGCCCAGCGTCGGACTGAACAGCCTGTCGTCGGGATCGAACGGGCGGTCCACTCCCAGGTCTGCCTGGACCTGGCGGACCTCGCCGATGGCCCCGTCGTCGACAAGATTCTTGGCCGCAACGATCGCCGGCTGAAACCGGGTCCACATCGCCTCCATGGCAAAAACGCCACGCGCCCTTGCGATATCGATGATCTCCTGCGCTCCGGCCGCCGTCGCGGTGAAGGCCTTCTCGACCAAGATTGCCTTGCCCGCGGTGAGTGCGGCGATGGCGGCCTGTCTATGTTGGGGATGTGGGGTGGCGATGTACACGGCGTCCACATCGGGATCGGCGAGCAACTCCCGGTACGAGCCGAAGGCTCGCGGAATGCGATGTGTCTCCGCGAAGTCGCGGGCACGTTCGGCCGACCGCGAGGCAACGGCTATCAGCTCTGCTCCCGGTGTGAGTGGGAAATCGCGGGCCACGTTTCCCGCGATGCGGCCCGGTCCGATGATTCCCCAGCGAATGGTGTCAGGCATGCGTGTCTCCGTTCGGATCGTGCCAGGTTAGCGGCATTCCCGTGGCGCTCAACCACGCGTTCAGATCATGACCGTGCCCGGCGAGGGCATCGATGGCAGTGGCTGCCCGGCGGATCGCGAGCTCGGATGCGGCAGCAGATAGCAACCCTGCTCTGTGCGCCTCGAGCAACTCGTCCACATCGGCTAGTTCGGTCTCGCGTCCGCAGCGCACCACGAGGTCAAGATAGTGGTCGACGGCCAGCCACTGCGACGGCCCGGGGACAAAGTCGCCGACGTCGAGGTAGAAATCCTGATCGCGCTCGTATCCCGGATTGAAATGGAAGATGTTCGCCCGCAGTCCCAACGCCGGGAGCAGCCAGGACTCCAAGTAGTGGAACTGCGCCCGACCGGGCGTTGGGCGCGCCATGAACAATCCCCAGGGCTCCACCCGGTACTCATCCACCGACCGCACGATTCCCTTGGGATCGGTGTTCGTCATGGCATCGAGGTCGAATATCTCGCGTTTGGGCGGGTGCACGCTGGTTTCCTGCTGCCTTCCTGTCGTCTCGGGTGAATGTCAGACCGTCGGCTTACTCTGGGCACATGGCTTTCGCAACAGAACACCCCATCGTTGCGCATTCCGAGTACCGCCCGGTCACTGACGTCTTGCGTACCGATGGGCGATTCGAGGTCGTCAGTCAGTATGAGCCCGCGGGCGATCAGCCGGGTGCCATCGCCGAGCTCGAGCGCAGAGTTCGGGCGGGGGAGAAGGACGTGGTGCTGCTGGGTGCCACGGGTACCGGCAAGTCGGCGACCACCGCCTGGCTCATCGAACGGCTGCAACGGCCGACGCTGGTGATGGCACCCAACAAGACGCTCGCCGCGCAGCTGGCCAACGAGCTTCGGGAAATGTTGCCGCACAACGCTGTCGAGTACTTCGTCTCGTACTACGACTACTACCAGCCGGAAGCCTATATCGCGCAGACCGATACGTACATCGAGAAGGACAGCTCTATCAATGACGACGTGGAGCGCCTGCGGCACTCCGCGACCTCCAACCTGCTGTCCCGGCGCGACGTCGTGGTGGTGGCCTCGGTGTCGTGCATCTACGGTCTGGGCACCCCGCAGTCGTATCTGGACCGTTCTGTGCAACTGGATGTGGGGCTCGAAGTGCCCCGGGACGCGCTGCTGCGACTGCTGGTCGACATGCAGTACAACCGCAACGACATGGCATTCACCCGTGGCACCTTCCGGGTCCGCGGCGACACTGTCGAGATCATTCCCTCGTATGAGGAGCTGGCGGTGCGCATCGAATTCTTCGGCGACGAGGTCGAGGCGCTCTACTATCTGCATCCGCTCACCGGAGATGTTGTACGGCAAGCTAATTCATTAAGAATCTTTCCGGCGACGCATTACGTGGCGGGGCCGGATCGGATGACGAAGGCCCTTGAGGGTGTCGAGCAGGAGCTCGAGGAAAGACTTGCCGAGTTGGAGGGCCAGGGCAAGCTGCTGGAAGCCCAGCGCCTGAGGATGCGGACCAATTACGACATCGAGATGATGCGCAACGTGGGCTTCTGCTCGGGGATCGAGAACTACTCGCGGCATATCGACGGGCGCGGGGCCGGCACCCCGCCATCGACGCTGCTCGACTACTTCCCCGACGATTTCCTGCTGGTCATCGACGAGTCGCATGTGACGGTTCCCCAAATCGGCGCCATGTACGAGGGGGATATGTCGCGTAAGAGGAATTTGGTGGATTTCGGCTTCCGGTTGCCGTCGGCTACCGACAACAGGCCACTCACCTGGGAAGAGTTTGCCGAGCGAATCGGGCAGACCGTGTATCTGTCTGCGACGCCCGGGAACTATGAGCGCAATGCCGCCGGCGGCGAGTTCGTGGAGCAGGTGATCCGGCCGACCGGCCTGGTGGATCCGAAGGTGGTCGTCAAACCCACCAAAGGCCAGATCGATGATCTGATCGCCTCAATCCGTCAACGCACTGAAGCCGATGAGCGGGTGCTCGTGACGACGTTGACGAAGAAAATGGCCGAGGATCTCACCGACTATCTGTTGGAGATGGGTATTCGGGTGCGTTACCTGCATTCGGAGGTGGACACCCTGCGGCGCGTCGAACTGCTGCGTCAGCTCCGGCTCGGCGAGTATGACGTCCTCGTCGGTATCAACCTCTTACGGGAAGGTCTGGACCTGCCCGAGGTGTCGCTGGTCGCCATTCTCGACGCCGACAAGGAAGGATTTCTGCGGTCCAGCAGGAGTCTGATTCAGACCATCGGCCGGGCCGCGCGCAACGTATCCGGCGAGGTGCACATGTACGCGGACACCATGACGGACTCGATGAAAGAGGCCATCGATGAGACCGATCGCCGACGCGCCAAGCAGATCGCATACAACGAGGCGAACGGGATAGACCCACAACCGCTGCGCAAGAAGATCGCTGACATCCTGGACCAGGTGTACCGCGAAGCCGAAGACACCGAGGAAGTGGCGGTAGGTGGATCGGGCCGCAACGCGAGTCGCGGCAGGCGGGCGCAGGGTGAGCCGGGACGCGCGGTCAGTGCCGGAGTGTTCGAGGGGCGCGATACCAAGAGCATGCCTCGGGCCGAGTTGGCCGATCTGATCAAGGACATGACCGAGCAGATGATGGCGGCGGCACGCGATCTGCAGTTCGAGTTGGCGGCGCGATTCCGTGACGAGATCGCCGATCTGAAGAAGGAATTACGCGGTATGGACGCCGCGGGCCTGAAGTAATCAGCCCGGATCGGCGAGCAGGAGCGCGCCGGTCGAGCCGTCCTCGGCGAGGACGTCGGCAGGATTGAACAGCGTGCATTTGGTCATGGACAGGCATCCGCAGCCGATGCATCCGGTGAGCTTCTCCTGCATGTCCGCGATGGCGTTCTTGCGCTCTTCCAGATGCGAATGCCACTGGCGCGAGATTCGTTGCCAATCACGAGTACTCGGCGCCCGGTCGTCAGGCAGGCTCGACAGCACCTCGGCGACTTCCGATAGGGGGATGCCGAATCCGGTTGCGACCCGGATCAGCGAGATTCGGCGCAACGCGTGACGCCGGAACACCCGTGCGTTGCCGGATGTGCGTTCGGCGGGAATCAGGCCGATATCGGCGTAGTACCGCACGGCGGATACCGCGATTCCGGAGCGCCTGGCCACCTCGCCTATCGGCAACAGCTCGGCCTTGTCCTTCATCACCTCTCCTTGATCTCAAGTGCACTTTAGCTCATAGCGTGTCGTCATGACTCACGATCAGGCGACCGGCAGCTGGCGGGATCTGTTGTGCGGGCGGCAACTCGGCATCGTCACGGTGCTGGCCGGTGGGGTGGCGCTGTACGCCACCAACGTGTATCTCACCACCAGTCTGTTGCCGAGCGCCGTCGCTGACATCGGTGGGGAACGTTTCTACGCATGGGTGACAACGCTGTATTTGATCGCTTCGGTCAGTGCCGCGACTGTGGTGAGTCCGCTTCTTGGCCGGGCCGGCCCCCGGGGCGCGTACCTTCTGGCGTTCGGCGCGTTCGCGGTCGGCACCCTCGTGTGTGCGGTGGCACCGGCAATGCAGGTCATGCTCGCCGGGCGCGTGATCCAGGGGGCGGCCGGCGGACTGCTTGCAGGGTTGGCCTATGCGGTCATCAATCTTTCTCTGCCACAACGGTTATGGACGCGTGCCTCGGCGCTCACATCGGCAATGTGGGGTGTTGGGACCTTCGTGGGTCCCGCGGCCGGCGGGCTGTTCGCGCAGTTCGGGCTGTGGCGGTGGGCATTCGTATCGTTGACGCTGGTCACCCTGGGCATCGCTGCGATGGTGCCCTCGGTATTGCCCCGGACGGATAGTGCGAATGTCGCGGCTACCGGGCGCGGTGCTCCGCTGCGGTCGCTGCTCATCCTCACGGCGGCGGCCGCTTTGGTGGCCGTGGCCGGGCTCCAGTCCTCGATGCCCGCCATGGTGGGGTTGATCGCCGCAGCAGCTGCTCTGGTGATCCTATTCGTCGTACTTGACCGTCGTGCCACCGCATCGGTACTGCCCAAAGCGGTCTTCGCCGGCAATCCGCTCAAGTGGATCTATCTGACGATCGCGGTGCTGGCGGCGGCCTCCATGGTGGAGACATTCATTCCGTTCTTTGGTCAGCGCCTCGGGCACCTGATCCCTGTCGCTGCGGGATTCCTGGGGGCCACCTTGGCATTCGGATGGACCGTTGGCGAAATGATCAGCGCATCGGCCACGGCGCGGACCATCGCACGTGTGGTGACGATCGCTCCCGTCGTGGTTGCGGCGGGACTTGTCCTGGCCGGTGCGTTACAGCGCGACGGTGCCGGAGCCCTGGAGATCGTATTGTGGGCACTCGGTTTCGCGGTGACGGGAGCCGGTATCGGCATGGCGTGGCCGCACTTGGCGTCCGCGGCGATGTCGATGTCGTCCGATTCGGGTGAAAGCGCAGCGGCCGCAGCCGCCATCAGCACCGTGCAGCTGATAGCCGGAGCCTTCGGTGCCGGGTTGGCGGGGGTGCTCGTCAATCTCGGCGGGTCGGACACGCACGGGGCCCACCTGCTGTACCTGGGGTTCGCCGCGATCGTGCTATCGGGTGTCGCGGTGTCCTCCAGAGTGTTTCGCGCCGCTGCCGGACCCGGGCGAGGAGTCGACATGACGAACACGGCGCGGGAGAGCGCGGTAAGGGCCCCCACGTAGGTGTCCCGGGTGTATGAACGGAACCATGCATCGGATTTTCGCCCTCGTGGCCGCCGTGCTCGCACTCACTTCCTGCGGGACGACACAGAACCAGGGCTCGCCGGCAACGAGCGCTCCTTCCAGCACCGAGGATCGCGCCGCGTTTCGAGACTTGTACCGGGAGTTGATCGAGACCAACACGACCGCATCGCAGGGGAGTTGCACCGAGGCCGCGCAGAAGATGGCCGATCGTCTCAAGTCCGCCGGATACGGCGACAAGGACCTGGTGCTGTTCAGTCCGCCGGATCATCCCAAGGACGGTGGATTGATCGCCACACTGGCCGGAGCCGACGCGAATGCCAAGCCCATTCTGCTGCTGGCGCATATCGACGTTGTCGAAGCCAAACGCGAGGACTGGAAGCGTGATCCGTTCACCCTCGCCGAGGAGAACGGATACTTCTACGCCCGCGGTGCCGAGGACGACAAGGCCATGGCCGCGATCTTCGTGGACAGTCTCATTCGATACCGCGCCGAGAACTTCGTGCCCAAACGCCCCATCCGGATCGCCTTGACCTGTGGTGAAGAAGGTGGCGGGCAGGTCAACGGTGCTGAGTGGCTGCATCAAAACCGGCCGGAGCTCGTCGACGCTGAATTCGTCGTCAACGAGGGCGCCGGCGGCGACCTCGACGAACAGAACAAACCCATCCTGCTGGAGATCCAGGCGGGTCAGAAGATCTACCAGGACTTCACCCTTGAGGTCACCGACGAGGGCGGACACAGCAGCCAGCCCCGACCGTTCAACGCGATACAGGATCTCGGAGCCGGTCTGAACCGGCTGGCCACCGCGCCATTCCCGGTTCAGCTCAACGATGTGACCCGGGCATATTTCACGGCGCAGGCTCCGCTGCAGCCGGGTGAAGTGGGTCAGGCGATGTCGGCAATCGTCGCCAATCCGCACGATCAGGCGGCGGCGTCGGTGCTGTCCCGGAATCCGCTGTACAACGCGATGCTGCGCACCACCTGTGTCCCTACGAAAATTGAAGGGGGACACGCCAATAATGCGCTGCCGCAACGCGCCACCGCGAATGTGAACTGCCGCATATTGCCCGACGGGAGCGCCGCCGCGGTGCAAGAGAGCATTGTCAAGGCGGTCAACGATCCCAAGGTCACCGTGAAGCCCGCCAAGGAGTTCCGCACCAACGTCGCCACCGTCCCACCGTTGACTCCGCAGATCATCGACCCCATCAAGGCCGTGGCCGGATCCATGTGGCCCGGAGTGCCGCTGGTACCGACCATGTCGACCGGAGCAACCGATGCCATCTACTTCGGGAAGACCCCGGTGTATGGACTCAGCGGCATATTTGCCCAGCCGGGGGAGACCCACGCGCATGGCCTGGACGAACGAATCCAGGTGAAATCCCTGTACGACGGACGGGCATTCCTCTACCAAGTCATCAAGCTCTACTCGAATGGTGCGTGACTTTTACTCGAACGGCGGTGAACTCGCGGCGTAATGGCGCGTGACGGTCCTCATAGCGGTATTGAGGCGCAGGCCATACCTGCGCGCGCAGCCCGCGAGAGAAAATCATCCGCATAGCCCGACACAATCAGCCAAATGACGCATGGCCGGGGCCCTTCCCGGCTAATCTCGTCTGGCCTGGTCAAACGGAACTGGAGGACCTTTCATGAGTGCATACAGCACTGTCGTTGTCGGTACCGACGGATCGGATTCGTCGTACCGGGCGGTCGACCGCGCTGGAGCCATCGCGGGCGCTGCCGGTGCCAAGCTCATCGTCGCGACCGCGTACTTCCCGGAGAACAACCCCCACTCGGCCGATGTCCTCAAGGAGGACGCGTACAAGGTCACCGGCAAGGCACCCGTCTACGACATCCTGCGCACCGCCCGCGAGCGCGCAGCAGCGGCGGGCGCGACGAGCGTCGAAGAGCGCTCTATCGAGGGAGCGCCAGTGGATGCGCTGCTGGATCTGGTGGTGGATTCCAAGGCTGATCTGCTGGTCGTCGGCAATGTCGGTCTGAACACCATTGCCGGACGCCTGCTGGGGTCGGTTCCTTCGGATGTCGCACGCCGCTCCAAGTGCGACGTGCTGATCGTTCACACCACCTAGACCTAGAGATCTAGACCGACGAGCGCGAACGGGGCCGGCTCACCAGCCTCGTTCGCGCCATTCGCCGAGCGATCCGCGCTCGGCGCCCAACGTGGTGTCGTCACCATGTCCGGGGTATACGACCGTGGAGTCGGGGTAGGCGCCGAAGAGGCGCTCGCTGACATCGTCGAGCAGCTGGTCGAAGTCCTCGGGGCTGAAGGTCTTTCCGACACCACCCGGGAACAGTGAATCCCCGGTGAAGAGGTGCGTCACGCCGTCGGCGGTGAAGGCCACGGCCACCGAGCCCGGAGTGTGTCCGCGCAGGTGGATCACGTCGAAATGCAGGTCACCGATGTCGAAGCTGTCGCCCCCGGCCAGCAGCGTCGTGGGCGGTACCGGAAGCGGTCCGGCATCTAAATCATGCGCGGCACTGCGAGATTCGGTCTTCTGGACGATCGCCTCGAGTGCCTGCCAGTGATCGAAATGCTGATGCGTGGTGACAATCAGCTCGATATCCGGGGCGTTCTCGTCCAGCAGGGCGGCTAACCGCTCGGCATCGTTGGCCGCGTCGATCAGCAACGACTTGCCGGTGTTGGTGCACGTGACAATGTATGCGTTGTTATCCATCGGCCCCACCGAGGCCTTGATGATGGTCGCGCCGCTCACGGTGCGACGAGCAACCCCAGTGCCCGGCTCGAGATGGCCGGAGTAGTCGTCGTCGATGGTGATGGAGGTCATGGTTTCACCGTAGTGGCCCCCAGTGGCGGGGAGGTTGTCGGTGCCTCGTCCTAGCATGGAGTCGACGACTCAGTCGGCTCCGGTTCCAGATGGGGATACGGCCGCTGAGCTATGCGAAAACACCTGCTCATGGGGCAGTGTGGAAGGAGACAGGTGGCCGACCGTCTGATCGTGCGGGGCGCGCGTGAGCACAACCTGCGCGGTATTGACCTTGACCTACCCCGAGACAGCCTCATCGTCTTCACGGGCCTCTCCGGATCTGGGAAGTCCAGTCTGGCCTTTGACACCATCTTTGCCGAGGGGCAGCGCAGGTACGTCGAATCGCTGTCCGCGTACGCCCGCCAGTTTCTGGGGCAGATGGACAAGCCCGATGTTGATTTCATCGAGGGGTTGTCGCCTGCGGTATCGATCGACCAGAAATCCACCAACCGCAACCCCCGGTCCACGGTGGGCACCATCACCGAGGTCTACGACTACCTGCGTCTGTTGTATGCGCGGGCCGGGACCCCACACTGCCCGGTGTGCGGGGAGAAGATCGCCAAGCAAACCCCGCAGCAGATCGTGGATCAGGTGCTGGATATGGAGGAGGGCCTGCGGTTCCAGGTGCTCGCTCCCGTGGTCCGCACGCGCAAGGGCGAGTTCGTCGACCTCTTCGAGCAGCTGAACTCGCAGGGTTACAGCCGCATTCGGGTTGACGGCGTGGTGCATTCGCTCACCGACCCGCCCAAGCTCAAGAAGCAGGAGAAGCATGACATCGAGGTGGTCATCGACCGTCTCGCCGTCAAGGCCAGCTCCAAGCAGCGACTGACGGACTCGGTGGAGACTGCGCTGCGCCTCGCCGACGGCATCGTCGTGCTCGAGTTCGTCGACGCCGAGGAAGATTCGCCGCACCGTGAACGCAGGTTCTCCGAGAAGCTCGCGTGCCCCAACGGTCACCCGCTGGCAGTGGATGATCTTGAACCGCGGTCGTTTTCGTTCAACTCGCCCTACGGCGCCTGCCCCGAGTGCACCGGTCTGGGAATCAAGAAGGAAGTCGACCCCGATCTGGTGGTCCCCGACCCGGATATGACACTCGCCGAGGGCGCCATCGCACCCTGGTCTATGGGCCAGAACGCCGACTACTTCGTCCGGCTCATGGCGGGGCTGGGCGATGCCCTCGGGTTCGATGTGGACACCCCCTGGAAGAAGCTTCCCGCCGCCGCGAAGAAGGCGATCCTGGACGGCTCGTCCGAACAGGTGCATGTCCGGTACAAGAACCGGTACGGCCGCACCCGGTCGTACTACGCCGAGTTCGAAGGCGTACTGGCCTTTCTGCAACGCCGCATGGAGCAGACCGAGTCCGAATGGGCCAAGGAGCGCTACGAAGGCTTCATGCGGGACATCCCGTGTCCCGTGTGCGACGGAACCCGGCTCAAGCCGGAGATCCTCTCCGTGACGTTGACCGCGGGGGAGCACGGCACCAAATCGATCGCGCAGGTCTGTGACCTGTCGATCGCCGAGTGCGCTCAGTTCCTCAACACGCTGACCCTCGGGCACCGTGAGCAAGCCATCGCGGGACAGGTACTCAAGGAAGTCCAGTTCCGGCTCGGGTTCCTCCTGGACGTGGGCTTGCAGTATCTGTCGTTGTCGCGGGCGGCGGGCACGCTCTCCGGTGGTGAGGCTCAGCGCATCCGGCTGGCCACTCAGATCGGCTCCGGTCTGGTGGGTGTGCTCTATGTGCTGGACGAGCCGTCTATCGGTCTGCATCAGCGCGATAATCGCCGACTCATCGAGACACTTACGCGGCTAAGGGATCTCGGTAATACGCTGATCGTCGTCGAGCACGACGAGGACACCATCAAACACGCAGACTGGGTTGTCGACATCGGGCCTGCGGCGGGGGAGCACGGCGGCCAGGTGGTGCACAGCGGCACCTACGCCGAGCTGCTGAAAAACAAGCACTCCGTCACGGGCTCGTATCTTTCTGGGGCTGCGAGCATTCCGCTGCCACCCATGCGCCGGTCGATCGATGCCAAGCGTCAGGTCACCGTGGTCGGTGCGCGCGAGCACAACCTCAAGGACATCGACGTCTCCTTCCCGCTCGGGGTATTGACCTCGGTCACCGGAGTATCGGGCTCGGGAAAGTCGACACTGGTCAACGACATCCTCGCTACGGTGTTGGCCAACAAGCTCAACGGTGCACGGCAGGTTCCCGGCCGGCATACCCGCGTGACCGGCCTGGATCAGGTGGACAAGCTCGTGCGGGTGGATCAGTCGCCTATCGGGCGCACACCGCGCTCCAATCCGGCCACCTACACCGGGGTGTTCGACAAGATCCGCACGTTGTTCGCGGCCACCACCGAGGCCAAGGTGCGCGGTTATCAACCCGGCCGTTTCTCGTTCAACGTCAAGGGCGGGCGCTGTGAGGCATGCACGGGCGACGGCACCATCAAGATCGAGATGAACTTCCTTCCGGACGTATACGTGCCGTGCGAGGTGTGTCATGGCGCGCGCTACAACCGGGAGACGCTCGAGGTCCACTACAAGGGCAAGACCATCGCGCAGGTGCTGGACATGCCCATCGAGGAGGCCGCCGAGTTCTTCGAGCCCATCACCTCCATCCACCGGTATCTGAACACGCTGGTGGAGGTCGGTCTGGGCTACGTGCGTCTGGGGCAGCCGGCTCCGACACTGTCCGGAGGCGAGGCGCAGCGCGTCAAGCTGGCTGCCGAGCTGCAGAAGCGCTCAACGGGCAAGACCGTCTATATCCTCGACGAGCCCACCACAGGGCTGCATTTCGAGGACATCCGCAAGCTGCTCACTGTGATCAACGGCTTGGTCGACAAGGGCAACACCGTGATCGTGATCGAGCACAACCTCGATGTCATCAAGACATCGGACTGGATCATCGACATGGGCCCCGAAGGCGGATCGGGCGGCGGTTCCGTGGTGGCGCAGGGCGCTCCCGAAGTGGTGGCGCAGACCACGGGCAGCCACACCGGTGAGTTCCTCGCGGACATGTTGCCCAAGCCCCAACGCAACGGCAAGACCCCCGCGAAGGCTCCGGCGAAGAGTGCCGGAAAGCCGCCCGCCAAACCGCGGACCAGGAAGGTTGTCACGCCGGTCTAGGGTGGCATTCATGACTGACGAGGTAGTTGGTGAACCGTTCGTTCGTATCCTCGCCAACCTCGCGGAATCGGCACCCGATGCACCGGCGATCACCTGCGGTACCGAGGTGGTCACCAGGGCCGAACTGGAGCGGCGTGCCATCGCCTTGGCGCACGCCTATCAGCGGCTGGGTGTGCAGCAGGGTGACCTCGTCACCATAGGGTTGCCGAACTCGGTGGAGTTCTTCGCGGCTCAAATCGCAGTGTGGAAGCTTGGCGCCACCCCACAACCGGTGTCCTGGCGGCTGCCGCTGGCCGAACGTCGGGCAATCGTCGAGCTGGCCGACTCGGCGCTCGTGGTCGGAGTCGATCCGGCCGATCATCCGGATCGAGTCTGTGTCCCAGCAGGATTCGAGCCCACGGCCGAAGACCGCGCCGCAGGCCCCTTACCTGAGGTGGTGTCGCCGGCCTGGAAGGCGCCCACGTCGGGAGGCAGCACCGGCCGGCCCAAGATCATCCTGGCCCCCAGCCCCGCGGCCATCACCGGCCCTGCCGCGGGAGAGATCATGGGCATGCAGTCGGGAGATGTTCAGCTCGTCGCCGGACCGCTGTATCACAATGCGCCGCTGATGTTTTCATCGTACGGGCTGCTACTCGGGCATCATCTGATCGTGCAGCCGAAATTCGACGCCCTACAGGCTCTCGAACTGATCGACAAGCACAAGGTCACCTGGTTGCAGGTGGTTCCCACCATGATGTCGCGAATATTGCGTGAGGTCCGCCAGCATCCCGGCCAATTCGACCTATCCAGCATCCGGGTGCTGTGGCACATGGCTGCCCCGTGTCCGGTGTGGCTGAAACAAGCGTGGATCGACCTGCTGGGCCCCGAGGTGATTTGGGAACTGTACGCGGGCACCGAGGCCATCGGCGGCACCATCATCACCGGCCCGGAGTGGTTGGCCCATCGTGGCTCCGTCGGCAAGCCCGCGCTGGGTGAGCTGGCGATTCTCGATGAGGAAGGAAACCCGGTGCCCTCGGGCGAGGTGGGGGAGATCTTCATGCGCCCGTGGGAAGGCATGCCCAAGCCCTACAAGTACCTTGGCGCCGAGATCAAGCGGTTCGGAACATGGGAATCCATCGGCGATCTCGGCTGGCTCGATGACGACGGCTACCTCTACATGAGCGACCGGCGTACCGACCTGATCGTGACGGGTGGGGCCAATGTCTTCCCCGCCGAAGTCGAGTCCGTCATGAACGGTTACCCCGGAGTGATCGACAGTGTCGTCGTTGGCCTGCCCGATGACGACCTCGGACAGACCGTGCACGCGGTCGTGCATGCCGAGCAGAATGTGACCGAAGATCAGCTGCGCGACTATCTGTTCGACCAGATCGTCCTCTACAAGGTCCCGCGCACCATCGAGTTCGTTGCCGAGCCGCTGCGTGAGGATTCAGGCAAGGTCCGGCGCAGCCTCGTCCGCGAGCAGGCTATTGCTCGTCGGGCCGCGACGGGCTAGCTTCCTCGCGCATCGACCTGCGGATCTCCTCGATCCGATCGGCGGCGGCCCGGCTTCTGGCCTCGAACTGCTCCTCCAGTGCACGGCCCTCTTCGCTTTCGGCATCCAGCTCGGCGGACCCGGCGGCGGTGCCGGATCGGGTTTCGATCTTCTCGCGCACCGACTCGAACGTCGGCACACCGTTGTCGGTGTATCCCGGATCAGGCGTATCGGACATAGCGCCCGACGCTACTCCGCCCGCACACAGCGGTTAGCGCGGCAATGGCACATCGGGCACCATGGGCGTGCCGATGCGGCCCGCCATCCAGGGCAGCGCCGACGTGAACGCCGTCTGCGCGAACGGCCACTTGTGTTCACCGGGCTTGTGCTGCACCGTGCACGAGATTCCCTGTGCCGCACCGAGCTCGCATAGCCGATGCGCGGCGCGGTCCTGATCGCTGAGTGGCACCGTCGCTGCCGCTCCCGGCACCGCGCCCGTGCTGGTGATCGCCCCGGATCCGGCGCGGTGCATCCCATTGACGTCGAACCATCCGGAGGTGTTCGTGTACGGCCCATTGCGCGACATCACCGTCGCCGGGTCGAACTGCTCCCATGCCGCGGCGTCACCGCCGAAAAGACGAGCAATGGTCTGCGCCTTGTTCCCGGTGTTCGGCGACATATCGCCGGCGATGTCCTCGAAGGCGCTGAACAGTTCGGGGTGTTTGACCGCGAGCGTCACCGCGCAGGTGCCACCCATCGACCAGCCGACCACACCCCAGTTCTGTGGCCGTGGGCTCACGCCAAAGCGTGACACCATAAACGGGACAACGTCCTTCGTGAGATGGTCGGCGGAGTTACCGCGCGGGCCGTTCACGCATTCGGTGTCGTTGTTGAACGAGCCACCCGCGTCCACGAACACCATGACGGGAGCGTTTCCGCCGTGCTGGCTGGCGAAGGCGTCCGCCATCTCGACGGCGTTGCCGCTGCGGATCCAGTCGCTCGGGGTGTTGAACTCGCCGCCGATCATCATGATCGTCGGCAACTGGGTGCGGGTCGAATCAAACCATGCCGGAGGTAGGTAGACGATCTCCTGGCGATGGCGAAATCCACTGGCGTCGGCCGGGATATCCACCGGCACGAGCTTGCCCTTGGTCATCGTCGGCCCTCGGCGCTCTGCGCGGGCAGCGGTCACCGTGGCCATATCGGCCTGGTTGGGTAGCGGGCCCGCGGTCAGCTGCGCCCACCCGGACTGGACGCTGCGCACATATCCGGTCCATTGATTCAGCATCAGTGACCCGGAGAGGACCGCCAGCGGTACCGCGGTGACCGCGACCGCGCGACGCCACCAGCGTGCCGTGCGCCAGCCCACCACCAGGACCGTGGCGGCCACACCGGTGAGCGCGATCCATACCCACAGCATCAGCGGAGCCGGATTGCCCCTGTCTGCCCAGCCCTCGGACTGGATGTACCAGTAGGCCCACGCGGCGAGGGAGCCACCGACGGCCACGGCAACGGGCAACCAGCGCCGAAACCACCCACCGGTGCGCAGCCCTATCGCGATGACGAGCGCAAAACCGGCAATGACCTGCATGGAGACGGGGAAGCTCCCATGTAACAACGAGATGTCATGACCGGACACGCACCCATGATGGCCTAGATACCTGTGAATTGTCTGTCAGGTTTTAGACGAATCCGGGTACGGAATCCGAACAGATTCACTGTGCGTTACCGGGGTTTGGCCAGCGGGAACGGCAGCGTCTCGCGGATGCTGCGCCCCGTGATGAGCATGACCACACGGTCGACTCCCATGCCCATACCGCCGGTGGGCGCCATGGCGTATTCCATCGCGCGCAGGAAGTCCTCGTCGAGTTCCATGGCCTCGGCGTCGCCGCCCGCCGCCAGAAGTGACTGCTCGTACAGGCGGCGACGCTGCTCCACCGGGTCGGTCAACTCGGTATAGGCGGTGCCGAGCTCGACACCCCAGGCCACCAGATCCCACCGCTCGGCCAGCCCGACGGTGGTCCGGTGTGGCCGGGTCAGGGGCGACACCGAGACCGGGAAGTCACTGTAGAAGGTGGGTGTGGTGGTGTGCTTCTCGACGAGCTGCTCGTAGAGCTCCAGCGCCAGATGCCCGGCGTCCCATCGCGGATTGAACTGCACCTCCGCCGATCGGCAGAATCGTTGCAGCGTAGGAACTTCCGTTGTCGCATCGATCTGTTCGCCGAGGGCTCGAGACACGGCCTCGTGCAGCGGGATGATGGGCCATTCGCCACTGATGTCCACGGGGGCCAGCTTCCCGTCGGCGCCGTCCTCGCGGGGCCGCATCACCACTTCACTGCCGTGCGCTGCCTTGGCGGCGTTTTGGATCAGCCGTTGGGTCGTCTTGGCCCAGGTCAGATAATCGGCGTGCGCCTGATACGCCTCCAGCAGCGTGAATTCGGGGTTGTGGCTGAAGTCCACGCCCTCATTGCGGAAGGCCCGGCCGAGTTCGAAGACCCGCTCCACGCCACCGACGCAGAGTCGCTTGAGATAAAGCTCGGGTGCGATACGCAGATAGAGGTCCAAGTTGTACGCGTTGATATGTGTCAGGAAGGGACGCGCGTTGGCTCCGCCGTGCACCTGTTGCAAGATCGGCGTCTCGACCTCTAAAAATCCTTGTGATAGCAAGGTGTTACGCAGCGAGGTGATGATGGCGCTGCGCGCCGCGATCTGGTCGCGGGCCTCTGGATTGATCGCCAGATCAAGGTATCGAGCGCGCACCCGGGCCTCAGGGTCAGTGAGACCCTTGCGCTTATCGGGCAGTGGATGCAGGCATTTACCGATGATTCGCCACGATCGCACCAGCACGGACCGGGTGCCGTTGCGCGACTGACCCATGACACCGCTGGCCTCGACCAGGTCGCCGAGGTCGATGGCGGCGGTGAACTCTTCATGCAGCAGGGGATCGTCGATGAGCAGCTGCACCTCTGCCGACCAGTCGCGCAGCTGCGCGAAAAGCACACCGCCATAGTCGCGGATGCGCAGCAGGCGACCGCTGATGACGACCTCGGTACCGTCGGTGGCGGCCAGGGCCTCCGCGACGGTGTGGCTGGGCGGTGAGCCGGCCGGGTATGCGTCGATTCCCCGCTCCTGCAGGGCCGCAAGCTTGCCGAGCCGCACCTTGACTTGCTCCGGCACTCTCTGCAGTGCCGTGGACTGCGGTGGCAGATCGGGGGCGGTGCCGTCGTGGTGCAGCAGTCCGGTGGCCACGATGGACTGTGGCACCGCACTGTATTGACCGGTGTGCCGTGGCTTGTCCCGATTGCCGAACGGCAAGACCAGGAATCCCTCGGCGATCACCGAGGCGATGCCGATCCGGGGGATGAGCCGGGCATCCTCGTAGCAGGCGAACCGTGGCACCCATTCCGGCTGATACTTCACGTTCGAGCGGTACAACTGCTCGAACTGCCAGAACCGTGAGGCGAACATCAACACCGAGCGCCACAGCCGGAGCACCGGGCCCGCCCCGATACGGGAGCCGTCCGCGTAGACCGAGCGGAACATCACGAAGTTGAGAGAGACCCGGGTGATTCCCATGGCCTCTGCCCGAGTGAGCAGCTCGGTAACCATGAATTCTATTGTGCCGTTGGGTGATTGGCGCGAACGGCGCATCAATTCGAGGGATACCCCGTTGGCGCCCCAGGGCACCAGCGACAGCATGGCGACGGGGTTGTCGTCGGAGTCGACCGCTTCCACCAGAAGGCAGTCGCCGTCGGTGGAATCACCCAACCGCCCCAGGGCCATGGAGAATCCGCGTTCGGTGTTGCCGTCACGCCACAAGTCGGCGTTGGTGATGATCTGCTTCGCCTCGTCCGGCGACAATTCGCGATGGCGGCGGATACGCACCGACAATCCCGAGCGCCGGGCGCGGTTGACGGCCTGGCGGACCGCCGCCATGTGCGGACCCGATATCGAGAACGACCGCGGGTACAGGATCGCCTCGTCGCCGAGTTCCAGCGCGTTCAGGCCGTGCTCCCGGTAGGCGAGCGCGCCCTCGGCGCTCGCACCCATCACTGCCGGTGCCCAGCCGTATGCCTGGCACACCTGCAGCCATGCGGCAATGGCCTGGCTCCACGCCGTTTTGTCCCCGATGGGGTCCGCGCTGACCAGGCAGACGCCCACCTCTACGCGATAGGTCACGGCTGCCCGGCCATTGGGCGCGAAGATGACGGCCTTGTCGCGACGGGTCGCGAAGTATCCGAGAGAGTCGTCCTGCCCATAACGCTCGAGCAGACCGCGGATCAGCGATTCGTCGTCACCGGTCAACGCGTTGACCGCGCGCTGAGAGCGGAACAAAACGACGGCGGCGGACATCAGCGCCAGCGCTCCGAACAGGCCGAAGAGCCAGTTCAAGAAGAGATGAGGGTGGCCGTCGAAGTACTCATGATCGGCAAGCGAGAAACCGGCCACGCGGTTGAGCGCCCACCAGAAACGGTCGGAGCGGGCCAGCGAGCCCGGGAACATCTCGGTGAGGGCCCAGGCGACGAGCGTTCCCAGCGCCAAACCGCCGATGAGTACGGCGACGGCTTTGAGCGTCGCGCCGCGACGGACCTTCGCATAGAACTCGTGACGCGCCAGGGTCAGCAGGATGATCGTGCCGCCATGGAGCACCAGTCCGAGGATCTCTACGGCGTCGCGGTGCTGGATGAGACCACCGATATTGAGGGCCGACAGCACCGTCAGGTTGATCAGCAGAATCCACCACGCGATGCTCTTGCGCACTGCCAGGGCCGCCGCCAGCAGCGACAGCACGAAGGCCCACGCGAGGCTGGTATCGGGCCAGTCGAACAGATACTCGTCGATAAAGGCACGAGGAACCTGTGTCAGGTGCCGGATGATCGGCGAGATGCTCGACAGGAAGATCATCGCCGCGAAAACCCCGACCAGCCATCCGAAGAAGGTCGGTACCCAGTGCAGTTTCGAGGTAGATGAGGGAATTGGCTTGGGGGTCTTGCCGATTCCCGGGGCGGCTAGTGGCGGTGAAGCGCGAACCTCGGACGATGAGCGGCCTGCGCGAAGAGAATCAGACAACGTCACCTAGCGAGGATAGGCCGTGTAGCTGGCAGTTTACTGATGCTCAGCGCAAGTACTTCTCGCCAGGACCCTGGCCGGGTTCGTCCGGAATGGCGCTGGCTTCCCGGAAAGCCTTCTGCAGACTCTGCAATCCGTCGCGGATCGGCGCAGCGTGTGGACCCAAGTACTCCACGGAAGCGGCGACCAGACCGGCCAGGGCCGTGATGAGCCGGCGCGCCTCGTCCAGATCGCGATGCGGGCTTTCGTCCGGATCGGGAGAGGACAGACCCAGCTTCTCGGCGCTGGAGCTCATCAGCATCACAATGGCCTTGGTGATCACCTCGATCGCCGGAATGTCGGCAAGCTCGCGGACATCCGCGGTCGTGGACTGGTCGTGATCATCGTGGTCAAGGTCATCGGTCACGGCTGCTAGACTGTCATGTGCGACCGTTCCCGGCTCCGTCGGGGACATCAAGTGGAGTCCCGCTCCCACCGCTGGCCAACAAGGTACAGCGGTCCGGTCCAGCCACCCCTGGGTGGTTGTTCTGCATATGCAGGACGGCGTGTGTCGTCGTGACCGGTCGGCTTCGGGCCCTGCCATGTGCAGGGCTTTTCTGTTCGTAACGAGCAGAGTGCTGATGGACCCGCTTTTGTCCCCGTCGAACCGCGTTGCGGTCACGACAGATAGAGGACGAGCCAGGGAGGCCACATCAGCACTGAGACCCGCATCAACGAACGCATCCGCGTACCCGAAGTCCGCTTGATCGGCCCGAAAGGCGAACAGGTCGGCATCGTGCGGATCGAAGATGCGCTGCGCGTCGCCGCAGACGCCGATCTCGACCTTGTCGAGGTAGCCCCAGATGCCAGGCCTCCGGTCTGCAAAATCATGGACTACGGCAAGTTCAAGTACGAGACGGCTCTGAAGGAGCGCGAGTCTCGCAAGAACCAGCAGCAGACCGTCGTCAAAGAACAAAAGCTTCGGCCGAAGATCGATGATCACGACTACGAAACCAAGAAGGGCCACGTTGTGCGCTTCCTGGAAGCCGGATCAAAGGTCAAGGTGACGATCATGTTCCGCGGACGCGAGCAGTCACGGCCCGAACTGGGTTACCGACTGTTGCAGCGGCTCGGCGCAGACGTCGCCGAGTACGGCTTCGTGGAGACCTCCGCGAAGCAGGACGGCCGCAACATGACGATGGTGCTGGCGCCGCACCGGGGTGCGAAGACCCGGGCCAAGGCAGCTCAGCAGGCAGAGGCTCCTGCAGGGCCGGCCCCAGCCCAGGCGGCCCCGCCGGCCGAGCAAGCGCCCACCGAACAGCCGTAATACCTAAGTACCGACACAACCGAGAACCCTTGAAGAATAAGGACTACCAAGATGCCTAAGGCCAAGACCCACAGCGGTGCGTCGAAGCGCTTCCGCACCACCGGAAGCGGAAAGATCGTGCGCCAGAAGGCGAACCGTCGCCACCTGCTGGAGCACAAGCCCACCACCCGCACCCGCCGTCTCGACGGCCGCGCCGTGGTAGCGGAGAACGACACCAAGCGCGTCAAGAAGATGCTCACCGGCTAGCGGCCGCGTTCACGATCACACCCGTACACAGCACCACACTGCATCACTAGAAATCACTAATAAGGAATACTTATGGCACGCGTGAAAAGGGCCGTCAACGCCCAGAAGAAGCGCCGGACAATCCTGAAGGCCTCCAAGGGCTACCGCGGTCAGCGGTCGCGCCTGTACCGGAAGGCCAAGGAGCAGCAGCTGCACTCGCTGACCTACGCATACCGGGACCGTCGCGCTCGCAAGGGTGAGTTCCGCAAGCTGTGGATCGCGCGTATCAACGCTGCGGCTCGCGCCAACGACATCACCTACAACCGCTTCATCCAGGGTCTGAAGATCGCGGGCGTCGAGGTTGACCGTAAGAACCTCGCCGAGCTGGCCGTCAGCGATGCTGGCGCGTTCACCGCGCTGGTTGAGGTCGCCAAGGCCGCGCTGCCTGAGGATGTCAACGCTCCGGCCGGGGAAGCCGCCTGAGCGACTCGGCTCTGACTGAGCGGTCACAGACAGTGATCGACGCGGTCAAACTGCACCGGCCCGCCGCCCGTCGGCGGGCCGGTCTTTTTCTGGCAGAAGGTCCCAACCTGGTCGAGGCCGCGCTGCGGTCCGGCGCGGTAGAACGCGTCTTCGCGACCGAGGCCGCGACCGAGCGATTCGCCGGCCTGTTGGTTGACGCTCCTGTCCGTCTGGTGACCGAACGGGCCGCCAAAGCACTGTCCGACACTGTGACTCCCGTTGGGCTGGTGGCCGAATGTCGTTCGATCGCGGCGCAGTGGTCTCAGATCGCGGCCGATTCGCCACGATTTGTCGTTGTCGCCGTTGATGTTTCGGAGCCAGGCAATGCGGGCACTCTGATCAGGGTTGCCGATGCGATGGGCGCCGATGCCGTCGTGCTGGCAGGCAACAGTGTTGACCCCTTCAACGGCAAGAGCCTGCGGGCTTCGGCGGGCAGCGTTTTCAACGTCCCGGTCGTCCCGGCCGGAGACGCCGCGGTGGTCGCCGAGAACTTCACCGCACGCGGTGGGGCAGTGCTGGCCACCACCCTTGATGGCGAGCTGTCGCTCGATGACGCCGATCCGGTGCTTGCCGGGCCCTGTGCCTGGATCTTCGGCAACGAGGCGCACGGACTCGACAGCGCGACGGCAGCCCTGGCCACACATCGGATCAACATCCCGATGCGTGGGGGAGCCGAGAGCCTCAACCTGGCCAGCGCCGCGTCGATTTGCCTCTACGCCACGGCGCGGATGCATCGCGGTCGATAGCCTCCAGTACTATCCGACAAAGCCGTAACGACGAGTACTAGTAACTTCCACGGATCGAGGAACCTAATGCCCGCACCCCTGCAGATCAGGCACTTTCGTGAGTCGGATGTTCCCGACCAGACCGGTAAGACACATGTCATCACCGGCGCGAACAATGGCCTGGGTCTCGTCGCCGCCGAGGCGCTGGCCCGCGCCGGCGCCCGCGTCGTGCTGGCCTGCCGCAACCAGGAGACCGGACGGGCGGCGCTGGATAAGGTGCGCGCGCTCGGACCGAAGGCCGACCACGCGCTCGTGGAGCTCGACCTCACCAGCCTGGCCTCCGTGCGCTCTGCCGCGGACGCGATCCGCACCCAGGCGCCCAAGGTCGACGTGTTGCTCAACAATGCGGGTCTGATGGCAATCCCACTGCGGCGCACCGCCGAAGGGTTCGAGACGCAGATCGGCGTCAACCATCTCGGCCATTTCGTGCTGACCGATGCGCTCTTGCCCGCCTTGCTCGCGGCCGACGCACCACGAGTCATCTCGCTGGGCAGCATCGCGCATGCGCAGGGACGCAACAACCTGGACGTCGACGACCTGAACTTCACTCGGCGCCCGTACAACCGGCTGACCGCCTACCGGGCTTCGAAACTCGCATGCATGCTCTTCGGCTCGGAGCTGGCCCGCAAGGCGGCAGCAGCCGGATCCCCACTGTTGTCGGTCAACGTGCACCCGGGCGTGGCCGCCACCAACCTGTTCGATTCCATGATCCCGAATCTGCCCGGCCTGCAGAAGGCCTTCTACTTCGGCATGGGTCTTGTGCTCCAGGACGAGCGTCAGGGCGCCGAGGGCGAGCTGTACGCGGCGACGATGCCCGATGTGCAGCCCGACGATTACCTCGGGCCCACGCAGCTGCAAGGTATGCGCGGTCCGGTGAAACGTGCTCCGCGCAATAGAGAGGCCCGGGATCCGCAGCTGGCCGCCCGGTTGTGGGAGAAGTCGGTAGAACTCACCGGCGCGGACTACTCCGGCCTCGCCGGCTAGCCCGCACTGGGATCAGCCTGAGTCCAACACTCGTGTCGCGCATCGTGGTTCGGCATCATCGGTGCTCGACGCGGGTGTGGCTGAGAGGCTAGGCACCGGCCTGCAAAGCCGTTCACACGGGTTCGAGTCCCGTCACTCGCTCCATGTCGTCACACGACGCCGAAAATGGGCCCCCTGTTCGACAGGGGGCCCATTTTCGGTATTGCGGCAGGACTGAGATCAGCCGGCGGGTTCTTCCGCGGGCTTCGGGGGTTGACCATCGGGGGACTCCAGAACCGGAGGCGTCGGAGCACCCGGCATCACGGTCGGGGCGGCCGCCTCGACCGCGGCCGCACTCTGCGGCGGTGCCCCGTGTGGATCCTCCAGTGCGGGGTTCTCGTTCCCGGCGCCGAACTGCACACCGGTGGTGCTGGCCGGGGCGGCCGGTGTCGTGCCCCCCTGGATGCCGTACCGGGTACTGGACGAGGTCAAGACGTTGGCCGGGTGGGCGGCGTTACCCAGCTTGCTGCCGGGCAGACCGGCAGCACCCGCCGCGGGATCGGCATTGGCGGCGATCTTCACACCGCGCGCGTCGACCGTGGCCGGCGCGACCGCTGGGAAGTTGTTGTAGATGTACGTATAACTTCCCGGGGTTGCGGGCAATGGCGCGGGTACGCCGGGCACGAAGGGGATACCCGGCGGGTCGGCGGCGGCCGTAGGGGCGGCGAGCCCACCCAGGGCCAGGGCCCCCGCCACTCCGGCCACCGTGACAACGATCTTTCGTTTCGGCACGAGAACCTCCCTAGATCTTCATCGGGTCGCCGTAGATGGCGAACTCAGTATGCGCCGAAGCGGTCGAGATCCGCAGATAGACATAGGAGCGAATGGTGACATCGCCGCCGCACGCATCGGCCTTGATGTGGAGGTTGTCGACGTCCAGCATGGCCTTGCCGCTATCGCTCAGGGCCATATTGGCCAGGGGGAGATCGGTGATGACACCGGGCTGCAAGATAGTCTGCACAAACCCGGCGAGGCCGCCGGAACCGCCGACGGACGGCCCGCCGCTGTAGCCCACAGACCCCGCGAGGCCGCCGGTGCCACCGATCTGCAGACCGCTGGAAACGTCTGTCTGGCAACCTAACTGGTATCCGGCGATGAACAAACTATCCGTGATGGGCGCCGATCCGCCGGTGGCGATCGCGGTCGCATCGAAGGTCACGAACGCTTCCCGCGAGTTGGAGGCCTCGGCCAGGTTGGGTACGGAGTTGATGGTCTCGTGGTCGATCCGGATCATCAAGGTCCACCCGTCGCGGCTCACCTTGGTATAGGTCTGTGGCGCCATGGTGACGGGATCGGCGTGGGCCGGAGCCGTTGCCAAGGTACAGATCGCGGTGACCAACGCCATGACGGCGCCCACTCGCTTACGTACTGCCATCTGAATGCCTCGTTTCCCCTTGCGGATGTAAATGGTGGTGAACCTGTACCTGAGTTTGGGAGCTACTGCGGCGCCGTCGATTACCGGTCGGAGTGATGAATCCGTTATCTGAGCTGACGGAAAGATACGCCTGCGCAAACCCTGCCGCTGATCAAAACTCACAGGTGGCTCACAGGAATCGCCTTGTGGGACAAGGCGGCTCACTAACGGCTTCTGCTCGCCGTGAGTTGATGGAGTTTTGCTGGATGCTGGCAACCTACAAAAGACACGTTGTCCGAATAGGTTGGTGTGCTGGGCTAATCGCCTGGTGAACACCATGTGTCGGTACGTCCACCGCAGGGTAAACCCGTTGTCCGGACGATCCTGTTTCGTCTATCAGACGACAGGAATTGCAACCCGAAAAATGTGGCCTACGCCATAGTGCCGCCCTGTAAAAGCTGCGTAAACAGCTGTTACGCGACCTCGCGGCGGCCCCGTAGCGCCCACGGCGGCGACGCCAATGAGAAGGCGGAGTGCAGTAGCTTGCCAGCACGGGAGGTCAGGGACCTCGTCTCGGTCGATGGCGGTACGTAATGCATGGGCAGCCCGCGTCTATCCCTGGGCGGAGCGGTGATCTTGGGTGCCTCGACCAACGGCGCGTCCGCGGGCAGGCGGCCCTGAGCGCGCTTGTACGCCGACACGGCGCGTGGATGCAGGCGGATGTCGTCGGGCAATGGACTGAATGCCAACTGCACTGCTTTTCCGAACACTCGCAGGAGTACCTCATCGCCAGGAGTCCAGCGCATTCCGGCCTTCTCGCGCACCGAGGAACTGAACACCCCGGCGGCCACCCAGTTCTGAAATGCGCGGGCCGGTGCCCACATCTGCTGCCAGAGGAAGTCCGGTAGCAGTACGTACTTCGGTTTGGGGATCTGAATGTGGAAGATGTCCATCGTCGCGCGATTGATCTCCAGTTCTTCGTCGCAGACCCGCGTCCAGTACTGCTGGAGCTCCTCCCAGGAGTTGGGCACGGGCCGCATGCTCATGCCGTACATCCGATACCACTGGACATGCTCGGCAAACAGCTGCCGTTTCTCGGCCTCGGTGAGGCCTCCGCAGAAGTATTCGGCGGTGTTGATGATGAGCATGAAGAAGGTGGCGTGGGCCCAGTAGAAGGTTTCGGGATTCAGTGCGTGGTAGCGACGCCCCTTGCTGTCGACGCCCTTGATGGTGTCGTGATAGCCCCGAATCTGGCGCCCGGTGTCCGCGGCGCGATCACCGTCGTAGACCACGCCCATGATGGGAAAGACCGAGCGCGTCACGCGCTGCAGGGGCTCACGCAACAGGATCGAGTGATCCTGGACTCCGGCGCCCAATTCCGGATACATGTTCTGGATTGATCCGATCCACACGCCAAGGAGTCCGGTCCGCAGATCCGCAAAGTACTTCCATGTCAGCGAATCTGGGCCCAACGGTTGCGGTGGGCCGTCCAGATCGACTTCATGCCGTGGTTCGGCCGCGGGCCTCACGCGCGACGGGCCTTTGCAAGTGGATCGCCGAGCGCGGCGATCAGCAGTGGCGGATGTCATCGTTGACCCTCCTATGTGGCGCCTATCACGCACGATATGGGTGACAACCGGCGTTGTCCACGAGCATCTCAGCGGTGTTGAGAACCGTTTGCCAACCGTGTCCGAAGCTCCATGCGGCCGCTACCAGCGCCGACCGGTATCCACCAGGCGGTTGAGGAGAAGGACCCGAACCGGCGCGAAGGCGGCGACACTGGCAACGACGAGATTGCCGCCGCACACCCCAGCACATAGGCTGATGCCGTGGATGTCGAGCCGTCAGGCCTCGATGCCGAACCGGACCGTGAGCACAACTCGGGAATCCGTAAGCGCAGGCGAGGCCGCACCAGTGGGTCTGCGCGGCATGACCTCGCCGCGGAGTCGCCCGATGCGGCCGCGGCAGCGCAGAATTCCGATCCCGCCGAGCCGGCCTCTCGCCATATCGCCCGAGCCGGGAGCTGGTTCCGCAAGATGGATCGGGATCCCACGGTCGTCGCGGCGGTGCGCCGTGCCCGGCGTTCGCTGCCCGGTGACCCGTATTTCGGCGACCCCCTGTCCACCAGCGGTTTTGGTGGGGCGAGTGCGGTGGCGCGCGCGGCTGACCGATTGGTGACCGACAGAGACACCGCATTCCGTGAGTTCGGGTTCGGCGCACTGCAGATCTGGCAGGCCTTCACCGAGAAGGTCAGCAAGCAGCCGGCGAATCGCGAGGTCACCCTGGTCTTCACCGATCTCGTCGGATTCTCCGCGTGGGCACTGGAGGCCGGTGACGAGGCAACGCTGAAACTGCTGCGTCGCGTGGCATCGGTCGCCGAACCTCCCATGCTCAATGCCGGGGGGCAGGTGGTCAAGCGCATGGGCGACGGCATCATGGCCGTTTTCGATGATCCGATCACGGCCCTACAAGCCGTCATTCCTGCCCGCGACGCATTGAAAAACGTTGAAATACAGGGGTATACGCCGCATATGCGGATTGGGATCCACACCGGAACGCCTCAGCGCATCGGATCGGACTGGCTCGGAGTCGATGTGAACATCGCCGCCCGCGTCATGGAGAGCGCCGCGAAGGGTGGTCTGGCGATCTCGCAACCGGCTCTGGCCAAGGTGCCGCTGGTGCTTCTTGATCACCTGGGACTCACGCCCACGCCCGTGCGGCGTCCGCTGTTCTCCAGCAGGCCGGCCGGTGTGCCCGAGAACATGAAGATGTACCTACTCGAAACTCGCAGGGAACTGCCAGCCGCTGGGGACGACGGTCGCATCTAGACGGTGCGATCATGGATCATGCGGAGAGTCTGGGCCGCGCTTGTCCGGCTGCGGGTCACCATCGGTTACGCGGTTGCGCTGGTAGCAGTCGCCACCGTGCTGGTGGTCGAGGGGCCGCGGATGCAAGACCGGGTGATCGCTCATGCGAGCACCAATCTGCACAATCTGCACCAGGGACGCCTGGGCACCCTCATCGGCAGTGCCTTTGTGACCGACGCCGGACCAATCTACCTGTGGCTTCCCGGCCTGATCTGCATCCTTGCCCTGGCTGAACTGCAGTGGCACAGTGGGCGTTTGGCGCTGACCTTCGTGCTCGGTCATATCGGGGCGACCCTCATCGTGGGAGTCGGAACCGCACTGGCCATCTGGATGCACTGGGCCCCGATAACCATCGCGCGGGCCAGCGATGTGGGGATGAGCTACGGGACAGCCGCTGTTGTCGGCGCACTCACCGCATCGATTCCGCCGCGCTGGCGTGGCTCGTGGATGTCCGGCTGGATCGCCGTCGGCGCCGTATCCATCGCGTGCAATCAGACGTTCACCGAGGTGGGGCATCTCACGGCATTTCTCCTCGGGATGCTCGCGGCGCACACGCTGTCCCTGCACGCACCGCATTGGTCCGTACTCCGATTGCTGCTCTTAGGATTTGGTGGACTATTCGCCCTGATGATGTTCTCCGAGGACGCCCAGACTCTTGCGGCGGCGGTGCCCGCCGCGATAGCCGCGGTGCTCATCAGTCAATGGGTCAGGTCCCGGCGGGAGCCTCGTGATCAAGTAGCCACCGCTTGATCGGAAGCCCATAGCGGAAGCCTCCCAGTGCGCCGCCGATGCGGTACACCCGGTGGCACGGCACGAACAGCGCCGCCGCATTCCGGGCGCAGGCACTGGCGGCGGCACGGACCGCCGCGGGCCGTCCGGCGCGCACGGCGAACTCGCTGTAGGTGATGGGCGCTAAGGGATCGACCTGTCGCAGCACATCCCAGGCGTGCATGAGGAAGTCCCCGGAACGCTGGGTGACGGGGATCGAGTCGATGGCGGTCAGATCGCCTGCGTGGTAGTCGGTGACAGCCTTGGACACCTTGCCGAGATCGCGCTTGCGATTCAGTTCCCGCGGGCGCAACGTCGGATGTATCAACGCGTGCAGTAGCTCGGGGGAGTCCGTCCATCCCGATGCCAGGACCGTCCCCGATCCGTCGACGATAGCGGTGAACGGCCCCACCGGGGTGGTGAGAGTCGAGTAGTCGCTCACGAGATTCCTTTCTGTGCGCGAATGCGCGGACGGGGTAGCGCAGTGATTCCCTTGCGCCACAGGTGCATAGATACATAAGACCGCCAGGGCGAGCAGTCGCGGGCAGCTGCGAGGTCTATGCCCTCTGCTGCTGCGCCGCGGCGCAGCACCAGATCGTGCTCGAGGAGAACGTCTGGATCGGCGAGTTGACGCATCACCACGTAGTCAGCGGTCCAAGGTCCGATTCCCTTGATCTCCAATAGTTGCCGGCGCATGTCGGCGGCGTTCATGCCGTGATGCAACTCCAGCTTGCCGGTCGCGAGCCTGTCGGCGGCCCCGACGATCGCGGAGATCCGTGCCGCAGGTCCCGCCATTACCTCCGTACCGGCGGCGGCGACCGCCTCGGGGGTGGGAAACAGACGTGTCACCCGCCCGGTCGTGTCGGCCACCTCCTCGCCGAGTTCGGCAACGAGGTGTGCCGTAGCGGTATTGGCCGCGGATACCGAGATCTGCTGCCCGATCATGGTGCGCAACAGCAGCTCTGACCCGTCGACTGTCCCCGGCACCCGGATGCCGGGAGCCTCGGCGACAAGTGGGGCCAGCGCTGGGTGAGACAGCAGTGCGTCATCCACTGCCGCAGGGTCGGCATCCAGGTCAAGAAGGTGGCGCAGGCGGGCCACCGCGGGCGCGAGGTCACGCATATCGGAGAGCTGTAGGTCCGCGCGCACCTGATCGACGTCGACCGTCAGCGTCGCAACGACGGGACCGTGGGGCATCCTCAGTGCTCGGGTGTACCGTCCCTCGGCAAAATCCTCGACTCCGCGCGCGCAATGATGCTCCAACAGCCAGATCGACCAAGCGACGTTATGGGGCTGCCGCAGAGGAAGTTTCAGGCTGACGCCGCCGGGCATCGGTGCCGATGCGAGACTCGCTGCACGGGGGAGCTCGGCGCGTAGTTTCGACGGTGTCGTCGCGAACACCGCGGCGATCGTGTCGTTGAACTGCCGGATACTGGAAAACCCGGCCGCAAAGGCAATGTCGGACATGGCCAGTTCGGTCCGCTGAATGAGCAGACGTGCGGTGGTGGCGCGATTGGCGCGCGCCAGGGCCAGCGGGCTTGCGCCGAGCTCGGCGAGTAGAACCCTGTTGAGCTGACGGCTCGAGTACCCGAGGGCACGGGCCAAACCATCCACGCCATCGCGCTCGACCACGCCGTCGCCAATAAGACGCATCGCTCGAACAGCTAAGTCGGACTTGATATTCCACAATGGCGATCCGGGTGCCGCGTCCGGCAGGCACCGTCGGCAGGCTCGATAGCCCTCGGCCTGCGCCGAGGCGGCGGTGGGATGGAACGAGACATTCTGGCGCTTCGGGGTGATGGCCGGGCAGGACGGCCGGCAGTAGATGCCGGTGGTGCGAACGGCCGTATAGAACTGGCCGTCGAATCGTGTGTCACGGGACTGCACGGCCCGGTAACAGGCCTCCGCGTCAAGTTCCATGCTTCGAGCATGCCCGCGGTCCCACCGCAGCGCTAGCGGAAATCGGACATTATCGTCCGGACTGATTTGCCTCCCAGATGTGGGCGTAGCGCCGCCAGGCCAGCAGCGTGATCGTCATCGACAGTGCGGTACCTGCCGTCGCCCCGGTCCCTGAACGCCGCCAGGCGGCTATCAATGCCGAGATCAGCGCGGTGCCGCCGACAATGCCCAACACGGTGAGGGCAGTATCCGACGTAGGTCTGGTCATCCAGATCTCCTCACCGCGTATGGCACGAGTGGCAAAGGAGTTGTTGTCCCGGGGCGGCGGGGTCACCACCGGGTTGATGGCGAGCCACGCAGCGATGGGGACCGCCCAACGCCATCGCCGGGTCCATACCGGAACGAGCAACAGCGGTGTCGTTGCCCAACGGGACCACGCACTGATCGGATGGCAATGTCTTTCGAAGATCCAGCGGCGCACTGCTTCGCCATTCACCCGCTCAACACTAGGCGGTGCGGTGGTGCCCGCCGGGCATGACCGCACGGTGGTTAACCCGCCTTACCCTATGATCGGCATCCGTGGCCGATCACTCGCAGGACCCTTCAGTGGAACCATCAGAGAGAGCTCTGACGAGCGCCGTTGATGCTGCTCGCGCGGCCTTTGACGGCGCCGGTGACCTGGATGCCCTCGCGCAGGCAAAGGTTGACCACCTGGGGGAGAAGTCGCCGCTGGCGCTCGCGCGACAGTCGCTGGGCGCGCTGCCGAAGGAGCAACGGGCTGAGGCCGGAAAGCTTGTCAACGCCGTACGCACCCAGGCGCAACAGGCGTACGACATCCGGTTGGAGGCACTGCGCGCCGAACGTGATGCCGCCGTACTGGTCGCGGAGCGTGTCGATGTGACCCTGCCGTCGACGCGCCAGACGATCGGAGCGCGCCACCCGATCACCATCCTGTCCGAACACATTGCGGACACCTTCGTAGCGATGGGGTGGGAGGTGGCGGACGGCCCCGAGGTGGAGACCGAACACTTCAACTTCGATGCCCTCAACTTCTTGCCCGACCACCCGGCTCGCAGCACACAGGACACCTTCTACATCGCCCCCGAGGAGTCGCGACAGGTGTTGCGCACGCACACCTCACCGGTTCAGGTCCGTACCCTGTTGGCGCGCGAGCTGCCCGTCTACGTGATCTCGCTGGGGCGCGCCTTCCGCACCGATGAAATCGATGCGACGCACCTGCCCGCCTTCCATCAGGTGGAGGGGCTCGCCGTGGATCGCGGACTGACCCTGGCCAACCTCAAGGGCACGCTCGACGCCTTCGCACGGGCCATGTTCGGGGCACAGGCACACACCCGGATGCGGCCGCACTTCTTCCCGTTCACCGAACCCTCCGCCGAGGTGGACGTCTGGTTCGAGAACAAGAAGGGCGGGGCCGGCTGGGTTGAATGGGGAGGCTGCGGCATGGTAAATCCGAATGTGCTGCGGGCCAGTGGTATTGATCCCGAAAAATACAGCGGCTTCGCGTTTGGTATGGGGCTGGAACGAACCTTGCAGTTCCGCAACGGGCTGCCCGACATGCGCGACATGATCGAAGGCGACGTACGCTTCAGCCTCCCGTTCGGGGTGAGTGCCTGATGCGTATTCCCTACAGCTGGCTTATCGAGGTCCTGCGTGTCGGTGCTCCGGAGTTCGCCGCCACCCCGGCGAGTATCGAGGAAACGCTGATCCGCATCGGTCACGAAGTGGAAGAGGTAATCGTTCCCGGTCCGGTTACCGGACCGCTGGTGATCGGGCGCGTCGCCCAGATCACCGAACTCACCGACTTCAAAAAGCCGATCCGGTTTTGCCTGGTGGACGTAGGCGAAGCCGAACCTCGTGAGATTGTCTGTGGTGCATCGAATTTCGCCGTCAACGACCTCGTGGTGGTGGCACTCCCGGGCGTCACGCTGCCCGGCGACTTCACCATCGCGACACGAAAGACCTACGGACACACCTCCGACGGGATGATCTGCTCGACGACCGAGCTGGGTCTCGGCTCGGACTCGTCGGGCATTCTGGTGCTACCGCCGGGAACCGCCGATCCCGGTGCCGACGCAGCCGAGGTGGTCGGGCTGGACGATGTCATCTTCGATCTGTCGATCACTCCGGATCGCGGATACTGCCTGTCCGTTCGCGGGCTGGCCCGCGATCTGGCTTGTGCGTACGACCTGGATTTCGCCGATCCAGCTGCGGTAGAGTCGCTCCCGGCCGACAAGCCCTCGCTGCCGGTACATATCGACGCCGGTACTGGGGTCAAACGCTTCGGGTTGCGCCCGGTGATCGGCATCGATCCGGCGGCGGTGTCGCCGTGGTGGCTGCAGCGACGGCTGATGCTCTGTGGAATCCGGGCCATATCGCCTGCGGTGGACGCCACCAACTACGTGATGCTCGAGATCGGGCATCCCATGCACGCGCATGACAAGGCGCGGATCAGCGGGGATTTCCGGGTGCGATTCGCGACACCCGGCGAGACGGTTATCACCCTCGACGATGTGCAACGCAAGCTTGAACCCGGCGACGTTCTGATCGCCGACGATGCCGGTGTGACCGCCATCGGCGGTGTCATGGGCGCCGGAAGTACCGAGATGCGCGAAGACTCCACTGACGTGCTCCTCGAAGCCGCGGTATGGGATCCGGCCGCAGTACTGCGTACCCAGCGTCGGCTACACCTGCACAGCGAGGCGGGACGTCGCTACGAGCGTTCCGTGGATCCCGCGATATCCGTTGCCGCGCTGGATCGTTGTGCGTCTCTACTGCGTGACATAGCAGGCGGCAGCACGCCCGCCGAACTCACCGATTGGTCGGCCGACGGCCAGGCTCGATCAGAGATTGTCATGGCCACCGACCTGCCCGCGCGCATTGCCGGGATCGACTACGCCGACGGGGTGGTGGAACACCGCCTCCGGCAGATCGGTGCCGAGGTGGCGGTGGATGGCGACACCCTGCGGGTCACACCGCCGAGCTGGCGTCCGGACATCACCGAGGGTGCGGACCTGGTGGAGGAGGTGCTGCGACTCGAAGGACTGGAAGATATCCCGTCGATTCTGCCCGCGGCACCACAAGGCGGTGGCCTCACCGCGCCGCAACGCCGTCGCCGTGCGGTGGGGAAGTCCTTGGCGCTCAGCGGATACACCGAGATCCTGCCGATGCCCTTCCTGCCTGCCGGTGTGTTCGACGCGTGGGGCCTGGATCAGGACGATCCGCGCCGACGTACCACAAAGGTTCTCAACCCGCTGGAATCCGATCGCCCCGAACTGGCCAGCACGCTCTTACCTGGGGTGCTTGAGGCGTTGTCGCGCAATATTTCTCGCGGAACCGTCGACGTCGCGTTGTTCACTATCGGTCAGGTTGTCCGGCCAACCGAGACGACCCGGGCGATCCCGTTGCTCGACGTGACGGATCGCCCCTCCGAGGCCGAGCTCAGTGCATTGTTTGAGTCTCTGCCCGCGCAGCCCGTCCATGTGGCACTTGTGCTGACGGGGGCGCGCGAGCCGAATGGGCCGTGGGGGCGCGGGCGCGCCGCCGATGTCACCGACGTGCTGGAAGCTGCCCGGATAATCGGGCGGGCCGCCTATGTGGACCTGTCGCTGCGGGCCGGCAGTGAATTGCCGTGGCATCCGGGGCGGTGCGCGGAGATTGTGGCCGATGGCCAGGTTGTCGGGCATGCCGGCGAATTGCACCCGGCGGTTATCGAACGGCTCGGGCTGCCCAAACGCACATGTGCCCTGGAGCTGAGCCTCGATGCGCTTCCCATCACCAATCCGCTTCCCGCGCCGCAGATCTCGCCGTTCCCGGCAGTTTTTCAGGACGTTTCGCTGGTGGTCGCCGAAACAGTGCCCGCCGATGCGGTCACCGAGGCGTTGCGCGCCGGGGCGGGTGAGTTGATCGAAGAGGTGCGCCTGGTTGAGGTTTACACCGGGCCGCAGGTGGGCGAAGGCAACAAATCGTTGAACTTCCGGCTGCGTTTCCGGGCAACCGACCGCACCCTGACAGAAGACGAGGCCACCGCCGCACGGATAACGGCGGTGGCCTCTGCGGCCGAGCGCGTTGGAGCAACCCAACGCACCTAGCAGGTCTTACTGTCCTCGGCGCTGGTCAGCCTGCTCGCGGTGCTGCTCCTGGCGCTGACGATCGGCACGATCCGACATGGAAGGCTCCCTTCTCGTTCTCGCTCGTTATCAACTGCCGGCGCTATTTCGCCAGCTACCTCCACCGTAACCGTGGGAACGGGGCATCACACCGTTTAGCTCAAGTTGAGGTTGACCGCGTGTCCACAAAGACCGATCGAATATATTTGCGCTTGACTGCATAATGATACAGAATTGCGGCTATGACTACTGGGTTCTCGGTCGCGGTCGCCGGTGCCAGCGGATATGCCGGCGGTGAGATTCTGCGCCTGCTGCTCGCACATCCGGCATACGCCGCGGGCCGCTTGCGCATCGGGGTGCTGACGGCTGGTTCGAACGCCGGCAGCAGCCTCATCGAGCATCACCCGAATCTGACGCCGTTGGCTGACCACAAACTACAGCCCACCGATCCCAAGCTGTTGCGGGGGCATGACGTGGTGTTCCTGGCATTGCCGCACGGGTCTTCGGCCAAGATTGCCGACGAGCTGGGGCCGCAGACCCTCATCATCGACTGTGGCGCCGACTTCCGGCTGACCGATGCCGCCGCATGGCAGCGTTACTACGGCTCGAAACATGCGGGGAGCTGGCCGTATGGCTTACCAGAGCTTTCCGGTGCACGTGCGGCCCTGCACGGCACCAAGCGTGTAGCGGTTCCGGGCTGCTATCCGACGGCAGCACTTTTGGCGTTATCTCCTGCGGTCACCGCAGGACTCGTGGATCCGACGGTCACCGTGGTCGCGGTGAGTGGCACCACGGGCGCCGGACGCGCCCCCAAGGCCGACCTGCTGGCCTCCGAGGTCATGGGATCGGCTCGCGCCTACAACATCGCCGGCGCGCATCGGCACACTCCGGAGATCGCTCAGGGGCTGAATCATCCGTCGGGCAAGCCGGTCACCGTCTCCTTCACGCCCGTACTCATCCCCATGCCCCGCGGCATCCTCGCCACGTGTACGGCGCCAACCAGTGCGACCCTGGCCGAGATCCGGGACGCATATCAGGAGGCATACCGCGATGAGCCGTTCATCCACGTGCTTCCCGAGGGGCAGTTGCCCACCACCAAGGCGGTATCCGGGAGCAACGCCGCGCACATCGGGCTGGCCGTCGACCCCGACGCGGGCGTGCTGGTGGCGATCGCGGCGATCGACAACCTGGTGAAGGGCACCGCAGGAGCCGCGATTCAATCCATGAACCTCGCACTCGGCTGGCCCGAGGGCGACGGCCTATCCATCGTGGGGGTAGCACCATGACCGAGAACAACTCGCCGTTAGTTCGGACGCAGGGCGTCACCGCGCCCGCCGGCTTCAAAGCGGCCGGAATCGCCGCCGGAATCAAGGTCTCAGGCAAGCCGGATCTTGCCCTGGTCTTCAACGAGGGGCCCGACTACGCCGCGGCGGGGGTGTTCACCCGCAACAAGGTCAAGGCCGCGCCCGTGCTCTGGTCGCAGCAGGTTCTCACCACGGGACGGCTGCGCGCCGTCATTCTCAACTCCGGTGGAGCGAATGCATGCACCGGGCCGGTCGGATTCCAGGACAGCCACGCCACCGCGGAGGAGGTCGCCAAGACGCTCAGCGACTGGGGCACCGAGACCGGGGCCGTCGAGGTGGCTGTGTGCTCCACCGGACTCATCGGCGACCGGTTGCCCATGGACAAGGTGCTGGCCGGGGTGCAGGAAATCGTGCACGAGCTGGCGGGTGGCCTGGGCGGTGGCACCGACGCCGCGCACGCCATCATGACCACCGACACCGTGCCGAAAGAGGTTGCGCTGCATCATAAGGGCGGCTGGACGGTGGGCGGCATGGCCAAGGGCGCGGGCATGTTGGCGCCCTCCCTGGCCACCATGCTTGTGGTCATCACGACCGACGCCGCAGTGCCCGCCGCGCAGTTGGATTCCGCGTTGAGGGCGGCTACCGCGCGCACCTTCGACCGGCTCGACGTCGACGGCAGCTGTTCCACCAACGACACCGTGCTGCTGCTGGCCTCCGGGGCAAGCGAGATCACTCCTGACGCAGAGGAATTCGCTGCCGCGGTAGCACGGGTCTGCGATGACCTGGCCGCGCAGCTGCAGTCCGATGCCGAGGGTGTCACCAAACGGATCCTGATCACCGTCACCGGAGCGGTCACCGAGGACGACGCGGTGGCCGCCGCCCGGACGGTGGCGCGCGACAGCCTTGTCAAGACCGCGCTGTTCGGCTCCGACCCCAACTGGGGCCGAGTGCTCGCCGCGGTCGGAATGGCCCCGATAGACCTCGACCCGGATCGCGTCACGGTGTCATTCAACGGAAACCTGGTATGCGCCAACTGCACCGGCGCTCCGGGCGCTCGTGATATCGATCTGTCCGGGCCGGACGTCGAGGTACTCATCGACCTCGGCGCGGGGGATCAGCGGGCGACCATCCGGACCACCGATCTTTCGCATGCCTACGTCGAAGAGAATTCGGCGTACAGCTCATGAAGGCTCCCAAGAAGGCGCGCGTGCTCGCCGAGGCGCTGCCATGGCTCAAGAAGCTGCATGGCGCCATCGTCGTGATCAAGTACGGCGGCAACGCCATGACTGACGATGCGCTCAAGAACGCCTTCGCCGAAGACATGGTGTTCCTGCGCAACTGCGGCATCCACCCCGTCGTCGTGCACGGCGGCGGCCCGCAGATCACCTCGATGCTGAAAAAGCTTGGTGTTTCCGGAGAGTTCAAGGGTGGCTTCCGGGTCACCACACCGGAAGTGCTGGACATCGCGCGAATGGTGCTCTTCGGTCAGGTTGGCCGTGAGCTTGTCGGGTTGATCAACAGCCACGGGCCGTACGCGGTGGGGATCACGGGCGAGGATGCGCAGCTGTTCACGGCCGTGCGCCGTACCGCGACCGTAGATGGCGTCGAGACCGATATCGGGTTGGTCGGCGATGTGGCACAGGTGAACCCGGAAGCGATCCTTGACCTGATCGATGCCGGACGTATCCCGGTGGTATCTACCCTTGCCCCCGATGCGGATGGCGTGGTGCACAACCTCAACGCCGACACCGCCGCCGGCGCACTCGCCGAAGCCCTTGGCGCCGAGCGTCTCCTGATGCTCACCGATATCGAGGGCCTTTACACCGACTGGCCGGATCGGGGATCGCTGGTGACCGCTATCGCCGCCGAGGATCTGCGCGGGCTCCTGCCCAGGCTGGAATCGGGCATGATTCCCAAGGTCGAGGCATGTCTGCGGGCGGTGGACGGCGGGGTGCCCAGCGCCCACATCATCGACGGGCGCGTCGAGCATTGCGTATTGGTCGAGCTATTCACCGACGAGGGCGTCGGGACACTTGTCAGGAGCCAATCATGAGCAACACCAGCGAGACCCAGCAGCGCTGGGAACACGTCATGATGAACAACTACGGCACACCGCCGGTCGTCCTCGCCGAGGGAGACGGGGCCGTCGTCACCGATGTGGACGGCAAGCGGTACCTGGATCTGTTGGGCGGCATCGCCGTCAACGTCTTGGGTCACCGCAACCAGGCCGTCATCGATGCCGTCACGCACCAACTCTCGACACTCGGCCACACCTCGAATCTGTATGCGACGGGCCCCGGCCTCGAGCTCTCCGAGGCGCTCGTCGCACGGCTGGGAGTTCCGGGCAGGGTGTTCCTCTGCAATTCCGGCACCGAAGCCAACGAGGCCGCGTTCAAGCTGACCCGGCTTACCGGGCGCACCAAGGTCGTAGCGGCCGAAGGTGCCTTCCACGGCCGCACCATGGGATCGCTGGCGCTCACCGGCCAGCCGGCCAAGCAGGCGCCGTTTGAGCCGTTGCCGGCGGGGGTTGTTCATGTACCGTACGGCGATCTCGCCGCCATCGAGTCGGTTGTCGACGGTGACACCGCAGCCGTCTTCCTGGAACCGATCATGGGCGAAGGTGGGGTGGTGGTTCCACCAGAGGGCTATCTCGCCGGGGTGCGTGAGATCACCGCGCGCCACGGCGCGCTGCTGGTGCTCGATGAGGTACAAACCGGAATCGGACGCACCGGAACATTTTTCGCACACCAACAGGTGGGAATAACCCCCGATGTGGTCACCCTGGCCAAGGGGCTTGGCGGCGGTCTGCCGATCGGTGCCTGTATCGCGACCGGAGCTGCCGCAGAGCTGCTCACTCCGGGACTGCACGGCAGCACGTTCGGAGGCAATCCGGTCTGTGCCGCGGCAGCCCTGGCGGTCCTGCGGGTTCTCGATGAGCAGAACCTCGTCGATCACGCTGCCGCGGCCGGGAAGTCGTTGAGCCATGCCATCGAAGGGTTGAACCATCCGCTGGTCGCGCGGGTACGCGGCGCCGGTCTGCTCCTGGGCATCGTCCTGAACGAGCAGCGTGCCAAGGCCGCGGAAGCGGCGGCACGCGATGCCGGGTTCCTGCTCAACGCCGCCGCGCCCGAGGTGCTACGCCTGGCGCCACCACTGATCATCACCGACGAACAGATCGAGGAGTTTGTCACCTCATTACCGGGAATCCTCGACACCGCCGCAGAACAGGAGCAGGCATGAGTATCCGTCACTTTCTGAGGGATGACGACCTCTCACCCGCCGAGCAGGCCGAGGTCCTCACGCTGGCAGCCGAACTCAAGAAGGCGCCGTTCTCGCGTCGACCGCTTGAAGGCCCCCACGGGGTCGCCGTAATCTTCGAGAAGAACTCGACCCGCACGCGCTTCTCCTTCGAGATGGGTATCGCACAGCTGGGTGGACACGCGGTGGTGGTCGACAGCCGCACCACTCAGTTGGGGCGCGAGGAGACCCTCGAAGACACCGGGCAGGTGCTGTCCCGCTACGTGGAAGCCATCGTGTGGCGTACCTACGCGCAGGAACGCCTCACCGCCATGGCCTCCGGATCCACAGTGCCGATCGTGAACGCCCTGTCGGATGATTTTCATCCGTGCCAGGTCCTCGCCGATCTGCAGACGCTGGCCGAACGCAAGGGCTCGCTGACCGGGCTTCGTCTGACGTACCTGGGTGACGGCGCGAACAACATGGCGCACTCACTGATGGTCGGTGGCGTCACGGCAGGCATCCACGTGACGATTGCGGCGCCCAATGGGTTTGCACCGCATGGTAAGTACGTCGCCGAAGCCGAGCGGATCGCCGCGCACACCGGTGCGTCCGTCACCGTGACCGCTGACCCGCGAACCGCTTCCACCGGTGCCGACGTCCTCGTCACCGATGCGTGGACCTCGATGGGACAGGAGAACGACGGCCTCGACAGGGTGCGGCCTTTCCGGTCGTTCCAGGTGAACGAGGATCTGCTCGGGCTGGCGGATTCAGAAGCCATTGTCCTGCACTGCCTTCCCGCACATCGCGGCGAGGAGATCACCGATGAGGTGATCGACGGCCCCCGTAGCGCCGTATGGGATGAGGCCGAGAACCGTTTGCATGCCCAGAAGGCGTTGCTGGTGTGGCTGCTGGAGCAGCGACGATGACAGCCTCACACGCCGCCGATACCCGGGCGGGCCGGCAGGCGCGCATCGTGGCGCTGCTGTCGACCCAGTCGGTGCGCAGCCAGGGTGAGCTGGCCGCGCTGCTGGCGGCCGAGGGCATCGAAACCACGCAGGCCACCTTGTCCCGGGATCTCGACGAGCTCGGCGCCGTGAAACTTCGCGCTGCCGACGGCGGGGTGGGGGTGTACGTGGTGCCCGAGGACGGCAGTCCGGTGCGTGGAGTGTCCGGAGGCACCGACCGGCTCTCCCGGTTGCTGGGGGAGCTGCTGGTATCCACCGACGCCAGCGGTAATCTCGCGGTACTGCGCACGCCGCCGGGTGCCGCGCACTATCTCGCCAGCGCGATTGATCGCGCCGCATTGCCCGACGTTGTCGGGACCATCGCGGGGGATGACACCATTGCGGTGATCGCCCGCGAACCCTTGACCGGAGCCCAGCTCGCCGCACAATTCGAACAGCTTGCTTAAGAGAGAGAAGACATGACTAGCAGTGACCGCGTAATCCTGGCCTACTCGGGCGGGCTCGACACCTCGGTAGCGATCAGCTGGATCGGCAAGGAAACCGGCCGCGAGGTGGTGGCGGTTGCCATCGACCTCGGCCAGGGCGGCGAGGACATGGAGGTGGTGCGTCAGCGTGCCCTCGACTGTGGCGCCGTCGAGGCGGTTGTCGTCGATGCCCGCGATGAGTTCGCCGACGAGTACTGCTTGCCGACCGTGCAGTCCAACGCGCTGTACATGGATCGTTATCCGCTGGTGTCGGCGATCAGCCGTCCGTTGATCGTCAAGCATCTGGTGGCCGCCGCCCGCGAGCATGGCGGCGGGATCGTGGCGCACGGCTGCACCGGCAAGGGCAACGATCAGGTGCGTTTCGAAGTCGGATTTGCCTCGCTGGCACCGGATCTGGAGGTGCTCGCTCCGGTCCGCGACTATGCCTGGACCCGCGAGAAGGCCATTGCGTTCGCCGCCGAGAACGAGATCCCGATCAACGTGACGAAGAAGTCGCCGTTCTCCATCGACCAGAACGTGTGGGGCCGTGCGGTGGAAACCGGTTTCCTGGAAGACCTTTGGAATGCCCCGACCAAGGACGTGTACGACTATACCGAGGACCCGACCCTCAACTGGGGCGCACCCGACGAGCTGATCATCACCTTCGACAAGGGTGTGCCCACCGCGATCGACGGCAACCCGGTCACCGTGTTGGAAGCCATCGTGGAGCTCAACCGGCGTGCCGGGGCGCAGGGTGTGGGCCGTCTCGATGTCGTCGAGGATCGATTGGTCGGCATCAAGAGCCGTGAAATCTACGAAGCGCCAGGCGCGATGGTCCTCATCACCGCGCACGAGGAGCTCGAGCACGTCACCCTGGAGCGTGAGCTTGGCCGGTACAAGCGGCACACCGACCAGAAATGGGCCGAGCTGGTGTACGACGGCCTCTGGTACTCGCCGCTGAAGCGCTCACTGGAGGCATTTGTCGCGGACACCCAGCAGCATGTTTCCGGTGACATTCGACTGGTGCTCCATGGTGGAAACATCGCGGTGAACGGCCGCCGCAGCGCCGAGTCTCTGTACGACTTCAACCTGGCCACCTACGACGAGGGCGACAGCTTCGATCAGTCGAGTGCCAAGGGATTCGTGCACATCCACGGCCTGTCGTCGAAGATCTCCGCACAGCGGGACCTGTCGGGCAAGTGAGCACCAACGAGGGATCGCTGTGGGGTGGCCGGTTCGCCGGCGGGCCCGCGCCCGCGCTGGCAGCACTGAGCAAGTCAACTCATTTCGATTGGGTGCTGGCGCCGTACGACATTCGGGCATCGATCGCACATGCCCGGGTGTTGCGCAAGGCCGACCTGCTGACCGATGAGCAACTGTCGGCCTTGGTGGACGGGCTGCAACAGCTGGACCGGGACGTCGCTTCGGGACAGTTCGTGCCTGCCGACACCGACGAGGATGTGCACGGCGCTCTCGAACGCGGACTCATCGAACGTGTCGGAGCCGATGTGGGTGGTCGTCTGCGCGCCGGTCGCTCCCGAAATGATCAGGTGGCCACGCTGTTTCGGATGTGGCTGCGCGATGCGGCCGGGCGGGTGTCCGACGGCGTGCTCGACGTGGTGCAGGCCCTGGCCGATCAGGCCGGTGCACATCCCGAGGCGATCATGCCGGGCAAGACTCATCTGCAGGCCGCGCAACCGGTGCTGCTGGCACACCATCTGCTCGCGCACGCACAGCCACTGCTGCGTGATGTGGACCGACTCGTCGACTGGGACCGGCGTACGGCCGTCTCACCCTACGGGGCTGGCGCACTGGCGGGATCCTCGCTAGGCCTGGACCCGGACACCATCGCGTTGGATCTGGGATTCACTGCGGCCACGGATAATTCGATCGATGCGACATCGGCCCGCGATTTCGCGGCCGAGGCCGCCTTCGTCTTCGCCATGATCGCCGTCGATCTGTCGCGCCTCTCCGAGGACATCATTCTCTGGAGCACAACAGAATTCGGCTATGCCGAACTCGACGATTCCTGGTCTACCGGTAGCTCAATCATGCCGCAGAAGAAGAATCCTGATATCGCCGAGCTGGCCCGCGGTAAATCGGGGCGCCTGATCGGAAACCTCACCGGCCTCCTCGCCACCTTGAAGGCCCAGCCGCTGGCCTACAACCGTGATCTGCAGGAGGACAAGGAACCGCTCTTCGATTCGGTGGCGCAGCTGGAACTCCTGCTGCCCGCGATGGCCGGCCTGGTCGCGACACTGCGGTTCCGCACCGAGCGCATGGCGGCCCTCGCCCCGGCGGGGTTCACCCTGGCCACCGACCTGGCCGAATGGATGGTGCGTCAGGGCGTACCGTTCCGCGTCGCGCATGAGGCGGCAGGGGAGGCGGTTCGTGTCGCCGAGGCCCGCGGGGCCGGTCTGGAGGACCTCACCGACGCTGAACTCGCCGCCATTCACCCCGCGTTGACCGGTGAGGTGCGTGCCGTACTGACCACCGCCGGATCGGTCGGTTCCCGCAACGCGCGCGGGGGCACCGCACCGGAGCGCGTTGCTGAGCAGCGCGAACTGGTGCTGGCCCGTCTGAACGTGCTGCGCGGTCAGAGCCGCTAACATCCAGGCATGGACGGTGAGCCGGACCCGACTTGGTCGGGCCCCGGTCCGGGGGGAGATATACCGGACGACCCGAACGCGGCGTGGCGCCGCCCGGTGGGCACTGAACCGCCGCAGGCCGGCGTCGCGATCGAGGAGAGCCCAACGCGGTCGGCACCACATGGTGTGATCGGTCGGACCATCGATTGGGTCCGTACGTGGTGGAACGACCTTGAGTTCGTGCAGATGTGGCATGTGGTCACAGTGCTCGCGATTGTGACGACCGCCGGATTCGGTGGCTTGGACGCCGTGGACAAGACTCCGCAGACATTCGATCTTGGCAAGCCTTTCGACAATGGTGAGTTCACCATCACTGTGCAAAAGGCCGTTCTGCGATCGGAAATCGTCGGCGGTGGAGCGGTGATCGCAAAAGAGAAGCCGGGACGCATGTATCTTGCGGTCCTTGCGGAGGTCACCAACAACTCCGATCGCGTCGACGTGGTCAGCAGCCAGTTTTCCCTGCCGAATGTGCCCGATGTACAAGACATTTCTCAGTTCCAGGGCCAGCGCGCCGTGACTCTCCGGATCGAAGACGGCAGCTTTTTGGTCGGGCTGCAACCTGATATCACCGAGAAGGTGGCAGTGGTGTGGAGCGTCCCTTCTGCCGCCGTACCACCCGGATCCACGGTGTCGGTTCAGGTGCCATACCGGAAATTTAGCCGTGGCCTGGTGCTCTATGGCGAGGGCTGGGTTGATGACGGCAAGAGCGCAACAACCAGTGTGCCTGTGGAGGTGTCTTCGTGAACTTCCCGAAGAAACTCTTGCCTTTCCGGGCCTCCTCGCCGCTTCTGCGCGTATCCGTGACGGCTGCGGTGGTGGCTGTTTTACTTTCTGCCTCCGTCTACGTCTGGAATCGCCTTCCTTCAGCCGCCGAGACTCAAAATGCCTTTGATGTTCACGGCACGATGGGAAGTTCGGTAACCGGCCGGTTGTTCTCGGCTACGGTGACCAAGGTCGGGATCGGGCCAGTCGTCAAACACACCGGCTTTTCTCCGCGTCAGCGAAACATCAAGTCCGCCGGTCAATGGGTCGTCGTCAAACTCACCATCACATCAATGACGGAGGCCTCACAGGCTGACGCGATACTGGCGCTCGGCGATAAGGGCTACACACCTGACAGCCGACTTGAGGGATCCACGTTACTGGGTGCACGTCTGACTCCGCTGATCCCCGAAACTGGCGTTTTTGTTTTCGAGGTCAGCTCAAGTGTGCTTGAAGATGCTCGCTCAGCGAAGTTGTACATTTTCTACGCCGCCGGAAAGTACAAATGGGATTCACGGCTCGTGATCGATATTCCGCTCGACAACGAGCATGCACCCCGGGCGTCCGTTATCGCGCTTCCCAAAACGGTGGTGGGCAAGCAATGAGCGAAATGCAAACCAGCACCGATGCCCCGCGGCACCGACGCGAGCACGCCTCGGACCAACTGCCGTTACGTTCGCGCCTGTGGTTTCGCAATGCCGTCGCGGGAGTGATTGTCATCGCGGTGTTCTCCGGGGTATGGGCTGTCTCGTTCCGTGATTCGTGGCGGGACTATCGAGCGAGTGTGGTCCCACTCCATGTGATTGCGACCGGGCAGTCCGGGGAAGCATACGGACAGACGTGGCGCCTCGCCGGAGTGAAGCACCTCGGCAAAGCCCCGCGCGGAGCCAATGGGGTCATTCCGAAAGGGGCGGAACTGGCGGTGGTCACGATAGAACGCTCTGGCCCCGTTCCTCAGAACTTCTTCTGTGACGGAAGAATCACTGACGGTGAGCATCAGTGGCCGGAGGCTCCGTTCCTGTTGTATACGGTGACGCCCCCAGACGGTGTCGTCGATCACTGCGACAAACCGGGAAACCTTCAGTTCAGCTTCCTGGTGCCCGACGATGTGACCATGACCGCTGTCGACCTGGTGAACCCCGTAGGCGGCGGTGCCCAAATCTTGGTCAGATTTGAGCTGTCTTAGTTCTACCGATCGGCGACAACGGGATTTGCCGAGAGAGCGTCTTCCGAGTCGGCTGGGTAGTCGACAACCTCGTTGTCATGTAGCGCCGCCGCTTCCGCCTCTGCCTTTTCGACGCAATGGGCGAAGACAGATGCGATGACGCATACCCTCAGGGAGGAAACAAGAACACCTGAAATCGCCGTCAATACAGGCGCGACGCCATTCCAGAACGACAGCGGATGTGGGCCCAACATCCAGGCAAAACCACGGGTCAGGTATCCGCCAACCTGCATTTGCGTGGTGAGGAAACTGTCGGACATGTCCAGCCATGCCAAGCAGAGATACACCAGTACATAGCCAGACAGCAGGACTAGTCCTCCGTGCAACACCAGGCGCGCCGAATCGACAATAGGTTTAGCGCTGCCGAACTGCGATAGGAGCCAATCCTTGGCCTTACCCCTGGTCTGCTCGGACACCCTGCTAGTCACCCGACGCTGGACCTGATCCCGGGTGGGTGCGAGTCTGTCGGCCACCACCTGGCTGTCAATACCCGCCAGCCGCCGAAGCACTCCCCGCCAGCTGGCGTTACTGGACGAGCCATAAATGATGCCAGCGATAGCCAGCCAGATCAGGGGTACGGCCGCTGCTCCCCAGACGATATGCCACGCGTCACTAACAAAGCCCCAGAGAACCTCCAAAGGGCGAAAATGCGAGAACAGTTCGCTGCGCATTTCGTCAAACCAGACCACGATGCGGCGTTCCTTGAACCAGGCCGATGGGCTCAGGAAGAAGTTCACGCCCTTGCTGGCGGAGAAGGACAACACCAGGAAGACCCACAAGGCATCCAGGTACACCCTGATGAAAACAAACCACCCGGGCAGCCTGTTCTTGATGAATTTGAGGTTCAACACGAGCCGTAGTGCAAATGCACCGGCGATCAGTACCCAGACGTAATTCGTCACAGGAACATCCCCCAAGTTGACCACCTTGGTGCCGGTCGTCATGTGGGCGCCCACGCGGTGCCACATCGCCTTCTGCTCGTAGGTCAGCCAGTCGTCCTGGAACATCTTCCACGCCAGGTAGATAACAAAGAACGGCAGTACAACATTGGCGAATATGTCGACATTGCGCAGGGAGATCCTGGGCATGGCCGCCAACACCGGAATCGCCGAGCGCAGGACCAGGAACATCGCGATGATCGACCCCAGCCGGGCCAGACCCGCGAAGGGCATCAGTAGGTCGACCACGAGATAGTTGTTCCACGCATATTTGGCCGCCAGCTCGATGACGATGTTGCGCCCCAACAGGCCCAGCAGATAGCAAGCGGCCAGTTGAGGCAGGTACATCACCCAGAGACGCAGCGGTCGCAGCAACAGATTCCCCACCGCGCCATCGTAGAGCCTCGTATCACGGCGTCGCTTCCGATCCGGTGGCTGGGATTCGGTCAGCCCGATGGGCCCGCTGTGACAGGATATGCAGGCCCTCACCTGGGCAATATTGCGGATGATCGGTATCTAAGGAGCAGCTGTGTCCTTCAATCTCTCCTCCTTGACCAAGCCCGTCGCCCGCCTGGCCGCCACCGCGCAGAACGGGCTGGAGGTCCTGCGTCTCGGTGGACTCGAGACCGGCAGCACCGCGTCCTCGCACCAGATCATCGAGAGCGTCCCCATGTACCGGTTGCGCCGCTACTTCGCACCGGGGTCCTCCGGCGCCGAAGATGCCGGGCCCGTGGTCCTGATGGTGCACCCGATGATGATGGCCGCCGACATGTGGGACGTGACCCAGGACGGTGGCGCCGTAGGCATCCTGCACCGTGAGGGCATCGATCCGTGGGTCATCGACTTCGGCAGCCCCGACCGGATGGCCGGGGGCATGGAGCGCACCTTGTCCGATCACGTGGTGGCCGTCAGCGACGCCATCGAAACCGTGCACCGGATCACCGGCCGTCAGGTACACCTGGCCGGATATTCACAGGGCGGCATGTTCTGCTATCAGACTGCGGCACTGCGCAAGTCACGCACCATCGCGAGCATCATCACCTTCGGTTCGCCGGTCGACGCCAACGCCGCCATGCCCATGGGCATGCCCGCGGGGCTGTCGGCCGATATCGCCGAGTTCATGGCCGACCACATATTCAGCCGGTTCTCCATTCCGGCGTGGTCGGCGCGCATCGGGTTCCAGATGCTGGACCCGGTCAAGACGGTGAAGGGCCGTCTTGACTTCTTACGGCAGCTACACGACCGCGATGCGCTGCTCCCGCGCGAGCAGCAGCGCAAGTTCCTGGCCAACGAGGGCTGGATCGCCTGGTCCGGGCCCGCGATCGCGGAGCTGCTGCGCCAGTTCGTGGTGCACAACCGGATGACCACCGGCGGCTTCACCGTCAACGATCGCGTGGTCACGCTCAGCGACATCACCTGCCCGGTGCTGGCTGTGGTCGGCGAGGTCGACGACATCGGACAGCCGGCCTCGGTGCGCGGCATCCTGCGTGCCGCGCCGAAGGCCGACGTGTACGAATACCTCATCCGCGCCGGCCACTTCGGTCTGGTGGTCGGCTCGACCGCGGTGGCGCAGACCTGGCCGACGGTGAGCCAGTGGGTGCAATGGCGTGAGGGCGAGGCGTCCAAACCCCCGGCGGTCGACCTCATGTATGAGCACGAAAGCGGTCAGCTCGACGGCGGCGGTGTGCCACTCACGTCTCGGGTCGCCCACGGTTTGAGCACCACCACCGAGGTCGCCATCGCCGCCGCCCGCACCGCGGGAGCGGCTGCCGCGGCTGCCAACAAGTCGGTGAAATCCATTGCCGTCGAGGCGGTTCGTACACTGCCACGGTTGACGCGACTGGGCCAGATCCATGATCACACCCGAATCTCGCTGGGCCGGTTGATGACCGAACAGGCGCGCCGCACTCCTCATGGTGAGAGCTTCTTGTTCGACGGCCGGGTGCATACCTATGAGGCGGTGGACCGCCGCATCAACAACGTGGTCCGGGGCCTCATCCAGGTGGGTGTGCGCCAAGGTGTCCGGGTAGGTGTCCTGATGGAGACCCGGCCCAGCGCCCTGGTGGCGATCGCCGCGCTGTCCCGCCTGGGGGCCGTGGCTGTGCTGCTGCCGCCCGATGCGGACCTGGAAGTCGCGGTGAAGCTGGGGGAGATTTCCGAACTGCTCACCGATCCGCCGAACCTTCCTGTCGCACAGGGCCTTCCCGTGCATATCTTGGTACTTGGCGGTGGTGAGTCGCGCGATCTGTCCATTCCGGACGACGGCTCGATCATCGATATGGAGCAGATCGACCCCGATGCCGTCGAGCTGCCCGGCTGGTACCGGCCAGACCCCGGGCAGGCCCGCGATCTGGCTTTCGTGATGTTCAGCGGATACGGATCCCGGCTGGTTCCCAAGCAGATCACCAACCACCGGTGGGCGTTGTCGGCATTCGGTACCGCGTCGGCCGCCGCGCTGACGTCCAATGACACCGTGTACTGCCTCACGCCACTGCATCATCAGTCCGGCCTCTTGGTGAGCCTGGGCGGCGCGGTGGCGGGTGGCGCGCGAATTGCGCTGTCGCGCGGGCTCAATCCGGATCGTTTTGTCCAGGAGATCCACCAGTACGGCGTGACCGTGGTGTCCTACACCTGGGCGATGATGCATGAGGTCATCGACGATCCTTCGCTGGCGTTGGGTGCGCACCACCCGGTGCGGTTGTTCATCGGTTCGGGCATGCCGTCGGGTCTATGGCGGCGCGTCACCGAGAGATTCGCACCCGCCCATGTCGTCGAGTTCTTCGCGACGACCGACGGCGAAGCGGTGTTGGCCAACGTGTCCGGTACCAAAATCGGCAGCAAGGGGCGGCCACTGCCCGGCGGCGGCAAGGTTCGGCTGGCCGCATACGACCCTGTCGACGACGTCATCATCGAGGGGGAGGACGGGTTCGTGCAGATCGCCAAGCCCGGCGAGGTCGGTCTGCTCTTGGCGAAGCCACCCGGTGATGTGGATCCCGCGGCTGCGATTCGGCGCGGCGTGTTCGCGCCTGGCGATACCTGGGTGTCGTCGGAATCTCTCTTCCGTCGCGATGAGGACGGCGATTTCTGGATGCTCGACGGCCGAAACACCGCGATCCGTACCGCACACGGTGTTGTGTACGCCGAAGCCACCAGTCACGCACTGGGTTCGGTGAGTGCAATCGACCTGGTCGCGACGTACCCCGTGGAGTCCGGCGAGGCCAGCGTCGCGGTGACCGCTGTGGTGCTTCGCCCCGGCGAGGCGATATCGCCGGCGGATCTCGCGGAGGCCTTCGTGTCCGTGCCGATCTCGGAACGGCCGGACATCGTCAAGGTGGTACCCAATCTGCCCTTCAGCGCGACCTATCGTCCCTCCACCACACACCTTCGCGAATCGGGGTTGCCGAAACCGGGACGCCAGACCTGGTACTTGGACCCTGAATCCGGCGCGTACCACCGGTTAACCGCCGCGACGTACGACGCGCTTCAGGACGCCGCCCAGTAGCCCGCACAGGGCGCGCCAGCGCCGGTCCCATCGCCTTCCGCTGCTCATATGACGGGTTGTTGTTAGGCTGACGTCCGCGATACCGGAAGGAACTCGTCATGCCGACACGCCTACGTGCCCTTGCTGGCACAGCTCTGGCCTCCGCTGGCCTCTCCGCGGCCCTGGTGTTCGGGCCCGGTGTTGGCACGGCCAGCGCCGACGTATTGGACGACATCGCGCACGAGTACTCCACCGGAACCAGTGGTGGGCAGGTATCCAACCTGGTCCGCACCTCACTGCAGCTGCGTGCCAGGGGCGCCCAGGTCAGCTCGGCGCAGAACGACGCCCTCAAGGCTGCACTGGACAAACGCCCTAGCCAGATGCCGCTGATCAACACCCTGAAGTCGGTCATCGCAACACAGTCCCAGTTCCTCAAGGCCGCGCAGAAGCCGCAGCAGCCCGTTCACATCGGCATCAGCGGCACCAACGGGTCGAACAATCCGAACGGTGGACCGCCGAACGTCAGTCCCGGACCGGGTATCGGCGTCAGCGGTGGCGGCGGCCAGCAGATCTTCAACGAGAACATCCCGCTGGGCTGACACCACCGACATGCCTCTTGACGCTGCACTTCTAGACATCCTGGTCTGCCCCATCGATCGCGGGGCACTCCTGCTCATCGGTGGTGAGACGGATGGCCTTCTCTATAACCCCCGTCTGCGCAAGGCCTACCGGATCGAGAACTCCATCCCGGTGCTCCTGCCCGACGAGGCCCGCGAGGTGACCGACGAGGAGCACCAGCGCTTCACCGAGTGAAGACCGGTAGCTCGCCGGTCAGATACCGCTGAATGTTCGGTCCCACGGTGAGGGCTATCTCCTCAGCCGTCAGCGAGGCCAACGGCTCAACCTCCATGATGTATCGCGCCACCAGAATCCCGGCCATCTGCGTGATCGCGAACTCGGCGCGTAGTGCTCCGCTCCCGGCCGGGCTGTCCACGCGTTCGGCGATGATGTTGACCAGGACCTCGCGGAAGAAGACTCGAACCAGGCCGTCATCTGCGCCGCTGAGTGCCGACCGGAACAGTGCCAGCACGTTTGCGCCCAATTCCGAGTCCCAGAACGGGATGATGAGCCGCGGAATCGCGATTCCGAGTTCCTCGACGGGAATGTCCCACAGCGGTTGCAGCACCACCTGCGGATCGACCGGCAGCTGGACCACCTCGCGGAAAAGATCCAGCTTCGTGCCGAAGTAGTGGTGGATCAATGCGGGATCGACACCGGCATCAGAGGCGATGGATCGCATGGATGTCTTATCGATTCCATTAACTGAGAACAACTTTCGCGCGCTCGCGAGAATATCGTCGCGGGCGCTGCTCGTTCCTGGCCGACGGCCCGGCCGTTTGGGAGTCACGATGTCCGGCGGCGCAGCGTGACGGCGGCCCAACCTGATGCCACCGCGTTAGCTAACTCACCGACGGATGAACTCACCATGGGATGAATATGGGCTTGTCTGCGACGGCTGTCAAGGACAATCGTGGGGTGAGTGCCGCGATTCTGAGGACCCATCCCGCCAAGGCCGCGGTGCGCCTGCTCGGCGCCACCATCGAATCGCGTGGGGTCCTCGCGGTGATCGTCGAGGTTGAGGCTTACGGGGGTGTACCTGATGGGCCGTGGCCCGATCCCGCCTCACACTCGTTCCGCGGGCCGACGCCTCGCAACCGGGTGATGTTCGGGCCCGCCGGTCACCTCTACGTGTACCGAAGTCACGGAATTCATCTGTGTGCCAACGTGGTGTGTGGTCCGGACGGGGTCGCCGGCGGAGTGTTGATGCGGGCGGCGGCGATTGTGGATGGGACACCTCTGGGCTGGCAGCGCCGCCCGACCGCCCGTAACGACGCGGGTCTGGCTCGCGGCCCCGGAAATTTGGGCGCCGCGCTGGGGATCACCCCAGAAGACAACGGCGTCGACGTTTTCTCCGCTTCCAGCCCGGTGCGGGTCGTGTTGAGGCGCAAGCAGAAGGCCCAGTCGGGGCCGCGCGTGGGTGTGAGCACGGCGGCGGATCGTCCATGGCGATTCTGGCTGCCCGGATATCCGGAGGTATCCGTGTACCGGCGCAGTCCGCGCGCTCCGCAACCGGATACTGGTCCATATGCCTCGATTGACGTCTGAGGAACCGAGTGGCGGCCGCAGCGACTCTGGCGGAGTCGGTGCGCATGGCGCTCGATGTGCTCGCCGCACATTCCGGGCACGAGGAGACATCCGGCGCCTTGCGCAGAAGTCTCGAACTCGCCGCGCACGAGCGGCCGACTCCGGAACGGATCGCCTCTGCGCTCGGTGGCGGGTGGGTCGGGGAGGAGGCACTTGCCATCGGTATCTGGGCGGCTGCCGGTGCGCATGATTTCAAGGAATCCGGTTGTCGGTGAACCATTCCGGTGACTCCGATTCCGCCGGGTCCATCACGGTTAACCTCCTCGGTGCGATGTGGGGCGCACCGAGCCTGCCACCGGATTGGCTGGACCGGCTTGAACTGCGGGAGGTCATCGCGACCGTCGCCGACGACCTCCGCAGGCCTGCGGGACCACGATCGGATGAGCGGTATCCGGCACGCTGAACCCGATAAGGGATGATCGTTGCCGTGGTTTCCAACATTCTCGACGAGCTGACCTGGCGCGGTCTCATCGCGCAGACGACCGACCGCGACACCCTCGCGGCCGATATCGCGAAGGGGCCGATCAGCGTCTATGGGGGATTCGACCCCACCGCCGCAAGTCTGCACGCCGGGCATCTGGTGCCGCTGCTGACTCTAAGCCGATTCCAGCGGGCCGGGCATCGCCCCATCGTGCTGGCCGGTGGGGCGACCGGTCTCATCGGCGACCCGCGCGACACCTCCGAGCGCAGCCTGCATGGTGCGGACACCGTGGCACAGTGGGCTGATCGGATTCGCGGGCAATTGGAGCGTTTCGTCGAGTTCAATGACAGCCCAACCGGGGCCATCGTCGCGAACAACCTGGACTGGACCGGTCAGCTCTCCGCCCTGGAGTTCCTGCGCGATCTGGGCAAGCACTTCTCGGTGAATGTCATGCTCGACCGGGACACCATCCGGCGGCGCCTGGAGGGTGATGGCATCTCCTACACCGAATTCTCGTACATGCTGTTGCAGGCCAATGACTACGTGCAGCTGTACCGAAAGTACGGCTGCTCGTTGCAGATCGGCGGCTCGGACCAATGGGGCAACATCGTCGCCGGCGTCCGGCTGGCCCGCCAGCTCGACGGTGCCTCCGTGCACGCGCTGACCGTTCCGTTGGTGACGGCGGCCGACGGCACCAAGTTCGGTAAGTCCACCGGGGGCGGCAACCTCTGGCTCGATCCGGAGATGACGAGTCCGTACGCCTGGTACCAGTACTTCATCAACACCGCCGATGCCGACGTGGTGCGGTACCTGCGCTGGTTCACCTTCCTGACCGCCGACGAAGTCTCCGAGCTGGAGACCGCAACGGACGAGCGGGCACATGAGCGTGCCGCGCAGCGTCGTCTGGCCGCCGAGGTGACCACCCTGGTCCATGGTGAAAGCGCCACGCAGGCAGTCGAACTTGCCAGTGGGGCATTGTTCGGCCGGGGCGAGTTGGACCGGCTCGACGAGGGCACATTGACCGCTGCGCTCACCGAGGCCGGTAACGGTGAGCCTGCGCGGCTCGCCGACGGGGAACCCGACACCATCGTGGACCTGCTGGTGAGCAGCGGACTCTCGGAAAGCAAGGGTGCCGCACGCCGCACCATCAAGGAGGGTGGCGTCTACGTCAACAACACCAGAGTGGACGCCGAAGAGTGGACGCCCAGTGACGGCGACTACCTCACTGGTGGGTGGCTGGTGCTTCGCCGCGGAAAGCGCAACATCGCCGGGGTGCAGCGGGTACGCGGGTCGTAGATTTCGCTACACCCATTGGGGTTCAACGGATTCCTTCACCCTGCCGTCCACGCCGAAGACAAGGAAGCGAGTGAAGGTCCGCGCGAACCATCGATCGTGGGTGACGGCGATGACCGTGCCGTCGAAGGCTGCCAACGCATCTTCGAGCGCCTCCGCCGAATGCAGGTCCAGGTTGTCAGTCGGCTCGTCGAGCAGCAGCAGTGTCGACCCCATTAACTCCAGCAGTAGGATCTGAAACCGGCCCTGTTGTCCACCCGAGAGCGAGCCGAAGGTCTGCTCGGCCGACGGCGCGAGCCCGTAGCGGTCCAGGATCCGCGAGGCCTGCTCGCGACCGTGACCGGCCCGCCGTTCGTCCCCGTGATGCAGGATGTCGAGCAGCGTGCGTTCCATCAGGCCCGCGTGATGGTGTGTCTGCGCGAACCACCCCGGACGTACCCGCGCGCCCAGCCGTAGTCGTCCGGCGTGGCGCACGGCTTCGGGAATCATGTCGCCCACCGGCAACTGATCCGGCTCGGGGTCACTGCCCCCGCACGCCAGCAGGCGCAGGAAATGCGACTTGCCGGTGCCGTTACCGCCCAGGACCGCGACCCGATCGCCGTACCACAATTCGGCGTCGAATGGCTTTGTCAGACCGCTTAATTCGAGGTTCTCCGCGATCACGGCACGCTTGGCGGTGCGGCCGCCGCTAAGACGCATGCGGACGTTCTGGCGCAGTGGAACCGCTTCGGGTGGCCCTGCCTCATCGAAGCGGCGCAGCCGGGTCTCGGCCGCTTGCAGCCGGCTGGCCATATCGGAGTTGTACGCCGCCTTCTGCCGGTACATCAGCACCAGATCGCGTAGCGCCGAACGCTGTTCGTCCCAGCGGCGACGCAACTCGGCGAGCTTGGCGTTACGGTCCGCCCGCGCCTGATGGTACGTGGCGAACGACCCCGGGTGCACCCACAGTGTGGACCCGGCCCGGGTGGGTTCCAAGGTGGCGACCTGACTCGCCGCGTGATTGATCAGCTCGCGATCGTGACTGACAAACAGCACGGTCTTAGACGACTCCACGAGCCTGTCCTCGAGCCAGCGCTTGGCCGGGACATCCAGATAGTTATCGGGCTCGTCAAGTAGCAGCACCTGGTGCGGACCGCGCAGCAGCGATTCGAGCACCAGGCGTTTCTGCTGCCCGCCCGACAGCGTGTTGACCCCGCGAAATCTGGCCAGTTCGAACGGAATTCCTAAGGCAGCGGTGGTGTGTACGTCACATTCGGTCTCGAATTCATACCCGCCCACATCCGCCCAGTCGGCCAGCGCCTGGGCGTACGTGAGCTGATCTCGTTCGCTGTCACGTTCCATGAGTGCCAGCTCGGCGCGGTCCAAACGTTCGGCGGCCCCTCTGATGCGATCCGGCGCCACCGACAACAGCAGATCGCGGACGGTCGAGTCGTCACGAACGGAACCGATGAATTGCCGCATCACCCCGAGCTGCCCGCCCCGGGTGACGGCCCCGTCATGAGGATCGGTGTCGCCGGCGATGATGCGCAACAACGTCGTCTTGCCGGTCCCATTGGGGCCGATCAGCGCGGTTTTACTGCCTTCGCCTACCCGGAGGCTGACATCGTGGAGAAGCGCTCGGCCGTCCGGGAGGTGATAGCCGATGGCATCGAGCTGCACGTGGCCCATGGATGAGCCGCTTGCGCGCAGACCAGCGGACATGGCGTTCAGTCTGCGTAATGGGTCACGTGGATCGCCACCGAATTTCCGGCGAAGGGCCTGTTACCGGCATACTCGCGCTGTAAAGGAGGTGCCCGTGGACCAGCGAGGACCCAGGCAGCAGGGGCCCAGAAAACAAGGCCCGAGTCGCCCCGCGCGCGATTCAGGCGCGCGGCGCGATGACCGCGGTGGCGGTGCGGCGCGTCCGCGCCGGTCGGATGAGCGCAGCGGCGATCGCCCCCAGCGCAGTCAGGGATCCGGGCCCCGGCGCACGGATGAGCGCCAGGCGCCACGAAACTTCGGCCCACACATTCCTGACGAGGTCGAGGCCAAGCAGCTTGCGCCGGATGTCCGCGCCGAGCTACTCAGCCTCGACAAGAACACCGCCGACACGGTGGCCCGGCATCTGGTCGTGGCGGGCAACCTGCTCGACGAAGACCCGGAAGCGGCGCTGGAGCACGCCAAGGCCGCCAAGAGCCGTGCGGCCCGCATTGCGGGCGTCCGCGAAGCGCTCGGTATCGCCGCCTACCACTGCGGGGACTGGGCGCTGGCGTTGTCCGAACTGCGCGCGGCCAAGCGCATGGGCACCCGCTCGCCACTGCTGGCCCTCATCGCCGATTGCGAACGGGGAGTGGGCCGGCCCGAACGTGCCCTCGAACTTGCCCGCGGAGATGAGGCCAAGGCACTCACCGGCGATGCCGCCGACGAACTGCGCATTGTGACCGCCGGAGCGCGCGCCGACATGGGACAGCTTGATCAGGCGTTGGCGGTGCTGTCGACCCCCGCACCCGATCCGAAGCGTGTCGGTGTGGTCGCGGCGCGGCTGTTCTACGCCTACGCCGACATCCTCCTGGCCCTGGATCGCAAACCCGAAGCAGTGCAATGGTTCCTGCACGCGGCCAACGCCGATGTCGAAGGCCACACGGACGCCGAGGATCGGGCAGCCGAACTTGCCTGACACACTTGCCGGCGCCCACGACTGCCTGCTGCTGGATCTCGACGGCACGGTATTCCGGGGTTCCGAACCCACTCCGAACGCCATTGCCGCGTTGTCAGCCGCCGGCGATGCGCGGCAGCTATACGTCACCAACAACGCCAGCCGGTCCGCACCCGAGGTCGCCGAACACCTCACCTCCCTGGGCTTCATGGCCACCCCCGGCGACGTTGTCACCAGCGCCCAGAGTGCGGCCAGACTGCTCGCCGAGGCACTTGAGCGTGACGATGCGGTACTCGTGGTCGGCACCGAGGCGCTGGCCGCCGAGGTTGCGGCCGTTGGCCTCACCCCGGTGCGGAGCTTCGATGCGGCGCCACGTGCCGTGGTGCAGGGGCACTCCCCGGACACCTGCTGGACCACCCTTGCCGAAGCGGCACTCGCGATCCGGGCAGGCGCGTATTGGGTGGCGGCCAATGTCGACGCGACGCTGCCGACCGAACGTGGTCTGCTGCCGGGAAACGGGTCCATGGTCGCCGCGCTGCGCACCGCCACCGACGCCGATCCGATCGTGGCGGGCAAGCCGGGACGTGCACTCATCGAGGACGCACTGGCACGCGGAAGCTTCGCACGGCCGCTTGTCGTCGGCGACCGTCTCGATACCGATATCTCCGGAGCCAATGCCGCGGACTTACCCAGCCTCATGGTGCTCACCGGCGTCAACAGTGCTGTCGATGCGATCTGGGCGCACACCTCGCACCGACCCACCTTCCTGGGGACCGATCTGGGTGCATTGCACCTCCCTCAGACCGACGTACGTATCGAGCCGAAGCCGTCATGGCGGGTAACGGTGGATACCGGCCATGTGTCGGTCGGCGCCGTCGACGACGCCGGAACACCCCTGTCGCTGGCACAGTCACTGGCGGCCGCGGTGTGGGCAACAGGCTCAGCCCCGGCGATCAGGCCCATCGTGTCCACCGATGACCTGGCGGAACAGGCCTTGCAGGGTCTTTCTGCCGGATAGTGTGTCGTCGCCCCTGCCGCTCGGGGGCGATCCACTAGCCTTGAGCGCGATGACCACCCCGAACGATGTCGCCCGTCACGCTGCCGGACCTGATCCTGATGAGGTCAGGTCCCAGGTGCAGGCGCTGCTGGGTCAGCTCGACCAGCCTGCCGGCCTGGGCGAAACCGACGCCGAGCTGGATCTCGAAACCCAAGCCCAGGTCCTGGAACAGGCACATGACGTGTTGGTCCGAGCGCTGGAATCCGCGGAGCAGGGATAGTCATGGCCCGGCACGCCAGGGTCGACGCCGAGTTGGTGCGCCGCGGGCTCGCGCGGTCGCGACAGCAGGCGGCTGAGCTGATCGACGCGGGACGCGTGCGTATCGACGGCATACCCGCCGCGAAAGCCGCAACAGCCGTGCCTGCGACGGCTTCGCTTGTGGTGCAGGGGGAGGCCGAGGACAAGTGGGTCTCGCGTGGTGCCCACAAACTTCTCGGGGCGCTTGACGTCTTTGGCCCACAGGGACTTTCCGTCGAGGGCAAGCGCTGTCTGGATGCTGGTGCCTCGACGGGCGGTTTCACCGAGGTGCTGTTGCGCTCGGGTGCTCGTGAAGTTGTTGCCGCCGACGTCGGGTATGGGCAACTGGCCTGGGCCCTGCAGTCCGACGACCGGGTCACCGTGCTGGACCGCACCAATGTGCGCACCCTGACACCCGAACTGATCGGCGGGTCGGCACAACTGATCGTGGCCGACCTGTCCTTCATATCGCTCGGACTGGTACTCGATGCGCTGATCGCTTGTGCCACAGACGATGCCGATATCGTGCCCATGGTCAAACCCCAGTTCGAGGTGGGTAAGGAACTCGTCGGCGCGGGAGGCGTGGTGCGTGACCCGCAACTACGCATCGATGCCGTGGTCTCTGTCGCCCACCGCGCCAGGACGCAGGGTTGGCATACCGCTGGCGTGACGGCCAGCCCACTGCCCGGACCATCCGGAAACGTCGAATACTTTCTCTGGCTGCGGAACACAGATTCCGGCCTGGATATCGAAACAGCAGTCGCCGATGCAGTATCGAGGGGACCCCAGTAATGAGCGAACGCAAGATTCTGCTCGTCGCGCACACCGGGCGCGACGAGGTTACCGAGACTGCCCAGCGAGTCGCGAAAACGCTGGGCGAGAACGGTATCGCCTTGCGGGTGTTGTCCGCTGAGGCCATCGATCGTGGCCCCGTGCATTTGGACCCCGCCGAATTCCGCTCCCTCGGTGTCGATGTCGAGGTTGTCGACGCGGATGAGAATGCCGCCACCGGGTGTGAACTGGTGCTGGTACTGGGCGGGGACGGCACTTTTCTGCGGGCCGCGGATCTGGCACGTAGTGCGACCGCGCCGGTGCTCGGAGTCAACCTGGGCCGCATCGGGTTTCTCGCCGAGGTCGAGGCCGAGGCGCTCGATGCCGTGCTCACCCATGTGGTTGAGGGCACCTACCGCGTCGAGACCCGGATGACGCTGGACGTCCTGGTTCGCATTGGCGGCGAGGTTGTCGAGCGTGGCTGGGCGCTTAACGAGGTCAGTATCGAAAAGGGCCCCCGGCTGGGTGTGCTCGGCGTGGTGCTGGAGGTGGATGCCCGTCCGGTCTCCGCCTTCGGATGCGACGGAGTGCTGGTCTCGACGCCGACCGGATCAACGGCTTACGCCTTCTCGGCGGGCGGACCGGTCGTCTGGCCGGATCTGGACGCAATCCTCGTGGTGCCCAACAACGCTCATGCCTTGTTCGCCCGGCCCATGGTGATCAGTCCTGCGTCCACCGTCGCCGTCGAGATCGAAGCCGATGGGCATGACGCGCTCCTGTTCTGTGATGGACGTCGAGAGATCAGAGTGCCACCGGGAGGACGCGTCGAGGTGGTGCGCGGTCATCAGCCGGTGCTGTGGGCACGCCTGGACAGCAAGCCTTTCGCGGACCGGATCGTCCGCAAGTTCCAGTTGCCCGTCAAGGGCTGGCGGGGAAGGTAGTCGTGCTCACCGAGATTCGCATCGAGTCCCTTGGCGCAATACCCGCTGCGACCGCGGAGTTCGACAGTGGTTTGACCGTGCTGACCGGTGAGACCGGAGCCGGCAAGACCATGGTGGTCACGAGTCTGCATCTGCTCGGTGGCGCCCGCGCCGACGCCAATCGGGTGCGGGCGGGCGCCGACCGCGCCGTAGTGGAGGGCCGGTTTCTCACAACCGATCCGCTGGGCGCCGAACCAGCCGACGTTACCGAGATCCTGGATTCCTCAGGGGCGCAACGGGATGACGACGGTAGCGTGATCGCCGCGCGTTCGGTGACCTCCGACGGGCGTTCACGCGCATATCTGGGTGGACGCAGTGTGCCCGCCAAATCGCTGGCCAGCTTCACCGCGGGACTGCTCACGGTGCACGGGCAGAACGACCAGCTGCGGCTGATGCGCCCGGAGCAGCAGCTCGCCGCGCTGGACAGGTTCGCCTCGGAAGGGCCGGGCAGCATCGAGGCGCTGCTCACCACCTATCGCACGCTGCGTGAGGAGTGGCTCACCGCGCGGCGCGACTTGATCGACCGCACCAACCGGGCGCGTGAGCTCGCGCAGGAGGCCGATCGACTCGGGTTCGCGCTCAACGAGATCGACACCGTCGATCCCAAGCCGGGTGAGGACGACCAGCTCACCGCCGACATCCATCGCCTGTCCGAACTCGATGCGCTGCGCGATGCGGCCGGCTCGGCACGTGGTGCGTTGGCGGGTACGGACTCGGATGGCGGCGATGACGATTCGGATTCGGCGATCGACCGCATCGCCAAGGCCAAAGTTCTGCTGGAGGCCACCGATGACGCGGCCCTGCAAGCCCTGGCGCCACAATTGGCCGAGGCGCTTGCGGTGGTCAGTGATGTCGCCCGCGAGTTGACCGCGTTCACCGACGAATTACCCAGCGATGCAAGCACACTCGAAGAGAAGCTGGCACGCCAGGGGCTGCTGCGTACGTTGACCCGCAAGTACGCCGCCGACCTGGGCGGGGTGATCGCCTGGGCGCAGGAGGCGCGCGGCAGGCTGGCCGAGGTCGACACCTCCGAGGAGACGCTTAACGCCATCGCTGCCCGTGTGGATCGGCTCGCCGGTGAACTGGCTGTCGCGGCAACGGCTCTGAGCAAGGCGCGCACGAAGGCCGCGAAGGCGCTCGGTAAGGCCGTCACCGCCGAGCTGGCCGGCCTGGCGATGGACCGTGCGGTGTTCACCATCGCCGTGGAGCCCATCGCGGCCCGGGCCGATGACTCGGCGCCGTTGGCGCTGCCGTCCGGGCAGACCGTGCACGCGGGATCAGCGGGTACCGACGCCGTCGAATTCGGATTCGCCGCCCATCGTGACAACCCGCTACTGCCGCTGGCCAAGAGCGCATCCGGGGGTGAGCTCTCGCGCGTGATGCTGGCCCTCGAAGTGGTGCTGGCCGCCTCGACCGCCGGCACCACCATGGTGTTCGACGAGGTCGATGCTGGGGTGGGTGGCCGTGCGGCCGTGCAGATCGGTCGACGGTTGGCCAAGCTGGCACACACGCATCAGGTGATCGTGGTGACGCACCTGCCGCAGGTCGCGGCCTTCGCCGATATCCACCTCACGGTTGACCGGGTGAACAGCAAGGGCAGCGGTGTGCGCCGTCTGGATGATGAGGACCGGGTCGCCGAACTGGCCCGCATGCTCGCCGGTCTCGGCGACTCCGACACCGGCCGGGCGCATGCCCGCGAGTTGCTCGACGCGGCCCGCTCCGAGCGGGGCTGAGACTCCTTCGCAAACAATCACAGAGCACGACCCGCGGAAAGTCAGCGGTACTGGAGTGACTAATGTGACAGGTGTTACGGCGCGCCTCCACAGGCTCGACGGCCCATCGCGTCATGATCACCTTCATGAACTTGACCACGATGCTCACGCGAAGCAGCAGCTCCAGGCCCGGCATCGTCGGAACAGTGCGTACCGACAGGGACATCAACAAGCTGCTGCAACGCCTCAATCCGGGTGATATCGCCGTCATCGACATCCTCGATCTGGATCGCATCACGGCCGATGCTTTGGTCGACGCCCGGGTGAGCGCCGTCGTCAACGCTTCGCCGTCGATCTCCGGCCGGTACCCGAATCTGGGACCCGAGGTGCTCGTCGCCAACGGCATCATCCTTATCGACAGCATCGGACCCGAGGTCTTCAAAAAGGTCAAGGACGGCTCCACGGTTCGGGTGCACAACGGCGGTATCTACAACGGCGATCGCCGTCTGATCGCGGGAACTCCACGCACCGATGCGGACGTGCACGACCTCATGACCGAGGCGAAGACTGGATTGGTCGCGCACCTGGAGGCCTTCTCCGGCAACACCATCGAATTCATCCGCAGCGAGAGCCCGTTGTTGATCGACGGCATCGGCATCCCGGACGTCGATGTCGACCTGCGCAACCGGCACGTCATCGTGGTGTCCGACGGCGCGGGTGCGGTGTATGACCTGAAGAACCTCAAGCCTTTCATCAAGGAATACCAGCCGGTTCTCATCGGAGTCGGAGGTGGTGCGGACATCCTGCGCAAGGCCGGGTACCGGCCGCTCATCGTGGTGGGCGACCCGTTGTTGATGAGCAACGATGTCCTGAAATCCGGTGCGCAGGTGGTGCTTCCCGCCGACGCCGACGGACACGCCGCCGGGCTCGAGCGCATCCAGGACCTGGGAGTCGGCGCGGTCACCTTCCCGGCCGCGGGTTCGGCGGCGGACCTGGCGCTGCTGCTGGCCGACCATCACGGAGCATCGTTGATCGTCACCGTGGGCCACACCGCATCCATCGAGGAGTTCTTCGATCGCGAACGGCAGCAATCCAATCCGTCGACATTCCTGACCCGGCTCAAGGTCGGCGCCAAGCTCGTCGACTCCAAAGCCGTTGCGACGCTGTACCGCAACCGGTTCTCCGGTGGGGCCATCGCCTTGCTGATCCTCGCGGTGCTGGTTGCCGTGATCACCATGCTGTGGGTCACCAGCGCGGGCGACAGCGCCGCGGAATGGCTGCTCGCGTATTGGAACCGGTTGACCGTCTGGGTGCAGAACCTAGTCAGCTGAGTTACCCGTGATTACCCTGCGCCAGCACGCAATATCCCTCGCTGCGGTTTTCCTCGCACTCGCGGTGGGAGTCATACTCGGTTCCGGTCTGCTTAATGACACCCTGCTGTCCGGTCTGCGCGACGACAAGCGCACCCAGCAGCGGCAGATTGAGGACCTGAATCAGGACAAGAACGCCCTCAAAGAGAAACTCAACGCGGCAAGCAACTTCGATGCCACCATGGCGCCTCGGATGGTCTCTGGCGCCCTGGGTGATCGCAAGGTCGTGCTGATCACCACCCCGGAGGCCGACCGCGCCGATGTCGACGGCATCGCGCAGCTGATCGCCACCGCGGGCGGATCGGTATCGGGCCGGATCGGGTTGACCGATCAATTCACCGATGCCAACCAGGGCGAACGGCTGCGCACCATCGTGAACTCGTCGATCCTGCCCGCCGGTACCGCACTGCGTACCGATGTCGTCGATCAGGGCTCGCAGGCGGGTGACCTGGTGGGCATCGTGTTGCAGGTCCCGAAAGATCCGGCACCACCGGTGACCGATGAGCAGCGTGACATCGCCCTGTCGGCACTGCGTCAGAGCGGGTTCATCACCTATACCGACGGACAGGTGTCGGCGGGGAACCTCGCGGTGATCGTGACCGGGGGAGCGCTGCCCAACGACGCCGGAAACAAGGGTTCCACCGTCGCGCGATTCGCCGCCGCGCTGGATCGGCGCGGTTCCGGCGCCGTGCTCGCCGGACGCAGCGGGTCGGCCGACGGCATCGCGGCGATTGCCGTGACCCGGGCCGACAGCTCCATGGCCTCCGCGGCGAGCACCGTCGACGACATCGAGATGGCCTCGGGCCGTATCACCACCGTCTTGGCGCTGCGGGAACAGTCCGAGGGCCGCTCGGGCCGGTATGGACTGGGGCCGGGAGCTACCTCCATCACGGTGCCGTAGAAGATCCGAAAAGGGGATCTAGCCCACACCGCGCGGCGTGTTCAGCGCGGGTTGTCGGCGTGTTTGTTAGGGTGAGGTTCCGTGGGTCAGCAGGGCCCCGAGCTAGTCAGAATTGCCCTGCGCAGTCGTCACGGGAGCCAAGTTGGCAGGTCTACGCAAGCATCCTCAATCCGCCACCAGGCACCTCTTCGTCAGCGGCGGTGTGGCCTCCTCGCTGGGCAAGGGACTGACCGCCTCCAGCCTCGGGCAACTTCTCACGTCACGTGGTTTGCAAGTGACCATGCAGAAGCTCGACCCGTACCTGAACGTGGATCCGGGCACCATGAACCCGTTCCAGCACGGCGAGGTTTTCGTGACCGAGGATGGTGCTGAGACCGATCTCGATGTCGGGCACTACGAGCGCTTCCTGGACCGCGACCTGTCCGGGTCGGCGAATGTCACTACGGGGCAGGTTTATTCGTCCGTCATCGCCAAAGAGCGACGTGGTGAGTACCTCGGCGACACCGTACAGGTGATCCCGCACATCACCGATGAGATCAAGAGCCGGATTCTGGCCATGGCCGAACCCAACGAAAAGGGACAGCGGCCCGACATCGTTATCACCGAGATCGGCGGCACGGTCGGCGACATCGAGTCGCAGCCGTTCCTGGAGGCCGCGCGCCAGATCCGGCACGACGTCGGCCGCGACAACGTCTTCTTCCTGCACGTTTCCCTGGTGCCGTACTTGAAGCCGTCCGGCGAGCTCAAGACCAAGCCCACGCAGCACTCGGTTGCCGCGCTGCGCAGCATCGGCATCACCCCCGACGCGCTGATCCTGCGCTGCGACCGGGAGGTGCCCGAGCCGCTCAAGAACAAAATCGCGCTCATGTGCGACGTCGACGTCGACGGTGTCATCTCCACACCGGACGCCCCGTCCATCTACGACATCCCGAAGGTGCTGCATCGCGAGGAACTCGACGCCTATGTGGTGCGCCGACTGAACCTGCCCTTCCGTGACGTCGATTGGACCGAGTGGGGCGATCTGCTGCAGCGCGTCCACGAGCCCAGCGAAACCGTACGAATCGCGTTGGTGGGTAAGTACATCGATCTGCCCGACGCGTATCTGTCGGTCACCGAGGCGCTGCGCGCCGGAGGATTCCGGCACCGCACGAAGGTCGACATCAAGTGGGTGCCTTCGGACGACTGCGAGACCGAGGCCGGTGCGCAGACCGCGCTCGGCGATGTCGACGGCGTGCTGATCCCCGGCGGTTTCGGCATCCGGGGCATCGAGGGCAAGCTCGGCGCCATCCGCTACGCCCGCAAGCGGCGTATCCCGATGCTGGGCCTGTGCCTGGGGTTGCAGTGCATGGTGATCGAGGCGGCACGCTCGGCGGGCCTGGCCGACGCCAACTCGGCCGAGTTTGATCCCGACACCCCGAGTCCGGTTATCGCCACCATGGCCGATCAGGTGCGGGCAGTTGCCGGTGAGGCGGATCTGGGCGGAACGATGCGCCTGGGTGCCTACCCCGCGGTCCTGGAAGCCGATTCGATCGTCGCCGAGGCGTACGGAACGACCGAGGTATCCGAGCGGCACCGGCATCGCTACGAGGTAAACAACCCCTACCGGGACAAGATCGCCGAAAGCGGCCTGCGGTTCTCCGGCACATCGCCGGACGGGCACCTGGTGGAGTTCGTCGAGTACCCGAGGGACGTCCATCCGTTCGCGGTCGCCACCCAGGCCCACCCCGAACTCAAGAGCCGTCCCACCCGCCCACATCCGTTGTTCGTCGCGTTCATCCGCGCAGCAATGGAATACAAAGCGGCCGAGCGTCTTCCGTTGGATCCTGACAGTGAGTAGCGGGGCCTCCGGGGAGGGCGAACGCCACGAGTTCGTCACCCTGGAGTCCGAGCCCATGTACGTGGGCGGCATTCTGGCGTTGCGCCGCGACCGTGTCGCGATGCCCGGCGGCGGAAGTGCGACCCGAGAGGTCGTCGAGCATTACGGGGCTGTCGCGGTCGCCGCGGTGGATGAGGTGGGGCGGGTCGCGCTGGTGCATCAGTACCGCCATCCGCTCGGGCACCGGCTATGGGAACTGCCCGCCGGCCTGCTGGACATCGCGGGGGAGGACACCCAGCTGGCCGCCGCGCGCGAGCTGCAGGAAGAGGCAGGCGTCGAGGCCACCACCTGGCGGGTGCTCGTGGACGCGGCCGCTTCACCCGGGTTCACCGACGAGGTGGTCAGGGTCTTTCTGGCCACCGGGCTGTCACATCCGGGACGCGGTGAAAGTCATGACGAAGAGGCCGACATGACGGTGCACTGGGTGCCGCTGGCTGAGGCGGTGTCCATGGTGCTCGCCGGTGAAATCGTGAATGCTATTGCCGCGGCGGGCATTCTGGCCGCACATGTGGCCCTCTCCGGTCACCACACCCGCGCCTCGGACGCCCCCTGGCCGGACCGGCCTACGGCCTTCGCGGAACGTAAGGCCCGAATGTGACGGTGGCGGTCCCGCTCCTAGACGGTGAGATCCAGTCCTATCTGGATCACCTCGACGTGGAACGCGGCGTCGCCGCGAACACACTGAGCTCATACCGTCGCGATCTGCGCCGCTATCAGCAGCATCTCGCCGACCGCAAAATCGACCGTCTCGCCGATGTGTCCGAACCCGATGTCAGCGATTTCGTGGTGACGCTGCGCCGGGGTGACCCCGAGCATGGCGTGCCCGAGCTGTCCGCGTCCTCGGCCGCGCGCGCGTTGATCGCCGTGCGTGGGCTGCACCGGTTCGCGGCCATCGAAGGGCTGGTACCGACGGACGTCGCCCGCGCCGTCAAACCGCCGACCCCCAACCGGCGGCTGCCCAAAAGCCTCACCGTTGACCAAGTCGAGGCCTTGTTGGCCGCCGCGGGCGGAGCCGCCACGGACGGCCCGCTCGATCTGCGTAACCGTGCACTGCTGGAACTGCTGTATTCGACCGGCGCCCGGATCTCGGAGGCGGTGGGGCTCGATGTCGACGATGTCGACGTTCAGGCCCGCTCGGCATTGCTCTGGGGCAAGGGCGGCAAGCAACGGCTGGTGCCCGTGGGGCGCCCCGCCGTGGAAGCGCTCCAGGCGTACCTGGTGCGTGGCCGTCCGGACCTGGCGCGACGAGGGCGCGGGGGTGTGCCCGCCCTGTTCCTGAACTCGAGGGGCGGACGGCTCTCACGTCAAAGCGCCTGGCAGGTACTTGCCGATGCCGCCGAACGCGCCAAGATCAGCGCGGCCGTATCGCCGCACACGCTGCGGCACTCCTTTGCAACGCACCTTCTGGAAGGCGGTGCCGACGTTCGCGTCGTGCAGGAGCTCCTCGGCCATGCTTCGGTCACGACGACACAGATCTACACGCTGGTCACCGTCAGTTCGCTGCGCGAAGTGTGGGCTGGTGCACATCCCCGCGCCCGATAGTGCCGACTCCATGCGCGGGTTGCCGCTACCGCACGCCGCAACCCCACTAGACTTGCGCGAATGCCTTCGATGAGCCGCTGGTGCGAAGAGGGTCGAACAGATGACCGGGAGGTGACGTGACGGACTCCAGTCTTGACTCCGACTTTCCCGCCGAAGACGGCGACCTTGACCTGACCGGTCGTCCACACAAAGACATTCCCGAACCAAAGCCGCTGACCAGCCATGGACCGGCCAAGGTCATCGCGATGTGCAACCAGAAGGGTGGGGTGGGTAAGACCACGTCCACCATCAATCTGGGCGCCGCGCTGGCAGGGTACGGCCGGCGCGTTCTGCTGGTGGATCTGGACCCGCAGGGGGCGCTGTCGGCCGGTCTGGGCATCGCGCACCACGAGCTGGAGACCACGGTGCACAACCTGCTGGTCGAGCCGCGGGTATCGGTGGACGATGTTCTCATGCGTACCCGGGTCGATGGCCTGGACCTGATTCCCAGCAATATCGACCTGTCCGCGGCCGAGATTCAGCTGGTCAACGAGGTGGGTCGGGAACACTCGCTGGCCCGTGCGCTGCATCCGGTGCTTGACCGCTACGACTATGTGCTGATCGACTGCCAGCCGTCGCTGGGGCTGCTGACGGTGAACGCGCTGGCCTGTTCCGAGGGCGTGGTCATCCCGATGGAATGCGCGTTCTTCTCGCTGCGCGGGCTGGCTTTGCTCACCGACACCGTCGCCAAGGTGCGCGACCGGCTCAACCCGAAGCTGTCGGTGTCCGGAATCGTCATCACCATGTTCGATGCCCGCACCTTGCACGCGCGAGAGGTGATGGCCCGGGTCATCGAGGTGTTCGGTGACCAGGTCTTCCACACCGTCATCACTCGCACTGTCCGCTTCCCGGAGACCAGTGTGGCGGGAGAGCCCATCACCACGTGGGCGCCCAAATCCTCCGGTGCCCAGGCGTATATCTCGTTGGCTCGCGAGGTAATCGACCGGTTCGAATCGTGACGGTTGAGGTACCGGAAGAGCTGGCTGTGTCTCATCCGGTCGAGACCTCTGCGGAGCCCGGTTCCGCGGCCCCGGAGGCGGCTACGCCCGAAACACACGGTTTCCGGATTCGCCTCACAAACTTCGAGGGTCCGTTTGACCTTCTGCTGCAACTGATTTCGCAGCATCGGCTCGATGTCACCGAGGTGTCGCTACATCAGGTGACCGACGAGTTCATCGCGTACACCAAGTCGCTGGGCGATACCTACAGCCTGGACGAGGTCACCGCGTTCCTGGTGGTGGCGGCCACACTGCTGGACCTCAAGGCGGCGCGGTTACTGCCGTCGGGCCAGGTGGACGACGCCGACGATCTGGCTCTCCTGGAGATCCGGGACCTGCTGTTCGCGCGGCTGCTGCAGTACCGGGCCTTCAAGCACGTGGCGGAGATGTTCGCCGAACTGGAGGCCGCCGCGCTGCGTTCATATCCGCGTGCGGTGGCGTTGGAGGAGCGGTTCAGCGAGCTGTTGCCGCCGGTGCACCTGGGACTCGATGGCGACCAATTCGCCCAGCTCGCGGCCGGTGCGTTTACGCCGCGGCCGGTGCCGACGGTGGGCCTCAGCCATCTGCATATTCCCCGCGTTTCGGTGCCTGAGCACGCCAAACGGATGGTTGAACTGCTGGCCGAACGCGGCGCGGGGCAGTGGATGACCTTTACCGAGTTGGTGGCCGAGTGCACGGTGCCCATTGAGATCGTGGCCCGTTTCCTGGGCGTCCTCGAGCTCTACCGCTCTAAGGCGGTACTATTCGAGCAATCCGAACCGCTTGGACCGCTCCAAGTTTCATGGACCGGTGAGCGCCCGGCGCAGGATGATCTAGAAAAGGCAGTGGACTACACATGAGTGAGCAGACGACCTCTGTCGAGGGGTCGGAGGAGTCCACCGAGCTCGACCCCTCAGCAGAACCCATCCTGGAGGAATCGGACGAGTTCGTCCCGATGACCGATGAGGAACTCAGCAGCACTCTCGAAGCGCTGTTGCTGGTGGTGGATACACCCATCAGTGCGGCCGCGGTGGCCACCGTCGTCGCGCAGCCGCTGGATCGTGTAGCCGAAGCGCTGCAACGGATTTCCGAGATCCTTACCGACCGCACGAGTGGTATCGACCTGCGTGAGACCGCAGATGGCTGGCGCATGTACACCCGCGCCCAGTACGCCCCCTACGTGGAGAAGCTGCTGCTGGACGGTGCACGTTCGAAGTTGACCCGAGCTGCGCTGGAGACCCTTGCCGTGGTGGCCTACCGGCAGCCGGTGACGCGATCGCGCGTCAGTGCCGTTCGCGGTGTGAACGTCGATGCCGTGATGCGGACGCTGCTGATGCGCGGGCTGATCGCCGAGGCCGGCACCGATGACGAGTCCGGTGCCGTGATGTTCCGCACCACCGAGCTGTTCCTGGAGCGGCTCGGGCTGACGTCACTGTCGGATCTTCCCGATATCGCGCCGCTTCTTCCCGATATCGACGTGATCGATGACCTATCCGAGAACCTTGGCGACGAGCCGAGGTTTGCACGGCTCGACCGGACGTCTGCCGACGGTGCCGGATCCGGTGCCGCGCCCGCCTTTACTGTTGATCAGGACTGAACGATGAGCGAAGAAGGAATTCGGCTACAGAAGGTGTTGTCGCAGGCGGGAATTGCGTCACGCCGGGTTGCCGAGCGGATGATTTTCGACGGCCGCGTGGAGGTGGACGGCGAGATCGTCACCGAGCAGGGCCGGCGAATCGATCCCGCCGTCAACGTGGTTCGCGTCGATGGTGCGCGGGTGATCATGAACTCCGAGCTGGTGTATCTGGCGCTCAACAAGCCGTACGGGATGCTCTCGACCATGTCGGACGATCGTGGCCGCCCGTGCATCGGGAAGCTGATCGAAGAGCGGGTGCGCAGCAACCAGGGTGTCCGCAATGTCGGCCGACTGGATGCCGAAACCGTCGGACTGATCCTGCTGACCAATGACGGAGAGCTGACGCACCGCCTCATGCACCCGTCCTATGAGGTGCCCAAGACGTACATCGCCACGGTGGCCGGCAACATACCGCGCAGTCTTGGCAGACAGCTGCGCGATGGCGTAGAACTCGCCGACGGCCCCGCCAAGGTCGACGATTTCAAATTCCTCGGCACCACCGACGGCCAGACCATGCTCCAGCTGACCCTGCACGAGGGGCGCAATCGCATTGTGCGCCGGATGCTGGATGCCGTGGGGCATCCGGTAGTGGAATTGGTGCGCACCAAGATTGGCGATGTGGCGCTGGGCAATCAGCGTCCGGGAAGCCTCCGCGCCCTGGGCCGTGATGAGATCGGCTCGCTGTACAAGGCGGTGGGTCTGTGAGTCGCGTCGTGGTGGCCATCGACGGTCCATCGGGCACCGGAAAGTCCTCGGTGGCCAAGGAATTGGCCCGGCAGCTCGGCGCCGCCTATCTGGATACCGGTGCGATGTACCGCATCGTGACGCTCTGGGTGCTGCGCGCCGGTGTCGATCTCACCGATCCGGCGGCCATCGCCGCGGCCGCCGGCGAGGTGCCCATGTCGGTCGGGTCCGATCCGGATGCGCAGACTGCTCTGCTCGCCGGAGAGGACGTGTCGACTCCCATCCGGGGGACCGAGGTGACTGGCGCGGTTTCCGCGGTGTCCGCGGTTCCGGAGGTACGTGAACGGCTGGTGCGACGGCAGCGTGAGCTGGCCGAGGGCAGTGGTGGCGCTGTGGTGGTCGAGGGCCGCGATATCGGTACCGTCGTGCTGCCCGAGGCCGACGTGAAGATCTACCTGACGGCATCGGCACAGGCCAGGGCCCAGCGCCGTAACGCACAGAATGTCTCGGGCGGCGGGGCCGACGAGTACGAGCGCGTGCTCGCCGACGTGCAGCGCCGCGATCATCTGGACTCGACCCGGGCGGTGTCACCGTTGCGTCCGGCGCAGGACGCGATAGAGGTCGACACCAGCGACATGACACAGGATGAGGTGGTGGCCCACCTGCTGGACCTCGTTCGCACAAAGGCAGGGGCATCCCGATGACCGACGGCACATGGGTCGACGAAAGCGAGTGGGAACTCGACGAATTCGATGGAGTCGAGGAAACCGAGGAGCCGAGTGCCCCGCCCGCGGTGGTGGCGGTGGTCGGTCGCCCTAATGTCGGCAAGTCGACGTTGGTGAACCGCATCATCGGGCGGCGCGAAGCGGTCGTCCAGGACATCCCCGGGGTGACCAGAGACCGCGTCTCGTACCCGGCCGAATGGCTGGATCGCCGATTCACCGTGCAGGACACGGGTGGCTGGGAGGCCGATGCGACCGGCCTGCAACAGCTCGTGGCCGAACAGGCGCGGCATGCGATGGCGACCGCGGATCTCATCATTCTGGTGGTCGATGCGACGGTGGGTCCCACCTCGACTGACGAAGACGCGGCGAAGCTGCTGCGCCGCTCGGGTAAGCCGGTTTTCCTGGCGGCCAACAAGGTTGATAGCGACCGTGCCGAGGCCGACGCCGCAACCCTGTGGTCGCTGGGGTTAGGTGAGCCCATCGCCATCAGCGCCATGCACGGGCGTGGGGTCGCGGATCTGCTTGACCGTGTGGTCGCCGATCTGCCCCAGGTGTCAGCGCGAGGGTCGGGGGAGGGCGGACCGCGGCGTGTGGCGCTCGTCGGAAAACCCAACGTGGGCAAGAGCTCTCTTCTGAACAAGCTGTCCGGGGACGAGCGGTCGGTGGTGCACGATACTGCCGGGACCACCGTGGACCCAGTGGATACCTTGATCGAACTCGGCGGTAAGACTTGGCGTTTCGTCGATACGGCTGGTCTGCGCCGTAAGGTTGGCCAGGCCTCGGGTCATGAGTACTACGCTTCGCTGCGCACCCATGGAGCCATTGAGGCCGCCGAGGTGGCGATCGTGCTTCTGGACGCATCCCAGCCCATCACCGAACAGGACCAGCGGGTGCTGTCGATGGTCGTCGAATCCGGGCGCGCATTGGTACTGGCGTTCAATAAGTGGGACCTGGTGGACGAGGATCGCCGCGATCTCCTTGAACGTGAAGTAGACCTTCAGCTTGCGCAGCTCAATTGGGCACAGCGCGTGAATATCTCGGCCAAGAGTGGGCGGGCCATCCAGAAGCTGGTGCCCGCGCTGGAGTCTGCACTGCAGTCCTGGGACTCGCGTATCTCTACCGGTCAGCTCAATACCTGGGTCAAGGAAGTGGTTGCCGCGACGCCGCCGCCGGTGCGCGGCGGGAAGCAGCCACGTGTGTTGTTCGCCACTCAGGCCACCTCACGGCCGCCGACCTTCGTGCTATTTACCACCGGTTTCCTCGAGGCGGGGTATCGCCGATTCCTCGAACGTCGATTGCGCGAAAGTTTCGGCTTCGAAGGCACTCCCATCAGGGTGAATGTGCGGGTACGCGAGAAGCGCGGGCCCAAGCGCTAACTGGCGGCGAGATAGCAACGGGCACAAGATAAAGGACCCTGTGCACATTGCGCTCTCAGGCTCCGTTCACCCAATATTCGCGCCCATGTTGAGATCTACCCGATCCGAATCGCCCACTTTTTCGGTTTGCCGACCTAGGCTGGTTTGACCGTCTACCATCCTGCGGCGGTAGCAAAACCACCTACGAAAGGCGCAACACAGTGGCGGACACACTCACCCAGGGTCAGAAGCTGGATTCGGGACAGAGCCTCACCTCGAACAACGGCGCGTACACCCTGACTCTGCAGGATGACGGCAACCTGGTTCTGACCGACGGCGGCAGCCCCGTGTGGGCCTCCGACACCAGCGGACACAGCGCTGGCCGTGCAGAGGTGCAGAGCGACGGAAACTTCGTGGTCTACGACAACGGTGGCGGCGCGCTGTGGAGCAGCAACACCGAGGGCCGTTCCGACGTGAAGCTGGTTCTGCAGGACGACCGCAACCTGGTGCTCTACGCAGGCACCGACTCCGTGTGGTCCTCGGGCACCCAGACCGACACCCCGGTCGCCCCGGCCGAGTCCGTCGAGGTTGCTCCGGCCGCCGTGGAGGAGCCTGCTCCTGCCCCGGAGCCCCGCACCTACACGGTCGTGTCGGGTGACACCCTGTGGGCCATCGCGGAGCGCTTCTACGGCGACGGCAACCAGTACCAGAAGATCGCCGACGCGAGCGGCGTTGCCAACCCCGATCTGATTCAGCCGGGTCAGGTTCTGACCATCCCGGAGTAATCACACCGGATCACGCAAGCGGCTCGAACTAAGCCTCTTGGCCCCATCGGCCCCGTCGGGTTAACCCCCGGCGGGGCCGATGTCGTGTTACTCCCGTAGGTAGCCGTCCGGATGGTGGAACCAATTGATACGCGGCGAGCGCGCCGGATCGACATGCGCGGGTGGGATCCACCAGGTCTGGCCGTCCGGACCGCGTACTGCTCTCCAGTGCTGGTCCTCGGCTCCCAGTAACTTGTGATGCCCTTCGCAGCCGAGCGTGAGGGAGTCGATATCGGTGCTGCCGCCGTGAGCCCACTCGTCCATGTGGTGCACCTGGCAGTGATACGCGGGTTGATCGCAGCCGGGGTAGGTACAGCCACGATCCTTGGCGGTCAACATGATTCGCTGGTCCACGGTGGCGATCCGTTTCGCCCGCCCCAGATGCAACGCGCGACCGTCGTCATCGAAGATGGCCAGATAATGATGGGCGTGACTGGCCATCCGGATCAGATCGGTGATCGGCAGGAGTGAGCCCCCGCCGGTCACCGCGTTACCCGAGCCCGCTTCGAGCTCACGCAGCGTTGCGGTGACCACCGCAGTCACCGGCAATCCGCGATGACGACCCAGCTCACCCGATGACAACACGGACCGGCAGACCGCCTTCAGCGCATCATGCTGCCGCTGTGCGACGGATCGACCATCCCGCCGCGCTGCATCTACGTCCGAATCATCACCTACGCAAGGTGTTTCGTCATCGGAGTTGCACATGCCCGGTGCTGCGTACTTGGCGAAGATCGCGTCGAGATAGGAACGTAGCTCGGGGTCGAGGTCAAATTCCCCGGGCGTCATGAGGTCAACACCCTGACGCCCCATTCTGAACCCTCGCCGTCGAGCACGGTCGGCGTCGCCGGTGAAGCTCCCGTCCGGATCGAGATAGGCCAGGAGTCTGTCCGCGGCCTTGCGGAGCTCGTCGGGCCGCAGCGTTCCCGCGAGCTCCGCCAGCTGCCTCTCAGCGGCCGCCCGGGTTACCGCATCGACGGCGCGGGGGAGTCGGTCCCAGAACTGGCGGATAACCGCGATGTGATCACCCCCGGCGGCGCCCGCCCGTTGCGCCATGGCGGTGGCCGCGAGCACCGGCTCGATCCGGTCACCGCTGAGCGTGACCCTCGGAGCCAGTTCCGCAGCGTCCCGGATGCGCCGTCTGGCGTCGGAGCGGGTGATTCGGAGTGCATCGGCGAGGACGTCGGGCGGGTTGATGCCACCGAACGCGCCCGGAACATGATCGGCCACAAGTTCATTGACAAGCCCGTGGGTGGCGGCGGGAATCCGGCGCACGAATGCCTCGACCTCGCGTAGGACGGCAAGACGGTCACCCTGCGTAAGGGTCTGCGGATCCAGTTCCGACAATGCGTCGAGGGCGCCGGCCAGCTCCGCGAGGACGTGGCCTACCTCCACATCCACTATCGAACGCATGTTCGAATTATAGGACGCCACTCCGACAACTACCGACAAATGTTGCGGATGATTTTTTTTGTGACACAAGTGATTTCAGGAATTCGGGTTCGTTGACCGGAATCCGAGTTCAGGATCTCGGCACACCTACGGTAGGCTTCCGTCTGCTGCTCATCGCGGCGGCGGGCTGTGGCGCAGCTTGGTAGCGCACTTGACTGGGGGTCAAGTGGTCGCAGGTTCAAATCCTGTCAGCCCGACAACACAAAAACCACCTGTTTACAGGTGGTTTTTGTCATCCCAGGAGCCCTTGGCTCTGTAACCAGGTTTGGGTCGCTTGCATGCCGGATTCGAGAGTGAACTGGGGCCTGAACCCCAGAACGCTCTGCGCTTTGGCAATCGAGTAGGTTCCGGTCCTGGTGAGGTAGCGCACGGAGGCGGCATTGGCTTCAGTTGTTCTGCCCGACAGCGCGAGGATGGACGTCTTCGCTCTGGCCAAGCCAATCGCAGCGGTGGTGGGTAGCACCAAGGGGCCGCGCTTACCGAGCATGCGGTAGTAGTGGCCGAAGAACTGTGCGCAGGAGACCCCAGCGCCTCCGGAGATGGTGAAGATCTGGCCGCGTGCCGCATCGCAGGTAGCCACGCTCGTGATGCCGTCAATGACGTCATCGATGTAGATCGGCGAAAAGATGCCCTTGCCCATCGCGGGCAACACGAACTGGTTACCGCGGATCATCTCTAACGGCAGCAGCGTCCACGGCCGGGATCCGGGCCCGTAGATATCACCTGGGCGTATGATCCGCGCATCGATCCGGTGGGCCGCGTGAGCCTGCAGTACCACTTGTTCGCTTGCGATTTTGGTGTCAACGTAGGTGTTTCCGTCGGTCCGGATGGGATGATCTTCGGTGACCATATCGGGGAAGTCGACGTCCGAGAACGCCCGAACCGAGGATAGGTGTACGAACACCGCCCCTGGCGACGTGGCATCGATAACCTTTTTCGTCCCAAGTACATTGATGCGCCAGGCAGCGTCGGCTGCTGCGGTGTTCGACACTATTGCTGCGGTGTGGAAGATCGCATCCGCGGCCGCAGCGTCGGCTATCCACGGCCCCTCAACGTTGATATCTCCGGCGCGGACGTCGTGTGTGGGGTCCGCCGCCAGATCGACACCGCGGGTCTCCCAGCCCGAGGCGCGGAGGTGCCGCGAGAGTGCGCGGCCCACGAATCCATTTGCGCCGGTGATGAACGCGCGTTGAGTCGTCACCTCCCCATCAGTATCAAACAGGGGTACTGGGGGCAAACAGGTTGCACAACTTGCCCGGTTAGAGGGCGTCGGCGCCCTGCTCGCCGGTGCGTACCCGCACCACCGAGTCAACGGGGCTCACCCAGACCTTGCCGTCGCCGATCTTGCCGGTGCGTGCGGCGGTCACGATGACCTCCACCACCTTGTCGACAGCCTCGTCGTCGACAAGGACCTCGACCTTCACCTTCGGCACGAAGTCCACCTGGTACTCAGCGCCGCGGTATACCTCGGTGTGGCCCTTCTGCCGGCCGTAGCCCTGCACCTCGCTGACTGTCATGCTGGGGTTGCCGGTCTGTTCGAGTTGGGTCTTGATGTCGTCGAGCGTGAACGGTTTGACGATCGCGGTAACGAGTTTCATGTCCCTCATGCCTCTCGGTGGGAGATGAGGGGGCGTCCCTCTGTCGGGGAGCCTGCGAAGTTCCCGGTGGCTGATCCGAGGCCGAGTGCGACGAAGTCGTATGCGCCTTCAGCGTGTTGGGATTCGTCGGCTCCGGCCGCTTCTCCCTCGTCGCTGATGCGCAGGCCAATGGTGTACTTCACGATGAATGCA
>NZ_LJYL01000025.1:0-32589 GCF_001440135.1 Mycobacteroides sp. H003
CCACCAACCCGCCGCCCCCCTCCGGGACGCCGGCACCTCCACCACCACCGGCGCCCACCGGACCGACACTTGCTCCCGATGCGCTTGCCCCACTGCTGCTGCCGGGCGCCGAGATCGACAAGCAACTCAATATCGCCGGCGCAGCCCCCGTGGGCCCGGTGGAAAGCCAGCCCCTCGGCGGTGATGTGCAGCCACCGCACTGCACCGGCGCGTGGGGTCCCGGTTACCGCGCCACCTACGACGGGACCGGCTTCACCGGGATGGCCATCGGGGTTCTCGCCCAGGGCCAGGCACACCGCATCGCCCAGTCGGTGCTGGCCTTCCCCGACCCCGCGGCGGCTCAGCGCATCTACGACAAGCTAATCGGAGACTGGAACGCCTGCCAGAACACCCACGCGGTGTTCAGTTTTCAGGGCGCCTCCACCGAGATTGACATCAAGACACCACGCCCGATCGGCGACATCAACACCCTGATGCTGGTGCCCACCACCTCGCCGGTTCCCGGACAACAGTGCGAACGCGGTATGGCGTTGCGCGGCAACGTCATCGTCGATGTCCGGGTCTGCTCACCGACCGTCGGCAGCGCCGGATACTCGATCACCCGTGCCATCGCCGACAAGGTCCGTTGACCGACGCCCCGACCCGGCCACGACACCACCACCGCCCGCGCGCAGCGCGACCAACCGGCTTGCGGTGCAGTAACGATCATCAACGCTGCACCCGCCGACAGCTCCAAAGGAGAACAACGTGAACAATCAGAACCCCCGCGGCGGGTGGCCGGATCCCGACGATCCGACCGTCGCGACTCCCCAGTTTCAGCGCCCCGCCCCACAGCAGCCGCCACCGGTCGCAGGTTGGGGACAGCAGCAGCCTGCCCCACACAGTTCGTGGAGCACACCGCCGCCCCAGCAGCCGCAGCCGTGGGCCGCCCCGCCCCAGTCATCCGGGCCAGGTGCCCCCGCCCCGGGCTGGCCCGCTGCGCAACCGCAGGCGACCGGGTGGACCAACACAGCCCCCGGCGCTCCGCCGGCCGGACCTAGCCGCAACCGGCGAAAGCTCTTCATCATCGCCGGTGCCGTTGTGATTGCGCTCGTCGCCGCGTTCGTGGTGGTACCACGATTCACCGGCGACGCGGGTGGTGGTGACCTGTCGGCTTCAGAGACCGTCACCGCCTACCTGGAAGCACTCAGTAGCGGCGACGCGGAGAAAGCGCTGTCCTACAGCAAGAGTGAACCCGCCAACGCCGATCTGCTCACCAACGACATCCTCGCCCAGCAGATCGCCAAGATGCCCATCTCTGATATCCGCATCCTCGACGGCGGCGAGGAGCTGGCCGGCATCGGGATGGGCTCGGTGAAGGTCGCGGTGAAGTTCGGCGAGCAGCTCTCCGATTCCACCGTGCGGCTGTCCAAGGTCGAGGAGACCTGGAAGATTGATGAAGCGATCAACAAGATCGAGATCACCAGCCCCTCCGCCGCCGATGAGACACTCACCATCTTCGGCAAGGAATTCAAAAAGGGTGAATCCTTCTACGTGTTCCCCGGTTTCGTTGACGTGGGCAGTTCCAACGAGTACATCGACGTCGCAGCAGAGTCCCCGCTACTGACCGGCGGATACCTCTCCTTCGCGCCGACATACACGCTCAACGACGACGGTGTCGAAGCGGTGTCCGCCACGATGGCCGACGCTTTCGCTGTCTGCGAGAAGTCCAATCTGCTGGACCCTCCGGGGTGCCCGGTCAAACTCAACAACTACCGCGCGCTCGACGGCACCGTCACCTGGGGCAAAGCCGACCTCAGCCAACTCAGCCTCAGCGAGTTGAGCGAGTACGACATGACCGTGCGCGTCACCGGAAACGTCACCATCCCGGTGTCATACCAACTGCGAGACGGCGGAACGGATTCCGGGACTGCCGAGAGCATCGTGTTCAACACCGTGGACGTCACAACCTCGCCGCCCACCATCGGTCGATGAGCTGGCGCGGGCGTGAGCCCGGCGTTGCCCGCTGTCGCCCCACATGCAGCAAGGGAGGTATCCGTAATGGCCAACTGGCCTGGCAGTCACGGCAATACGCCGCATGAGCCTGGTTGGGGCGACCCTGATGCCGCCACACGCGCGGTGCCAAGGTTCGAGCGCCCGGGATCTGCATCCGCCAATGTTGGGGGCAGTCAGCCGCCCTCGGCAGGCCACAACCCGTGGATCGGTCAGCAGCCAGGCCCCCAGGCGGGGTATCCGCGCCAGCAGCCCGATGTGCCCTCAGCCAAGCGTGGTCGCGGTCGACTACTGATGGCACTGGCCGCCGTGGTGGTCCTTATCGGCGGCGTCGTCGCCTACATGCGGGTCTCCAGCGTTGACAGTGAAGGCCCCGCGGGCACCCAGCCGTCGGGCACCGCGCAGAACACACAGTCTGCAAGCGCAGCGACCGCGCCGTCGGCCGCGCAGACAGTCACCGACTACCTCGAAGCTCTGCGCCGCGGGGACGCCGCGAAAGCACTGTCCTACAGCAAAACTCCGTTCGCCGACAACGAATTCCTCACCGATGAGGTGCTGGGCAAGCAGATCGCGCAGTGGCCGATCTCTGACATTCACATCGGCGAAATCAAAGGTGATGAGCAAACCGCCGCGAAGCTCTATGTGCCAATCTCGGCGAAGTTCGGCGACAAGACTCACTCCGAGACGATCGGCCTGACCCGGAGTCTGCAGGGAGGATGGTGGATCGATCACGTTGCCAACGAGTACGCACTCCATTCATCTGCGGTGGACGCCACGCTCACGGTCTTCGGCAAGAAACTGAGCCCAGGCCAGTCGTTCTACGCGTTCCCCGGGTACTTGGATCTTGCAAGCTCCAACGAGTACATCGAGCTCACAAGCATTAAGTACCCGCTGTTCAGAAATTACCTACTGTCGAGCGAGTTCCTCATCAGTGCCGACGCCGACCTCAGCAGCAAGGGCGCCGATGCCATCACCGCGGCCGTGCGGGAGTCGTTCGCGCGATGCGAAAAGTCCAACCTCATCGCTCCCCCGGACTGCCCGGCGCAGCTGAACAGCACTACCGCCGTCGACGGCACCGTGACGTGGGGCCGCGCTGACATCGACACACCGTCGTTCACCTTGCACTCTGCGGACCTGTCGGTCTCGGTCAGCGGCAATGCCAGCATTCCGGTGACCTTTCAGACCACCGACGGCCAGACAGTCAGCGACACCCAACTGCTGGTATTCCAGGAAAAGGCAGACATCACCACCTCACCCCCCAGGCTCGTCCGTTGACACCAGCCACCGCCACCTTCCGGTCACCGAAACAGTCGCCCTCACAACCTGGAAGGCTCACGCCATGCTAGGAATTAGCCTCGTGCAAACACCGGCCACCGCCGCGAAGATAGCGGCTGTCATCGGTGCGTGTGCCGCGCTGATCACCGGATGCTCCTCGGCCACGACCGGAACCCCGAAAACGGCCACCGCCGGCCCGGAGTCCGGGGCCAACGTCGCCCTGATGGACACCGGTCCGTATGACACCGCCTCCGGTAGGCCATTCGGTTCAGCCGGGGACGACGTTGACGGTGCAAATCTGTTGGAATCCCAGCGCATGGCCGAGTTCGTGGTGGGCCCGTGGGAAGTTGACGCTGAGCTGACGAGAATGCCTGGCGCGATAGGATTGGGCATGATCGGCCCGGTTCCGTCGATCAAACTCATGCGCGACAACGAAGTGCTCAAAGACGACCTGATCGCGGTGGCAGACAAGCACCGATTCATGAACGGGTTCAGCACAATACGACTGTCGCCGGAGCAGACCGGCCAAAACCGCGGCCTGCACAACCTCGTCCTGCGGTTCCCCGATCCCGCCGCCGCCGACGCCGCCGCCACCGAGATGGCCGCCGTGGAATCCTCCCGTCCGGACCAGCCACCGGCGGAGCCGGTCACGGTGAACAGCACCCCCGAAGCCCGCGCGGTGGCCTACACGCTCCCCGACGGCCTCAAGAAGGTGGTCAGCTTCACCGCGCATGGACCCTATCTGCTCTACCAGGAGGGGCAGGCATCCCAGGCCTTCCTGGGCAAAAGCGCGGCCAACCTGGTCGACGGCGCTCTCATCATCCAGAAACGCCGGATCGACGAATTCTCCCCGACCCCGCCGGCCGCGATGCGCGACTTGCCGCTGGATCCCAGCGGCCAGCTACTGGCGCGCACACTCATCGCACCTGACGGGCGCGCCCCGTTCATCATCGGCGTGTGGAATTCCTTTGCCTGGCTTCACTTTGAGCTTGACCCGCTGCAGGCGAACTCGCTGTTCAATACCGCCGGTGTGGACATCGTCGGCCAACGCCTGAGCACCGTCTACCAGGCTGCCAACGCCGACGGTGCGCTACGGGTGGCCAAAGGCTTAGACGAGCAGATCGAGAATCTGCCGTCGGTGCGCGAGGTCGATGGGGTGCCCGGCCTGCCAGGGGCGACATGCTTCCAGCGCACCGAAGGCGGCCTACCCGGCACCTCGCCGAGCACCTGGCAGCGGGTGGTCTGGCAATACAAATGCGTCGCCACCGTCGATCGCTACGCCTACACCGCGTTCTCCGACACCGCAGTCGATGTACGTCAGCAGATGGCCGCTCAATACCGAATTCTGGCTGGACAGTAGGTGATGCACTAGTGGTTCTCCCCGCAGGGTCAAACATCGGCGGCTACATCGTCGAGGACGTTCTCGGTTCCGGGGGCATGGGCACCGTTTACCGAGCACGACACCCCGTGCTGCCGCGCAGCGATGCCCTCAAAGTGCTCTCCGCGGAACTGTCCCGCGACGAGCACTTCCGCGCACGTTTCGAACGCGAAGCCGAACTGGCCGCCACCCTGGATCACCCCAACATCGTCGCCGTGCTCAACCGCGGTGAAACCGACGGCCAACTGTGGATCGCCATGCAGTACGTCGCCGGCAGCGACGCCGAACGCGAACTGGCCGCCGGACGCATGACCCCGCAACGCGCCGTGCACATCACCGGTGAAGTCGCCAAAGCCCTGGACTACGCGCACCGCCGAAACCTGCTGCACCGCGACATCAAACCGGCCAACTTCCTACTCTCCACCGACGATGAGCGGATCTTTCTAGCCGACTTCGGTATCGCGCGCGCCCTCGACGACGCGGTCAACCTCACCCAGACCGGCACCGTGATGGCCACCATCGCCTACGCGGCACCCGAGACACTGGCCGGCGAACCCGCCGACCACCGCGCCGATGTCTACTCCCTGGGCTGCTCTCTGTACCGGATGCTCACCGGCACATCACCGTTCAGCAGCTCCGGTGGCATGGCCGCCGTGGCTGCCGCGCACCTGATGTCACCCCCGCCGCGGCCCACCGACGTGGTGGCCAACCTTCCGGCCACGATGGACACTGTGATCGCTCGCGCCATGGCCAAAGAGCCCATCCACCGCTACCAGAGCGCCGGGGATCTGGCCCGCGCTGCCGCCGCGGCACTCGATGAGACCACCGCCGAGGTACGCATCACCCCGGCGCCCTCACCCGCACAGCGCCCACCGTGGGGTCCGGAGAACAGTCCGCCGCACTGGAGCGGGCCACACACCGGCACAGGCCCGTATCCGCCCGGGCCGGGATGGTCCACCGGGCCGACCCCCGCGACCGGGTGGCCCACCGGCCCCGGACCCGCCGCCCCGATGCACCTCTCTTCGACGCGAAAACCGCGCAGCCGCAGGACCGCGCTGGCCGCCGCGGGCGTCGCCGCCGCCGTCGTGGTCAGCGGCGGGGTCGGAACCTGGATGTTCACCCGCGAGGACACCCCCGCCTACGCGGCACAGACACTTGTCCACGCCCACGGTGAAGCCACCCTGACCGCCCCACCGACATCCATTGTGGCCGCCGGCCCCGGCGACGGGGACGCGGTGCTGTCGCTGGGCGTGCAACCCGCCGCCATCGTCGCACCCCCCGCCGGCCTGCCCAGCTGGGAGAAAGACCTCATCACCGGCGACACCCAAGTGCTCACCAGTGCTGACCCTGCCCAAATCGCGGCGGCCAAGCCTGATCTGATCATCGACACCGGCGACATCGACGCAGCAACCTACCGCTCCCTGGCCGAGGTCGCGACCACCATCACCCGCGCCCCCAACGCCAACGAATGGAGCTGGCAGACACAGCTGCAATGGGTAGGCCGCATCCTGGACCGCACTGAACAGGCTCAGCAGCTCATCGACGAGGCTGCAGAATCCCAAGCCAAGCTGCGCACCGAGCATCCGGTGTTCGACGGTAAGAGCGTCGAGGTCGTGTTCGTCGCCGATGACGGAATCAGTGTCGCCACGCCGAATTCAGCTGCGGCGCAGTACCTGCAAGGTCTGGGGTTCCGATACCTGGACAAGCCGGCGATCACCGCGTCCGCGGACGGATCAGATATCGCTGCCGTCGCCGACCCTGAGCAACTCAACACGATCCCTACCGACGTACGGATCGTGGCACGCACGGACTCCGCAGCTGGTGGCGGCAGCTACAACGGGCTGCCCGACCCGTTCACCAAATTCCGCGGCGCCACAATCATTGTCGATGACACCGCGGCGATCGACGCGCTACGCGTACCCGGGTACGCGGCCACCGCTTACCTGAATACGGCACTGGTCAACGCACTGAGCCGCCAGATCCGCTGATCGACATCTCGACGACAGAGTCTGTGTCGATAGTCGCTTCACTCTCAGGCGTGTTTGCGAGGGCGGCCAGCAGCAAGCGGATGGTTCTCCCGTCGTGTCCTGAAAGCCTCGATGCTGGCCCTTGTCCAGATGGGTCCGCTGCGCGGCTTGGCGACGGGCGCAGGGAAACCGGGTGTTTTCTGCAGCAACTGGATGACTCGGGTAGCCGAAACACCCAGTACTTGGGCAGCATCACCGACACTCAGAAGATCCATCTCTGGCGGGTGTGCGAGCAGTGCTTGATGTTGCTCAGTGGGTTGCACCGCAATTGCAGAGGGCTTCTCGCGTAGCAGCGGACGGGCCAGCCGCAGCGCCAATGTGGTGGCCTGGCGCAGCGTCGGTGCCTTCACTTCGAACACTGCGCTCAGAACCTGGGCCTCGGCATCGTAGGTGACAGACCTATCAAGGTCTGCAACCGCGCGTTCGGTCAAACGGGCTGTCGTACAGGAGGCTGTTGCTGTCCACCGAGTCACCGGTGTGTCCTTCCCTATCTCATCACCCCCAAACCCTTATCAATGATGGCGCATCAAGCCGCGAAGCGACACCCAGCAAGCGCTCGGTACGGATGCCGCGCAACCTGTTCCGCGGGAAGAGTCCGAGTGGGGTTCGGCCAGTGAGGAATGGAGTACCCATGCTGCGCGTTCGGGGATTGGGCGGTGGGCAGTGTCGAGCGGAGTTCTCATATCAGCTCCATGGACCATGAGCCGGAGTTGAACGGGTCGTTCGAGTCCTCACCGACAACGAGGTCACCAACATTCTCAGGTCATCTCTAAGCTCAGTTCATGTCTGCAGTGAGTGGGATCGCGTTGGTGACGGGGGCGACCCGGGGTATCGGTGAAGCGACGGCGTTGATGCTCGCGTCACGGGGTGCTCACGTGCTGGTGAGTGGCCGCGACGTAGAGAGTGGTCAGGCGGTGGTGAATGCGGTGCGTTCGGCGGGCGGGGCCGCGGATTTCGTGGGTGCGGCGCTCGTCGACGCCTCCAGTGCTCAGCGCTTGGCAGCCGAGGCGAACGAAGTGGCCGGGCGGGTCGACATTCTGGTCAACAACGCGGCGATCGGTGTGTTCGGCACCACCGCTGCGATCGACGAAGCCGATTTCGATGCGTGCTTCGCGGTCAACGTCAAGGCACCGTTCTACTTGGTTGGCGCCTTGGCGCCACAGATGGCCGAACGCGGTCACGGAGTGATCGTGAACGTCTCGACCATGGTCGCTTCCTTCGGAACGGCCGGTTCAGCGGTGTATGCGGCGAGCAAGGCCGCGCTGAACCTGCTGACGAAGTCCTGGGCGGCCGAGTACGGTCCGCGCGGTGTGCGCGTGAATGCGGTCGCCCCCGGCCCGACCGCGACGGACAACGCGCTTATGCAGTTCGGGGAGGACGGGCTGGCGGCGATGATGCGCCACACCCCGGCACGCCGCGTGGCAGCTCCAACCGAGATCGCCGAAGCTGTCGCTTATTTGGCCAGCGATCAAGCCAGCTTCGTCCACGGCGCGGTCATACCTGTCGACGGCGGGCGCACCGCCGTATAGAGAACGCATCCGAGAGCTTCCCAGCATCGGTGTAGAGGGACGTCCCTCATCCGCGGCCGGTGCGATCGCTATCATGGATGGGCGATAGTCGCACGCTCGCGCTCTATCGTTTGCTTTCAACGCGTTTGAACGCTTCGGGTCGGGTCGACCGGTGCCCTGTGGAGCTGTTCCGTATACCGATCCCGGCTTTTGATTTCCTGTCCGGTTACCCTCGCGATATGAGGTTGCCCCGCTCGCTGCGGTTACTCGGCCAGCCGAGCGCCCGGACCACTGATGGTCGACGGCGTGTGGATCACCGCGCCAGCTGGACTGCCCAACGACTTCGTCGTGCTCCGAGTCCGCTACCTCGATGACGTGCTCGACCGGGCCTTCGCTGACGGAATCGACCAGATCGTCCTGCTCGGTGCCGGTTTCGACACCACGAGTCTGCGTCACCAACGTGCCGGCGCGACCTTCTTCGAAGTTGACGTGCCCTCCACCCAACACGACAAACGCTGCACCACAGACACACTCCTAGTCGGCGAAAAGCAGTCCGCGATCAACTGGGTGCCATGTGATTTCGAGAAGGACCGACTGCCCGAGCGCCTCAAAGCCGGTAGGTTCGATCCCGCCCGCCGCTGCGTGGTCGCCTGGATCGGAGTCACGATGTTCCTCAGCAAAGACGCGATCACCGCCACACTGACCGACATGGCCACCGTGTGCGCACCGGGCAGCACCATCGTGCTCGACTACATCGATCCCGACGTCATCTCCGGCAGCACCACCTCACCAAGCGCACAGCGAGTAGCCAAGACAGTCGCTTCCAACGGCGAGCCGTACCGCACCGGGTACACCACCACCGACATCAACGCTGCCCTCACCGACCACGGGTTCATACCCGACGACCACGCAGCCGCCACCGCACTACAGCAGCGCTACTGCCACACACGTGCGCCGCTGCCTGCCGGCCACGACTGGCTGAGAGCCCTCACTGCCGTCAGAAATGCGCGTGACACGATGTGAGTGTGACGACGTATACGCACCCTCGGCGATCGGCTTATGGTGACGCTGTCGTCTCGGACCGGCGAGCGCGATGCGCTGCCGCCTTCGCGCGATTGCCGCACCGACTCATGGAACACCAACGCCGCTGGCGTGCGCCGGGTGCGAGAAGGTAGATCATCCGGCAGTCGTCACTCGCGCATTCGCGAAGGTGATTCCTTCTCTCAGAGTCTGAGAGGAGGGCGAGAAGGTCGCGGGTAACGCTGGCACAAACGGCAGCCTGGTCGAGCGCCGCCATGTGCGCTTGCGGCCCATGACGGCCGCTGACAAGACGCGGCAAGGGAACGTCTGCACGCGCCCACGCCTCGATCCGCTGAACTGTCGAAAGGCCGACAGGTTTGTGATGAAGGTACGCAGTCAGCACCTCCCACGAGGCCTCGCGAAGATCGCGCAACTCAGTGAGCAAGCTATCCCAATCCACATCGGCAGCAATGTCGATGCCGACGCCGGCACACCACCGCACGAGCGCCTCGATATCGGCTAGACGCTCCACCCGATGGGTCTTGCCTGCACCACGCCGTCCGACCGTCGCGGCGAGATTCAACACGAGGGAACCGGCGTCGTAGCGGAGTTCCCGCAGGGCGGTGCTGGTGCGGTTCACCGAGTTCATGCTTCAATAGTAACCTCATATCCGGTTATTTAGGACGGGTGCGATGTCGGCTCGACTGCCAGGATGGTCTCGCGCTGCTGCGGGCCTTGCGGTTGTGGGTTGGGGCGCAAATCAATTCGCTGCACTACTTCCGGTTTACCGGGAGACGACTGGTCTCTCCGCCTCGCAGATCTCGTTAGCGTTCGCTATCTACATCGTGGGTCTCATCCCCGCACTCTTCATTGCTGCTGAGGTCGCGGACCGCATCGGTCGACGCTGGCTCGTCCGAATCGCCGTTGTGTTGTCCGCTGCAGCGTCGGTAGTGCTCTGCTTCAGTCCGCAGGAACACTGGCTGCTGCTGCTCGGTCGACTCATGTCTGGTGCTGCCGCTGGCGCTGCCCTCGGGCCGGGATCTGCATGGGTAACTGAGCTTTCAGACGATGACAGGGCCGCCGCTCCGAAGCGCGTCACGGTGGCGCTTTCCGTCGGATTCGGAGGGGGGCCGCTCGTTGCAGGTGTCGTCGCACAGTGGGCTCCATGGCCTGAGGCCTCGCCTTACTCGGTTCATTTTCTTGTCTCGATAGTTGCGGCCGCACTGCTGTGGCGAACGCCCGATCCTTCTTTCGACCACGGAGCGCCTACGAAGGTGGCGGAGCATCTGGGCACGACAGAGCGGCCTTCTGACAGACCAGACACCGCCCCGAAAGAAACGTTCTGGGAGACGGTCAGGTCTGCAGCGTTCATACGGACCATCCCATTCACGGCGCCATGGGTGTTCGGCGCAGCAACCATGAGCTTCGCCATCGCGCCCTCCGTCATTCACGTGCCAGGTTTCAGCACCGCGAGTGCTGGAGTCATCACCGGCATCACCATGGGCTCCGGTGCACTGGTGCAGCCGCTTGCGCAGCGAATCGAGCGATGGAAACAAGGCGCCGCTATGCCGGCTGGGCTCAGCCTCGCAGTGTTTGGAATGCTTCTCGCCGCCACCGCATTCGCCGTTCAGATCAGCGCCCTGCTGCTTCCAGTGGCGGTGATCTTGGGATCGGCATACGGCGTCATCCTCGTTGCAGGGCTACGTCAGATCGAAACGCTCGGCCATTCAAAAGACCGTGCACGTCTGAACGCCGCCTATTTCTCCTTCACCTACATCGGATTCATCCAGCCATTCGTATTCGCCGTCGTCGCGACCACCCAGACCAGCCAGATCATCTTCGCAATGATCGGCGCCCTGGTCGCCACAGCCACAACCGTCGCTACCAGCAGAGCACGTCATGTCTAGAAGACCCGAGCCGAACCACTCTTTTCATTTCTTCGGGCTTCTCCTGCCTTGGCTGACGGTCCGCAACGAGCACGTCGGCTCAACACACGCATTGCCGGCGTGCCTCGTTGGCGTTGGTGACTTTCGGGGCCTCGCCGCCAGTCGGCTGGTCCTGCCCGCGCGTTTGAATACCCGGAACAACAACGGGGTCAACAGAACCGCAACCGCCGGGGCCAGGCCCGGCGACAATAGATGTCGATCGTCAAAGTGGATGGCGATTGTCGCCACTCCTACCTGCGTCGTTGTCATTCAGTCACGGAGATGGCGCAGCGATTGTGGTCATCCAAGTGGCAGAAGTTGGAAACGGTACGGTGGTGCCAGTCATCGGCGCGGTGCCCTAAACCAGGGAGCCACCGTGGACAACGCGCCACTTCGTGCCCGGCGCTAATGGCTCGCCCAGCCCGAACAACGAGGCGTATTCCCCACTCACCACCGCTTTCATGCGTGCATCCCAGCCGCGCAGATCGAACGGTCGCGAGTGCGGTTCGATGTCGGCAATGATGAGCCCGACAGTCTGGGGGTCTGCTGCAGCGAGCGCCGCGAATTCGGGAGGAATCGTCCCGCCGCCGCTGGGCGCACCACACATCCAATGTGCTCGATCTCCCTCCCTGACGGCGCCCACCGCCACATTCCCGCGATTCCATCACCACATCGGAGGCCTAGATGTGTCCGGCTACGAGGTTTCTCCAGATATGAACGCGGCAGCGCCGATTGGATCCGGATTCCCGATGCGGGGCTGAGGGATTAGGCCGTGGCGCAACCAAGATCGGAGAGTCCCTCGATCGGCGCCAATTCGAGTTGACATAGCCGTCTCGGGCGCGCTCGTCAGCGATCGGCCACCGGGAGCCAGGGTGTCAAAGCCGAGTCCGGTCAGGCCGGCGATGGTGGCAAGCGGCACGCTGCAGGGCTCGTCTTTCCCACCTGTGAGCCCTTGAGGTTCTCGGTCGGATTCTTGAACTCCTGGCCTTCCGTCGGGGCCAGCCTCGGATACTCACCAACAAGCGGGATAGATACGCAAGCGCCGCCGCTAGCGAGGGGCCTTCCCTTCGATTCACCGCATGCGAGGCGTCTGCAAGTAGGTTTCGATGCCCTATATGGGGCCCGCAGTCACCGGTACTCGGGGTTGGCAAATCCGAATCGTGAACCGGCATCCCACTCGGCGCGTTGATTGCCGTATGCGGGCACTCCGCCGGCTGTGCGCAGTAGCGATGCGATGTGCATCAGGTTGTAGGTCATAAAAGTGGTGTTGCGGTTGGTGAAGTCGTTGTCCGGCCCGCCGGACCCCTCGTCGAGGTAGGAGGGACCCGGCCCTGCAGGGCCCACCCACCCCGCATCCGCTTGAGGCGGAATCACGTAGCCCAAGTGCTGCAGACTGTAGAGAAGGTTCATCGCGCAGTGCTTGATACCGTCCTCGTTACCGGTGATGAGACACCCGGCGACGCGTCCGTAATAGGCGTATTGCCCAGCGTCATTGAGCAATCCCGAGCATCCATAGAGCCGTTCGATGACCGCCTTCATCACTGAACTGTTGTCGCCAAGCCATATCGGTCCGACGAGGACGAGGATATCGGCGGCGATGATGCGTTCGTAGAGTGCGGGCCAATCATCGGTTTCCCAACCATGCTCTGTCATGTCCGGGTAGACCCCGGCGGCGATGTCATGATCAATGGCGCGAATCTGATCTACCTCGACGCCATGCTTTTCCATCAGTGCGCTACTGATATCGGCCAGACCTTGGCTGTGGCTGCGCTCAGGCGACTTCTTCAAAGTGCAGTTGACGAACACTGCTCGCAGACCATCAAAGGAGGGTGCGGCGTTGTTGTGGGGCGTCGGGATCTCGTTCACGTTGAGTGTCCTGTCTATGGCCCGGGTCGCCGAAGCGAGTCAGGAACGGAAGTGTCGTGGCGGGTCCTTTTGCCGAGGTCAGCCGGCCTGAACCGCGCCACTCAGTAGTTGTACTGTGTAGTACAGTATTGCTGTAGGCGGCTGATCCATGCAAGGCTGACGTGAACACGCATTGGGAAGCGTCCGATCTCCGCATGGCGGTCGAGCCGAAATAGGCGCCACGGTGGTTCATGCCGACATCGCTTGGTAACACGGGGGATTCACGACGAAAGCAGACACGCCCTCTCAAGTTCACGACATGGCTAGCCTGCAACCGTCATCGATGCTCTCAGCAACAAGCCGGTACGCCCCGAACCTCACGACTGCTACGCAAAGGAACGATCATGAAAATCAGTCCCGCTGCGCACGGTGCCACTCGACCGTGGACCGGCGGAAGGTTCTCCGCCGCTGTTCTTTCCGCTGTCGCGATGCTCATTCCGCAAACCTCGGCTACCGGTCTCGCCAAGGCGGAACTCGCCTGCCCGTATGCCCAGATAGTTTTCGCTCGCGGGACGTTTGAACAGCCAGGCGTGGGTGCGACCGGGCAAGCCTTCGTCGACGCTTTGAGCGACCGCCTGAGCGGCAAGTCCGTCCACGTATATGCGGCGGATTACCCTGCGTCGCTCGACTTCAAGCACGCTGCCGACGGCATCGCCGACGTCCGCAACAAAGTCGAGTCCATCGCAGCGACCTGCCCCAGTACCAAGATCGTCCTCGGCGGTTACTCACAAGGCGCAGCGGTGGCCGGCTACACCCTCGCCGACACGATCCCGGCCGACTACGAATTACCGACCGGCATCACCGGTCCCATGCCCGCGGCGATGGCCAACCACATCGCGGCGGTGGCGCTGTTCGGCACACCAGATGCCGGTTTCCTGGCTCTCGTCCAACGCAGCGCACCGCCCATCACCATCGGCAATCCCTACGCGGCCAGGACGATTCAGCTATGCGCAGTCGGCGACCCAGTCTGCTCCCCCGGCGGCCTGGATCGTGCAGCGCACAGCGCCTATAAGAGCAACGGAATGGCCTTAGAGGCAGCGGTATTCGCTGTTCGCGCACTGGCAGCGACGTAACAGCCTGACCATGAGTTGCCGGCGACGATTCGTCCTACTGGGCGAGCACTACACACATCCGCTGACGAGAGGACTGAGGCGAAAATGACGTCGTACGTGAGCATCGACGCGGCACGGTCGAAACCGGCGCCGACAGTTCGAACTGCGCCCAAAGCCGAGTGTCCCGCCGAGTCACTCTCGGCACTGGCCGAGCGGTTCGAACGTGAAGCGATGCCGTACCGCGCCGCCCTCCTCTGCACCGCCCGGCGACTTACACGCCGGGAGGCTGATGCCGAGGATCTGATCCAGGACACCATGATGAACGCATTTCTCGGATTCGACCGTTTCCAGCCTGGCACCAATCTGAGAGCGTGGCTGTATCGGATAATGCACAACCGATGGATCAGCGTCCACCGGATGAAACAACGTCGTCCAGAAACCTTTTGCGTCGACGCGATTACCGATGACGGTATCGCTGGCTTTGCTTCTCGTTCGAATCGGTTCGAGCGTTCGGCAGAAGACGAAGCCATGGACGGTCTGTCCGACCATCGAATAGAAGAAGCATTCCGATCGCTGCCGGAGGGCTTCCAGAAGGTGCTGTACTACGTTGGCGTCGAGGATCTCACCTGTGCCGACACTGCGATCCTCTTGGGGATTCCAGTTGGCACGGTCATGTCCCGCCTGTCGCGGAGCCGCGTTCGACTCCGCGCACAGCTGGCAGACTTCACCGACGGTTCGGAAGCCTGGTCAAATCGCCGCCCTCTTGCCCAATAGGCACTGGACAGCGACGCGACTTCGGGTCATGGCCCTGGGATTGAGACGTGTGCCAGCCCCGAGAGGTTGACGAGTACTTCATGCGGCTTTTGGACTATGACGGCGAGCACGCCCTGGCAATGCTCGCATCGCAGGACCGACCCGATGGCGGTCACGAAGGCGTGGGCGCGCGCCAGTTCGAATACGAGATGACAGCTTCTGCATCGTCCAATGGCGGCGGTGATCTCGATGCCGAGAGTGTCGGCGAAGAGTCCGGCAAGCGCGTTTCCGTCGAGGTGGGTCATCCACTGCCTCCGAAGCGTTCCGTGCGTATTCGTCCGGGGTCATGGCCTAGTTGGAGAAGCCAACCGGCGATCGTCTCGACGAACGGTGTAGGGCCGCAGAGGAAGATGCGCGGTGCCGCCGTGGCGGGAAAGACAAAACCGGCCAACGACTCTCGAGTCAGTCGCCCGGGGGGACGCAGTGATCCCGGAGGGCATCTTCGTGTGTGCACGATGTCGATGGTGGTCTGTGAGAGCGCCGAGAGCTCCTCGGCGAAGAGCACGTCCTCGGGCGCCCGGACCGAGTACAGCAGTCGGAACTCGGCGTGGTTCGCCTCGTGCTCACGTGCCATGGCCATCGCGAACAGCGGGACCACGCCGGATCCACCGGCGATGAGCTGAACCGGGGAACGGTCGGGTTCTGATGGGATCCAGACGAAGTATCGTCCCAGTGGGCCGTGCACCTCGAGCTCGTCGCCCTCTGCGAGCTGGTGCACGAGGTAGGGCGAGACTTCACCCGCGGGGAGTTCGTCGATCGCCAGGATGACTCGTGTCGTCTCGCCCGGCGACGCGACCGAGTAGGACCGGACCGCCTGATAGCCGTCCGGGGCGGTGAGGCGGACGTCGAGGTGGGAACCGGCATGGTTTCCCGGCCAGGTCGGCACGTCCAGCTCGATTCGGACCGCCGATGCGGTCTCTCGACGGCGGCTGACGACGCGTCCGACATGCCAGCTCGCGCGGATCGGAGACGTCACCAGTAGCGTTCCTCCCGCCACGGATCACCACGGAGATGGTATCCGTTCTGTTCCCAGAACCCGGGCTCGTCGCTCGGCATCATCCGTATCTCGCGGACCCACTTGGCGCTCTTCCAGAAGTACAGATGGGGCACGAGAAGACGCGCCGGCCCCCCGTGCTCAGGAGTCAAGGGCTCACCCTCTGCCTCGGTGGCGATCCACGCCTGGCCTTCGAGCAGATCGTCGAGGGGCAGATTGGTGGTGTAACCGCCGTGGCTTCGGACCAGGACGTAGTCGCAGGAGGTCTCGACGTCCTCGAACAGCCGATCCAAAGAGACCCCGCGCCAGGCCATGTCAAGCTTGGACCAGTGGGTGACGCAGTGAATGTTGGTGACGATGTCCTCCACGCCCACGTTCTGGAGCGCGTTCCAATCCCATCCGTGCTCGGTGCCCGTCTCGGTCGTGATGGTGAACGTCCACTCGTGCGCCCCGATATCGGGTGTCAGGCCGGCCGTCAGGACCGGCCAGTCGTCGACGAGCGTCTGGCCCGGTGGCAACCGTGAGTCGCCGGCGCCGCGACGGTTACCGAATCCGCTGTTGATCACTGCCATAGCAAGCTCCTTCGCGTGTCACGCGCGTCTCTGTGTGCGCTGACACTGAGTACGGTGTATTCCAAAATCCAGTCTCGACAGCGGCTCTCCCTTTCAGGGTCAGCTGGTCGGGCCACCTGAATGACCCCTTCGTCGGGCGAGGAGCGGGTTCCAGATCTGGTTGATCGACGGGTGCGGTGCCACGACGTGGCGGAGTGTCTCGACTGGTACCTTGGCGACGATGGCGAGGGTGGCCGCTTGGGCGAGTTCGGCGAACTCGGGTCCGACGAACGTCGCGCCGAGCAGGGTGTCCGTGTCGGCGTCGATGACCAGTTTCGCCCAGGCGTCGAAGCCGTCGCGGAAGATGGCGAGGTCGGGCACGGACTCCGGGTACCGCGCGGTGGTCGTCGTGACCGTGAATCCGTCGGCGCGCGCCTGACTTTCGGTTCGTCCCACCTCGACGACCTGGGGGTCGGTGTAGATGACCTGGGGCAGGTTGTGTGGGTCGCGGGCGATGAGTTCATCGGCGCCGAGCCGACGGCCTTGTGCGCGGGCGGCGATGATATCGGCGACGACGACTGCGTGGTATTGCGACAGGTGCGATAAGAGCGCGCGTCCGGTGGTGTCACCCATCGCGTACAGCCAGGTGCCGTCGACTCCGAGTGCCTGCAGATGGTCGTCGACGGGCACGAACTCTCCGCTACGCAGCCCCACGGATTCCAAGCCGAGGGAATCGGTGTTGACCACCCGTCCTGCGGCGACGACGACCTCGTCGATCTCGATGGTCTCGTCCCCGACGGTGGCGGAGACCGTGCCGCCCGCGACGGATCGGACCACTCCGGATGGGTGAGCTTCAAAGCGAAGGTCAACTCCGTTGCGTCGCAACGACTCGGTGACCATCTCGCTGGCGACGGTCTCGGAGTTGCGCAGCAGGGTCCGGCCCCGCGCGAGCAGCGTCACCTTGGAGCCCAGACCGGCCAGGATGGTGGCGAACTCGACGGCGACGACGCCGCCGCCGATGATCAGGGTCCGTGGCGGTACGTGCGTCATGGCCGCCAGGTCGCGGTTGGTCCAGGGGCGCGCGTCGGCCAGCCCTGGTACGTCGGGGATGGCGGGGCGGGTACCGGTGGCGAGCACGACCGCCTGCCGCGCGCGGACAGTCTCCTCGCGGCCGCCGGGGTGGGTGACGGTGACCACGCGGGGGCCTGCGAGCCGGCCGTGGGCGTGCAACACCGTGAGGCCGCTTTGCTGCAGAGCGGCGGTGACACCCTCATCGTTGAGATGATCGACGATGGCGTCGCGTTTGGCGAAGACGGCAGCGACGTCGAGCTGCCCCGACCCCACAGCTTCCCGGACGCCGGGGACGGCCTTCGCCAGGGCCAGTACTTCGATCGGGCGCAGTAGCGTCTTGGTCGGATTACATGCCCAGTAGTGGCATTCACCGCCGATGAGGCGCTCCTCCACCAGGGCCACCTCGAGCCCTTCGGCGATGAGGTATTGCGCCGCTGACGCGCCGCCAGGCCCGCCACCGATCACGACTACGTCGAATTCTGAATCTTCAGTCATGTCAGCCTCTGTCTCGGTCGGCTCGTGCGTCAGCGGTATGAATGGACACTTCGGAGCGAAGGGTGCGATGCACCGGGCACCGGTCGGCGATGTCGAGCAGCTTGGCACGTTGGTCGCCGTCGAGCGGGCCGATGAGGGTGATGTCGCGTTCGATCCGGTCGACCATCCCCGTGGCGGTCTCACATTCGGCGCAATCCTTGGCGTGGACGCGGGAGTGGCGCGAATCGACGACGATGCGTTCGAGCGGCCACTGCTTCCGATCGGCGTACATCCGCACCGTCATCGACGTGCAGGCGCCGAGCGCGGCCAGGAGAAGGTCGTACGGTGTTGGGCCGGCGTCATCGCCGATGGGTCGGGGTTCGTCCGCGGTCAGTCGATGCCGGCGCGTACCGATCTGCTGGGTGAGTCTGCCGGGTCCGCTTTCGGCGACCCGCACGGCACCGTCGGCCAAGTCATCGGTGTTCAGGTCGCGGGTCGCCGTAGGTGCCGCCACGTACCTACTCAGCCAAGCGGCAAGGACGCTCGCCGTGTACCCCGCGTCGGCCCGATTGCTGAGAAGGTGGTCGGCGCCGTCGAGAGTGATGAACGATTTCGGGTGCCGCGCGGTGTCGAAGATGATCCGCGCGTTGTTCACCGACACCACCTCGTCGAGCGGGGAATGCATGACGAGTAGCGCAGTGTCGAGGGCGGCGATGCGCTCGCACTGCGGTTGCATCGCGATGTCGTCGAGAAATTCGCGACGCACCCGAAACGGTCGACCCCCGATCGATACCGTGGCCTCGCCCGCTTCGACGCCGGGTAGCGCGTCGCCCAGCAATCCGACGACGTGGAAGGGGTCAGCCGGTGCACCGATGGTGACGACCGCGCGAACCTCGGGAATTCGAGATGCGGCTGCCAAGACTGCCGCCCCGCCCAGCGAATGCCCGATCAGCACGGCTGGGGCACTGAATTGGTCGCGGAGATGGTCTGCGGCATGCACCAAATCTTCGACGTTGGAACTGAAGCCGGTCGCGGCGAACTCACCCTCGGACTCCCCCAGGCCGGTGAAGTCGAACCGCAGTACCGCGATCCCCTGCGCCGCCAAGGCACGCGAGATCCGGCCTGCTGCAGCGTTATCCTTGCCGCAGGTGAAGCAGTGCGCGAACAGCGCCCAGGCTTTCGGATCGCCGATCGGCATCTCCAACTTGCCGGTCAATTCGCCGCTACTGCCGCGGAAGACCGTTCGGGCTGAGGTGCTCATGTGCCTCCCTCGGCTGAGGACGATTGCGAGTGAAATGTACTACACAGAACAGTTTGTCCCCGGGATGGCGACCAGACAGAAGGCCTTGGGTCAGAACGCGGCGGACTGTCATTGACCCAGCGGTTCCGCGCGCAGCGTCCGCACGGCGTCACCGAGAGTCCACAGCGCCACTGCGAGGAGGACGACGTCCTTCACCAAGAAGTTGCCCACCATGGACAGCACCGGGAACCCGGCGGCTTCGAGCGCCATCACTCCGGGAGTGGTGAACATGAAGCTGAGCGTTACGACGAACATCCCGATTGCCATCACACTGCCCACAATGGATGCCCTGGGCGCCCATGGCTTAACGGCAATAAGCGCGGCAGTCGCCAGTTCGACGACACCCAGCACTGCCGAGAAGGTCGTCACCGAGAAGATGTCGTACACCCAGCTCATCAGGGGGCTGCTCGCGACCAGCGGTTGGATGGCATTGGCCTCATAGGTGGTGAACTTCAGTGCGCCGATCCACGCGATGACGAACACGAGTGCGTACCGCACCGCAACTTCCCCGGCCGGGGCCACCCGAGAGGCGATGGGTGAACAATACAGGCGAGATATGGCATTTTCCAATGACATTGGCCTTCCTTCTATCGTTGAGTAGGCCGTCTCCAGATCATGAGTGCTTCCGGTCGGGCGTGGCGTTACACGACGGCGTCGACCGATCGACTTTTGGGAGCTGGGGATGCATTCCGACCCGACGTGTAACGGAAGCTACCCACACCGACACTCCCCTACGTCTGATCATCGCGCGGCGCCCATGCAGCCGAGCCGGACTGATCGGGCGACCCACTCGAAGGAGCAAGACTCAACCGCCACCAGTGCGATGAAACTGTACCGGTGAGTACAACAGATGTCACGCGGACATCACTGCCCCGGGCTGTGGGATAGCAGTCATACAGCCGCCGAGAAGGCGCCTGTGGCATTACGACCGAACGCCAACCAGTCACAGTGCCGTGGGGTGGCGAGGTTCCAAACGAAAGACGATTGGAGAGTTCTGATGAACGAATGCTCGACCCCGGGGACTGTCTGCAACACTTCGGGCACACAACATCACCGGCATGCACGTGCGGCGATCGTCAATGCTGCCGCCTCGATGATGTACCACCGCGGCGTCGCCGCTACGTCGATCGGTGATGTCTCCCACGCATCTGGCGCAGAGGTCCGAGAGCTTGATCGCCATTTTCGCGATAAAACTGAACTGGTCCGAGCGGTCATAGACCGGGAACTGGCGGCCTTACTCGACGGCCAAGTTGCCGCCGCGGAGATCAATTCATGGGACGGACTCGATACGTGGGTGACGCGCGTGGTGGACGCCCAACCGGCCGAGGATGGCCCGTTCGCCTGTCCCCTCGGGACCTTGGCTGCGGAACTGAGAAACTCTCCGGAGTACCAACCTGCGTTGGATGCTGCTTTCCGCACTTGGGAGGGACATCTGGCCGCAGGCTTACGCCGGATTCAGACTTGCGGCGAGATGGATTCCGACGCCAATCCAGACCGCCTTGCCGCCAGCCTTCTCGCGGCTCTGCAAGGCGGATACCTCCTCGCCTCTGTCCACGGCCGGATCGAGATCATGCGCGACGTGCTCGAAGACGCGGTGGCGGCGCTGCGGCGTTACCAGGTCTGAGCCAGGATCTGGTCAACGTGCCCACGACCCGACTCGGTCAGCTCTTCGCCGCGACCGTCCGTCGCCGCGGTGTTGCCCTGCGACGCAGAGACAGCAGCGCGTTCTCCACCGCATCCTCGAAAACCGTGCCATCGTCGTGGATTTGGGCCATCATCAACCCACCCTGCACGGCCGCGACGATCGATTGGGCCAATCTATCGGGATCTGACTGCCGTGTGAGCTGACCTCGCTCGCGCATGACTTCCAAGCCGCGTGCCAGCGGCTCCTCCCAGCGCCGGAAGGCGGCGTCCAAATGTGGAAGATAAGCGGGATCGTTCTTCAGTTCGGCGGCCATCGATCCGAGCGGGCACGCGAACGGCCCATCCAGGACACGATGGCTCTCCATCACCTGCTCAGACCACCGCTTCAGGCCCGCCCAGGAGTCGGCGTGGTGTATCGCTGGTTGCGCCGCCAAGATGAGTTCGACCTGACGGTCGATGACCGCCCGAATGAGGTCGGCCCTGTCGTCGAAGTAGTGGTACAGCTGCGACTTGCCGCAGCCCGCGGCCGCCAGCACGTCATCGAGGCTGGTCGACGCCACGCCACTTTGACGCATCATGGTCGCAGCCGCGTCGACAATCGCTGCACGGCTGCGCAGCCCCCGCGGGGACAAAGACGGCCTTGGGCTCTCGCCCGTTGCCGCCTTCTCGGGCGCCCGCGTTGCTGCCATCAGTCCACGATAGCTTCTCGGTCAGTCGCCAAGACTGCGACCTCTACGCAGTCAGGTGTACCTCCCGGTACAGTTCGCATCGGACCTCGCACCACCACGGCGTCGAGACCGATCTACCCGGCACGTCCCCTCGTCACCCTCCGTTGCCCAGCCAGGAGCAGATACCGGACACAATCCGCACGAGCCATCTACTGTGCTATTCACTGGTGACTTCGGCGCTTATGGCGCGGCGGCCGGGTAGCGATCGCTCACGCACGGCCGACGAGGGGATTCCGACATGCTGGAACCGGTGGGCACCGCGGCGCTGGCCGACCGACTGCGCAATGGTGATCCGGAGGCGTTCAGCAAGCTCCTCGACCTTTACGGGCCCTCGATGCAACGAGTGGCGCGCGGATACGTGTCCAGCAACGAGCTCGCCGAGGACGTTGTGCAGGAGACGTGGATCGCGATCTTCAAGGGCATCGACAAGTTCGAGGGTCGGGCCTCACTACGGACGTGGATCTTCACCATCTTGATCAACGTCGCCAAGAAACACGGCCTCGCTGAACGCCGATACACCGACACCGCCGTGCGCGTCATGACCGGCGGCACCGTCGATCCGGACCGGTTCCGCGACGCGGGCGATCCCCTGCCCGGTCATTGGAAGGAACCACCCGCCCCGTTCCCGGACACGCCCGAGGGGTCGCTGCTCAGCGGGGAACTCACACAGGTCGCCACCGCGGGACTGCAGCGCTTGCCGGCGCGCCAACGTGAGGTGGTCACTCTGCGTGACGTACAGGGGTTCAGTTCCCAGGAGGTATGCCAATTGTTGGACATCAGCGCGGCCAACCAGCGGGTGCTACTACATCGCGGCAGAGCCGTGGTTCGCCAAGAGCTGGAAAACTACCTTGGGACGACCGCATGAACGCCGACGAGATCATCTGCGAGCAACTCGTGGAACTGGTGACCGACTACCTCGACGGTGCGCTCGATCCCGACGTCCGAGCCAGGTTCGACGCACACCTGCTGGAATGTGATGGCTGCGTCAACTACCTCGATCAGTTCCGGTCGACGATCAGCACCTTGGGGCGGGTTCCGTCCGATCAACTCGACGAGGGCTTCCGCGAGCGCCTCCTCGACACCTTCCGCGGATGGACGACCACGCCCGACCAGGATCACGACCGGCCGCAACCCGATCCATGACCGCATAGGGTTTCCCTGCGGAGGTGCCTCACCACCACTGCGATGGGAGCGCACAGCACCAGCACCAGCAAGATGCGGGTGTTCCCGTTTTGAATCGACGCATTGCAGCCCACGAAGACGGCGAAGGCGACCGCGGCCCGGACCGGTCTTCCGGAACGCCCTCTGGCTCGCTGCGGACCGACGTTGCTCCACATGAGATAGGCGAGAATCGCTGCCGTGGTCGCGACCTGCGACGCCGCCGTGAGTGTGGTCATTCCGCGCTCGGCCGACCCAAGTTCGAAGTCGTCCGGACAGTCTTCACGGGCCAGGACGCGGTCGGTCATCGCCACTGAGGCTGCCGTCTGCGCGCACGCCCGGAGCGGATGCTTCAGCGCCCCGCGCCAGTAGGAAGACAGCCAGTCGGGGAAACACGATGACTGACAACAAGCCGGCGGCGACCAGCGCGGCGTAATTGGCCGGTTCCAGCAGGCCCAGCTCCACGCCGATGCCCCCGGCCACCACCGGAATGCTCAGCGACGTGGCCTGCAGTAGGCCCGCGGCCAGAACGTCGCGGCCACCGGCGAGTAACGGACGGTAGACGATGGCCGGCAACGCTCGCACGATCAGGAGGGCAGCAAGGAAGACAGGGATCTTGGCCAAGGAGGAGGCGTGGTCGACAAGTGCGCGAATGTCGAGTGACACCCCGGTTGCGACGAAGAAGAACGGGATGAATACACCGAATCCGACCGCATGCAGCTTGGTATAGAACTGGGTGTGGGTCATGTCGTCATCGCGGTCGAGGAGCGTCAGAGCCGTCCCGGCGAGGAACGCTCCCAGGATCGACTCGAGTCCGAACGCTGTCGCGAGAGAAGCAAATACCAAGAGTAGGGCCATCGTTCCGCGGACTCGAATCTCGGCGGTGGTGTCCTGCAGGTCGAGCATCGTCTTGCACAAGGTACGGGCACGCTCCAGGCCGAGAACGACCGTGATGACGACACCCGTGAAGCCGAGAAACGCCGCCAGCAGCGTCAACCTGGCCCCGAGCCCGACTGATGTGTCTTCGGAAAACAACAGGGAAAGAAGCACTATGGGTACGACCTCGGCAATCGATGCACCAGCCACGATGACTTGCCCCGCTCGGGTTTCCACGATCCCCGCGTCCTTGAGGACCGGAAGTATGATGCCGAGCCCGGTTGCCGAGAGGATCAGGGCCATCAGCACCGGTGATCGAGCGAGGCCCAACATCCCGAGGCTGACACCCACTCCCACCGCAAGAGCGAACGACACCGCGAACGCCCCGGCAGCGCGGCGCAGCAGCGCCCCTCGCAAAAGACGTACGTCGATTTCCAGCCCAGCGAGCAACAGCAGGAAACTCAGGCCAATCGTCGACATCACCTGCAGCGCAGCGTCCATGTGCAACCAGCCGAGTACCTGTGGCCCCAGGATGACGCCGAGAAGAATTTCGAGCACGATCGCCGGCACGGCGAGCCGGAACACCCTCACGCTGAGCGGCGCAAGCAAGGCGACGACTGAGACGATCGCTACCGCAGTCAACGAGACGATGTGGGGAACCTTCCTTGCTGTGCCCCAGGCGAAATGGGCGGACAGGTACGTATCCAAATCAGTGGTGGCCGGCTGCTCAGTACATCGTTTCGGCGACTTCGTGTCGCCGATTGGTCAAAGTCAGCCCGAGTTCGGCAGTTGCATACTGTACTACATAGTACACTTTGTCGATACGCCCTCTTTGGCGAGAACCGGTAGCCGGCGCGGGGGTCGATGCGAGCTGGTTCGAGAAATGGCATCCACATGACTTTGCGGATGCGAAGATGACATCAGGCATGAGAACCTACAGCCGCCGCCGACAGCCCCGCTTACGCGCCTGATCCATCAATAGACGACGGAGACAAGTGGCGGCCAAATCAACGCCAATCACGAAGTGACGCCTCCACAGCTACCCTGGGGCGATACGGAGGGCGGCTAAGGTTTCGTCATCTAAGTGACACTTGCGTCATGTCAAATGACGAAATGAAATCCACTTTGACAATCGACACATCTGCGGGCAGGTGTCGATTCTCAGACTGGACGGCACATGCCACTGACTCTAGCTGCGCCTACACAGGTTTCTCATTGCGATGGCACAGTCATTTTTCTCATCCAAGTGGCAGAAGTTGGAACGGTACGGTGATGCAGGACCATGCATCGCGTCCTCCCCTGGCCGCGTGTGCGGCGGGTTCTCAAGCACCGCCGCAGGCCGGCCCCCGGCCGTGATGGCGCGGCATGCGGGTTCGTTTGGCTCTGAAAAGTCGAGATACGGGTCGTGGTCTCAGTCGTCAGCTGTGGGAACTGGGTTGGCCGCCAGCCACAGATCCAGTGCCGCGGCGCCGATGTCCTTGCGGGCCTTCCGATTGAGCCCGAGTTGGCGTGCTCGTTGCTGCACGTGTTCGATGACGTTCGGTTCGGCGCTCCAAGGTAAGGGTTTGCGACTGTGCTTCGCTGCTGGCGTGGGTTTCTCGAGTAGGTCTGATTCAGGGAACATGGTGAGCAACGACATCATCTGTTCGGGCGTGATCGCCGCGGCCTTGCCCTCGGTGAACCATGTAAGGACTTCTGTCTCGCTCGCTTCGTCGACGATTCCCTTGTTGTGGATGTAGTCGTTGCGGATTCGGCGGATGTCTCCGAAGATCGGCACGCGGATGTCTCGCGAGTCCCAGGGACTGCCATCCGGTGCGGTGCCGTGCGCGGCGGCCACGCGCCCACGGTATTGCTCATCCCACAGCGAGTGCATGTAGGCGAACCACTGGCCGTAGAGCAGCTGCTGGACTGGCGAGAACCGGTCGAAGCTCACGAACCCGGTCTGCGGTGTCAGCATCGTGACCCCGCCGTGCGTGGCAATTTCGAGATCGCGCATGGGGATGCAGCCTGGCCCGGCCTGGTCGACGATCTCGAATCGTCGGACATCGAGGTAGGCGTCTCCAGGAACACCAGACGCCGCGGAGTACCACTCGTAGAGCTTGGTGACCACGGCGTACTGCCCGCTGAGCATCACCGCCAAGGACAGCGTGAACTCACTGCGCAGTTCCGCAACAATGGATTCCAACGTCGCCGGCGTGGCCGCCGGTGCGGTGAGGGCCGCACGCATCGGCGCGATCCCGGCGCAGATCGCATCGAGGGCCGGCACGAGTTCTCGTGCCGTCCAGCGCTGCCGACGACCGGTGACGGCACGGATGGCGAGTGCGAGTGCCAACGATGCTCGTTGCAGCTCCGGGTCGTCGGCGGTGTTCAGACGGGGGAGGTCACGCAGATAGTCCCCCGGCGTGGTTTCCCGCAACGCCTGTGACGGGTCACCGGCGATCCACTCATCCTGCCGCGGGTGAAGCCGCATCGCGTCGGCCAAGTTCTTGACGACCTGTTCGAGCTCGTCGAGCTGCTGTACCCAGTGCATGAGGTTCCCGCCAGCCATACGCATAGACTCCCACGTCACTTCCGGTGGTCGCCATTAGTACGGTGCCCATCTCATCGCCGGGCCTGACGAGGGCGTTTACCGAAGCCTGGCGCGCAATACGGGTACTGCGGGGCCAGCGAGGTGATCGAGCGCGACGGTACGTCCGCAGGCAGCCAGCATCAATGCCTCTGCGGACCCGACAAGCGCGTCACCGGTCCCCCACTCTCGCCCCGTGTCTTCATCAAAGAGTGCGATACCGCGTAGTCTTCCGCGCGGGAAGAACCCGAGTTGGGTTCGGCCAGTGAGGAAATCGAGCACTAGCGCGACAAGTTCTGGGTTTGGGCGGTGCACAACGGCCAGCGGGATCCGCATATCGCAACCGTGGACCAACACATCGGTCAAGCCAGCTACCGGACCGGTGATCGGTGGGCTAAGCCGATAATCGGCACCACAGCGAAGAGCGTCCGCGATGTCGGCCGCAGATGCCATTGCGCGGCGTCGGGCGAGGGCATCAATCCCGCGATCTCCGCTGCGATGTCGTACACCGCTGGCCAGGAAGCCCCAAAATCCGTCAGCAAAGTCACTGACCAGGTGTGCTGCAACAGTTTTGACATCCCAGCCCGCGCAAAGGCTAGGTATGGCCAGCTGCCCGGCGTCCAGACTCTCAACCAATGCGGCGATCTCGCGGCGCTCGGCGGCAACCGCCTCAAAGACACGGTCGCAGTCCGCTGAACTCATCCGCACACCTGCAGATTATCGGTGAGCCCCGATGCGTGGGTGGACGCCGCCAGGGTCGCCATCGCGCGCCGACCTCCATTCTCTCACCGGCGGGCTCCGCCGTCCCAAGCGAAGAGTTCCGCGCCATGAGGTACCCACGGCGATGTGTCCCCCGGCTCGCTTCCGAAAAGACTTAGCCATATCAGCGACGAAGGTGTCACAGCCTGGACATGCTGCTCGTCTTCGGCACACTCACGCGCGACGACATCACCAGCCATCCGTCAGCCCTTCCCGGCACGGCAGACGAATACGAGCAGCTCTCACACACCATGCGGACGGATTGGGTGGGACTTCGCCAGCCACGGTGCGCCCAGGTGGCCCCCCCCTGTGAGCCGTCAGGCACCCGCACTACACGCATCTACAGCGCCCGACCGATCGCCCCTACCCGGAGGAATCGTCGCGCCGACTCTGGGCTCACCACAGATTCGACGCGCTCGATCTGTCTATCTGACGGCTCCCGCACCGACACATTCCTGCGATTGCATCGCAAACTTCGCGCAGCGGTGCGCCAGCCCACGGATGCCGTGCAGGCCCGCACTAGCAGATCGCTGCGCTTTGGTTGTGCCACTCACCAGATGCCGCACGCCATCTGACCTGCACCTCAACCGCGGACGCTTCCGTGACGGCGTTGCCGCTTCCGCGACGACCCATCGTCATGGCGAGCGAAGCACCGAATCGCTGACGGACAGAAAGGTTCACGTAGCACGGCAGTCCCGACGACGAAGACAGCCGCTCGGCGCTGAACGGCGGAACTGTCTCAGCCGTGCAAACCACCTTGTCGGACAGCGTGACACTCACGTCGTAAGCGGTGGCGTCACCGACATTGGCTAGGTAAGCGTGACGCGGGTCGATGTCCCAGCGGCCGGCCTGCCAATGCGCACGCGATTCGGACGCGGATGCGGATGCTGACACTGTCTGTTCTCGTTGGCGCTTGGCCCACCATTTACAGCCCAGCGCGAAGATGAACGCCAAGTAGACCGCCGCGAGGGCAACCAGCGGAGCCAATAAGAGTGACGGTAGGGGCCACCAAGGAGCAAGCAGTAATAGAGGTCCCACTGCCAGAAGCAGCAATACCGATGCGCCAGCCTTCGATGCGCCCACACCGGGATCGTATGTGCTATTGACGGCCAGCAACAGAGCCGCCGCACTTTGCCTGATCCCGCGGCTCAGCAGAAGCGCTGTCTTCCTGGCCCGCGCCACCTGGCTAGATGCCGCTTACCCAGCAGCGGGTGGACTGGTTGCCGTGCGCAGCGCCACCAGATGGCAGACGGCAGACGTCTGTCGACCACAACTCGCCGCCGCCAGCGGTAGCGCCTTACCGAAGCCTGGCACGGAGTGCGATCGCACAGGGTTCAAAGGCGGCAAGCAGCCAACTCGGTGGCGAGGATGGCGCCAGCGCTGCGGCTGCGAAAACCAGGTGTGTCGCGCACACGCCATCTGCCACACTTCCGGCGATGACACCTCAGCAAATCGTGCTTCGTGCGGCGACGACGGAAGATGCCTCTTTCATCGTCGAGATGGCTCGTCACGCCTGCGTCATCGAAGACAGGCCTCTTCCCCACCCCGATGACGACGAAGTGCTGGAGATGCTCCCCCCTGACGGGGTGGCGCCGATTATTGCCGCCGATCACACGGGCACACCCGTCGGTGCCGTGTGGACCTACTACGGCAACCCACCACTGCACTGCGACGCCGCGGGGACGCCCCTGCCCGAACTGTGCATCGCAGTGGCACCAGGGTACCGCGGGGCCGGCATCGGTGCCGTGCTGCTCGACGCGCTCTTCACCACCCTTGCAAGAGACCACAACGCGATGTGACCAACGTCCACATCCGCAATCCCGCCAAACACCTCTACGAACGCAACGGGTTCCGCGTCGTCGGCCAAGGCAACGGCCCGCTCGGGCTCGCAATGATCAAAGACTTACGCTGAAGCGCAATCGATTCCGACTTCCAATGCGAACGTGCGCTGCCGACATGGGAAGTGATCGGAAGACGTCTGGCGACCGTCACCTGTGGTGGCCAGGTTGTCGATTCTCAAACTGGATGGCGAAAGTCGACGCCTCTAGCTGCGCCTTTGCGTGTTTCTCACGGAGATGGCGCAGCCGTTTTTCTCATCCAAGTGGCGGAAATTGGAACGATACGGCTGTGCAGGACCGCACGTTTAAGTCCACAGTCAGAAATCCCATCATCGAACCGTCCCGTCCAAGGATAATCACGGTGTGAACGGAACAAGGCTCCCGAACGGGTTGCGCCGCAATGATAGAGATCACGGAGCGGGACGCGTGAGCCGATGAGGACCGAGTCGATTGACCTCGACGACTTCGCTGGGTGGGTGCCGTTCGCCGCGCTGCCCACCGCCGGCGTCCCGACCGGGCCGGGTGTGTACGTCATAGTGCGACCCACCGACGACCCGCCAACGTTCCTCGACGTCTCGCCGGCAGGACACTTCAAGGGCAAGGACCCCACCGTGCCCGTGGCCGAGCTGGAGCAGCTGTGGGTGTCCGGCACCCGCGTGGTCTACATCGGCAAGGCCAATCACGGAGCCGGCCAAGGGCGTGGGCTGTACAAGCGGCTCGACGAGTTCCGTCGGTTTGGTGCCGGCGAGCCGATCGGCCATTCCGGGGGCCGCCGGATCTGGCAACTCGCTGACCACGCCGACCTCCTCGTAGGCTGGCGCGTCACCGACGACGAAGAGGCAGCCGCGATGGAGACCGAGATGATCGCCCGGTTCCGCGCCCACCACGGGTTGCGCCCCTTCGCCAACATGCGCAACTGAGTGAGGCTGCGGTGAAGAAGGTCGACGACACCACGCCCGCCCCGTGCGGCCATCGCGGCTGCCGACTCAAGCCGAGCGAGGTGCGGGCACAGCTGTTGGCCTCCACCGCGCTCGACGATCCGGACCTCACCCGCGTCTGCGACCAGGACGAGGCGGTCGCCGGCGGAGCCATCCCCGACTTCAGGTCACGGCGCCACGTCGTCGAGGTCAAGGAACTGACCAGCCAAGCGTTGCGCCGATTCATCGACCTCTACGAGGCACTGCCGCAGCGGTACATCCCCAAATATAGTTTCCGCTACCTGTGGGCGGTGTCGGTGGACGTCTCGCGCGCGGCCGGCGCATACGGCGGCAACCCCAAGACCCCCGAGGTGAAGACGTTGATCGCGACGTCGACCCAGCTGATCGAGGACCTCGAATCCCGCGGGATCATCAACTCGCTCGCCGACCACGAGAACTTCCCCAAGTACGCGAAAGCGCTTGGCTTCTACTCTAATTGCGCTGTAGTGCCGGACAGCCCATTGGGGCCGGGGATCCTGCTGTCTGGCACCATCAGCGGGCAAGCGCGCACTCTCGACCTCGACTACGACGTCACCGCCTTCCTGCAGGACTGGCTGGATTCCGAGCAGTCCACGAACGCCCGACAGTCGCTGGCCGGCCGCGCCGGGATCCACGTCCTGGTCCTCATGGCCAGCCTCGACGGCCCCGCCGCGGGCCTGATCCACACCCTGCGGGAGACGCCGGGCGAAGTCCCTGCCGCCGCGCTGCGACTGCCCGACGACATCGATGTCCTGATCGTCACCACGAACATCGACGTCCTGCGCTTCACCCCGAACGGCGGATGGTTACGCCACACCGCCCCGCCTCCACCGTGAACCCGACGCCATGGCGGGAGCGATCAACCGCGGCACACCCACATCATCGAGCACAGCCGCGGATGCAGCGGGGGCGTATCGTGGCCTGACCGCCGATTGCCTGGGAGGCTTACATGAAAGGCACGTCGTTCGGGCGCTGCCGGTTGGTGAACGTGCTGGGCCGCATCGGAATCGGCAGTGTCCGTCACGAGTTACGAAGCTCCATTTTGATGGACGGACGGCCGGTTATCCGCGTGGCTACCGCTTCCCTGTTTCTAGTTGTTGCCGCAGGAGCTTGTAGCGGTGGTTCGTCGACGGTTCCGCTTGAATCTACCTCGGGTTCGGCGCCACAGCCGTCACTACAAGACACAACCTGCGGATTCCGCGGGCCGAACCCGAAGCTGGCTGAGGCCCGCCGCGAGGCGCAACGGATCAAGGACGCATATCCCGAGGCGGCAGGATTTCAAGCTGTTGAGATTGATCATTTGTTCGACTATTACTACCAACAATTAATTCCGGGGTCCGTCGAGGCCTATGTGAAGTTGGCATGTAGCAAAATTGAAGACTCTGTGCCGGATGCAGATCGCGGACTTATGGTCGGAATAGCCGTCTATATGGGCACCAGTGCGTGCAAATACGTTCAAACGGGTGAAATCCCCATCAGCGAAAGTGCCACCTCGGACTGGATCGAAATGGTGAGGATGTTCTGCCCACAATTTTCGGGTTCTCTTCCTGCGACGCCAACCCGATGACACCGTTCGCGCATGTGCCCATGTCTTGAGATCTACAGGAGCCGCCGTGGAGGTTGTCACAACAGCGGGGGCAGCAGCGATTACTGAAAAAAGCGGCGGCCAGCCAGCGGCGGCAGCAGCAGTCGTGACACCAATTTCTGCCTGGAGGGGCGGGTGGCGGCGGCGGCGGCTGTCGATTGTCAAACTGGATGGCGAACGTCACCGCTTCTAGCGGCGCCTTTTCCATGATAGTCACCGAGATGGCGGAGCGATTTCGGTCATCTAAGTGGCAAAAGTCGGAACGGTACGGTGGTGCCAGTCGTGGGCCCGCCGTCGGTCTGGCGTTTGCAGGCCACTCAGTCCGATGCCCGGGCGCATTCCCATATTAGTATAGACATATGCGCATATCGCTATGTATCCTTAGCGTGGCCGCGGAGCCACGAAAGAAGCACGGAAAGCCTGATGAACCACAGCGACCGGCGCAGGCTTCCAGAACCGCCGCCTCGACCACTGAGGAACTCGCGATATGGCAACCGCAGCACTTGCTCTTTACGGGATATTCATCGTCTCGGGCTTCGGATGGCGTAGTTATCGCCAATGGCGCCTCACGGGTTCGACAGGCATGCGGGGTTTTCACGGCCGCCCCGGATCGTTGGAGTGGCTCGCCGGCGCCGGATTCGTGGTGGCGATCTTGCTGGGCGCTCTGGCCCCCCTGCTGCAATGGTTGGGTGTGCTGTCGCCAGTGGCCTGGCTTGATCATTGGGCGGTGCACACGCTAGGAGCTTTCGCAGCGATCCTGGGCATCGCCGGGACACTGTTAGCGCAGGAGTCGATGGGCGAGTCATGGCGCATCGGCGTCGACGCCAGCGAAACTACCCGACTGATCGACAATGGGGTCTTCAAACTGGTTCGAAACCCCATCTTTACCGCCATGCTGATCTTCGGAGCCGGTGTAGCGCTCCTCGCTCCGAATGGGTTGGCGTTGCTCGCCTTCGCCACCTTGGCCACGTCCATTGAGCTACAGGTGCGGATAGTTGAAGAGCCCTATCTACGGCGGACGCACGGCTTGCATTACGCGGAATACACCAGCCGGGTGGGACGCTTCATCCCTGGACTCGGTCGAAGTTCCACGACGGGACCTGACGAAAATTGGTTGAGGCCTGGTCTCTTATGGTGACGTCCGATGGCCGAGAACGCGCTGCCGCGGATTTGGGAACGCCGCCGCGCGCCGAA
>NZ_LJYL01000026.1:0-43869 GCF_001440135.1 Mycobacteroides sp. H003
GAACCTGCTCTGTCCACCTGTGCCCAGCGCACCAGCCATTGATCGTCGACCGCTCCCGGGAGTTGATCCTTTGCCGCCTTGCGGGCCAGGGTTGAGGGAGCGTAGCGCCGGCCGGTGCGGGCTTCGATGCGGCGCGCCATTTCAGACAAGGCTCGTTCCCGCGCTTTGCTTCTCCGCTGCCGTTCAGGCAAGTTGTCCCATTTGGGCGCGAGCTCACGTTGCTTTCGCGCGATGAGGTCGTTCATCGCCGCGGCGAAACCGCGTTCGGGTTTGGGCTCGGGGGCCACCGACCAGAACTTCATTCGTCGACGGCCGGCGGCTTGATCCGGTAGGCGCCATTGTTACGTTTGCCGCTCTTGAGTGGTGTCTCCAGGATCGTCGGGTCAGCTTTGGCGGGCAGGCAGTAGTACCACGCGTCACGGTAGACGTGATACGGATAGACGCCGTGGTCTCGGGCGATGCGGACCGCATGGCGCATGGCGCGGTGGCGGGTCACGGCTTCGATCGCGGCATACCAGGCCGGTTGCTGGAATTTCTCCCAGGGATATTTCCAGGCTCCATCGGCACTTACCGACGACATACGTCCAAAGAACGCGGTGTATGTCGCCTTCAAAAAATCCACGTAGTCGTCGCGGCCTAGAGCGCGGGCGTCAACAAGACGGTCACGGATGCGGTCGGCGAAGGTGCGCAGCCACTGGTGTTGCTCCGGCCATACCCAGGCCCGGTGCAGTTCAATGTCGTTTATGGTCAGTCCGGCGCCACCGGTGCTGACCGCATCCAGCAACTGGTGAATGTCGGCGGTTGTCGCCCAAAACCGTGCCGGTTCATCCCATCTCATCGCCGGATGCGGCAAAGGAAGTTGGTCGGTCAGTCCATTGCGCAAAGTCGAAGCGGGAGGGGTCACCACCTCGAATACCCCGAAAGGAGGTTGTTCGGCGGCGAGGATTCGGGGTTCAGGATCCACCCATTGCGCAGGTCCATATCCAAGATAGAGCCCGCTAGCTGATGGAAGGTAGGCAGACTGTTGGTCGATCTCAAAATCGCGAGCGCCTCGTTCGAGTGCTTCAAGGCGTTGGCCTTCGGCGAATCGCGGATTGGTCCAATCGTCCGGCCACCACTGCGAGGGTATGATTCCGTTTCGGCCAATCTCCTCCGGCAGCGGCGATTTCACCAGAACACGTTCGGTTTTGTTCTTGGGGTCAGGCTTTACCTTCTCCAATGCACGGCTCGCTTGGTGCGCCCCAATCTGTGACCAGCGGGGGCCGGGGAGTGACTCGTCTGCTTCGAATAGCCAGATCATGCGATCCGCCACAAGATGAACGATCTCGGTTTCATCATCGGGCACAAACGTTTTCGTCCCCTCGATACCCAATATTCCGCGGTCGGCAGGACGGGCTTTAGATGGGTCCAGATGCATGAGCGGCATCAGCACGATTTCTGCTTCTCGTGCCGGCTTGCCTCCGGCCGCCGGGAACTTGCAGGTGAACCATCCAGATAAGGAGAAGCTGACATCGGCGCCGAAGAACTCGCCGACCACTGACTCCAGCTTCTTCTTGTTCAGACTCGCAGTCATTTGCGGTGTGAACCCTGTGGCCTGCAATGCTTCTGGCGTAATCCATACCTGAACGCGCTGCACGTCACCATGCAAGGGAACCGGGCGCAACCCCCAGCCTTCGGCGCAGGTCACGACGACCAGCTGCGCAAGATCCTCAGGCTTAGATAAGGGGCCGGCGAGAACTTTGCCGGACGGGGTGATGATCCCTCTGCTGTGTGCGATCAGAATTCGGCGGTCCACCCTCGTTGGTGTCAGGTCATCCCACTGCCGTGATCCGGCTTTCCAGGGCGCATACTCATCGTCAACTTCGGACTTGCAGGCACCAACTGCGGCCGACGGCGCCTGCTTGGTGAGTTCTTCGGTCTCACCGAGCTCAGTCGGGGCTTCGGCTGCTGCAATAGCAGCCTGGTATCGGTGGACGGTCTCGGGGAGCCAGCCCTCGACGACGTCGCGGCCCTCCCCGCTCAGCTCGAAGTCAGCACGCGGGAAGTCACCAGGTATCGCGGTGCCGAGAGCAGCGATAACCCGTTCACGCTTCCAGGCAGACACCGTGCCAGCAGGGTCTGAGTAGGTTTGCGCGATCGCGACAGCGTCATCGCCGTGATCGCTGGAGTGGATCCGTCGGATCTGCCCATCTGCGATGAGCAGCCTTACCGATTCTTCCCATGATCTGCCGGCAATCGGATTATCATTGGTCACGGCTGAATCCCCTCGAATTGCTTCGGTCAACGGAATGCCTCGGTGCTCGACTCACCGGGGCATTCTCTCGTTCACGGCAGTCCCTACCGGCGCGCCGGCGATGGCAGCCACGCAGCCCCGGTCCGGCTGATCACTCATCTACTCAGTCCTAACATGTTGTCCTGCTTCACTGTTGCTCATAACCCGGCGCAGACCGAGCAGACATATTTGAGGGGTCATGGCAGCGTGTCATCACTTGCTGTGGCTCGCCGCCGCCCCGGCGTGCGGCGTTGCTCGTTAAACCGGTGAATACCTTTTGTCATCCATACCCTTCCGCGCTTCAAGACGGCCACGGCGGGTGGAAATTCCGGGTTCTCGTCTGCCAACTGCACCACACGTTGTGGGGCAACTTTCAGGATCTCGGCGGCCTCGATAGTCCCGCAGAGATCAAGGCGAGCGGGGTTTTCCGTCTCGCGCTGGTATTCATCGGTCGGCAGCAGACGCAGTAACCCGATCGGACGCACGGCAAGAGCGCCAACGGTTCTGAACACGTCAATCGCCGCGGCACGGGGGGTCGCCGCGACCAGCTCCAGAACGACGATCAGCCTGCCAGAATCGGGTTCATAGAAGGCGTCATGCACGGCAGATCTGACCGCCGCCAACATCTCGTCGGTCAATTTCGGCGCACAACAGAGTACTTCGGCCATCCAGGCGTTGGTCACTGCGAGCCGCCTTCCGTCGTGTCACCGCACGCATTCAGCGCCGGTCTTCGTGTCCTCATCTTCTCTCCATTCCCTTGATCCGGTCAAGGGCTGAACACGCCGTGTCCCCTTGACCGGATCAAGCGTTGGACTTAGATGCAATTAGTAGCTAGTAGCCCCTGAATAGGCTCGTGGCATCGACGAGAATTTTGATACCGAGAGCCTTGACGCCACGGTAATTTCGGCGAGCGGACCGTTTCTGTGCTTGCCCACGATTAGATCGGCCTCTCCGGCGCGCGGGCTGTTTCGCTCATATTGTTCTGGCCGGTGGATCAGAATGACCATGTCGGCGTCGGCTTCCAGCGAGCCGGATTCGCGAAGGTCCGACACCTGGGGGCGCTTGTCGGTGCGCTGCTCCGGGCCTCGGTTGAGTTGGCTGATCGCGACCACCGGCACGTGCAGCTCCTTGGCCAACAGCTTCAGGCTCCGCGACAAATCCGACACTTCTTGTTGCCGCGACTCGTACTTCTTGCCCGAGCTCATCAACTGCAGGTAGTCCACCACGATCATCTTGAGCCCGACCTTGTGATGCAGTCGACGGGCCTTGGCCCGGATCTCCATCATCGTCAGGTTCGCGGAGTCGTCGATGTACAGCGGCGACTCGCTGACTTCACCCATCTTCCTGGCCAGCTTGGTCCAGTCGTCATCGCTCATCCGGCCCGAACGCATATCGGCCAGCTTGATATTCGCCTCGGCCGACAGCAGCCGCATCACGATTTCCGATTTCGACATCTCCAGAGAGAAGATGATCGACGGCATCTCGTGTTTGATGGAGCAGGAACGCAAAAAATCAAGTGCCAGAGTCGATTTCCCTGAACCGGGTCTGGCCGCGACGATGATCATCTGATCTGGGTGCAGGCCATTGGTGACCTCATCGAGGTCATGAAACCCGGTGGGCACGCCGCGCGACATTCCACCGTTGGAAGCGATCATATCCAGGTCGTCCATCGTGGGCTGCAACAGCTCTTCGAGCGGCACATAGTCTTCCGACATCCGACGGTCGGTCACGTCGTAGACCTCGGCCTGCGCCCGATCCACCACCTCGGCCACATCGGCGCCCTCGGCCCCGGCGTACCCGTACTGCACCACGCGGGTCCCGGCCTCCACCAGGCGGCGCAACAGCGCCTTCTCGGCCACGATCCCGGCGTAGTACCCAGCGTTGGCGGCCGTCGGCACCGTCGAGATCAGCGTGTGCAGATACGGCGCACCGCCCACTCGACGCAGCTGCCCACGCCGGTCCAGCTCGGCGGCCACCGTCACCGCATCGGCCGGCTCTCCCCTGCCGTACAGATCCAGGATCGCCTCGTACACGCTCTGGTGGTTGGGCCGATAGAAATCGTGGGGCCGCAGCTTCTCCAAGACGTCGGCGATGGCGTCCTTGGACAGCAGCATCCCGCCCAGCACGGACTGCTCGGCCTCGATCGCCTGCGGAGGCTGCCGCCCGTACTCTGCAGCATTGAGCGCACCAGACTCGGCGGCCGCGGAACGTTCTGCTTGTACCGTCATGGCCGTGAACTCCCGTCTGCGGATGAACCGGCGGGAACCACTCGTAGTATCGGCCGCACTGGCACCGAATCAACGGATTGCGCCTGGGGGTGTTCACTCTCGGTGCCAGACGCGCTCACCGACACATCAGAATCGGGCTCGTCCGAGCCGATACGCCTCTGCGGATACTGCGCCCAGCTGTAGTAGAAGCTCCAGCCCCACCGGCCACTGCCCTCGAACCGCAGATACTGCCCTAGAAGTCCACCCGTGTTCGGTTCTGGCTCGGGCTGTCCATTAGCCACCCAGGCTTTAGCCTTTTGCTCCAAACCCCAACTGAGTTCATGGGACCAATGCCCACTGCAATACGCAACCTCACGGCCCTCCCCGGTGATCGGATGCCGATCGATCGCTTCCCGGATCACCTTCTTGCCGCACAGCTGCCCGTCAGCGCGCACGAACACACACCCCGCACCCGCAGCGCGTTTCATCGGCACATACCGCGGAGCGTCCGAGGAAATCACTCGCCCGATCCACGCCCGCTGCCGCGCAGCAGTCTCACCGGGCATCACCATCGCCCCCACGGCCGCTAACCACGGCTCACCTTGCCGTGCACGCGTACCCCGATCACGATGCTCAGTGATGTACGCCGCGGTGCACAACACCAGCAGCTTCAAATCCTTGTCCAGCCGGTCGTCAGCGATCGTCTCCAACAGCCAGCGACGCTGGCCCATGATTCGTTTCACATCAGTACCCACGACGCACCCCCAAACGCTTAACTGAGATCGACATAGGTGAAACCTCTTCCCTCGCAGCGCACCTCAACACCCCTCTTCAATGCCTTTTCGGACTTGCGTCGCGCGAAAAGCTCACGCATGCTGGCCAACGCCCGCACCCGGCCCTGCCCGGTCGCCGGCGCCGGACCCTGCGGCACAAACAGGGCAGTCCTAGCGGATGTCTCCGGCTCAACAGGCAGCTCGCGAAGACGCCAGGCCACAAATCCGCCCGGCCGCCGCATCTGATCGCTTGGCCAGTTCCGCCGGCTGCGCACTGCCGCCACATCCAACGCCGATTTCAAACCCGCCGCTGACCACGCCTCCAACCGCAGATGGCTGAACATCAACGCCGCCGCCACAGGACCCCGCGCACCGCCGAGACCCACCGTGCGGCCAATCAAGTCATCAGCGAGCCGGTAGGCCACTGTCCACCGCTGCCGCACCGCCGGATCCTTCTTCTTCGGCGCAGCGTGCCGCAGCGCGCGTCGGCGCGCTTTAGGTTTATTCGAAACTTGAGATGTATTACTCACCTGAGAACTACGGAGAGGGTCGCAAACGCAGCGGCCAGCCCCGTCGCTATGTTGTTGTTTATCCACAGGCCGAGGTGTCGTCAGATGGACGATGTTCGGACGATTCGACCGTCCGGTGCGGCTGGAGCAGCCCGCCGCCGATTGATGTAACCAGCCGGCCGACAACAGAATCCGACGCACAATCGTCACACTCGACTCAGAGAACCCAGATTCCTGCGCCAACCGCCCATTAGTCACCGCTATGTTCCGTCCGGTCCCTCCGTGCGCATGTCGCGCCATCGCCTCGGAGATCCGCACAAATCGGTCGACACGGACATGGAATTGACCCAAAGCTTCCTGACCACAACCGCAGGAAACCCATCGATTCAACGCCTCGATCCACCGGACCCGCGAAACCATTGGCACTGTCGCCGGCACGCTGGCGTGCACCCGAATCCACCGGGCCAGCGAACCTGGCCGAGGGGCATCCCCGCGGCCGCCGACCGACCCACGCTGGTAACCATCACCGCTGGTAGATCCGCTATTTAAGGCCTGCGTCAACGGGATTTGTTGACCTTCCTGAGGGTAAGCACTACCCCGAGTTCGACTCAGCAAAGTCGCCTCTTCCTTCAATATGGGTACAAAAACCAAGCGACGGACCACCCGCCGCCACGATCACAGATCAGGCAACGCGCCAATCACCCCAAAAAGCTGGTGCAGCGCAACTCAATACGCGCGTATTTAGCTAGCCAAAGAACCACCCCCCGAACCGATACATGCACTCCCCCAACGCAACCCGGACAACGAGCAGCCAGGTCACACAGAATCGCCGCCTAGTCATCGCGGTGATGCCGATAATGAACGCGCGCGCTTCCGCGAATTCGATTGGGCACAACTCCAAGTCAGGCACTAACGACTACCTCATCGAGCCTCGTTCGTTTCCAGGTCCTCCCGCCGCCAGGCGTCGACACGTGCCGCACCGCGAGAACTTGCTCGGGCGCCACGACCGCAACCCGGACACGATCGGGCTGATCCGCCGTGACGCCGAGCGCATAGCCAGATACATAAACGGCGTACCAGTCATGCGCAGGCTCACCGCCCGGCGCGGCGGTCAGACCCGGCGTGGGAACCCATCCCTTGCAATCGCATTCAGGATTGGGGCAGGTAGTACCGCGGTGGCCGTTGGCGGCGACGGCGCGGCTGGCGTATCGGTCAAGCCGACCAGCCACCATGGGGCACGCCTGCGATGCGTAGACGGCGCACTCAGGATGCAGCGGTGGTTCGTCGAACTGGAGGGCGCCAACCTGTCTAGGTCCTCCGAACAACACGACCGGACGTCCGATCGGTTGGCCGCACAGCTGGCAGAGATAGTTACGCCAGCACTGTTGGACCCGGCTTTCGTGTTGGGACCGGAAATCAACGCCCCCATCGGCGAGCTGGACGTTTGCCCATGGAATAACCACGCCGCCGGTGGTGGGCCGGTGCTCACATGTCGCAGGTACCGGCGGCCGGATCGGTTCAAGCATCGAGGTACCGCCACTCGATCCGAGTGACCTCGCTCCATGGATCACAACCGCCATGAGAGTCACAGAAGAACTTGACGAATCGCCGAGTAGTCCAGCCGGCGAACCCCTCTCGGGCGACGTCTTCCCTGGTGATGGTGTTCAACTGCTGCCGGCAGACGGACACCACTTCCACGTCGACGAGCCGCACCAGTGGTTCCCCGTGTTTGCGGCCCATCACCTTTCGGCAGAGAGTCAGCCGATCGCCAGGCTTCAGGTCGAGCCAACCCATCCGCCGCGTCACGGTCTTCGTCCGTGCCACCACGGCGTCCTCAGTAAGCGACACCGACATCAGACGCGGCATCACGCCACCGCCTCAGGAAATTGATCCCAGATACGCCCGTCGAGCTCGCGCCCGGCGCGCTTCTTACTGGCGCACCGCGTCATCGCATGAGAGTTCTCATTCCAGTCGCCACACCAATTGCGAACGGAGCAGTCCTCTTCATCGATCCAGACGTGTCCGGTGGTGCCGTCGAGGTTGACGAATGTATCGCCGGGTCCGTTCTCGCCTTCGCCGTGTGAGAATCCGGGCGCCCATTGGCCCCATTGCTTGAACTGGAATGGCACAACGGCCTCGACGCATTGATCGCGAAGGGACCGTGCCCAGTCTGGGTGCATTGGCCTTGCCCTAGGCCCAGATTCGCCACCGGCGACAACCCAATCGAGTGCGGCAGGATTGCCGAACGCTGGCCCGCTGCCAAAGTGTTGGATCAAGTCGATGGGCCCGAGTAGTGGCTCGGCGCTGATCCATCGCACAGCGGCCGGGGTGTCCAGCAGTGCCGGGATACGGAGGTCAGCGTGCTTCTGGTCCTCGGTGCTCACGCCCAACCAAACGTTGGGCAGCGGCCATGTGTACCAATCCGAGACCGCATCGTCGTCCCACCGAGGATCCCACTCCGAATGCATATTGTCCCTTGCGATCTGGAGAATCCGTGGCCACTCGGGCACAGATAGCAGGGACCGCATGCGGCCGTGGCGCTTGGTGAGTACCTGGAAGGTATGCCGTGGAGCTTCCGCCATCACCGCGAACACGCGTGCGATGTACTCGTCGGGCACGTCGTCGTGGAACAAGTCGGCTTGTGAGCAGACGAAGATCTTCTTCCCGTCGCGCTTTCTGAGCGGCCAGTCCAGACGATTCGGGTGGAGTTGTACCGCCAGACTCGACCCGATGCCTTCACCGTCAAACTTTCGGCCCGCAACACGAATTGGTGTCGATCGTTCGATGTAGCAGTTCAGGCAGCCGTCACTGATCCGGGTGCAGCCGGTCACTGGTGACCACGTGGCATCGGCCCATTCGATGCGTGTCTTGTCGCCCATCATCGCCCCCGGGCGATAGAGGGATCGAGTTCATGCGGGTGGGTTCCGCCGAACGCCAAGGCGCCGACGCATTCCTCGCAGCACTGCAAGATGGCATCACCGTCGACCATCCCGGGGATCCCGACAGGCTGACCCTTGATGGTCGCTTCCGGAAGAACACCGAGGTTTCGGCAGCACAGGCACCCCCGCCCCGACTCCGGAGCTTCGTGAGCCGATGTCGCCCGGTGCTCCGAAGACCCCACGCAGGAAGAACCCTGCTCCGGGTCACCGGCGTGATCGCTGGCAAGACGCACCGTCGCGGCCGTCAGCAGATGCGCCAGAAAATGCCCAGACTGCGGATTGCTGTGCAACATGTCGATCAGAAAGTGATACAGCGACAACGCATCTGACGGCGACAACGGGAACGTGTAGTCGACCGCGAGTAGCTTCAGGTGCTGCTCGAGGTACTCCTCCCCCGTCTTGACGAACTCCTCGCACACAGTCATTTCCCGTCCTCCTTGTTTGAATTTGTTGTGGTGTTCACGTGATGTCCCGACATCGGTCGCACTCCCACCTGCCGCCGATATGAGTGCAGCTGCGCCGTTCCTCAGACATCCAGCACACCTGCATCGCCTTGCGCACACCCTGATTCGAAGCCACCTGCGCCACCCACGGACTCATGGCCTGCCCCGCGCCGTCGATGTACTTGCCGGCGAGCTTTCCTAACGCGATTTCCGATTCGGCCTGCGCGGCGTATGCGGCGCCGGTGCCCCGGTCCCGCTCAGCGAAGACCTCGGCAAGCTGCTCCGGTGACCCGGCGGCCGCTGAACTGACCCGCTGCAGGAAATGGCCGCACTCGCTGATACAGGTCTGACACGCTTCGCCCCACTCGGCGACAACTTGCACACACCCGGGCAGGCAGCACGTCGGTAACGTCATCTGCGCGCTCATGCCACTGCCTCGCCGTGAAGCGCGGCCCGCAGCCGGAAGCCGATCCACTCCCCGACTTGCGGGGAGACGGCGTTGCCGTAGCCGTCGACCTGGTCACGCTCGCTGCCCCACACGATGAAAGTCCCGGTGTAGCCGGCGAAGTTGACGTCGAAACCGCAGCCTCGGCCAACCTCATGGGAGGCCATCATGCGGAAGTAGCAGTCCTCCAACTTGAGGTCGGCCAGCGTCTCCTGCCACTGGGCGGTGAGCAAGGACTTGGTGTCTTGCGCCGTCACGGTGCCGAGCGGATCACTGACCGGATGGGCCCGGTACTTGGCTTCATCGATCGAGCCGTTGTTATTGATCCATCCGGAGAACAGCAGAGCTTGGCTCGCCCCGTCCGCCACAACAGTTTTCATGGGCCGATCGACGCCATGGACACGTCGCTCGGCGCCTTGGTTGTACTTCATCACGCCGGCCGCAGTCAGCAGTCCCGGAATCTGATCGGCTGTAACGGTGGGCATCGACTCGCCATGGGTGGTCGGCGTCGTGTTCTTACGGAACGGCACAACACCGCTGGAAATCAGACTCAGAGTTTCCGATCCCCCCTGGGTGGGAAGCGGCTCATCAACCCCTCGGGGTGCACCCTGATAGTTGTTGACCGCCAGCAGTACCGACTTCTCGTGAACACTCGTGACGGTGTCCATCGGCTGAGTGATGTGCTTACCGTCTCCGTTGTGGCGATGAGCTGGCATGATCTGCCCAGCGACCGCCACCGGCGCAGTGATCATCCCAACAGCGTTGGTTCCGGTCTGCGTCCACAACGGCTGCCCGAAATCTCTACTGCGGCAGTTTGATCCGGGCCTCTCGAAACTGTTGCCCGCCGCGACCATGACTGCACCGGTCGAGAGAACAGCAGTCTCTTGTTGACTGGTCTGCGTCGCCAACGGCTGCCACGGGTGCCGCTCGGCCTTCCCGGGCATCAGGACCGCGGGAAACTCGCCGAACCTCTGCCGGCACCGCTCCGCACGCTCCATGGTCGCCGGGGCCAGAGGCTTCTTCCGGTCCCCAATTCGGGTACCGAGATTGGACAGATCGAGCGCCTCCAACGAAGGCGTCATCGGCGGAATAACCATCGCCCGGCACGACGGGCACCGGTACACGTACTGCGTCCCGTACCGCACGACGCCCGTGGGAGGCACACCTGTCTTCCACGTCCACACCGCCTCGACGACACGATCGCAAAAGCCACACCACGAGTGCGGCCGGTGCTCCAAATCCGGTGTCGGGATCCGCTTGTCCCACAGCACCAAGTAATACCGGTCCCGAGACTGAGGCACACCGAAGAACATCGAATTCAGGTACAGGACACGGTATTTGTAGCCCAATTTTTCGAACTGCCGGATCCACCACCGATAGGTGGATCCATCGCCGTACTTCTTGCCAGGAACTTGTTGTCCCCACGATTGGAGTTCTGTAGTGCACTCGACGAGAATCATGCGCGGGTGGTGCACCGCGGCGTAATGAAGCACACAGTTCGCGGTAGCGCGGTCACGTTCGGAGCGGGTGACGTTCGCTTCATACTCGGGGTCGTCGAGATCGAATAGCGAAAGACCTTGCCGGTAAGCCTTTTTGGTATTTGCGCTCGAGTGATTGACGCATGACACGCCGGCAATAAGCAGGTCGGCGGCCGGCAAGTCGCGCACATCGTGATAGTCCGAAGATTCCGGGTCGACCAGATCGGCTATCCAGTGTTCGACGTGAGGATGGTTCGCCTCATGAACCTCAACCTTGTAGTGGTTGTGGTTGGCCGCCATGATCGTGGTGAAGCCAGCCCGCTCGGCACCCAAGGTGAGTCCGCCAAACCCGGAAAATAGATCAAGTGCGGTGTCTGCGTCGTGCGCGAAACGACGTCGTCGCACCGCGGGCCGGTGTTCGGCCACCTTGTTGCGGCGCATAGCCGGGCGAGTACGGCGCGATGACCGCGCCACCGGAGGGCTAGATGTCATGCCACATCCCTGACCATCAGGCCGGCACCTATCGGGGTCAGATCGGCCAGGAACCGGATCCCCATCGCAGCCACTTGGATCGCTTCGAGCCGCGCATGGCCAACGTCTCGTATTGCCAGACGCAGGACGGTCATGCAGCCTTCCCCTGTTGCGGGTTGTTGAGAATCTGCTGCACGCGCTGTTGATAGGTGCTGATTTGTTCGGCGAACAGGGCCAGCTCATCAGCGGCGATATGGCCTAGGGCGTGCGCGAGAGCACCGGCCGGCGTGCCATCTGGGGCCATCCCGGCCGGGTAGACCGCGACGGTGTCTTCTGGGATATCGGCGATGAATCCGCCCTGCGCCAGAGCCGACCCGAGGCCGCTGAGCGTCCAGTGGTGTTGGTCGATCAGTTCGTAGGCAGCCTGACGTGCCAGCTGCAGCGGGCTCACATGTAGCCATGAGGGGTGCCCTGACCGTCGGTGTTCGGTCAGCAGGGACCTAAGCTGTGTGCGCAGCGTCCGGATGCCGCGCGTGCCGGCGTCGATCGCGACCAATCGAACTGCCAGCGCGAACATATCGGGAAGCTCCTGGGCGATGTTTGTGCGTCCATCGGAGCGGCAGATAATCACGCGGTGGCTGGGGGTTTCCAGCACAACTTCGGCGGTGCTTGTCGCGCCCTGGCTGGTGCACTCAAGCGAATGAACAAGCCACCCGTAGTTGTGCAGTCGGAGGCCATACCAGTAGGCCTTGCGGATCGCATCGCTGGGTTGGCGTCGCACACCAGGGATATCAGTAAACTGCGGTTCGATGTGATCATTACCCTTGATCATCTCTGTCCCTTCCAGTCAATTCCTGTTGTCAAATAACGATTTTCACGCGCCTTGCGCGTGTGGCTGCGGTACGCGGTGCTGCCGTTGAATGGCGCCTGAGGAGTTCGAAACAGCGTGGAACGCGAAGTCCTCCGTGGCGGTGGTTGCGGCGATCGGGGAGTGCGCTTGGATAGTGCCGGTTGTGCGGGCATCGTCGAGAGCTTCGCTAACTGGTTCCCGCAGAGAGTGGAGAGCAGTCGCGGGTCCGGGTGTAATGGACCATCCGCGGGCTCGCCGTAGATTTCGTTCCTGCTCGTTGGGCACGAGCGAGGCCCACAGGGCATCGTCGAGGCTGCGCCCGGGGGAACTGATGTGCTGGGCGGGGTCGTGGCGGTGCCACTCGTAGACGTGGCCTTTGTCCATGATGAGGAGCCAGCCTGGATGAGCGCCGCCACCTGTGTTGGTTTGTGTAGTCGACAATTGAGTTCATTCCTTCCCGTTCGTTTCTCGTGTTCTCTTTGGCGTCAACGGTTTCCCTGGTCCACGGCGTGGTCAGACGGCGACCTGCTCGGTGCGTCGGGCGTTGTAGTCCGCCCACCAGGTCCATCCCGGCAGGGATTCCAAGGTGGTTACCCGTTCGTCGCTGAGCTGACCTGCTCTTTTCGCGACTCGCTGATTACTGACCCAGCAACCGAGCAGATCGCCGCCAGAGGTTCGGTAACTTTTAGGCACCTGCACATGACCGTGGGCCGCGGCGAAGCGTTTGAGGTGAGCAAAACCGGCTAGCCACCGCGCATCTCGCGCGTTCCATGTCCAGCCCTTCAAAGCTTCCAAAGCACTGATGCGTTCCGCGGCGAGCTTGCCGAGTTGATATCCGCGGCGTTGGGCTTGGACCCAAAAGCCCAGCTTGTATCCGTCGGCGGTCACCTCGGTCTGAGATGGGCTCGCCGAGCCTGTCTCGGCGAGGAATGCCTCCAGATACGCGTAGCCGGTGTCAAAGCTGTCTCGCGCCGGGTTCCAGCTCCACCCGGGAAGCGCTTCTAGTAATGCGATCCGTTCGGGATCCAGCGTGCCGGCCCGGTATTCGCGACGTTGGATGGCGGGCCATTGACCGAACTCGAAACCGCTTGCGGTGCGGTATCCCCGGGGAATCTTGACGTCCCCGTGAGTGGCGGCCCACTGCACCAGCCGCCCATAGGATTCATTCCAGGCTGCGTCGAATCGATTCCATGCCCAACCGGGCACCGCCTCAAGTTTGTCGCGCTGCTCAGACGTGAGGGCTTCTCGGCGCTGGCGTTGCCCCCGGGTCCACGCGCCCAGCGGGTATCCCGCTTCGGTGATGTACGCGTTGGGCGGGCATTTGCCGGTAGACTCGGCGTAGGCCAGCAGTTGCTGGTACCCGAAATCCCAGCCCGGGGTGAGCAACTTAAGAGTGCGCAGGTTCAGTGCGGCACGCAGCGCGTCGGGTGCCGGTGTTCCGCTGGCAGTTATCACCGAGATGCGACCGGGTTTACCTTCATCGCCGTCCCTAGTGCCGCGGCGGCCGCCGCGGCGAGGCCTGCGGCCCTCAAGTTCGCCGGCCAACGCCGAGTCCTGATCTGCCAACGCCAGCAGGGTCCGATACACGTGTTTAAACGCCGAATTACCCACTTGCTCAAGCAGATCAACGCTGTCGTCGATGAATACCGGCAGCACAATCACGGCCCGGCCAGGCCGCTGCGGGTCAACACGCAATGCCCGCCCCACACTCTGGGTGATATCGATGGTGGATGTTCTCGGCGCCGCGAACACAATCGCGTCGAGTGCGGGGACATCAATGCCTTCCCCCAGGCATCGCACATTCGACAGCACGGCGCGCCGCCCGTCGCCAGGATCTGCCAGCGTCTGCAGGCAGCGATGGCGTTCCTCAGTGTCCGTGCTTGCATCCAGATGCATCGAATCCACTGTCTGCGAGGCAGAACTATCTAGCATTGCCGGTAGTGTCTTCGCGAACTTGCGCGACGTGTTGATTCTGTTGTGGAACACCATGATCCGCGACAGGTCATAGGTTGACATGGCAGTACCAACGGCCACCTGCGTTGCAGCCAACTGGCTATCGACTAGCGCTGCCTTAACCTCGATCGGTGCGTCGGATTCACAGGAGATCTCTTTGTGAATGTCCTCATCGGTGACCGTGACTACGGCGATCTCGTAATCGGACAACAGGCCCGTGACCGGCACACGCAGGTCAGCGGTGGAGATCTTGCGGTCATGGCAGAAAGCCAGGGCGTTGATTGGGCGGCTGCTGTGCTCAACCCAGGTACGAATGGTCTGCGCCAGAAGGGTCAACGACGGTACGAGAACCAAGATCGCTGATGGACCGTGCCGTGCCTCGTTCTGCGCTAGGCGTTGTCCCAGTAGGGTTTTCCCGGTGCCGCAGGGCATGCAGATCGTGACCCGAGAGTGCTCCTGTAAGTAGTCGACGGCCTCATTGAATGCCGACTGTTGGTGCGGTCGCAGCGGTCGCTCGATCATCACGATTGCCCTGCTTCGTACAGGACGTGCACGGCAGAGAGCTGACTGCTTATGAAAAGCGTCGTGTTGCTGTGTAATCCGTTCGGTGAGTGCATCAGGGCTGTCCTTCGGTGTTTGTGTTCAGCAGATCCGTCTCTAATGCGGCGAGCAGCTCGTGCTCGCGGAGATCGAGGTCGCGGGCGATGGCCCGCCAGTACACCTGTCGGCGGCTGGGCGGATGGATACCCAGCGACTTAGCAGCTCTGACTAGTTCGTCGTGATCGGGCCCGAGGGTGCGTTCCACAAGCCCGAGTGCTTCAAGTCGAAGCAGGTGCGGATACACGTTTTGGGGGCTAGCGGGAGCGACCACGCGGTGCTCACCGTTGCCATCGCAGCTGGCGAGCCGGTACCCGAACGGTTTGATGAAGTCGTGCAGCGTCACACAGCTCCCCTGATAGATGAGTTCTGTAATGGGCATGGCCGCTGCCGCCAGCCAGAGAGTGCTGACTGGTACGGTTGCGTCGCGCAGGACGGCCAGCAGCTGATCGCGCAATGCGCTGATGCGCACGTGCCGGGAGGTCGTCATCGCGTCCCCGCCCTGTATGTCTGCGCTGCCGTGGAGCCGGCCGGCCAGCTGATTCCGTCGAGCACGTTGGGCACGACGATGTGGCCCTCCCTCAAGTGGTGGGCGTAGGCGTCGGTGGCCGCCATCGCCGTGCAGTCCGTACCGGTGCGCTGGGGCCCGGACCACAGGCACCCGCAAATGGCCTGTGCTGTCGATTGACTCGGGGGGACTTGGTCGTAGACAACGTGCACGAACTGCAGAGCGTCGCCGCTGCCGTGTTCAGGAAGGTTCATGATCGGAACCAGTCCGGGGTGTGCACACCGACGAGATCGGCGAGCCAGCGGGGAGGGTTCTGGGAATGGCCGGTGCCGGCTAGATCGTTGCCTTCGGAGCCGTCGGCCAGAATGCGTGGCCCCGAGATTCTGTAGGTCACATCTGATCGCCCAGCCTTGTAGATCCATGTCACCTTGATCCGGGTAACGCGAATCTGCGGGCCATCAGGCTTGAGCCAATGAAAGGCCATGGTGTGTTGGTTGTCGGGGACGTCGAGGCCGACGGAGACTTCACGCTCTGTGATCGCAATACGAGTCCTGCGCCGGGGCGTTTGAGCGTGCGGGTCGCTGAATGCTTCTTCGGTTGCTGGCGGGTGAAGGTGACCGAGCGAGACTCGTTGGACGACATTGTCGTGAGGGATTGTCGAAGTCATGGTTGGTGTGTCCTAGTTACTTTGTTGTTATCGGGTTTTCGTGATTTGACTCGGGCGTGTTTTCGAGAGGTCCACTTTCGAGGTGCTGAGGGACGGTGTTCCTAGTCCGAGCCGTCTCCTGTCGCAGGAATCGCACCGCGGCCGCCACCGGCCAAGAGCGGTACCGAGAGCGATTGGGCCGCGGGGTTGCACATCGAGGTATCGGATAGCGGCGGGAGTGTCGAGCAGCTCGATGAGCGTTCGGTCGGCGCTGTCCTGGTCGACGACGGGCCCGCCGAGCCAGACGTTGGGCAGTGCCTTATCTTGGAGGCCCTGGTTGGGCATGAACTGGGCGCGGCTCGGGCCCACCCGCAGCAGCAAGATACCGAAATCGGTCACCGTCTCCCAGAATCTATTGCTATTCAACAGATCCCGCATGCGGGAAGTGTTGCGCGTACAGATTTGGAAGGTGTGTTCAGCTGAGCTCTGCATGGTCGCGAAAACATGCGCGATGTAATCGTCGGGTACATCAGCGTCGAACAGGTCCCCGTTGGGGCAGACACTGACATGACGGCTTTTGCGCCACCGCAGGGGCACCTGCAGCTGCTCGGGTAGCAGACCCGGACCCGCTGGAATCCAATCGACTCCGGCCCCCGGGGCATCGGTAGCGTGGGCGACAGCTCCGGTGTGTGTCACGAGGCGGCCCTCTTCTCCAGGGCGATCTGGATGCTGTGCTGGTCGCATCCCTTGTGAGCTTGCAGCGGGTTATGAGCGTCGACCAGGAACATTTCTCGCGCTGCGGTGATCATGTCCGGGCTCACCACGCGATCGTGAGGCCCGACGAACCGGAACAGCAGCGCCCCGGACGTGGCGTAGCGAGGCAGCACGTAGGCGATGCACCGGTGAAAGGGGGCGTTGCGCCGCGTGTCGTTTCCGCTTATTTCCCAATAGGTTCCACTGGCGGCGACTCTCCATGGCTGCTTTACCGCTTCCCACGGCGACACCTGATCAACTGCAGCCATCGTGTCCGCTGCCCGCGGCTGCGCCACACTCCCCGCGCTGTAGACGGGTTGATCTGGCCATCCGGCGATCCTGCGTGCCTCGGTGAAGACCTGAGCAATGCCACCGTCCTTCACGAGCTCTTCGGGGCTGTGGCCGTCAAGGTTAATGTTCGCGGTCTTGATCCAGGCCTCGACAGCGTCGGGTCGCCCCGGGTAGGCATCGGCCAGGATGACCCTCAGATCGGACAAACTCATGAGGCTGCCCTACCCATAGCCGGTTCGCTCACCGATGTCCATTCGTCGACAAACGCCAGCGTGTGCCAGACCCTCTGCTCAACGATGGGGTCTGCGCCCAAGTGCGCGCAGTCGCGCAGGAACCGCCGCACCGAACTGTCATGGACTGTGGGGGGCAACACATACGGGTGACCACCGCCGGGATGTGCAGCTCCGGCACGATATTCCGTAATCCCCAGGGGTTTTCCCTCAGCGATGCTGACTGCGACGGCCAGATGTTCGGCAAGCTGGCGAGCCACCGCGACGCTGAGCCGCTCGCTGTCGATCACATCGACGGTCACCGGCCCGCCGGCGGCGACGGTGAGCAGATAGCGGCCGGTGCCGGCAGCGCCGCCCTCCCACGTGGCGGTCCCGTTCGGCCACAGTTGCGGGGTGTGCTCGGCCGCCAGCTGCAGCGGAGCCCATCCCGCGATCCGACGGGCTTCCTGCTCGACGGCACGTTCGTCGCCGCGATCGCCGTGTATCAACAGGTCTCTGGGCCGCTTGTCGCCTAACACGGGGTTAGGGGCGGCGAGCCAGTCGTCGATCGCCTCCGGGGTGTAGATATCAGCGAGGATTCCGTAGATCGCTCCATAGCTCATGACGCGCTCCGTTCTTCCAGAATGTTTTCGGCGAACTCCTGAATGCGGGACGGCTGATGGCCCGCCCAGATGCGCCGGCCGGTGTTAACGACCGGAAGATGTTGATAACCACATGTTTTCAAGTCATGACGAGCGTCCTTATCGGCGCTCAGATCAACGATCTCTATGTCTGCCCCGGCCGCGGCGAAAGCATCGAGGGTCTGCCGGCACTCGGGGTAGCCGGGCTGCACATACACCACCGGAATCTGCCGCCCCTGGTAGCAGTCTGGCGCCGGCAGGGAGTGCACACTGGCACCGCGGTGAAAAGGGTTGCGCATCAGAGCTGTCCGTTCGTCGCGACCCGGGTCTGCACTGATACATCCCGTTGCGGCGCATTCCCCGCCGACGTCTCCGGGTGCAGCTCGCCGATCGTCAGTTGCTCGGGCAGTGCGCACCAGCGCACGTTCCGCTCTCCGGCGCCGCGTTCCCGTGTGATCCGTCCTTCCGCTTCCAGAGCACGCAGGGGTCGGTAGATGTCGGCGCTGGTATGCGGGGTTCGGATGCGATGCCAACTGCTGTGGTGTTCGAGCACGGTTTCTGTGGCGCTCCAGCGATTGGTCCTGCGGCAGCTGCTGCTGCAGGGCACGTTGACCACGGCGTGTTTAGCGGGCAGTTTGCCGGTCAGTTCACGGGTGGTGATCTGGCCGGCCTCCTGCACGGCGTCTAGCAGCAACCGGTTCAGTTCGGCGCGATCCAATGGCGCGGCGTTCATGCGATCCCTCGCTTGAGGCGTCGGCGTTCGCGTTCGGAAAGCCCACCCCAGATCCCGAACCGCTCATCGTTATCGAGCGCGTACTCCAGGCACGGATCTTTGACCTCGCACCGCTCGCACATCTCCTTGGCCTCGCGGGTCGATCCACCCTTCTCAGGGAAGAAGGCATCCGGGTCTGTCTGCGCGCACAGCGCCGCTTCCTGCCACGCCAGGTCCTCCTGCGCATCGGGCTCACCGAAGGCGGTGGGAACCACCTGCCAGTGCCCGCCGGTGCCCAGATCAGCCTGCACCCGATGAACTTTCGCCAGCATCTGATCGATCCCGATGACCGTGTAGTTGCTCATGACAACTCTCCCGAATCCACTTCGCTTGAAGTCTCCGCGGCCTCAACTGCCTTCCAGAACCGGCGCAGCCGCGCCACGTAGGCGTTCTTGGTGATCCCGAATTCGGCTGCCGCTTGGCTGTACGTCAAATCCGGCCGTTCCCTGCGGATTTGCGCAGCTTCTCGCAGGTGATCAAGCACCGCGTAGGAATCAAGATCGCCCAACGCAGCAATCCGGCGGGACTCGGCTGTTGCCGCGGCCGCAGACTTCGAACGGTTGGCGGCGGCGAACCCGGCCTGTTGTGGTATCACCTGCTCCACTCGAACTATCGGCTCGGCATCGATAAGAGCCTGATACTTGCGTGCGGTGGCGGCCAACCCGAGTGTCTTCAGCGCACCAGGCGCCTGACGCGAAGGGATAACAACCTCTCGCGCATCGGAACCGCTTCGGTCTGTGGCGATTCCGATCCGATCTAGCAGCGCCATAGTCTTGACTGCGTCGACCGTGTCGCGGCAGTGGATGCATACTCCGTTTCGGGCGAGCCGACCCTTTGCCACCAACGCACCCCGCACCGCCCCCAGGGCGATGTCGCGTCCCCCACCGCCGAACGACCACCGGCCGTCCGTGGCGTGATATCCCAACCTCGCCAGCAGATCCCGGCCCTCAATGCGTATACCGATGCGCGTAGATCGGTACCCGCCGATAAGCTGCACGCGCTGCGGTGAGCCAATCGTCTGGATAATCCAGTGCGCGGTGGCAGTATCGGAGAGCCCAAACAGGACCCCGCCTCGGGTATCGCTCACGGTCCTCGAGAACGCCAGCACTGCACTGAGTTGTGACCGGTCAACGGCGGTACCAGTTTTGAGCGTCAACAGCTCGGTCACCATCGTCGAACGCGCCTGCGCGTATCCCCGGTTGGATGCTCCACGTCGTCGCGGCGCGCGCACATCGACCGTCATGACGCCCTACCCCAGTGCAGATCCAGATCCCAATCCTCGGGGGCGTCCACGTCTTCGAGAGCGTCAAAATCCTCTCCCGGCGCGTCATCCCCAAACTGCGCGCTCCTGCGGGCCGCAAGGATCTCGGAGTCCAAGTCGGTGTCGGGCACTGTGGGCACTGTGGACTTGTCGGTCAACGATGCCGGCGCCGGCACCCCGGCGAGGTCAGCCAAGGTGGCCATGACTGTCAGCCAACGTTTGGAAGCATTTTTGGCGGGAACCCTGATTCCGGCGCGGTACTCCGCTTCGAGTCGGTTCTCTACGGTGTAGCGCGCGCACTGCGTCAAAACCGGGCAGCCCAAGCAGATTTGACGCAGGTGTGCATCGACCTCGGCCATGTGCCGGCCGGTGCCAGATGTCCACAGTTCGGCTGGTTCGCTGCCGCATGCGGCGCGGCTCTGCCAGCTGCCTGTGCGCCGCGGTGGGTGCACGGTTGGATTACTCACCGCAGGCCTCCGACTTGATGGCGGGCGGCTTCGGCGGGCACCTCGGCAACGAACCTCAGCGCCAGGACCGCCAGAGCGTTTGCGGCCTTGATGACCTGGCCGTCGTTGTCGGCGACCAGCCCAGCGAGCAGTTGCTCGTGACGACCCCGCAGATACCCTTTTCCCTCATGCGCCGAGACCAACGGGTTGAGCGGATCGGAGTTGGCGGCCCGGGCCACGGCTGACTGCACCGCGAGCCGATCACGCGCCTCGCTGGGTTGGCGGCCTTCTCCGTCGATGATCAACCGCAGAGCCATCGCCCCGACCTGGACAGCCTCGGCCCGTGCATGTTCGATAATGTTGGCGCGCACCGCGTCTCGCAGTTCGTCGATCTCCTCTTCGAGCACGGAGACTGCTTCGGCACGCGAATCCAACAATTTGGGGAAGTTGCGTCGAGATGTGCGCAACTCCTCGAAGATCAGCTCCCCTGCCCGGGTGTGAGCCTTGTGGAGCATGCTGTCCCGGCACAAGGACACCATCGCAGCGGGGATGCGCATCTCATGCCGCCTTCCGGGGGTAGATCACCGCGAGGCAGGGTCCGCATGCTTCGTCGTCGACAAGCCGGCGCCCACCCGCGCAGTAGCCGCATGCACGTACGTGTTCCTCGCAGACCACGTTGCCCTCGAAGAAGAACACGGGTTCGTCTACCGGCCGCGGGCAGATCGGGCACATCTGAGCGCCATACGATGGGTCAGTGATGCGGTCAATCGGCTCCGTGGTTACGGGTGATTGACCGCCGGCGCCGGGCACATCTGCGTCATCGGCGGCGACGCTTGCACCGGGAAATGGGTGCACGGTAGTATCAGTACTTGTCATCGCGACATACCTCTCGTTGTTGGAGAGAACCGGGACTGAAGCGCCAACTTCCGTTCCATTCGCTTGATCTGGGCTCTGTGAACGCCCGATCGATTTGAATCCCGTGCGAATCCCCCTCCGGGGGTTTCGTGCTATCTACGGGCGGATCTCGGAAACACTGTGTAGTTGTGGGGATTTCGAGCGAATCAAGGCCGAACTGCCCCTTAAGCGGAGATCTCCTGTCGGGCGACAACGTGATCGGTCCGCCAGTCACTTGCTGGGATCTCTCGCACAACTGACTCCGGTTCGGGTTCTTCGGTGAGCGCCCCGTCACGTGCTGCTTGTGCGGCGAGCACGTCGGCTGTTTCCAGTCCGGGCGATTTCGCCGGGCCCATGTGCAATCCGGCGATGATCGCCAGCTGGGCGCGTGTGTCCTGCAACCCTGGTCCGGGGGCGAGTCGATATCCACCCCAGATTCCATGCGTTTCGCGCCAATCGAGCGCCTGACGTGCGCAGTTCCGTTGGAAGTGGCACGACCAGCAGGCCGCGACGGCCTCGGGGTCGGGTTTTTGCTCGTCGGGCTGCCATCGTTCGGGTTCATATAGGCACCGGGTGGGCTTCTCGGGGAGGGTGACATCGACCGGTACTCGGGTCTGGTGGGGCCGACCACGCCCGCCGAGACCGAAGATCAAAGTCAGGGAGGCTCTCGAAGTAGACATTAGATTTGCTCCTCAAATTTGATACAAGACGGAAGTGGTAAAGCGGCTAATGAGCGCAGCAATCACCCACATGGTGACCACTGGACTTTGTTCGCGGATTCGCAGATCGTGAGACGCACAAGCTAAATGCTTTGTGCTCGTTAGTGATAGTTCCTCAGGGGGTGCTCCCTTCGATGCGCTTACCCCCTGTGGGCGCTAAGCCTGGGGGTGGCCTGACGACCTCAACGTATCAAAGCGATAAAGCTGTTGACAAGCTCTAAGAAGAAATAGTTTTCTCGTGCACCTCGGAAAGGCGCCTGACCAGGCCGACAGCTCTAGCCCGACTCTCTTCGGGCAGCTGCGGAATCAAAGTAGCCAACAAGGCGAGTGCCTGCTCAGCGCGGCCCCGGATTTCGGAATCCATCTGGGCACGCGAGGCATCGGGAAGCGGTGTCTGCACGTCAGCGGCCCGCGCAGCGAAGCCCAAGACGGTTTCGGCGAGTGTTTCAGCCAGTGTCAAGGTGGCATCGGTCGGCGCAGCGGGCACCGGCGTATCCAAGCTGTCCCGCAACGTCTTGACCGGCACTGCGAACATCTGCGACATCTGCGCCAGTGCGCGCGGTTTCGGGGCGTACTTGCCCAACTCCCAACTCGAAACTGCTGATGCGGCGACATCAAGCTCACGGGCCATCGCGGCCTGTGTCAACCCGGCCGCGACGCGATAGTGCTTGAGTGTCCACTGGTTTCGCGGCGGCATCTCCAAGAAGTCGACCAACTCGCCGCCGAAGAACTCCACCATCTTGCTCAGCAGATTCATCGACGGCGTCGAACGACCGCCGAGCAGGCTAGACAACGTTGTCGGTGTCACTTCCAACGCGGAGGCAATGCTCTTCTTGGTAATGCCCTTGGTCTGGATAGCGTCTTCGCACGCGCGGCGAAAAGCTGTCGAGGAAAAGAAATCTGAAGTGTTATCTGCCATTTACCGACCGTCGGACAGACACTCGCCGCGGCCCGGGCGCCCAAGGTCCAGCGACCTTACCGACGTCCATGATTCGCGCCCTCAGATCGAAGTGCTGCCGGAGACGTCCTCAGCCCCACCCTGATCGGCTCCCACATATCGGCCGTGCGCGGCGCGAAGATCATCGGCGTGCGACGAGAAGCGGTTGGACAGCGCCGATCCCGATCGATGAAACGCTTCCTGGAACTCAGCCACCGCCGCTGTGAAATCTGCACCGACAGGGCCGTAGCCGTCGCGCATCTGTGCCAGCAACCCGGGGTCGGGCTGGCACGCCTCGTGAACCTCGGCCGCTACACGATCGTTGGCCGCGGCGAACTGGAGCAGCTCTTCTTCATTAACCCGTAGTGCCATACCCCAAGGCTAAACCGACTACACAAACACGAGCAAGACCACTTGCCTCACGACCTGCCGGGCAACACCGCCGCTTACCGTCCGCGCTTACCAGACTACCCAGCCACGTCCCGCCCGAACTACCACAGCAGGTCGATGCGGCCAACGGGGCTCTGGAGAACACTAGCTGCTGCTGCCAGCATTGAGTCATGACCGACTTGATAACCCGGATTCTCGCAGATCCCGAACTGCGCCAGTGGCCTCACTACCGCCCGCCGGCACCTGAGTCGATGAACGATCCCGAACACGATCACCTCGCGGAGATCTCGCCCGAAGTCGAGTTCGCAGACACCGACCACGCCAAGGCCGCAGAAAAATTGCAATCTCTACTTCAGGAAACCAATTCCGACGGCCAACATGCATCCCCGACGCACCGCGATTCTGTGGAATTACCGCTGCCGCCGCACGATGAACACGCGGACAACGATGACGACCGCACCGCACCTGAAATAGACCCCGATACCGCCACCGCACATGCGGGCGCCCACGACCAACCGCAGCCCGACGAACCCAAAGACGCCGCCACCGCCACTCTGACTTTCGACGATATAGCCTCGAAGCCCAGTGCGTTGCAATCCGGATTCGGCGCTGCGGGTCAATGGATCAGAAAACAAGAATGGAAAAGTCCACGGACTCTGGCGATAGCCGCTGCGTCCACTATCGCGGCTATCTCATTGGCTATTTGGGTGGCCGGAAGCAATTCCACGACGGCCGCACCGACCGCCCAGCTGGCCACCACCAACACGCCGCGCGCGGCCAAGACGGCACCTGCTGCGGTCGATACCCCGATCACGGCATCGACCGCCACCGCGCGCTGCCCCGCACCGAGCTCGGACCCGATGAACGCCTTTCGACCCGAAAGCACCCAGCCGTGGATCTGCATCCGGGCCTGGCAGATCGACGGCCAGCTGCTGCAAGTTCTCTTCGACAAGACATACGTGATCTCGGCGGCCAGCATCATGCCCGGCGCCAACAGCACCGATGGCGGGGAAGACCTGTGGAACCGCTACCGCACTGTCAGGAGACTCACCTGGGCGTTCAACGACGCCGCGCAGACCCGGTGCGATCAGGACACCGACAGTCAACGCAAAACCGCGATACTTACCATCAGCCCCGCCACCTGCACACAGAAAGGCCCGTGGCAGCCGGTGGTGGCCAGCTCGGTCACCATCACCATCCGCAAGACCGAAGCGCCGTCTAACCCCAGCTCCTTGGGCGCGCCAGACACAGTCTCCACGACCACCGCCGACTACACCGCGTTCGCGGTAAGTCGCCTAGAGCTCATCGGTCACCCCGCGGCCGGATAACCGCCCAGGGACGCATCCCGGCACGGGTCCTACCGGCCTTTGACACGACGCAGATAGCCTGCTACCACCGCAGCGTGGTAGCAGGCTATCTCTGTCAGAAAGCTCGCACGGTAACAACCTATCCGCGCTGGTCAACTAGCTACCAAGCAGCGCTAGGTTGCCAGCACCGCCACCAAGATAGGCCCCTGACAACCCCACATGCCACACCTCTAACTTCCCAGAAAGCTAGCAAGTGAGCAGCTAATCTTCCTAGCTAAAAACTCGGCGCGCCTCCCGCTTCGCGAGCCGTTGCGCCGAGCCTAGCAGGGGGTGTCAACCTCAGCAACAACACCAGCGCCGGCGCCATCAAACTTCCACCCCAACAAGTCCAACCGCAGCCGCACCCCAGCGACATCCTCGCCACCGCAACCCCCAATGGCCAAAACCCCTCCCGGCGAGCACAAACGGCGCATATGCGCACATCAACACCGGTCCTCTGGAAAACACCACCCCCCGGTTGCATCGTGTGAACTGTGAACTTCCGCCCCAGCCCCACCGCCCGCGCCCGCAGCTGGTGGGCAGACCACAAACCGGACCGGCGCACCCTATCCCGAGCCGCTGTTCTGGCCGGCCTGGGCCTAGGGGTCCTCGGAGGCCTGAACACCGTCGCCTCCAGCTGCACGCCCCACGACACCGTCACCACCGATCAACTCAACGACACCGTCAACCGCGCCACCGCCGTCAAAGGCTTCGCCGACGCCTTCCTCAACGTGTTCCTAGCCGGCAAGTCCGCCGGCACACTGACCGCGTTCACCGGCGCACCCATCACCGCGTCCGCCATCCCGGTAACCGTCATCAAAACCGCACCCTGGTCAGCCAAGCCCCAACCCAGCGGCTACGCCAACGTCAACTACTGGTCGGTGGTAATCGGAGCCTTCGTCAAACCCATATCCGCCGCACCCGAACTCCGCTTCTACCAAGTACCCGTGGCCGTCGTCGAGGGCACCCTGCGCGTCACCGCCGCCCCCGCATTCGTCAACGGCCCAGATCTCGGATACGACATCGAACTGGACTACCCCGCAGAAGTGTCCAACAACACCGACCTCTACAACACCACCGCCGATTTCCTCAACACCTGGCTCGTCGGAACCGCTTTACACCCGGCTAGCGGAGACATCAACCGCTACAGCATCGCCGACCAAATTCAGCCATTCGACCGCGCCCCATTCACCGGAATAACCATCGACGCAATCAATGCACAAAAAGAAATTCCCGCCAACGCACAAAACGGATACAGCACAAAAATACTCGTAACCGCAGAAGGCGCGGCCGATGACAAAACAAACCAAACAATCACTTATCCACTGACCGTCATCCGCCAAAGCGATAAATGGTTCATCTCGGATATCGACCTAACGCCACAATTGGCGGGTCGAATCACCAAACCCACACAGACAGCTCAACCATCCACCACAACAACTCAACCATCCCATCCGAATTAAAAGGAAACGCAGGAAATGAACTACATCAATCAGGTGCTTTTGAACACCATCAGCCAATCCAAAACCACCATCATCCTGATCATCACCCTGGTCGCACTGGGCCTAATCGCCCTCCTCTACGCAAAGCACCTCGGCTCCATCACCAAAGTCGTCGTCGTCGTCGCCGGCGCAGTCGGCGCCGTCATCATCGTGATGATCCTGCCCGACCTACTGCGCGGCGCGGCCAGCGATTCCGGAGGCGTCACCGGCATCTCCAGCCGGTACTAAACCGCCCCACAACCCCTTGACTGGACGGACGGAAACACACCCGTGAAACCCACCCACAGCGCCGGCCCCGGGCCACTCATCACCGCCACCACAACAAGCTTGACCGGCGGCGGTGAGCATCGGTGAGCTCTGAACCCATCCCCGTCATCGTTTACACCCTGGCCCGCAAGTTCCCCAAGCTGATCGGCAAGTTCCCCAACGGGCAACCCATTCCCTTCGGCCCGTTCACCCGCATCCAATGCGCAGTCCTCGTCGCCGCCGCCGCCGTGATCTTGCTGGTCTACGAAATCGCCCATCCCCCCATCCTGGGAACCCTCTTCTTCGGCGCCGCCATCACCATCCCCACCGTCATCATGGCCCGCCGAATCGGCTTCGCCATGGCCCGGCCCACCTCACGACTGCTCTGGTTCATCCGCCCGCGTCTGCGCCGAGCACCCCTGAGCACCGGCGGCCGACCCCCACAACGGCACCCACGACCGACTGCCACCGGGACCACCGACCACGCCCTGGATTTGGAGTTCCTGAGCTGATGGACCTCGACCTCCAACAACCCACCCTGGCCGCCATCGACAACCTGCGCTTCACGCGCAGCGGCGTCGTCTACGGCGAATGGATCCTCAAAGCACAACCCAACGGGCACGAAGAACGCAGCGCCAAAACCCTGATCGACAATCAACACCGCCACCTGTTCACCGACCTCGGCACCACCATCTTGACCAGCATGGTGGCCCCCATCGCCACCAGCGTCATCGCCAAAAACATCACCTCCTCAGCGCGCCGCGCCGCAGATCGCATCACCGGCCCCGCCGGCACCCCCGGCGACCGCAGCTTCATGACTGTGTTCCCCGACGCCGTCCTGGAAGCCTCAGCGCGACTGGAGTACCTCGAACGACAACCCGTCCCCGCCTCCGAACGCCTGCACTGGCTCTCAGTTCCCCTGTGCGGCCCCTCCCGCGCCGGCACACTGCCCGACGGATATCAGCCCACCAACGACGACATCCGCGTCTTCACCACATTGGCCGACCAGACACAACGGAAAATCCCCGGAGCCTTCGCACCCAACCCGGTCAACGACATCCAGATGCGGTGGCTATGGGAACGCGGTCACACCCGCGGCGTGGACTACCGCGCCTACCGCAAATCCACCGAAACGCTCGGCACGCCCAGCCCCGGACCGTCCGCTCCCCGCCCATTCCCCCACCACGGCAGCGCCCACCTCATGCGCCGACACCAGAGCTTCCGGCTCGACGGACAAATCGACCCCCGATACTCACGCGCCGTCAAAACCCAATTCACCGACACCGACATACCGCCCTGCTTCCAAACGTTCCTTCTCGTCGACGATTTCCCCGCACCACTGCCCTGGCCCGGGGTCGCCGATCAAGTGTTCGCGCTGCTCAACCATTTCGAAGGCTCCGGTGTGGACTACACGCTGCACACCTGGACACGCCCCCGCATCGACGCGCTCGCCGCGAACACCACCGCCCTCAAATCACTGTCCGAACAACTCGACGAACGCGATAGTGAACTCAGTTTCGCCCAGAACTTCCTGGTCAAACGCGGTCAGATGCTCAGCCGGTACAACAACCACCTGGAAGCCAACCCCGCCGAAACCGAGATCCATTTCTGCCCCATCATCGCGGTGTCCGCACCCACCTACGAGGAACTGCGCGACCGCGTCCAGGACGTACAACGCACCTTCAAAGACATCCCCATCAAACTCATCGACCCGGCCGGCGCCCAGGAAGAAGCGTGGGCAGCCTGCCAGCCCGGATACCCTCCGCAACGCGTCGTCGCTGACTACACCCACTTTCTGCCCACCGACCTGTTCTCCAAATTCGTCCCCATCACCTCCGCCCAAATCGGTGACGCCGCCGGCCTCTACATCGGCGAATGCCGCCTTTCCGGGTTGGAAACACCGGTGTACCACGACCTTCTCGGCGTGACAGAGAAGGACAAATCCGCCAGCTTCCTGCTCATCGGCGATCTCGGATCGGGCAAGTCGGTTCTGCTGAAGATCTACACCGGCTACATCAGCGACCACGGCGGCCAAATCTTCGCCATCGACCGCTCCCCGATGGGCGAATACGGCACCTACGGCGACTCCATCCAGGGCGCCATCGTCATCGACCCCACCAACCCCGAATACACCCTGGACCTGCTGCGCGTGATCCCGGGCGCCGACGTCGCCGAACGCATCCTGCCTGTGCTGATGCGCCTGTTCCAAATCAAATCCGGCAGCCCCGAATCCACCTTCCTGTCAGACCTGATTGAGCCGAACTACCGGGCACGCAACAAGATTCACGGTCTGCCAGAACTGGTCACCCACACCGCCGAACTCGCCCGCAACCCCCAACTTGCCGCCGGCGCCCTCTCGGCCGCCACACCCGAAACCATCCTGAAAGTCGCCTCCCAGCTCCGATTCTGGTCACAACGAACCTACGCACGCGTCCTGTTCGCCAGCGACCTCAAACCGCTGCCCCTGGACGCGCCGCTGGTGATTCTGCGCACCAACAAGCTGGCACTGCCCGACGAAGCTTCCGACATCGCCGACGACCCGACCAAGTTGTTCGGCGACGTCATCTACACCCTGTTCGCCACCATCGCCCGGCAGGTGTTGTTCTCCGATATCGACGATCCCGCACCACGATTCGGCCTGTTCCTCCTCGATGAGGCACGTCACCTCACCCGCTCCAACATCGGCAATTCGATCATCGAGGACTTCGGCATTGACGGAAGAAAACATCACTGCGCCGTCGGATTGGCAAGCCAAGACCCGGCCCATTTCGGCCGCATCGCAAAGCTAATCCCCACATTATTCCTGTTCAGACAAGTCGACGAAACTCTCGCCGCCGATGAGCTGCGCATGGCCAGCAAAGACGCCGCCACTAACGACAACTTGATCAAGCAGCTGATGACCGAAACCAGCCCCGGTACCGGCCCCGAAGGGGAAACCCCACCGCACCGCCGCGGCGAATGCCTGATGAAAGACCTACGCAACCGCCTCGCCGAAATCAAAATCCAACTGCCCGCCCGCGCCGACCGCGCCGCAGCTGCACTCACCACCCCAGGAGCAGCCTGATGCCCAAAGCCACCCGCATGGCCGTCCGCACCGCGCGCCGCCTAGCGATCCTGCTCACGCCCACCATCACCAGCATCATCAACGCCGCCCCGGCCTGGGCCGCCACCGGAGTCACCGCCGCAAGCTTGTGGATCGGAATCACCGACAGCTCACAGGTCCCTCTGGGCATCTATGGCCTCTCCCTGAACAACGGGTCCCTGACCGATCCCACCGCGGCCCCGCCGGCACTGAGCATGCACTGGTTCTACAGCGTGTTTCTCGGCATCATCACCACACCCATCTGGCTAGTCAACAACGTTCTGAGCTTCAAATGGCTCCAAATCATCTCAGGCCCACTGGATTTTGTAGGCCGCCAACTGACCGCGATGGTCCATGCCCCCGCCGTCTTGACCGCCGTAGGACTCATCGCCGCCAGCATCATCGCCGTCAACTTCGCGCTCGGAAAAGTCAGCCGCGCCGCCGCGCAAATCACGGTCGCCGTGCTCATGGCCACCATGTCAGTGGCCGTCGCCCACAAGCCCATCAGCGAGCTCCTCGGACCCAACGGCGCACTAACCGTCGGCCGCAATATCGGCGTCGAACTGACCGGCGAGCTATCCGGCAAATCCATGCAAGGCCAAAACGCCGTCGATCAAATGACCCAATCCCTGGCCGATCACTTCGTCCGCACCCCCACCCTCATCTGGAACTACGGACAAGACCTCGACTCCGCCCCCTACAACTGCGGCCAGGCATTCACCAACAGCATCACCACCGAACCCATCGACAAAGTCAAAGACGCCGTCTGGCACAACTGCCCCAACGGCAAAGCACTGCACGACTACGCCATGAGCGATCCCACCGACCGCAAGATCGTCGCCTGGTTCTCCATCATCTTCGCCCTGGTCGTCCTATTCGTTTTCGGATATCTCTGCATCCAAGTGGTGATCCTGGGCCTGTCATCAGTGTTCTGGGCCATCGTCGCCGTCGTGGCACTGGTCACAGGCTGGATTCCTGGCGCACCGCAGAATCTCGCCCTCAAAGCCAGCCTGGACGCCCTGTTCTCCTTCGCCGGCATGACGATGATGGTCACCATCTTGGGCATCACAGGCAATCTCGCCGGCGCCATGTTCTCGTCCTCAGGCGGCGACCTGGTCGTGGCCATGCCCATGGTCGCATTAGTCCTTGCAGCGGTTTTCCTGGCACTTCGCCGCGTCCGTAAGGGCCTGGTCACCGCCCGCGAGCGCATGGTTCAAGCCGCCCAGCGATTCACCGGCAACGAACACAGCCACCTGAGCGCCACCACCAACACCCTCGACTATCTCGACCCGCTCACAGCCATCCCCAACGCGACCCGCCGTATCAAGGACGCAACCCACCGCGCGGGCAGCACCGCAACCAAGGCCGCAGTAGCCACGTTCGCCCCCGAGGCCGCTCCCTTCCTCGGCGCCGCCGAACATCTGCAATCGCGCCTCAGTATCAGAAATCTGCGAGCCAGCCGACACACGAACACGTCCAGCACAGACCAGCAGCCGACCTCGCGGTTCGGCACCCCGGCACTGGCTTATGACGTCGCCCCCACCGCCGCCGACGTCACCCCCTCGGGCCGTGAGCTCACCTCCGAAACTGCCGACCCCGCACCCGAACAGCCACCGCGGCCTGCTGCATCCGATCACCAGCTGAACCCGGTCACCACGGCATCGACCAACTCGTCGCTGCGCCGCGACGGAGCGGCGGCAGCGGCCGTCTCTGCTCTCACCACCCCCAACCAGCCGGCCACTGCGGACCTGGGCATGCTGGACACGACCTCCGTGGAACGATCAGACGCATACGCATTCGCGCGCACCCGGGCCCCGGGAAGCGGTCCAATGCCAGTGCCAGAGTTTCGGCAGCAGTACCCGCATCTGTGCGGCCAACCGACCGCCCGCGGCCAAAATTGTGTCAATGCCGCCAGCTCCTGCCCCCACCACCGCGGCGCCACACGAGGCGCGATAGCAGCGATTCATCCCGCCATCGCCGCCCTGGCCCAACCACAGGACGGCTCCGACATGACGGCTACCCCATCGGCAGATATCCGTTCGGACATGCTCGCCCGCGGCCGCCAATAGCCCCCGAAAAATGCCCACTTCCACCGTCAAAGCCGCTCTGGGCGCCGCCATATTGATCCCGCTGGGCGTCATCGGCCTACCCATCGTGCTGATCATGATGTCCCTGCCCGGGCAAGGCGCCCAGCAGTTCTTCGCCACCTGCACCGCCGCACTGGGCACCCGCGGCGCCATCGTGGCAAACCCACCCGACCCAGCCCCGACCGCCACGGAAGTCCTGTTGAAGATCGACCAAACCGCCAGAACACTGGGATTCGGAGAACAAGGAGCAACCGTCACCGCAGCGATCGCCATCCACGCCACCGGGCTGGCGAACGCAGCCAACCCGGCGAACGAAGAGACCATGAATTACGCACACACCGCACTACTGGACACCGGCGCCGGCGCGCTCGGTCTTCCGCTGGCCTGGGGCACCCCCGCCGAGCTCATGACCCCCGAGGTATCAACAGCCCTCGCACTGGACACGATGCTCGAGCGCGAACCCCGCTGGCGCGACAACACACCAGAGCAGCTGGCCGCCATCATCACCGGCGCCACCCCTGAAGAATTCACCGAGTCCGTGGCCGCCGCGCAACACGAACTCGCCGCGCTGCCCGCCGCAACACCCTCCTCCGCCGCACCTCTGCTGACTTCCGCAACCGCCACAACCACCACAGCACCGGCCATCGCACCCACAACCGCTCCAGCTCAATCAGCCGCAACCACACTGCTCAACCCCGCCGAGGCCAGCGCCGCGATCGCCACCGCACCCGAAGCCGCCAATTGCCTGCACGCCCTCACCACAGCCCTACCCGCGCCGGCAAGCACCAGCAGTCCCGACGGCCCCGCTATCGCCGCCGCCGCCCAACACGCAGTCGGCACCGACCAAACCACTACCGCACCAACCACCGCCACAGCACCAGCTGAAGGCACCCCAGCGCCGACAACACCGACCCCCGACACCGCCGAAACCACCCGCAACTCAGCACAATTCGTGGCATCGATACTCGCCGGAGTTCTCGGCGTCGATATCCCCACCACCATCGGCGAGCAACTGCAACTCGGGTACCGCGTCATGAACAACCCCGAACCCGGTGACCTCATCTACACCGACATCAGCGCCACCACCGGACCACACCTGGCTGGGATCGCGGTCGACACCGACACCATGGTCACCATCCTGCCGGGCCATCCGAACCCCGAATGGGCACACATCGGCCCCAATCGGGTAATCCGACGCACAGGGAAGGCGGCCGCCGCATGACCGGACCAACCCCGACAGCAGCCCCCACCGACACCACACCCAACGACGGTGACCCCAACGCCGACAACAACCACGAGAACACCGGCACATCACGGCCCTTTTCGGTCACCGGCCAAAACGACGGCCCCACGCCCGTCCGGATTCCCCCGCTACCTAACAGCGGTCCACCGACACCACCGGGCACCCCAACGCCAACAACCACCACCACACCCAACGCCACAAACCCCCCGGGAACTCCGAACACCGGCGCTACCACCCCCAACGGCCTCGCCCCGAACAGCACACCCTCATCCACCGACCCCGCGAACACCGCCGATCACCACGGAAAACCCCACCGCGGCGACCACAACACCGACACCGACGACACCGACGGTGACACGGCTGACACCTCGCCGGCAGCCAACGCCGCACCCGAAGCCCTCAACGCACTGGCAGGTCTGGGCCCCCAATTGGCCGGCCCGCTACTGAACCTGCCTGGCGCCGCACTACAAGGCGCAGGAAGCCTCATGCCCGCCCTCGCCTCAGCCGTGCTCCCGCAACTAGCCACACTGGCCCATCAACTCGGCATCGACGAACCCCCAGGCAGCCCAACTAGCCGCATGAACCCACGCTCGGCCAACAACCTCGCCGGCCCCCACGGATCGATGGGTTTCGAAGGCCCCGCCGCCGACCAAGCCCGCCTACGCAACGAAGCCCTCGCCCGCCGCGTCGGCGCCATGCACGACGTCGAAGCCAAACTCGGCGACATCCTGGGACTATCCTCCGCCAACACCGAAAACGACCGCGCCAAAATCAAAGGCATCATCGACGACGTCGAGACCGCCCTCGCCTCCGCCGGCGCCCAAGGCAACACCCCCGAAGCCCAAACCGCCGTCCTGACCGCCATGCGCAAAGCACTCGATGACGCCGGCAACGTCGTCTCCGCCGCGGCCCGCAACAAACTCTCCGACGCCCAATTCGTCCGAAACCTCATCCAGGACTACCTCGCCGCCGCCGATACCACCCAAGCCGGCGTCGCAGGCAGCGGCGCCGGAGCCGACGCCGCCCGCATCGCCCACGACGCACTCGGACTGCCGTACGTATGGGGCGGCGGAGGCGCCCTCGGACCCACCGGCGGCGGATTCGACTGCAGCGGCCTCACCCAATGGGCCATCGCCCGCGCCTCTGGCGGCCGCGTCATCCTGCCCCGCACCACCTACGACCAAATCCACGCCGGCACAGCAGTACCCCTGGGCGCCCTCGCCCCCGGCGACCTGGTCTTCTCCAACTGGTCAAGCCCCGGAGTCCCCGAACACGTAGCCATCTACATCGGAAACGGCCAAGTCATCGAAGCCCCCCAACGGGGCGTGCCTGTACACATCAGCGGCCTCCCCAACAACGCACAAGCCCGCAGGGTCCTCTAAAACTCGCCGAACAACTGGATGAATCGCCTGGAAGACACGCTCGGTCGGATCGATGCAGCACTTACGCGCCAACTGCGCCAAATCGGCGCCCCAGGTCCACGATCAGATCATCGTCAACCAAGAAACCCCGAAACGGCATCGGCTCCGCACCCCGCTTGGGCACAAACAGCCCCACACCAGCCGACAGCTCGTGCGCGTCGGCACTGCCCACCAGTTGCACCGACTCCTGCACTGTGCTCGTCCGCAACACAATGCGGCAATTCACGTTAACGGCGACCTTACGCGACTCCCCAACACTGGCCTGACTGACAGCAACCACGTGGATTCCAAGACCAGTGCCTTCGCGCATCAACCTGCGCGCCACCGAGTGCGGCAGCACACGAAATTCGTCGACCACCACCACCAAGTCAGGCAAAGCCGGCAGGTCCGCTCCCCGCACACTCGCACGCAGTTCTCGATAGCGGCCAATACGACCACCAACCCCAGCCTCATGAAGCGCTCGGGAGCGACCATCGACCAGCTCCATCAACGCAGCGGCGCAGGTATCTGATCCAAGGATCGCCACCGTGTGCGGGTAATCGGCGAAACCATCAAACACACTGCCCACACCGTCCTTCGTATCGACGATCACCATCTGCATCAGATCGGGCGAATGCTGAGCGCACAGCCCGACCAACATCGACTGCAGCCCAACCGTTTTCCCTGACCCGGTCATACCGGTCTGCAGCAAGTGCGGACCAGCCCCGCCGTCGGCTTCATCCTTGAGGTCCAACCACACCGGCACGCCACCGACGCCTAAACCAAGCGGAACCCGAAGCAGCAGGCCCCGATCCACTGGCTCACCGGTACCCACCGGCAGCGCTCGATCAGCCCACAGCGCCGCAATATCAGCAACTTCTACACCACCAAGGCCCAGCAGCGACAACATCAACGGCCCATCCGCCGACTCGGGCACCACACGCGCCGCATCGCCGCGGCCGCGATTGTCCACCTGCCGGCGAGCCCGCATATACGCCACCCCGGTGCCCTTTTGTCGACGGCGCGCCTGCCCTTTGAACGAATTACTCGACATCGAACTATTCACATCCCATCCAAAGTTGTTGTCGCGCAACCCACATCTGCGGTGCGACGGTTCTCTGTCAGGGTGCGCGCGGTGACCCTGAGGGTCTTGTCCCGATTGGTCAGGCGACTGATCGATGTGGGCGATCAGCCTTCTGTCGGGAGTCGCGCCGCCGCGTCGGCGGCACGGCTCACATTCTATCCATCCAGACGCCCATGACCGGAATCTTGGGCGCAAGTCTCGGACTTCAGTCCGGGGCGAACCCATCCCGTTTGTCGGCGGGCGTAGCCCCGCGTTCAGAGTGGCCGTCTTTGCCCGATGTATTGCTTAATGATCGACAATGGTGCGCCTCCGCAGCAGACGGCGAAGTAGGAAGGCGACCAGAGATGCCCGCGCATGCGAGCGCGGACACGCGCGCCGGCATATTCGCGGCGCACCACGCATGCGGTGCGGCCCTTGAGCCGCTGAACCAGCGTGAAGATCGCCAGCGTGGGCAGGTAGGAGACCAGCAGGTACACATGGTCAGCCTCGCCGTTGAACTCGACCGCCACGGTGCCCAGGTCGGCACACACCTCAGCCATGGTGCGCTCGCAGAAGGTGAGCATGGCCCAAAACAGCCACGATCCAAGCCCTTCACCATGCACTGGCCGAATACGGACGACTCTTCCGAAGGCGAATACGCCGCGTGTTCCTGAATCGCGTAATACCCCGGGCACCGGAGTGAACCACGCGGTGAGGACGTCAAAAAAGCACCTGTTGAGCCCGCTGGCGAAATGGACCAGACTTTCAACTACAGCCATCCGGCGAAAGGACAATCGTGACGGCAGCTACCGCAGACGACACCACCGTCAACGGCTTCGAAGTCAGCGTCGACCAAGCCACCTACCTCGTAGAACACCTCCACCTGCACGGTCTGATACCCGAGGTGCTGGCCCTCTACAACCCCATGACCTGGCCGGACCTCACACAAGCGTGGAAAGACCTACAGCACAATCGCCTCACCGATGAACGCCGAATCCTCACCGGCGACGGCGTGCGCCCAGAAGTCGCCGACATGGTTCGAACGATCGCTCACGCCGACCAAACCCTGGCGATCCGGGTCATCCCTCTTCGCGAACCCAACGTCATGCTGCGCACCGCGATCGCAACGCGGTACGACCGCTTCGTCGTCGCCAGCCGCACCCGCGATATCGTCCTCGTCCAACGCGTGCCGGCCTCCGACTGGATCACCGCAACCAGCGCGGTCCTGAACACCATCTTGGGACCCACCCCGCCGGCGAGCATGTCCGAACCGGTGCACCTAACCGCCACCGAAGCAGCCGTCGTCTCAGCCGCCGACCCCGGCCAAAGCACCGACCACTTCCTCGAATACGGCGTCAGCGCGCACAACGCCACCATCCTCAACGCGTGCTCATCACCTGACGTCGTCACCGAGCTGACCGCGCTGCGCCGCGTCGACGGCATCACCCGCCGCACCAAAACCGCTGTCACACTCCTAGATACCGTCCACGGCCGGGTCCTGGCCTGGCCGCACATCGGTATCGACGGACGAACACAGCTGACCTACGCCCCCATGTCGCTCGACCGGCTCGACACCGCCCTGACCGCCCTGTTCGCCACCCTCGACAAGCAGTAAACGGGTGAGGAGCTGCTGGTGATTTTGTCGGCCAGCGTTGGATATCCGCTTTTGTCGGACCTATCTAGGACACTGGTGTCATGACCGATTCCGGGCTTCGCAAGTGGCGTGAGGTGAAGCCGGTCGCTGCTGCGGCGGGGGTGGCGATCGAGACCAGGTTGCGCACTACGGTCGTCGATGATCGGGTGCTGGATGTGGTGGCCGAGCATCTGGGCCGTCTGCGACGCGCTGATCTGGCGGCGGTATCCCGACCTGTCCCGATCGATGCGGGATTGGATGCCGGCGAACGGCGGCAGGTGCGTCGGGGCCTGCTGAATGCCCGCAAGAGAGCGTTGACCGCGCTGTCCTCGGCGCGGTGGGCCAGCGCGATCATCGCGGGCAGCGATGACCAGTACCGGCTGGCCCGTGAGGCCCAGTACCGGCACATTGGCGGGTTGCGGGCTGCGATCGCCACCATCGAGACCCGGCTGACTGCAACTACCAGTGACATGCTCACCGTGTCTGAGCGTAAAACCCGCCGCAGCACGAACGCGCCGAAAGGCTATGCGAACCAAGCAGAACGCTTCCAGAAGCAGCGTCGGGCGCAGCACCTACGCGCCGAGCTCGCCGCGGCCGAACACGACCGGGCCGTCGGCGTCGTGCACGTGGTGGAGGGCGGGAAACGCGTTGCCCACACCCGTCACCACCTCGACAAGGCTGGCCTGACCGAAGCGCAGTGGCGGCAGAGGTGGGATGCGTCCCGGTGGCGGATCCGGTCGACCGGCTCGCCCGATGAACCGTTTGGCAACCTCACCATCACGGTCACCCCGGCAGGACAGGTCAGTATCCGGTTACCGAAACCGTTGGAACACTTAGCCAATGCACCCCGCGGCCGGTATGTCCTGTCGGGAGTAGCGGTGTTCAGCCACCGTGGTGAGGCGTGGGTGCAGCGGATCACCGGCGGTAACTCGATCGCGTATACGATCACCCGCAAGGCTGGCCGGGATGGGGTGTATCTGACCGGGTCGTGGGCGATCCCCGCGCTGCCGTACTGGTCCGGCCGCGATGACTGCGAGGCCGACGGTGATGTGCACGCCACCGGCCCGGTGGTCGGGGTGGATCTCAACGACGGACATCTGGCGGTGCGGCGCCTGGACAGGCACGGCAACCCGGTCGGTGCGGCCGGTCGGATCGATTTCGACCTCACTGGCAGCACGACCCGCCGTGATGCCCAGGTGCGTCACGCCATCACCCAACTCCTGCACTACACCCGCCGCCATGGCATCACCACCATCGCGGTCGAAGACCTTGACTTCGCTGATGCCCGGGCCACTGGGCGCGAAACCATGGGTCGCGGGATGCGGGGGAAACGGTTCCGCCGCACCGTATCTGGAATCCCGACAGCGGTGTTCCGCAACCGCCTGACCGCCATGACCACGGCCGCCGATATCGACTTGTTCGGGGTCAACCCCGCCTATTCCAGTATTTGGGGTGGCCAGCACTGGCAGCACCCCTACCTCAACGTCTCCCGGCACCAGGCAGCCGCCACAGTGATCGGGCGTCGCGCTCAAGGCCTATCGGCCCGGCGTCGGAAAGGTGTGACACCGCAGCGACCAGAGGATCGCCCGGTGAGAGCTACCAACCAGACCGGACCAAACAGCCCTGCAGCGACCGGAGGCCGACGCGAGCCAGGGACACGGGGAACCACACCACGGCGCCCCCACTCGACACGAACACGGCAACCGGGCCGGGCAACCGTTACCCCGGCACCACTGGGCAACCACGGCCAACAACAGTTGTAACGGTTGGCAGACAATGTATCTCGTTCCGAGGGCCACTAAAGCCACCTCGAGTATCCCGCCTCGGGACGCATAGCTCCTCTTGAGAACCGGTGTCCCGCACCCAACAGTAGAAATCGTGACATCGCCACGCTCGAGCAGCGCCAAATCTGGCAGCGACACCGAAAACCCGCTCGCGGTCTCGCTCGCAGTGCTGGTGATTATCGGTGGCGGCGGCTGGCTCACCTACCGCTACCTGACTAAAAACACTGACCTGCTCGCCGCCATCGATCGCCCCACCGTTATCGCACTGGCGGCCTCGACCATAACCACGATCGTCGCCGCCGTGATCCTCTGGCAGAGCACCCACCCCGGGGAACCCTCGCCGACCCATCCCGAAAAATGGGCGATGACCTTGTCTGTTCCCGCCGCTGCGGCCGGCACCGCAGCCGCCGTCTTCACTGCCACGCTGCTTGCGACTGGACTGTGGATGCAGATGCCCCATCTCCCGGCCATGGGATTGGCTGCAGCTGCAGCCGTCGCCATGGCCGGCTGCCTCATCGACCGGTACCGCCTGGTAGACAGCCGCCTACGGCTGCGCAGCACCCTCATACAGGCCTTGTACAGCCCGCTGGGGCACAAAGAGCCGTCCCCCCGGGTAGCGACCGCCCAATATCACCCCCGAACCCACGTACCGCACACCGTCACCATCCGCGCGTCACGGCCCATGACGGCACTGACCCCGCGCGACGACACCCGCCTGCAGGTCGAGGACCCCGCCAAACCCGCTGGCCGCCTCGACCCGGCCAGCACCATCCGCCGCACCCTAACCAAGCACTGCGACGCGCATTACCGCGTCACCGCCGATCCCTCGGACCTGGTCTACACGGCAACTCAGTTCGTCCCCGAGCAACTCGACGCCGAACTGGCCGATCTCACCCGTAAGGCACGCGATGTCTTCGACACCACGGCGACCGTCACCGGATCACTGGCCAACGGATTCACCGTCAGCAACGTCAGCGCCAAGAAACTGACCGGCGAGTTCCGCAAAAGGGTTGCCGAGCAAAACATGACCGAACTGGTCGGCGGCTCCTGGCGAGTCAAATTCGACCTCCCCAGCTCGCAAGTCATCTTCAAACCCAAACCCACACTGGACCGGCTCTACTACCCCAAACCGATACCAGCCGTCAGATCGATCTCCGAGGCCATCGGCCAGTACCGTCACACCCGCTTCGCTTACGGCGTCGATCTCGACCTGGGCATCCAGGAATGGGATCCACTGGACTCGCCACACACCCTCGTTAGCGGCAAAACCGGTGCTGGCAAAACCGTTTTCCTGCGAACCTTGATCATGATGGCTGCCCTGAGCGGGTGGGCGGTGGTACTCGTTGACTTCAAGGGCGGCTCCTACAGCGACTTCGTTGGCTGGCCCAACGTGCACATCATCAGCAGCGACCCCTTCGAGTCGATCGCCACCATCCACCGCATGTACAAGCTGATGGATGAGCGCAATGCCCGCGCACGCTGGGACCAATCGCAATGGGAGAACAACCTGCCATACCTCGTCATTGTCGACGAAGCATCCCAGTTCAAAGTTGTCCTCGAACGGATGTGGGCGAACCTCAAACCGGCTAAAAACGCCCCGAAGGAATGCCCCACAATCACCGAACTCGGCGAGATGGCCCGGCTGGCACGCTCCTCCCGCGTGCACCTGGTCCTGGGTATGCAGCGCCCTGGCCACGAACTCATCGATACTGATGCCCGCGACAACTTCGGAAACCGTGTGTCAGTAGGGCCCATTTCACGCATCGCCGCCGAGATGATCTTCGAAGACAGCTACACCGGCCGCAACGTGCCCCGCATTAAGGGCCGCGGCATGTCCACCGGCACCCACCAAGACCCCCGCGAAACCCAGTACTACTTCACCCCGCCCGCCGACAGCACCGACCCCACCGAGGCCGCCGTCATCAAGGCGCTGCGGCCCCCGATCAACCTGATCCCTCGCTACGTCCCGGAACTGCCCAAATCGATCGCCGGCGCAACCTGGGACGATATCGCCGACGCGCCGTGGTTCCCGCTCTCACAGCGCCCCGATCTTGACCCGACCATGTTCCACCGCAAGGTCACCGATTTCGGAGGCGATTCCCAACTGGGCTTTGATCTGGAGGAAATCATCGCCACCGCGGACACGGCCGACATGATCAAGCTCACCGTTGCCGCCAAGAATCTGCAGCCCAAGGACCTGATCAGCTTCGGCGACGGCAACACCGGCGAAGTCGATGGAATTGACATCGCCGACACCGGCACCGTCACGGTGATGTGGCAAGACGACAACGATAGCCTGCTCAAGGTGAGCACCCTGGCCCCTTCCAGTCTGCTGTCGGTGTCACGTAACTCCTCTTGAGAACACCCCTTTCGCGCCTTTACCGTCGTAGCTGAATCCGCTGCAACAGCTGCGGTTACCAGGAAGGGAGGGGCCAGGCATATGTCGCCATTTACGCTCTGGGAACTTATCCTTTTGCCTATCGTCGGCCCCGCACCGCTGGTCATCGACAAAGGCGCAGAGCTGCTGTTCGGCTCCGGTGATCATCCGAATCTGCCGCCGCCGCCGCATCCGCCGACCCCACCGGCCGCCAATGGCGAAGGACCGACCCAGGACGCCATCAACAAGATCAACACCACGCTCGCCGAGATGCACAAGCAGATCGAAGAAATGCACAAGGCCAGCGAGCAAGCGTTGGGACAGACCGGCGCCAATTCCGCCGCCGGCCGCGCGCTGCACGATCAGATCCTGTCGGGCAACCAATCCGGGCTCGGCGCACCCGGGGGCACACCCGAAGCCGAGCAGGGCCGCCTCTCGGAGATGCAGCGCAAAATCGACGAACTCAGCAAGAACGTGCAGGACAAGGCTGGCGCCGCCAACAGCATCGCCGACGGCCTGCGCAATTTCGGCGCCGGGATGACGCCGGGCGGCATGCCCGGATTCGGTGGCGGCGGTATGGCCCCGGGTTTGTCAGGGCTGGGTGGCGGCGGACTGGGAGCACCAGCCCCGCTCAACGCAACCGGCAAAGGTAAAGATCCGCTCAAGCCGTCAGATTTGACCAGGCCCGACGAACCCCTTAAGCCGCCGCCGCTGAACACCAACGCAACGCCCGTGACACCACCAAACACCGCCCCTGCGGCTCCTGCGGCGCCGCCGGCGGGCACCCCTCCACCGACAAACGCTGCCCCGGCTGTAACCGGCAAACCCAACACGCCCGCCCCGCCGCCAGCAGCGAGCAAGGACATCACCTTGCCCTCAGGGCAGGTAGTCACCGCCCGCAACCCGCAGGCAGCTGACGCCGTGCGTCAAGCACTCAAGCGCACGCCAGACAGCGGTGATGTCGCCACCGCCGCCTATGCCGGCACCGGAGTCAACATCCCCACCGATGGCGCCGACCCGGGCCGCAAGGTGGACCCCGCCGACGTCAAGCCCGGCGATATCGCGGTGTTCTCCGACCACACCGCAATCGTCGCCGGCAACGGCCAGCTGATCGGCCCCGACGGAAAGCTGCAGCCACTGGGCGTGATCAACGACATGCCCGGGTTCAAGGGCTTCTTCGATCCGACCGCCACCACCGCCGACACCCCCGCGACACAGGAACCGCCCGCTGCCACCGCGACGAACGCAACACCGGCAACCCCTCCCACCGGCACCAACCCGGTCCCAGGCGCTGCCCTCGCGGCGGCCCCGGCCGCCAAACCGCAGAACACGGACACCAAACCGTCCAGTCCGGGCTTCGGACTTCCCGCACAGCCCAGCCATGGCCGTTGACCAAGTCGTCGACGACTACCTGCATAGCGTGCAGCAAATCGTTGGAACCACAACGGCACCCGGTGCCGCCCCCGCCTACGGGCCCTCGACGCCACTGAATTTCCCCAACGTCGACTGGATCGGCAGCGCCCACGATGCCGCCCAATCAGCTAGTGATCACCTCCAGCAGGCCCGCCACCAGCTGGCCACGGCATCCCAGAACGCCGCCACCATCACCGACTCGGCCAAACACATCGCCGACACCGCCACCGCGCAGCTCGGCAGCATCACCACCGAATGGGAACACGCGAAATCGGCTGCCGCTGCCCTGCCAAGCCCCGGCCCACGCGACGCAGCCTTGATGCCCGCCGCACAAACAACCATCCACGAAGCCATCGACCTCATCACCACCACCAGCAGCCAATACGCCGCCGCAGCGGAAGATATCCGCAAGCACACCGGCACCCTGCCCACCACCCCACACTCCCCCAACGGCGCCACCTCCGAACACGATCCCAACACCCCCAGCACGCCCGCAGGAGAAGACCCTGCCGACAACAACCTGGCTGCCCACCTGCCGACCGAAACCTCAACCGCCGCGGCCGCCACTACCCCCACCGCAATAGACCCCGGCACCATGGCGTCGGCCGCCAACGCCATCCCGGCAGCTGCTGGCACTCTGCCCGCGATGATGGGCCCAGCCATGGGCCTGCCCGCCGGAGCCGCCCCCCTCGGCGGCATGCTCGCACCCCTGATGCAGTCGGCGGCCTCGAACGCACCTTCGACCGACACCAGCAGGTCCCCCGGCACACCAGCGCACAACACCCACTCGGTCAGCACCCCACGCACCGTCGACGAAGCCATCGACGGCGCCCTCGACGCCCTCAACATCACCGACCCCGAAGACCGCCAACGCTGGCTCAACGGCTACCGCACCCTGATCTTCCGCGAATCCAGCAACGAGATCGACGCCATCGCCAACGGCGACTCCAACGCCACCGGACCGATGATGCCCGACGGCGGCTACCAAGGATCTTCCCGCGGCCTCACACAAGTCACCCCAGGAACCTTCCACAGCTACCACGTCCCCGGCACCAGCGACGACATCTTCGAACCCGTCGCCAACATCGCAGCCTCCATGAACTACGTCATCAACGACCCTAAATACCTGGTCTCACGCACCGGCATTGACCTCGCCAGCAAGATCGCCCAAGCCAACCCCAACTCAGCCGGCGGAGGGTACTGATGCCCACCATCACGGATACCGTCGACGCCATCATCCAACAAGCCCACACCCTGCTCGGCACCACCGAACCCACTACACCCAATCC
>NZ_LJYL01000027.1:0-658 GCF_001440135.1 Mycobacteroides sp. H003
CGGGTATGCGGGCGTTGCGCCCTGATGAATGGCGTCGGCTGCGATTGACGCGCATGGTCGCAGTGGAAATGATGCCCTACTTTGCGCGGGCGATTTTCTCCCTAATTCCTGTTGCGGCACCACATTTGGGGACGTGTGCGGTCGATCGGTGCTGGCGCTTGTATGTTGATTTCGATGTGTTCGGCGCCGAGGGCGGCTGGTCGATTACCGAGTCGGCTGCGGTGCTCCTGCATGAGGTTGGGCATGTGCTGCGCGATCATGGGGCGCGCGGGGATGCCGTGGATGCCGCTGTGCGGCGCATGTGGTGGAACGTCGCGTGTGACGCCGAAATCAATGATGATCTGATCGCTGCGGGGGTAGCGCTGCCTGGGGAGCCGGTCACCCCGGCGGGGATCGGCTGTGAGGATGGACATGCCGCCGAGGTCTACTACCGGCACCTTGTTCCCCCAGGCACGTCAGCAGAATCGGATGAGGACGACGGGTGTGGGTGCGGTTCCGGGGCCGGGGATCGGCCCATCCCCGGCGAGTTGCCTGCCGACGTTGATTTGGGGCAAGGCGTCGGATTATCCAGTGCTGCTGCTGATTTGGTGAAATCTGCGGTTGCTCGCGCGGTGCAGAGCCAGGTGGAAGGTGGGGGGCAGGGACGCGGGATGGTGCC
>NZ_LJYL01000028.1:0-21720 GCF_001440135.1 Mycobacteroides sp. H003
TCCCGGTCCAGGCTGCCCCCAGCTTCGTTACGCTGCTGCGACAGCACAACGGCGCAGGTCTCTCACCTCCGCTCGGTCACACAGCGCCTCGTGGCGCACGAGGTCACCTTCCCAATGCCCCGGCTGGCTGCGGTCGGCGGGAGCGAATGGCCGCTGATGGATCGACAACATCGGCTGGGCGAACCTCGGACGCCGCCGACCCGGCCGCTGGTGCGCGCGGCGATGGGTCCTGCCAGTGCGCAACGGACCCCGGTGTGACGACCTGACCTGTGGCGGCCGTATCAAGCGCGAATGGGGTTGGTACACAGCCCGGTAGATGCTTTCGTGGCACAACCACATCAATCGGTCCTCGGGGTATTCGCGCCGCAAGTGTCGGGCGATCTGCTGCGGGCTCCACCGTTGAGCGAGGAGCTCGGCGATCAGGTCACACAGGGCGGGATTCTTGTCGACCCGCCGCTGGTGACGACGCGCTCTGCGCTGAACCGCCCAGCGGTGGGCTTCAAACGGCCGGTACTGGCCGTCGCGGCGGCTGTTGCGGCGCAACTCCCTCGATACGGTCGATGGTGCCCGGCCAAGCGTGGTGGCGATCTGCCGAACACCCATGCCCGTGCGGCGCAGATCGGCGATGCCGATCCGCTCCTCTTCGGATAGATAGCGATCGCTGATCTGGCGCACAGCCAAACGATCGAGTGCGGGCACGAATCCCACGGCCTCGCCACGCCGATAGGTTTTGTACCCCCTTGCCCAATTGTTTGCTGCGGTACGGGACACACCGACTTCACGACCCGCCGCCAAGATGGACCAGCCCCGGGCGCGCAGCTCCGTAAATCGCTCACGCTTGGCGGACTGTGGCCGTCGGCCCGGGCCTTTTTTCACGCGACGCGACGATGACAACACAACCTCCAGAACCTAGAGAAGTGTTGCGACCGCCCCTAGAAACCACCCGGGGACACGGGGTCAGTTTTCAGACGACGCCGACACCGGGGCAGCACGCATTCGCCGCCAGGTGTGCGTCGCACTGGAATTCCTCGCTTGGCTCGAGACCCGGGGACGCACCCTCGCCACCATGGACCAAGCAGACATCGACAACTGGTTGGCCCACGGCACCTGGCGACACCGAGAGATCCGGCCCTTCCTGCACTGGACAACTCAGCGTCGCATCACCCACGGCGCCTCCGCGCCGGCCAACCGACCCAGCCCGCCCTCGGTGTTCATCGACGAAGCCACGCACCTCGAGCAACTCCGCCGATGCCTCAACGACAACACCATTGACATCGATGTGCGCGCCAGTGGTGCGCTCATCCTGCTGTACGGAATCACCACCATGCGAGTACTCGGGTTACGACAGAACCAGATACACACCCAGGACGGCCACACCTACCTCACCCTGCGCGACCACGAAATGGTGCTGCCTCCTAAGCTCGCCCAACTGCTCGCACAACTGCCGCGTCCAACCCGGCGCTCGACCCTGCCCGAACCCTCAACACCGGACCGGCTCCTGTTTCCCGGACGAACACCAGACCGCCCAGTCAACTCGGGCGTGTTCGGCAAGCGACTCAAACATAGCGGCCTGACAATCCGAGGCGGTCGCAACACCGGCCTCATCACAATGGCAGCCGAGTTACCGGGCGCAGTTCTGGCCGACCTACTCGCCATCGATATCGTCACCGCGACCCGCTGGGCGGCATATGCCAAACGCGACTGGAATCAGTATCTTGCCACCCGAAAAGCGGGCTCTACCTAGCAATTGCGCCTGCCCCACTAGGGTTAGCCCATTTGATCACCGGTGGTTGCCGTTACAAATATGGTGTGGGGTTTCGGGTTACCGGCCGGGTCCTCCGGGCTGTGGACGTGGCAACGGCCGCGGCTGCCGCCGAGCGCGATGGTTCATCGCGGTCCGCGATTAGTCGAATCCGGCTAGTGTGATTCTCAAGGCTTGTTCCAGTTGAATGTGGAGCGGTGGACTCGTTTTGGTGTCCGTGCTAAGCCAGCGCCGAAGTATGAATTGTGCAGTGGCCAAACCCGTGTGGACCAGCAGCGAGGGGCGGATGTCGGTCACCGCGTCGACGTCCATATGCGTAGCGACCAGTTCGATGAGCCGGTGGTTATCGTTCTCGCTGATCAGCGCCGATTCGCCCAGTAGGTGGGGGGCGGTCCGGATGGCTTCTCGCCAGTATTGCAGATTCTGATTTGCTTTGTCCCAAGCGGTTTCGATAAGCAGACGCATCAGAGTTTCGGTTGCTGATGCATCGGACGGCTGGGCGCGGTAGGACGCAACGATTTCGGCGACCGTTTGCCGGACGGGTGCGACAAGCAGGTCTTCCTTGGTGGGTGCGTAGCGGAAGTAGGTACTGATCGAGATTCCGGCCGCGGCCGCGATGTCCTCGGTTGTCACGGCAGCGAATCCGCGTTCGGCGAAAAGCTGGTGTGCGGTGTTCTGGATCTCGGAGATCAACTCGGCGCGGCGTCGGTCCCGTAACGAGCGGATGTTTGCTGACGGCATGCCATCACCTTCGTCAATGTGACATTCCAACTGCATTATGAGCTATGGTACGAACAGTAGCGTAGCGAAACCGAAAGTACTGGGGGTATTTCCTTGCCGGTGTCGCAGCGTCGGGTGCCGTGGGTTGCGTGGGGAATTGCGGCTACCCGCATGAGTATTCGCTGCCGAGTGCGCCCGGAAGCGTCCGCCGATCGGGTCCGCGTTTCGCACCGCGGTCTGGACGGCACAGCTTCAGTACCCACTCATGGCTGTGTCACCAGTACGCTCGTGCTAGCCCCGTTTACCGCACTCGCGGCTCTTGCAGTTGCGCTTGCGGCTGCACGCATATCCAACGGTCTGCAAAGACATCGTCTTCCCCGAAGGGGGATTTGAGGAATGTCATCCCGCCACCTCCTCGTCGAAAGGTCTATCCCCGAAGTGAAGTCGTAGTGTCGGTTGACGTACCGTTCCGCGCGGCGCCAGATTCCGAGACCGGTACCGGGGGCAGCACCGCAATCCTCGATGCTGCCCGAGCGGTCGCAACGGCGGGCGGTTTCAAGGCCGTGCGTCTCAAGACGGTGGCCAAGCAAGCTGGCATCACTGTCGGGTCACTGTATGACCATTTCGCGTCGAAGACCGACCTGCTGGTGACGCTGCTCGCCCGTGAGTTCGAGCGGGTGAATCAGGAACGCGACTGGAGCACGTGCGCCGCTTCCCCGAGTGACCGACTGGGATCGTTGACAGCGCGGCTCCACGACGAGTGGCAGCAAAACCTGCAGCTCACCGAGGCCGTGGTTCGGGCATTCGTTATGGCGGGCACAGACGAAGCCTTGACAGTGCAACACGCCGCCGACGTCGTCGAAAGCATGCTGGCGCGCACGGTTGGTGGGCCGACGCAGGGAGCTTGCGAGCGACAGATCGCCGGAGTCATCGCAGATATCTGGCTGGCCAATCTAATGGCTTTCGTCGTCGGACGGGCGACAGCAGCGGAGGCGCGCGAGCGCATTGATCGAGGTCTGCAGCGCATTCTTGCTGCGTGGAACGCGAGCTAGAGCGCATAGCAATACTAATAGTATCGGTGCGCTACTAGCGGTAGCATAGGTAGGTGACTCGCCGGTGCGTCGAAGGGAGTTGTTATGTACACGCAATGGATCGAGCAGTGCACCGTGCAACGAGTCTCGCTGCACGAAGGGCTGGTAGTCGACCTGGACGATCACAACCAGCTGGTGATTTCCCGACCGATGCGGCTGACCCTCCCTCCGGCAGCAGGCTGGCCTGAGGAAGAAGTGTTGATCGACCCTATCAATCTTTCGGCCGAGGAGCGGCCACTGTTGGACCTGGCCGGAGCGATCTGCACGCGTGCCTGGTGCGACGACGACGGTGCGCTGCATCTGTGTTTCTCCCGCGGCCACCGCATCGATGTCGACCCGGATGCGGCGGCGACTTCGTGGGAGCTCTATGGCAAGTGCCACGGCTACATGGCGTGTCTGCCGCGGGGTCGAGTCCGGGTGATTCGGCACGACCTTCCTGTTGACGAGAATGACTTAGACGCAACACAATCAGTGGCCATGGCGCATCAGTAGCCGCGCGCCTGGCGACAGGACGGCACAAGCGCCGAAGGCGTGCGAACGATAGATCGAGCCATCTCGATGGGTGTCCGACGTGTCAGCCGGGGCGGGTGCAGGTTCGCTGGATGCTTACGTCGGGGTCCTTGTGGTGCGGTCGAGGAAGTCGGTGACCGCGGCGGTAAACGCGTCGTTGTTGTCGCCGGCAACCATGTGACCGGTGCCGGTGACGTCCGTCGTTTCGGCGTGCGGGACGAGCTGGAGGAATTCGTTGACGGTTTCCTGGGAGACTACGTCTGACAGTGCGCCGCGTACTAACAGCGTTGGGGCCGTGATTCGACGTGCTCCTTCGGCGAGAAATCCGCTGATGGCGTCGAACTCCTCGCTGCCTGTCATGAGATTGCCTTGCAGGACATCGAAGTTGGAGCTGATGAACGCTGGGTCCCAGCGCCAGATCCATCGTCCGTCGCTACGTTGCCGCAGGACCTTGTGCAGGCCGTCGAGATTTTCGGGTCGCGCGCGCCGGGGGTTGTATTCGGCGATGATGTCGGCGGCGTCATTGAGTGAGCCGAATCCGTCGGGGTGGGCGGCCATGAATGACACGACGCGACGGGCTCCATGAAATTCGATCCGCGGGGTGATGTCGACCAGGACAACGGCTGCCCAGAGGTCGGGTGGGGCCAGCAGATGGGTAGCGAGGATGATCAGCCCACCCAGCGACGCGCCGACGACGGCGGGGGGACTGTCGGCGCTGACGTGTCCTCGTACCGAGATCAGATCGGATACGAACCGTTCGACGTCGTATTGTCCGATCGGGTCCCAGTCGCTGTCGCCGTGACCTCGTGTGTCGTAGGCGACGACGGTGTAGCCGTGGGAATGGAGTCGACGAGCGGTGGTGGCCCACGCGTGACGGTTCTGACCGCCGCCATGGAGGAGCAGCACGACGGGGCGAGTCGCGGCGTGCCGGTAGCAGTCGGCCACGAGAGTGATCCCGTCGCTGGTGCGGATGCGCTCCTGGCTAATTGTCATGTGGTCCGATGTGGTCGGCCGTTGTGAGTCAGGGGTTTCCGTTGCGGCCACCAGCTCGCTTCGCGCAGCAGTGTGGCGATCGCGGGAACCGTGAGCGTGCGAACGACGAAGGTATCCAGAAGTAGGCCGCAGCCAATGATGAACCCGGCTTGGATCATGATCGCGATGGAGCCGACGATCAGGCCGAACATGCTGGCGGCGAAGATGAGCCCGGCCGAAGTGATGACTGAGCCGGTATTTGCGACGGTTCGCAGGACGCCGACGCGAATGTTGTGGGTCGATTCTTCGCGTAGTCGCGAGATGAGCAGCATGTTGTAGTCGGCGCCGACGGCCACCAGGATTATGAACGCTAGAAGCGGTACGGGCCAGGCGATTTCCTTGCCGAGGCCATATTGAAAGACGAGGGTTCCCAGTCCGAGCGCGGCGCCGTAGTTGAGCACGACGGTACCCAACAGGTAGAGCGGGGCGACCAGGGCGCGCAGCAATACGACCAAGATGAGGCCGACGATGACGAGGGTCGCAAAGGCCAGCTGATGAAAGTCGGCGGAAAGCAGGCGTTGGATGTCGGAGTTGACGGCGGGGAATCCGGCCATCGACACCGTGGCGTTGGCCAGCGAGGTGTTGGGTCGTGCGGCATCGGCGATCTCGGTGATTTTGTGGGCGAGGTTCATCGCGTCGCTGCTGTAGGGGTCGTAACTGGATTCGATGGCGAAACGCGCGGTTTTGCCGTCGGGCGACAGGAAATGCTTTGCGACGTCGGCGAATTGGCGGTTCTCGAAGGCATTGGTGGGAAGGTAGAAGCCGCTGGCGTTGTCTGAGCCGGCGGTGGTTCGTGCGGAATTCTGCAGTTGGGTGGCGATTTGGCTCATGCCCGACAGCATTTCGATGTTGCTGTCGGCCAGGGTGTGCACGCCGGTGGCGAGGGCCTGTGCGCCGGAGGCGAGTTGGCTGATGCCGCTTTGGAGGCGGCGGATGTTGCCGGCCAGGTCGGCAGGGTCGCCGAGTGCTCCGAAAGCCTTGTCCAGCGACGTGATTGCGTTTTGGACGTCGGCCACGGTGCCGGCCGCGGTGTCGCTGCCGGGCTGGTACAGGTCGCCGAGGTTGGCAAGCTGGTTGAAGAAGCCGGTATGGCGCAGGGTCACCAGGATCTGCACCTGGTCGCGGAGTTGGGCGCATTCCGGTGTGGTCGCACACCATGGGGAGGTGTTGAGCGCACCGACGAGCGGGTCGATGGCGGCGATTGCGTTTTGGGCTTGGTCGGCTTGCTGACGCAGCCCCGGACCGGTTCGGATGGCTTGGTCGACGGCAGGGGCGGTAGCCGAAAGCTGCTGTAGCAGCGGACGGAACCGCTGGACTTGGGATCCACTCGACTGGGCCTGAGTGAGGATCCCGGTCAACGGTGTCAACGCGGTGCGCAAGGTGGTGTCCAGTTGCGCGAGACCGCCGGCGAGTTGGTCGGCGCCGTGGGTGAGTTTGGCCAGGTCATCCTTATGGGCGTCTCCCTTGGCGACCGCGCCGGCCATCTTGTTACCGATCTGGCCGTTTTGCCACGACAGTTGAGCCTGGTCCAGGCGTGCGCCCGTGGGCCGGGTGACACCGGAGACCTTGGTGACACCAGGCAGTTGCGAGACCCGAGACGCCATTTCATCCAGGTCGGCCAGGGCCTTGCTGGTGCGCATATCAGTGGGCGATTCAACCAGCATGAATTCGGTGATGATGACGTCCTTGCGAAAGTGGCGGTCCAGCAGGTGATACCCCTCATTGCTGGCGGTGGTCGCCGGCTGTCCTTGGCGATCGTCGTAGCTGATGTGCATAGTCAGCGCGACGGCCGCCAGGCCTAGCACCAGGGCCAGACTGGCGACCAGCAGTGGAACGGGTCGACGCACCACGGCCACGGCGATCCAGTTCCAGTAGCGGCGTGTGCGGTCGGCCTTGGGTTCACCGATGCCGCGTTTGGCCGCCAGCGCCAACACCGGGGGAAATAAAGTCACCGTGGCCGCAAACCCGACAAAGACGGCGATTGCGCACGCGGGACCCAACGCGGCGAACACGCTCAACTTCGCGAACACCATGGCCAGAAACGCAAACGCCACGGTGGCGGCCGAAGCCAAAATCACGCGCCCGATGGTGGCGGTCGCGTTGATCACCGACAGATCCGGCGGGACGTTTTGGCGTCGCTGCTCGTGATATCGACTGATCAAGAACACCGAATAATCGGTGCCGGCACCCAGCAAGATCACCGTCATGAAGGCGATGGTGAACTGCGACACCGGCATGCCCGATTCGCCCAACGCTGATAGCACTCCGCGCCCCACCGCCAGGCTCACGCCGATGACCAGCAGCGGCAGCAAGGCGGTAAACACCGACCGATACACGACCAGCAAAATCATCGCGATCAGGCCTACTGTCGCGACCGAGATGACAACCAAATCCTCTTCGGCCGAAGCGATTTGATCGCGGAAGGTGGCCGGGGGCCCGGTGACGCGAACATCGGTGGGTGAGCCGCTGAATGCCTGGGCGGCGATCGTGCGGACCGCCTGGACCGATTCGGCAGCTTTGAGATCGCCCAGCGTTCCGGCCACTCCCACCGGCACATACCAGGCTTTGCCGTCTTGGCTGACTGCCTGGCTTGCGGTGACTGGGTCGGCCAACAAGTCTTGAACCAAGCGCACATGCTCCGAATCGGCACGCAACCGGGAAATCATCGCGTTGTAGCGTCCGCGCACCGGCGCAGTCAGGCCCGCCGGATCCTCCATCGCGACAAATATCGTCGTCTTGGATCCCTGCTCGCCGAAGGCCGCGCCCATGCGGTCTACCGTCTGAAGCGATGGCGCATCGCGCGGTATGAGATTCACTGACTGCTGTCTAACAACGGTTTCCAGCTGCGGGAACAGCACCGCCAGGGCAGCGGCGCTCACCACCCACATGCCGATGATCAGCACCTTATGTCGGATACTGAAACCCGCCAAGCGCGCTAGCCGATCGCTGTACGCGCCCTCACCGGCCGCAACCTTTTGAAGTCGCTCCCGAACAGGGCGACTCAAGGTCGCCACGCCCGAAGAGACCCACCCGTTGTCTGCCATCCCCCGCCCCGCTACTTCGAAAGAAATCAACGGTATCGCAACAGTACTACCAGTACCCTTCTACCTGCCCGGCGAAACCGCCACCGGTGTCCGAAGCTCTCTGATCGCCGCCGCGCAACCAGCCGCTTCAGGCGGTGACCAACGCGCCGTCGACGGTCCAGCATGTCCGGTACAGCGACACGTGATCCCTTTGCGCACAGGCGGTTTGACAATGACGATGCACCGACTCCGAAACAGTGACCGCTTCATGAACGGCGCAGGCGAAATCCCAGCCGGGAGATCAACCTGATCGGCTCGTCGCGCACGTGGTCATACATTTCCCGGTTCATCAACTCGTCGTCCAAGTAGGAGCAGGAGCGAGGAGGGTAGTGACGGGGACGAACGCGGCCGCGGTCATCAACCGGCGGCTGTCGGTGTAGGCGCCGAGTGATACCGCGGCGGACCAGCCTGAAATCGCGAACCCCCCGCGCCCACACATGCGTCTTGGTTAGCCCAAGCGGCACATTCATCGCCGACCAGCCCCGCCCGTCTGTGCGATTCCCCCTCGCGCCCGCCGGCAGAGTTCGTTCGTCCGCCACACGAACCGGCCTGTGGTGGCCGCGCCCTGGAGCTGCTCAACCAGGGATCGTCCGACCCGCTGCCCGATCATGCGTCCTCCTTCGCCCCACAGACCCTTACAGACAAGTGTACTAGTGGTATCGCTACGCTACTAGTAGTAGCGTAGCCGTCTAGGGGTCGAATCAATCGACCGATGCAGCCGCGATTCGGTGCCGGCCAGCTACGCGCGAGGTTTACGGTGACTACATGGAGCGCGACACCCTGGAATTCCCGGTCGACGACGATGATGACGTCGACCCGCGCCTGTTGCGCTCACGAACCCGGCTATTGGATGCGGCCACCAAACTCCTGAGCGCCGGCGGCATCGAAGCCGTCACCATCGACGCGGTCACCAAAGCCTCCAAAGTCGCGCGCACGACCCTGTATCGCCACTTCAGCAGCTCCACTCAACTGCTTGCCGCCACATTTGAAAGGCTGCTGCCGCAGGTCCACCCTGCACCGGAGACGGGATCGTTGCGCGACCAACTCATCGAACTGTTGAGCCGACAGGCCACGCTGTTCCAGGAGGCACCGCTGCACGTCACCACCCTGGCCTGGGTCGCGCTTGGCCGCACACCAAACGGCACCCAGGAAACCCACGACCGGCACGCGCTGCGCACACGGATCATCGACCAGTATCGCCAGCCATTCGATGCCCTGTTGCAAAGCCCCGAAGCCCGCGCCGACCTCGACGATTTCGACCCGGAGCTCATCCTGTGTCAACTCGTCGGGCCAGTGGCGTTTGCCCGACTCACCGGGCTGCGTGCCATCGATCGTCAAGACTGTGAGCGCATCGTCGATGACTTCCTCGCCGCGCACCGCCGCAAGGCCGATGAGCCCGCATCGTAGGCCACCGTCCGCAAACCCCTCTTTCCGCAGCAGCCGCTTCACTTTGTCCTCCAAGACTTCAGGACTTCATGCTCGACGGTGAGGTCTTTGATGGTTTCCCTATAGACCAACCGCCAACGTCACCAGCGGGCCTATGTCGCCGAAGTGTCTTCTGGTGCGGGGTGCAGCAGAAAGTAGGCGTTTAGGTCGATGTCTTAGCGACCGTCGGGCGCTATTGAGAAAGGTGCGTTGGATGTTGCAAAACTCGCGTGTTCTCCGAGGCTGTCTACGGCGATCCGCTTTGGTTCGCGTGGCCCAATCACATGAAGATCTTCTGCAACAACAAGGGCGTTGTCGCCAAGTCCACCCACGTGTGCAACAACTACCTTCCCCGGGGAAATGTCGGTCTGGAACTGGAGCTAACCCCGCCCTAGTCCCGCCGCGGTCGGGACTGCATGCACCTCAGCAATGCCTTAGTAGTGCGGTGAGGCCGCCGGGAACCGGTCGGTGGTCGCCGACTGCGGGTCATCTTGCCGGGGCAGCAGGTAGGCGCGAACCGCCGAACGTGGCCCGTAGGGCCGAAGTAGCTGGCTGGCCGGGCGAGTGCGTACCTGCTGCGGCCACCAGAACCAGCGCCCCAGCAGCGCGGCGACGGACGGCATCATGAATGAGCGCACGATCAGGGTGTCGAACAGCAGACCCAGGCCGATGGTGGTGCCGACCTGCCCGACGACTTTCAAATCGCTGAATATGAACGAGGCCATGGTGGCGGCGAAGACCAGGCCCGCAGACGTCACCACCGCACCGGTGCCGGCCATCGAGCGGATGATTCCGGTTTTCAAACCGGCACCGATTTCTTCTTTGAAACGGGACACCAGCAGCAGGTTGTAGTCGGATCCGACGGCCAGCATCAAGATGATGGACATCGCCAGCACCATCCAGTGCAGTTTGAAGCCGATGATGTCCTGCCACACCAGCACGGACAGTCCGAACGAGGCGCCCAACGAGATCAGCACCGTGCCCACGATGGTGACCGCGGCGACCAGGCTTCGGGTGATGATCAGCATGATGATCAAAATCAGGCTGGCCGCAGCTATTGCCGCGATCATCAGGTCGTATTTGGAGCCGTCGCGCATGTCCTTGTAGACCGCGGCGGTGCCGGCAAGGTAGATCTTGGCGCCCTCCAGCGGAGTTCCCTTGATGGCTTCCTTGGCTGCGTTCTTGATCGGCTCGACGTGCGAAATGCCTTCCGGGGTCGCGGGATCCCCTTCATGGGAGATGATGAAGCGGGCCGCGTGCCCGTCCGGCGACAGGAACATCTTCAGACCGCGCTTGAAGTCGGGGTTGTCGAAGACTTCCGGCGGGATGTAGAACGAGTCGTCGTTCTTGGCGGCGTCGAAGGCCTGGCCCATGGCGGTCGAGTTTTGGCTCATCACGTCCATCTGGTCATACAGCGACGACATCGAGCTGTGCATGGTCAGCATCATTTGCTTCATGGTCGTCATGGTGGCGATCATGGGCGGCATCTGCGCCAGCATCTGCGGCATCAAGGCGTCCAGCTGAGATATGTCGCCGGCAAGATAGGTGAATTTTTCGGTGATCTGATCCAGACCGTCGAGCGCGTCGAAGAGGGATCGCAGCGACCAGCAGCCCGGGATGTCGAAGCAGTGCTTTTCCCAGTAGAAGTAGCTGCGAATCGGCCGGAAGAAATCATCGAAGTTGGCGATGTTGTCGCGCAATGTGTTTGTGACATCCAACATTTCATGCGTGAGGCCGTCCATGTGGTGGGTGACCGCGGCCATCTGCGAGGTGATGTTGTACATGCGCTGCATGGTGTCGATGGACTGTTGCATCGCGTCGGCCTGCTTGAGCATGTCGTCCATGCGCTGGTGCATGTACTGCTGGTTTTCGACCTGCGTGGTGTTTTGCATGCTGATCTGGAACGGGATTGAGGTGTGCTCGATCGGCGTTCCCAGCGGCCGGGTGATCGCCTGGACGCGCGCGACACCCGGGATGTGGAAGACCCCCCTGGCGATCCGGTCCAACACCAGCATGCCCGCCGGGTTGCGCATGTCGTGATCGGTCTCGATCATCAACAATTCCGGATTCATCCGGGACGCGGGGAAATGCCGTTCGGCGGCGGCGTAGCCGATATTCGCGGGGACGCTCGGGGGTAAATACAGCCGGTTGTCGTAATTGGTTTGATAACCGGGTAGGGCGAGTAGACCGATGAGGGCGATCGCGACTGACACCGCGAGAATTGGCCCGGGCCAGCGCACGATCGCGGTGCCCACCCGTCGCCATCCCCGGGTCCGCATCTTGCGCTTAGGATCGAACAGCTTGAAGAAACTGCCGACGGTCAGGACCGCCGGACCCAAGGTCAGCGCGGCAGCAACGGCGACCAGCATCCCGACCGCACAAGGGATACCCATAGTCTGGAAATACGGAAGCCGGGTAAAGCTCAGGCAATACATCGCACCGGCAATAGTCAGGCCAGAGCCAAGGACGACGTGCGCGGTTCCGTGGAACATGGTGTAGAAGGCTTTTTCGCGGTCCTCGCCTAGGCCGCGCGCCTCTTGATATCGGCCGAGAATAAAGATCGCATAGTCTGTCCCAGCGGCGATGGCCAACAGCACCAAAATATTAACCGCGAAGGTCGACAATCCCATGATGTTGTTGTAGGCCAGGAAAGCGACAACCCCCCGAGCCGCCATCACCTCGATCACCACCATGAACAACGTGCTGAACACGGTGATAATCGAGCGGTATACCCACAGCAACATCACGATGATCACCACGAAGGTGATGATCGTGACCTTCTGGAGGCTCTTTTGTCCGGCCGAGTGCTGATCGGCGATCAACGCCCCAGCGCCGGTCACATAGGCCTTGACCCCCGACGGCGCAGGCACGCTGTCCACGATCTTGCGGACCGCCGCGACAGACTCGCTGGCCAGGCTCTCGCCCTGGTTACCAGCAAGATACGCCTGCACATAGGCGGCCTTGCCGTCGGAGCTTTGCGAACCGGCGGCCGTCAGCGGATCCCCCCAGAAGTCCTGGACGTGCTGGACGTGTTTCGTGTCAGCCTCGAGTTTGCGGACGATCTGGTCGTAGAAATGGTGGGCCTCATCGCCCAGCGGCTTGTCACCTTCCAGCACGATCATGACCGCACTGTCACTGTTGAATTCGTTGAATACTTTGCCGATGTGCTTCATCGCTTGCATCGACGGCGCGTCCTTGGGGCTCATCGACACGGTGTGTTCTTCGGCGACCGCGTCCAGCGATGGAACCAAGACGCTGAGGACGACGACAAGCCCCACCCAGGCAAAGACGACGGGCACCGCGAGTTTGTGGACCGTTCGCGCGAAAACCGGCATATGCGGCAGCCCTGCGGCCCGGTCATCGGTCATGCGGACTTCACTATGCAGAACGTTTGCGCATTCATACCCTGACTCGACCTTTCGTCCTTGACCACCTCGTCCACGATGATCCGGCAGCCGATTTGGTTGCTGTCGCCCTGCGCGACGATGTTGACGCTCACCGAGGGCAGCGTCGAGGTAACCGAGAGCGTCCAGGGCAAAGGCACGTTGCTAGCTTTCTGGGGCTGGGCATTGATGTCCAAGTAGTTGATGTTGGCCACCGTCCCCGGGGGACCATAAACCTGGTAAACCACGCGCTTGGGATTGAACGGCTTGATCTCATCGGCGATGCCGCTGGTCATCGTCTGATCGTCGTGGACGCCGAAAAAGGTGCGAAGCCGCAGTACGCAGAAGCCCGCTACCGCCACCACCGCCACGATGACCAGGACGATCCACATTTTCTTCATCGCAGCGCCAACGTGAATCCTCCCCAGCCAACCATCTCCCGCTAGTTGGGCGCCCCACCGCCCATTCGACCGGGTCGGTCACAGCCAATTGGACCGCAGCGCGGCTAGTTCGCCGACCAGGAGATCGGCAACGACAAATAGCCCCGGATCGGGCCCGACCGCAGGCGCTGCGCGCGGCCCAAGTCGACTTCCCAGTTGGGCACGCGGGCCAGCAAGGCGCGCAACGCGATCCGGGCCTCCATCCGGGCCAAGGACGCACCGAGACAGAAGTGAATGCCTCGGCCGAATGCCACTTGGTGTTCGGGTTTGCGCCCGATGTCAAACACGTCGGGATCAGCGAACACGCGTTCGTCACGATTAGCCGAGCCGAACAACAACAGCACCGAATCACCCGCCGACATTGTGACGCCATGCACTGTCACGTCGCGGGTCAACGTTCGCGAAAGTCCTTGAGCCGGTGAGTCATACCGCAGCAGCTCCTCAACAGCTGCCCCGAGCAAGCTCTCATCGCCAGCCAGCCGGTGGCGGGTGTCGCGATAGTCGGCCAGTACCACCGCGGCGTTGGCCAGCAGATTCGACGTCGTCTCATGACCGGCGATCAGCAGCAGCAAGCAAAAGCCAAGCAGTTCGTCGTCACTAAGGTGCTTTCCGTCGATCTCGGCACACACCAACGCTGACATCAAATCGTCGCGCGGTTGGCCGCGGCGGTCGGCGAGGAAATCGGTGAAGTAGCCATAGATCGCGGCCGCGGCTGCCAAAGCCTCGCCGGTCTCGCCGTGGGTGGGATTGGACTGCACCAACGCGTTCGACCATCGCCGAAATTGTGTACGGTCCTCGCGCGGCACACCGAGCAAATCAGCGATCACCATCGCCGGTAGTACAGCTGCGAAGTCGGCGACGAAATCGGCCGAACTGGCTTCCTGGATCAGGCCGGCCGTCAACTGATCAGCGAGGTCCTCGATCGCGCACGTCAGCGCCGCGATTCGTCGCGGGGTGAAGGCCTTGCTAACCAATGCCCGCAGCTGATCGTGTCGCGGGGGATCCATCAAAATCATCATCGGCAGCAGCGATTCGCGAAAAGTCGAGCCCGGTGGAGTCGGAAATACTCCGTCGACCGACGAGTAGCTGTGATGGTCAAGCAGCGCGCTGATGACATCCGCGTGGCGACTAAGTACCCAGGTGTTGGTATCGGCGGCGTGATAGACCGGTGCCGCGTCGCGTAGCTGCCGGTAGACGGGGTAGGGGTCGTCCTGAATTTCCGCGTCAAAGGGATCGTAGCGAAGTTGTACCGTCGACATAGCGTCTCCTGCCACATTGCAGAACGTCGGTTTAGACTGAGAGTTTAAACCGAGGGGAGGACTTTATGCGGAAGATTCCCGCTCAGATTGCCGACCGGTTGCCTGCCGCGGCCGAACTCTTCGCCGAGCGCGGGCTCAACGACACAAAGATCGAAGACGTCGCCGCGACCACGGGCATCGCCAAGGCCACGCTCTACTACTACTTCGCCGGCAAAGAAGAAATACTCGCCTTCCTCCTCGAAGACGCCCTACAACACGTCGCGCACGAGGTCACCGCGATCGTCGAGGCAGACGGCGCCGCCGCCCAACGCCTGCACGACGTCATCAGTGCCCAACTGCGCGTGATGGCCCAGCGGCCCGCTGTCTGTCGCGCCCTCATAGGAGAACTGGGCCGCGCCGCCCGCATGCCCGCCATCGCCAACATGATCAGCACCGCCTACTTCGAACCCGTCGAGACCTTGCTTCGCGCGGGCGCTAACGACCGTTCACTCGAGGCTCTCGACAACCCCAGAGCTGCCGCCATCGCGCTATTCGGTGCAGTCACCACCAGCGCACTGACCTACCTAATCACCGACGATACGCTCGACGAAGATCTAATCGCACGAACAATCCACGACGTCGTGTTTACCGGCATACGGCCACGCTAGCTCCCCCCGCAGACCAATCTGCGACCACGCCTGTGCTCGATAGTCAACGACTTTGAGCATTTCTGAACATCTCCTACCCCAACAGCTCACCCCCAGAACGCCCGCGTCCGATGGAGGTGCGCGGCCGGCGAGATCCGGGCACCTGACCAGTGCAGCCAGAACGTCGGACCCGAAAACCGCTAGCCCACCACGGCAATACCGCAGGTTTCGAATACGACCACTCCACCAGCACAGTGCCAACACACGACTTACACACCGCCCCTTGGTGTTTCGTGCACTGTGCAAAGTCTCGATGGTCGTCGCACACCAACCATGCGCCCGCACACGACGGGTCAAGTAGCCCGTGGCCGCGGGCAAAATTAGCGTCAGACGGGGGACTTGCCAGGGCTACGGAGGCGTGGCACAGCCTCGAAGCATCCAGGTCTCGAATGGCTCCGCCGGGCGGCGGCCGCAATAGTCAGATATGGCCAATCCGACCCGCGTCTCGGCAACGTGGGATGTCCACATCGCGATATTCGGTATCGCCGGTGGATCCTCACCCGAAGGCTGTCCCCGACGGCCTTCCGTTGTGTGGGCCACAGCCGCGAACCTCCGCGACCGGGCTTCCTTGGAGGCGCCGGGGGAGACCTCGACGTGATGGACGCTCTACGTCTTGACGTCGGGATCGTCTGTGTCACGCTGCGGGTTGGAAAGTCCTGGCGCGGGTGTATTTGATTGAGCTGCTGGCGGATTCGCCCCAGTCGTGCCAGTACCAGCAGTGCCAGGCGCCTTTTTCGTAGTGGTGTCTGCTTCGGGTTCAATCGGGTCGCGCAGATCGATCATTTCGGTGCCAGCCTGGGGAGATATGGTCTTGGTCGTCCAGGTGGACTTGACCCTCGACGATTTGCCTTTGTGTTCGACGTGTACCTCGATGGCATCGGTTGCACTCGCCCCGCTGGTGAGTGTGAAGTAGACGCGAATCTTGGCTTTGCCGCCATCGAAGTTGATTGGCCCGGCACCAGTTTTGGAACGTCCGATTAATGGCAGCTTGGTGTTGGTGCCAGCTGCCATGAGTTCAACCGAATCGACTTGCGCGGCCCCGCTTCCCTCCTTGGCGAGGACGACTTCCACGAACCCGGTCTTGTCGAATTCGCTTGTCACCGTGATGTTGGCGCGGTTCTGACGGATGTAGAGGACGACCGGCACGCCGATTGCGGCCCCCAACGTGGCGGCGGCAATGATGACGCCCCAAATAATCCAGTCGATGCCGAACATCAGGGACACCCGCACGGAAATGACTGTGCGCCCGTTATGGGGTCCACCTCGATGCCTCTATGACACACCTCGCTGCACCCGACCACCTTGCATTGCAAGAGGCCGTTGAAGAATCGTCTGAGATGGCAGCGGTCGTCGTTGTCCTCCCACACGACCTCATACGGGCCCCTCGACGCAGTGCCCACGCGAAAATCGATCGCACCCTCGTCGTCATTGCGCGTGGCTCGATAGAACGACACCGCTTCAGGGTGACCCGGATCCGGGGTCAACAGGTAGTCACCGTTGACCAGCGGAACCGCCGTGTGCCAGATGGCCGCGATGCGCTCGCCCTGACCCCGCTCAACGATGCCCAGACCTGAGCGCGCCTGAGCCCACGATTCTGCGGTGAAAGACAATACGGTAGGGGTGTGGAGCGACGGATGATCCGCATCCGAGAACACGATATCTTGTAGCGAGGGTTCTTCCGCTAGACGCTGCGCGAGCTCGACACTCTCTTCGTCTTGAGCCAATTCATTTCGCACTCTTGGATCTAGCGGTGGCACGATCCCGGCGAGTTCGAGCACGAATGCTGCCATTGTTGCCGGCCACGCCGGCATGCCTACCCCCGTCATGGCACAAACGATAGGGCGATCGCCGCAGCATGGGGCGCATTTCGGCATTTTCGCAGCGGTGGTCAATTTCATTGATCAACGCTGCGCCCCTCGCGGTCCGCGGTGTCGGCGGACGGTGGCTACGGTCTCCACCTTGTCGTAGGGAGACGTTCCCAGGTCGCTGCTTCGACGAGGCCCACCGTGATGAGGAAGGGCACGAACATGCGTTGTTGGGCTTCGGGTTGGCGGGCCAAAGCAGGCTCCAATCCCCCGGCGGGGGAGCGGCTGCGCAGTAGGACCACAGGCAGGAGCGTTTGCTGGAAACGCCCGCCCGCTCGACCGCTCGCCCGGTTATCGGCCCTAGGAATTGACTCATCGAGTGAATCACAATGCGTTAGTGCCACACTCGCTGCATCACGTCGAAACCGGTTGCAAGAGCGTGCGATGCGTATGGCGGCGGATTATCGGGAATGTATAGTGGCGCTCGACTACGTTGAAGTACAACCGATTGCGCTATATGCGGTAGTTAACCAACAGTCGACGGGTTCCTGAGCCACCGAGTGGTGTGCGCCAGCCCGTCGAGTGCCTGGACCAGCTGTTGTGGGCGTGTCCCTGCTGCAAAACCCGCGAATGAAGTGGCATCATCTTTGCCGACTGGATAACTGATCAGCTGATGATTCTTCACTGTGGGTGAAGTTGAGGAGGCGTGGGTTGGCTCTGGCTGTCGTGCGGGACCTGAGGGAGCAGCGGGCACCGGCGACCGAGGATGAGCTCGCCGGCTTCGAGACCGATGTGCTGGCCGGATTCGTCCTTGCCCGGGCATCGGCCGGGTTGGTCGACTCGACCATCCGCAACGACGTGAATCACCTTGAGCTGATCCGGGACTGGTTCGGTCGGCCGCTGTGGGAGATCCAGCCTGCTGACGCCGACACCTACTTCGGCAAGGTGCTGCGTGATGCCCGGGCGTCGACTCGGACCGGGCGGGCGGCCGCGCTGACGGTGTACTTTCAGTTCCTCGAACTGCGTCACAAGGTCGAGTTGCACAATCTCAGCGGCCGGGTCATCGAGTGCCCGCTCGATGAGATCAACCGACCGCGGGCGTGGGTGGATCCGCAGCTGCGCATCCCGCCGACCGCCGACGAGGTGGAGCAGCTGTTCGCGGGGTGGCGCGGGGAGCTGGTCACCTGCCGCAAGTTCGCCCCGACCGCCCGAAACTACGCCGTGGCTCGCCTGGTGGCCGATGTCGGATTGCGGATCAACGAGGCGCGGATGCTCGACCTGGATGACGTGCGCTGGGAGCTGGGCCGGTTCGGCAAGCTGAACGTCCGTCATGGCAAGGGATCTCGTCGCAAAGGTCCCAAGCCGCGGGTAGTGCCACTGATCAACGGCGCCGACCGCAGCCTGCAGTGGTTCATCGAAGACGTGCTGGGCCTGTTCGATGTCGACCCGAAAAACCATGCTGCGCCGCTGTTTCCGTCCGAACGCAAGAACATCGACGGGACGTGTATGCGCGCGACCGCCGACGTCTATCGCCGCGCCCTGGCCGAGGCCACCGACCGATATCTGCCGAGGTGGTCGGGGAAGCTGACACCGCATGTGCTGCGGCATTTCTGCGCATCCCAGCTTTATCTGGCCGGTATGAACCTATTCGCGATCCAGGAACTATTAGGTCACGCCTGGACGGGCACAACGGCTCGGTATATCCACGTGCACGCCACCCACGTCGAAGATGCCTGGGTCACCGGGCAACGCCGGGTCGCCGATCGATGGAAAGGACTCGCTCGATGAAATGGAACCTGCGATTGGCCGCGGCCAATCGCGGCATCTGGAAGGCCAGCGAACTCCAGCGGATGCTCGCCGACCGCGGTCTGGTCATCAGCGCCGGCAAGATGTCGGGCCTGTGGTCGGGCAACCCCAACGCCATCAAACTGAACGACCTGGACGTCATCTGCGCCGTCCTCGGCTGCGGGGTCGACGAGTTGCTGATTCCCGAACCCGAAACCGTGGCAGCGGCCACGCCCGTCACCGACGACGAGTCAGCGGCGGTCGGTGAGGCCCGGTCGGTCACGCCGCGCACTCGCGCCGGCAGGTCGCTGCCGCCGCGATGAACTGCCTGCACTGCGGGACTGCGCTGCCTGCCAACAGTCGCCGCGACCAAAAATACTGCGGCAGAAGCTGTTCAAGAAGAGCGTCCTACCAACGCAGAAAGGCGGGACTGCCTGCTCGCCCGCCCCGGCGGCATCCAGCCTTGGAATCCGACGACCCCGTGCTCGCGGCCGCCGCGATACACGCCCGGGAACTCGGTGCCGCCCACGATTGGTGCGGTGAGACCACAAACCGATGCCTCGACGCCCTGCTCACCCTTCTGGCCGGTCGGCCCACCGGTGATCGCGTGCCGCTCACCGAGGTTCGAACCCGGCCGCATCGGCTCGCGTCCCGTCGCAGGCTCGTCGAAATCCTATCCCACTTCGACCTGCTGAAAGACGACACCGAACCTCCGATCCGTGCCTGGATCGACCGCGTCACCGCGGAACTTCCGCCAGGATTCGCCGAGCCGGCCCACCACTGGCTCCTTACCCTGTTGGTCGGCGGCGCACGTGCTCGCCCACGATCACCGAGGACGCTCTACAGCTACTTCGGCTCGGTCAAGCCCCTTCTCGCGCACTGGTCCACCTCCTACGAGCATCTCAGGGAGGTCACCAGGGCCGACGTCGACGCGGCGCTGCGGCCGTTTCAGGGAAACCAGCGCCACAATCTGATCAAGGCGCTGCGGTCGCTGTTCCGGCACGCCAAGAAGAATGCTCTGGTCTTCAGCAACCCAACAGCGGGTTTGAAGAGCCAACCAGTAGACCAGGACCTCCTGCCCATCACCGATGACGAGGTGCGCTCGATCGAACAGCTCGCCAGCGAACCGCTTGAACGCCTCGTCGTGGCGCTGAGCGTCGAACATGCCTGCCGCACAGCCGTTATACGCAAACTCACGCTCGACGACATCGACCTGCCGAACCGGCGGATCACCCTTGCCGGACACAACCAACGGCTCGGTGAGCTCACCCACATCGCGCTGAACACATGGCTCGACCACCGCCGGGACAGATGGCCCCACACTCCGAACCGGCACGTTCTACTCACGACGAAAACTGCATTGCGCACAACGCCGGTCAGTCAAAAATCGGTGAAACCATCGTTGAGCGACAATGGATTCACGATCGAACGCATCCGTGCCGACCGAATCCTTCACGAAGCGCTGACCGCAGGCCCGGACCCACTGCACCTGTCTCTCGTCTTCGGCATCTCCCACAACACCGCACGGCGCTACACCACCGTGGCCGAACGGCTGCTCAGCGACGAACTCGAGCAGCCGGTAGAACCGTAGTGCCACCCAACGCCGCCAGACTCAGGGCCCGCGAACCCGCCGCAGTTATGAACCTTCACAGCCGAAAGGCCGTGGGTTCCAACTGAAATCGCTTCAATCCGGCTGAACTCACGGGAAACTCACTGGTAACCCGCCATATTCGATTCGGTCGTATTGCCGCTTGACAGTGTCGGCGTCGTCTGAAAACTGACCCCGTGTCGACGCGGTGGTTTCTAGGTGCGGTCGCAACACTTCTCTAGATTCTGGAGGTTGTGTTGGCATCGTCGCGTCGGGTGAAGAAGGGGCCGGGACGTCGTCCGCAGTCGGCCAAGCGTCAGCGGTTCATGGAGTTGCGGGCTCGCGGGTGGAGCGTGCGGGCCGCGGCCCGCGAAGTCGGTGTGTCCCGGTCCGCTGCGACGAACTGGACACGCGGTTACAAGACCTACCGCAACGGCGTCGCGGTCGGGTTCGTCCCGCCGCTAGATCGACTAGCGGTCCGCCAGATCAGCACGCGATACCTGTCCCAGGACGAGCGCATCGAGATCGCCGATCTGCATCACTCAGGGCTGAGGGTGCGGACGATCGCCACCCGACTCGGTCGAGCGCCGTCGACGATTTCGAGGGAGCTACGGCGCAACGCACCAGCCGGCCGCGGATATCAGCCCTTCGATGCCCACCGGCGAGCCACCGCGCGACGAGCACGTCACCACCGCCGTCGGGTCGACACCAACGACCAGCTCGGTAACGCGGTCGCCGAGCTGCTTCTTCAGCGTTGGAGCCCCCAACAGATCAGCCGTCACCTCCGCCACCGCTTCCCCGATGATTCATCGATGTGGTTATGCCACGAAAGCATCTATCAAGCTGTCTATCAACCGAATTCACGTTTCATGCGGCCCTCGCGATTAGCGCCGCACCGACGCTCACCGCTGCGCACCGGTCGAGATCACCGCCGAGCGCATCACCGCCAGAGTTGCCGGCGGCCGCGGTTCCAGCAGCCGATGCTCACCATCCACGACCGGTCCTTCTCGGCTGTCGACCGGTCTGAAGCCGGCCACTGGGAAGGCGACCTTGTGCGCCACGAGGCGCTGTGTGACCGAGCGGAGGTGAGAGACCTGCGCCGTTGTGCTGTCGCAGCAGCGTAACGAAGCTGGGGGCAGCCTGGACCGGGA
>NZ_LJYL01000029.1:0-250426 GCF_001440135.1 Mycobacteroides sp. H003
GGTATTGCAGGAGACGGCCGCCGCCGGTTATGCCACGGCTCTGGCCGCGATGCCGACGCTGGCCGAGCTGGCGGCCAACCACATGATTCATGGCGTGCTGCTGGCCACCAATTTCCTTGGTATCAACACCATTCCGATCGCGCTCAATGAGGCCGACTACATCCGGATGTGGGTTCAGGCCGCCACCACGATGGGCGTCTACCAGGGGGTCTCGTCCACAGCGCTGGCTGCTACGGCTCCGACGGAGCCCTCACCGATGATCATGGCTCCGGGTGGGGAAATGTCGCGGATGTCCGCCGACATGACCTCGATGGCGGCGCAACCGCAAGCCCTCGAATCCGGCACCGCGCTGGATAACAGCAATAACATGATCGACCAGCTCATGCGGTTCATGACCAATCCGCTCGGCACGCTCCAGGACATGATCGAAGACTTCATGAAGAACCCGATCGCTGCGTTCTTCGCGTGGTTCCCACTGTTGTTCTTCATCGCGTACGAGGCGTTCTTCATTCCCTTCGGGTTCACCTTCTGGGGCATTGTGCTTTCGGCGCCGGCCTGGCTGCCGATTGTGCTCGGACTCGCTCTTTCAGCCCTGGTTCCGCCCGCCGGTATCGAAGAGCCCGGGCATGAGGACGAGCCCGGCCGCGAGCCTGCACGGATCGAGCGCCGCAACCTCCAACAGGATCTACAGCTCGCGCAGGTGCCGTCAGGGCAGTCGATGCCGGGCGGCTCATCCTCCGCCCCAACGACTTCCAGTGCACCCACGTCCACATCACCGGCTCCGGCGGCCGCCACTCCCGCATACATGGTGTACGCGGTGCAGGAGGATCCGCCGGCGGCGCGGTTTGGGCCGACATTGAATGAAGGTGCAGGTGCCAAGGCGCCGGCAGCGGGGATCTCCGCAGCGGCCGCCGCGGCCGCGGCGGCGCGTTCACGTGCCCGCCGCAAGCGCGCGGCGCGGATCAAAGATCCGGCCCCGCAGTTCATGGACATGAATTCCACCGTGGACCCGGACTTTTCGGAACAGACAACACGGCAGCCTGCTGGCGTGGGGGCTTCTTCTCGCGGCACGGGCCAGCTCGGCTTTTCCGGGACCGTGTCCAGGAGTACCTCGAGCACCAGCGCGGCCGGTCTGATCGAACGCGAGACCGCCTCGGAGAGCATGGACGGCACGCGCACCATGCCCATGATCCCCACCACGTGGGGAGCCGAACCTGACGGACCCGCCGAAGGGGGGTCCAGCAGCTGACCGGCCGCCCCACTTCACTGACCATTTGAATCACATGCAACACAACATAATTCAGGAGGAACAATGAGTTTGCTTGATGCGCACATTCCGGCCCTGGTGGCTGCGGAGGGCACCTTTGGTGCCAAGACTGCTTTGATGCGTTCGACGATCTCGCAGGCGGAGTCGGCGGCGTTGTCGGCGCAGGCGTTCCATGTCGGTGAGTCTTCGGTGGCTTTCCAGGCTGCGCACGCCCGGTTCGTGGAGGTCGCCGCGAAGGTCAACGCGCTGCTCGATATCGCGCAGATCAACCTTGGTGATGCCGCCGCGACCTATGTGGCCGAGGATGCCGCCGCCGCCAGCCGTTACGTCGGTGTCTAAAACGGGACTTTTGAGGAGATAGAAATGTCGCAGATTACTTTCAACTACCCCGCCATGCTGGCCCACGCCGGCGAGATGAACACCTATTCCGGTGTGCTGACCGCTCTGGGTGCTGACCTGGCCGCTCAGCAGGCTTCCCTGCAGGCGGCCTGGCACGGTGATACCTCGATGAGCCAGGCCGCCTGGCAGGCTCAGTGGAACACCGCGATGGAAGAACTCATCCGCGCTTACCGCGCCATGGGCACCACCCACGAAACCAACACCCTGTCCATGAACGCCCGCGACATGGCAGAAGGAGCCAAATGGGGCGCATAAACGCCGGCTAGCGATTCGCATAAGGGCCAGAAACTCTCAAGAGTTTCTGGCCCTTATGCTTTGCCGATCCGACGAAACCTACCGAGCTGCGTTGATGGCCTTGATGATTCGTTGCTCACTGACCGCACGCGCGGTGCCGAGCTGCTGGGCCCACAGGCTCACCCGCAATTCCTCGATGAACCACGCGATATCCCTGATATCGGGATCATCGGAGCGCCCGGCGGGTAGATCACGCAGCAGATCGTCGTAGACGTCCTCGACTGCATGCACGCGTTGCATGCGTTCGCGGTCCGCCTCCACCCCCTGGGGCAGACGTTCCAGTCGCTTACCGATCGCGGTGACGTAACGCGCAAGATCGGCCAGCTTCGCGGCGCCGGTGGCCGCGACGAATCCCGCCTCCAGGAGTCTGGCGAGCTGATCGCGCATGTCGGCGATCGCATCGGCCTGCACCGCAGGCACTGTGGTGGGCAGCGCCACGTGTACCTCACTCCAGGCCGTCACAACCTTCTGGGCACGGCGCACGGTATCGAGCGTGGTGGCTGCCAGACTCTGTGCCGTACGATCGCGGAGCGCCGTGAACTCTGCCCGGGTCCATACCGGTGCGGGGGCAAGCAGATCGACGGCTGCGTCGGCACAGTCGTCGAGCAACGCGGCCAAGGAACCATCTGGGTTGGACGAGAGTACGAGCCGGGATCGCGGGTCCAGGCCGCGTTCAACGGCTTTCATCGGCGACGGAATCGACAGCCGCAGCAGGCGACGGGTGCCCGCCGCCATGGAGGCCCGTTGCTCGGCAGCGGTGGCGAAGACGTGAATGTCCACCGCGTTGCCCGTATCCACCAGCGCCGGATATCCGCGTACGGTGTGGGCGCCGCTGACTTGTTCCACGGTGCAGGGCAATTCGGGTAAGTCCTCCGGCCAGCCGCGTAGATCCCTGCGCTCCCAATCCCCCGCGACCGCCGCCGCCACGGCCTGGCGGGTGGAGCCCGCGAGCTGTTGCTGCAGCGCATCGAGGTCCTTGTCACGTGCCACCTCGGTGCCGTCGGCGGACTCGACCACGAAGGTCACCCGCAGGTGCGGGGGCACTTTGTCCAGGTCGAACGCGTCGGTGGGTACACGGATGCCGGTGAGCCGGTGCAGCTCCCGCCCCAACGCGTACACCAGCGGTTCGGATCCGGGCGCAATGTTCTCGAGCACCGCCCGGGCGGTGTCGGGCGCGGGAACAAAGTTGCGGCGCAGATCCTTCGGTAGCGAACGGATCAGCGCGGTGATCAGTTCTTCACGCAGAGCCGGCACATGCCAAGCGAATTCGTCGCCGCCCAGGCGAGCAAGAACCTCGACCGGAATATGCACGGATACGCCGTCATCAGCCGCACCGGGTTCGAATCGATAACTGACAGGCAACGCCACATCACCGGACCTCCAGGTGTTGGGCATATCGTCGATCGCGTGTTCGGAACGCAGCAGATCGTCACGTGTGAACGTCAGTAGAGCGGGCGTCTTGTGCCGCTGTTTGCGCCACCAGGCATCAAAATGCCTGGCGGACACGGCATCCTCCGGTATGCGTGCCGCGTACAGGGTGAAGATCTCGTCATCACCCACCAGCAGATCGCGCCGGCGCGCCTTGTCCTCGAGCTCGGACAGCTCGCGCAGCAGTCGCGCGTTGTCCCGCAGGAAGTGGTGCTTGCTCTGCCAGTCGCCCTCTACCAGCGCGTGCCGGATGAACATCTCGCGAGCCAGCTCCGGATCCACCTGCGCGTAGCCCACCCGGCGGCGCGGCACCAGTGGCAGCCCGTAGAGAGTCACCCGCTCGAAGGCCATCACAGATCCGCGCTCGGCGTCCCAGTGCGGCTCGCTGTAGGTACGCTGCACCAGATCCCCGGCGATCCGCTCTACCGATTGTGGTTCGACGCGGGCCGCGATCCGGCCGAACAGCCGACTGGTCTCGACCAGATCGGCAACGACCACCCACCGGGGAGGCTTCTTGGTCAATACCGAGCCAGGGGCGAGTACGAATTTGGTGTTGCGTGCACCGGAATAGTCGCGGGAGTCGCCTTCGCGCAGACCGATATGGGACAGCAGGCCCGCGATCAGGGCCGCGTGGACCAATTGCGGATCGGCGGGCTCACCCGACTCGCGGATGCCGAGGTCACGCGCGATGCTGCGTAGCTGCCCCACCAAGTCCTGCCATTCCCGGATGCGCAGGTAATGCAGGAACTCCTCGCGGCACATGCGCCGGAAGGCGCTGCCCGAGAGTTGGCTTCGTTGATCTTGGATGTATCGCCAGAGATTGAGATAGGCACTGAAGTCGGAATGGTCGTTGGCGAAGCGCGCGTGCTTTTGCCGAGCCGCCTCTTCGCGGTCGGCCGGTCGTTCCCGTGGATCGGGAATCGACAGTGCGGCCGCGAGTACCAGGATTTCCCCGACGCAGCCCTCGGCATCGGCCTGCAAGATCATCCGGCCGATGCGTGGGTCGAGGGGCAGCCGTGCCAGCCGTCGCCCCAGCTCGGTGATGGCGCCGCCGGTATCGAACGCACCCAATTCCTGCAGCAGCTGCACACCATCGCGGATGCTGCGTTTGTCGGGTGGATCCAGAAACGGGAAGTTCTCGATATCGCCGAGCTGCAGCGCCGCCATCTGCAGGATGACGGCGGCAAGGTTGGTGCGCAGGATCTCCGGATCGGTGTAGCGGGGCCGGGCCTCGAAGTCTTGTTCGGAGTACAGCCGGATGCAGATACCGGGTGCCGTGCGTCCGGAACGGCCGGAGCGCTGGGCGGCCGACGCCTGGGAGATGGGTTCGATGGGCAGGCGCTGCACCTTGGTGCGCCGGCTGTAGCGGGAGATGCGTGCGGTGCCGGGGTCGATGACGTAGCGGATGCCCGGAACGGTCAGGGAGGTTTCGGCGACGTTGGTCGCTAGCACCACGCGCCGGCCGGTGTGGGGCGCAAAGACCTTATGCTGCTCTGCTGTTGGTAGACGTGCGTACAACGGAAGAATTTCGGTGTTGCGGAAGCTGCCACGCAGCGTCTCGGCGCAATCGCGGATCTCGCGCTCACCCGACAGAAATACCAATACGTCTCCGGGTGGTTCGGCTTCCAGCTCGCGGACGGCGTCGGCGATTGCCTCGGTCTGGTCGCGGATCTCGGTACGGACGATTTCATGGTCGGGGTCGTCCGGATCATCTGACGAATCACTGGAAATAGGGACTTCCAGCGGCCGGTAGCGGATCTCGACCGGGTACGTCCGCCCGGACACCTCGACGATGGGTGCGCCCCCGAAGTGCTCCGCAAAGCGTTGCGGCTCAATGGTGGCCGAGGTGACGATGATCTTCAGGTCGGGCCGCTGTGGCAGCAGCTCGCGCAGATAGCCCAGGAGGAAGTCGATGTTGAGGCTACGTTCGTGCGCCTCGTCGAGGATGAGGGTGTCGTAGCGCAGTAGCCGTCGATCGCGCTGGATCTCCGCGAGCAGAATGCCGTCAGTCATCAGCTTGACCAGGGTGCGGTCGCTGGCTTGGTCGGTGAATCTGACGGTGTAGCCCACGGTTTCGCCAAGGGGCGTGCCCAGTTCCTCGGCGATACGTTCGGCGACGGTGCGTGCCGCGAGTCGGCGTGGCTGGGTGTGGCCGATGGTGCCACGGATGCCACGGCCCAGCTCCAGACAGATCTTGGGAAGCTGTGTGGTTTTCCCCGAGCCGGTGGCGCCGGCGACGACGACCACCTGATGCGCGGAAATTGCGCGGGCGAGTTCGTCCCGATGCGCGCTGACGGGTAGGTCCGGGTACGTGATCGTCGGGACGGCAGCGGTCCGGGTGGCCACCAGTGCCTCGGCGGTGGAGATCTGTTCGAGGAGTTTCTCGGCGTCGGCCGGGTTGCGCAGGTTTTTGAGGCGGCGGCCGAGCCGGGACGCGTCGCGAAGGGTCACGCCGTCGAGGCGCGCGCGGATCTCGGCGCGGGACAGGTCGGACACTCACGCAATCATAAACGCGCTGCCCGCGCTGCCACCGACTCGGCGTCAAACTGTGGAAATGCACTGTTGACCAGGGTGAAACGTGTTTGCCCGAGCATGTCACGCGGGGAAGAGCGCGGTGAGAAGGGGAAGCTCAGTGCAGGGACACACGATCGTGTACGGCAAGGACGCGCTGGCGGTGCGTATTGCCGAGGAGTTATGGAGCGCAGGGGTCGTCGTCTCAGCGTTGCCCGGCGCAGAAGGCCTGACCGCAGCGGGTGTCGTCGATGCCACTGCCATTGTGTGCGCGAGCTCCGACGACGAGAAGAACCTCGAGATTGCCTTACTGGCAAGGCAACTCAACCCCACGATGAGGGTCATTGCCCGTCTGGCCAATGATGTGCTGCGCGCGGCCGTCGCCGCGGACAACGGGCCGGGTGCGGTGCTCAGCGTCGCGGATCTGACGGCGAGCTCGGTGGTGGAGGCATGTCTGCGGCGCACCACCCACGTCATTCCCGCGGCCGGTGTCGATTTCATTGTTTCGGGAGCGACCGTGCCGCGGGAGGGGACCCTACGAGGGATTTACGGAGACTTGGCCCCGGTGGCGGTCGTCCATGGAGAAGGCTCGCCCACCCCGGGAGAGGTGGTCGCGTGCCCGGGGCGGGATCTTGCGGTTCGCGAGGGTGATTGGGCGGCAATGATCGGTACGGAAGAGGAGCTGGCGGCCCAGGGGATTGTCGCTGTGTCGGGGCGGACGAAGATGCGGCGGCGGCGTTCCCCCTTATCGCGATTGCTGGACGGCGTTCGCGCCTTTCGCGACGATGTGAATCCGATCTTCTTCCGGGCGTTGGGCGTTGCCTTAGGGCTACTGGTCGGAGCGACCGTTCTGCTGCGGTACACCTACCAGCGGCCCGGAATGAGTTACGTTGATGCGCTGTACTTTTCTACTGAGACGATCGCCACCGTCGGATACGGGGACTTCAGCTTCGTCGATCAGCCGACGTGGCTGCGATTGTTCAGTATCTTCCTGATGTTCGCCGGAATCGCCACTACCGCGGTGGTGATGGCCTTTGTGGTGGATCTGCTGCTGTCACGGCGCATCGCGCAGAATTCGGGTCGCCGGAAGGTGCGCGAACTCTCGGATCACGTCATCGTCGTCGGTGTGGGCTCCTTTGGCGTCCGGGTGGCAACAGATCTAAAAGCGGCCGGTTGCGACGTCGTCATCATCGAGCGCTCGGAGAGCAACCGATACCTGGCGACGGTCACCGACCTGGGGATCCCGGTGATATTCGGCGACGCGACCCTGCCGCAGACGTGGGATGCGGCGCGACTCGACGAGGCAGCGGCGGTCGCGGTGCTCACCCAAGACGACGTCACCAATATCGAAACCGGAATTGTGGTGCGAAACCGGTTGGGGGCCAGATGGTCCGACGTGCCGCTGGTGGTTCGGGTCTTTGACCGCACGCTCGGAACGGCTGTGGCGCAGCGATTCGGATTCGAGAATCTGCGTTCCACTGTCGAACTCGCGGCGCCCTGGTTCATCGGCGCTGCGATGGGACTGCAGGTGCTGGGCACCTTCTCGGTGGGGCAGCAATCCTTCACCGTGGGCGGGGTGCTGGTCGAAGAAGGTAGTGAACTGGCCGGAATGCGGATGGCCGACTTGTCCACGAAGACGCGGGTCATCGCGATATCCCGGCCGGGCCTACCGATCCGGCTGCATCCCCGTCGGGATACCCGCCTTTCGGCTGGAGATACTGCCTACGTAGTCGGCCCGTACCGGGAGCTGCTTGAGACGCTTCGCGGGGGTCGGACGGTCTGTGGCGACTAGACGCTCCAGGCGCTCGCCAGGCCGGCCGAGACCGAGGCCGCCGCGGTGACCAGGCCATGCCAGGTCTCGGGCTGCAGCTGATGGATGTCCAGCGGGCCCGCCGTGGCGATATGCGGGTCATAGGGCACGGCGACGATGTGGTTCGGCGAGATCCAGCGATGGAACCGGGCGACCATCGCCGCGACCAAACGCTCGGAGTTCCTGCGATCCTCGCGACTGTCGTAGCCGCGGACGTGGTTGATCACCACCACCATGCGGGGGATCAGATACTCGTAACCCTCGGAAATGAGCCACTCGATCGCGCGGACAGCGCCCTCGGCGCCGACCGGCGTGGCGGCCGCAACCAGCACCACGCCGTTGGCGCACCGCAGCACGCCGGGCATCACCGGATGCCAGAAGTCCACGCCGGTATCGGTGAGCAGCAGGCTGTAGAGCCGCTGCAGCCGATTGTGGGCCTGGGTGTAGATCTCGGAATTGAGTTCTCCGCGCGGACGCACCGAATGTGCGTTGGCGGCAAGCACATCCAGGCCGGTCACCGGATTCTGGCCGACGAAGAAGCGCAGATCGAAGTTGCGCTCGGGTTCGTCTTGGGCCAGCACATCGGCGAAGGTGGACGAGGCCGATGGATCAATCCACGATGCCAGGTTGGCCGACTGGCCCGGATCGGCGTCGGTGGCCAGCACCATGTCCTTGCGGCGCAGCTCTGAAAGCACCGAACCGAGGGCCGCGGTGATCATCGTCTTGCCGACGCCGCCGTTTCCGCCCAGCACCGCCAGGGAGTGGATACCCCGCCAAGGGGTGCGCACCACGGCGGTCAGCTCACGAAGCTCGGCCTCTTCACGGGATTCGCCCGGGTTGATGACGCCAAAACTCCCGCGGTACACCCACTTACGCCAACCAATGGACGCGGGCCGACGCGGCGAGGGCAGAATTTCTGAACGAAGCTGCGCTCCCAAGGCATCGCCGATGGCCGGAGGGAGGTCGACATGCGGATCGTGGGGCGGCACGGCATCGACGATGGACAGCGGGCCACGAGGGGGCAGTTGCAGTGGGCGGGGTTCCGCTTCGGGCTGGCGCTGCTGCAGCGAGACGGCTTCGGCGCGCTGCCGTTTGGCGTGTGCGCCCAGCTTGATGGGGATGATGGGTCCGGTCCGGTCGAGGATCTCGTCCTCGGAGCCGTCCGCCGGGGAATCGTTGGGCGCACTCACGGCAATCTCCTCCTCCACCAGAAGCCGTTTGGCCCCAGCGCTCCGACAGTTTCGATCTGCATCGCGGGCAGCGTGAGACCCGTCGCATACGCAGTCTCTTATGGTCGTTGCGCGGTTGGCGAGGGCCGTTACCCACCCGTGTCTGAATCGGCATCAAATGGAACGAGGTTGGTATGTAGTCGGTACCGGAGCTAAATCAGCAGGTCACATCCACATACATGGTCTTGGTGGTCGTGGTGTTGGTGAAGACGCCCGGACGCTTGTTGCTCGGCAGGCCGTAATCGGACCGCACGGTGGTCTGACCGGGACGCACGCTGCTGGCGGTGCACTGGTTGAGGGCCTTGGATCCGGTCTTGCTGACGATCACGCTGTAGCCCTGTGCCTGAAGCTCGCTGACGGTCTGTTGGGCGTTGGAGCCGTCGGTCTGAGCGGATGCGGTGCCGAGGGCGAAGCCGAGTGGCGCCAGCGCGAGGGCGGCGGCTGCGGTTCCGGCGATGATGTACTTCTTCATGATTTCTCCTGTGCCAGTGGGCCTTTGAGTTGGATCACCGGGTTGCTTGGTGATACTTCAACGATGCGGCGCGGAGGCCGGAATGTATGTCGGGCGACCGGCTGATACACCGGAGGATCTTGATGTCCCCCAATTGGGGGACACACGTGGATTTGGCGTGCCAAGCTTGCGTTTGTGCAGGTGAGCGGCGAACTTGTGCGGGTGGTTGTCGGCGATGACCACCCGCTTTTTCGCGAGGGTGTGGTGCGGGCGCTGACCGGAAGCGGCCAGATATCCGTGGTGGCGGAGGCTCAGGATGGCGCCGGTGCGCTCGCGTTGATCAGAGAGCACCAGCCCGACGTCGCGCTGCTCGATTACCGGATGCCGGAGCTCGACGGGACGCAGGTGGCGGCGGCCGTGCGCCGCGACGAGCTGCGCACCCGGGTACTGCTGCTCTCGGCGCATGACGACGCGGCGATCGTCTATCACGCGCTGGCGGAGGGTGCCGCGGGCTTCCTGTCGAAGGAATCCACGCGCGCGGAACTGGTCAGTGCGGTGCTCGACTGCGCGCGGGGCCGGGACGTGGTGGCGGCCAGCCTCACGGCGGGACTGGCCGGTGAGATCCGCAAGCGCGCACAACCGGCAGGCCCGTCGTTGAGCACGCGTGAACGTGAGGTGCTCCGGATGATCGCCGACGGCCTCACCGTGCCGGCCATGGCCAAGCAACTGTTCCTGGCTCCGTCCACTGTGAAAACGCACGTGCAGCGGCTGTACGAAAAACTCGGCGTCGGTGACCGGGCGGCGGCGGTAGCCGAGGCCATGCGGCGTGGATTGCTCGAGTAGCCGTGGCGCTGGAGCGGGTGGCCGGGTACTTCACCGCTGAACCCATGCGGGTTTCGGCCTGGCTACGTCTGCCCCTGATCGTGCTGATTGTGCTGCTGGGGTCTAACCCGAACATCGAAATGTGGCATGTCGGTGTGTATTACGGGGTACTGGCCGTGTACACGGTGTCCGCGATTGTGTGGGTGCTGATCGCGGTGCGCGGACATGTCCCGATGTGGGTGGCCCCTGCCGCCACCGCCGTGGACATCGCCGCCGTGGTGGCGCTGTGTGTGGCCTCCGGTTACGGCACGTCGGAATTACTCCCGGTGTTCTTCCTGCTTCCCGTTTCGGTGGCCTTCCAAGAGCGTCCGGCTGTGACGGCTGTCCTCGGAACCATCACCGCTGCAGGGTATTTGGGTGTTCTGGTGTTCTACACCAGGAGTGGCAATATCGACGGTATTCCCGGCGACGAGTACCTCACCGTTGTGACACTGCTGTGGCTGGCCGCTGCGACCGCCGGAATGTGCTTCGTGCTCAAACGCCGCTCCGAACACGTCGAGCAGCTCTTGCGCACGCGCGAGCAGCTGGTGCTGGAAGCGATGCGCGCCGAGGAACGGCACAACCGCGAAGTCGCCGAGCGCTTGCATGACGGCCCGCTGCAGAATCTGCTGGCGGCACGCCTGGAAATCGAGGAAGTTCTTGAACGACAACCTGATCCGGTGTTGGTGGCGGTGCATGCGTCGTTGCGCGACACGGCAGCGGAATTGCGCGGCGCGGTGTCGGCCCTGCATCCGCAGGTGCTCGCCGAGCTGGGATTGACGGCGGCGGTTCGTGAGCTCGGCCGACAGTACGCGGCGCGGGGCACCGTCGAGGTCAGCACTGAGCTGCAGGAAGTGGGCAGTCCCCCGGCCCAGCCGCTGGTGTATCGCGCGGTCAAAGAGCTATTGACCAATGCGGTGAAGCATGGACGTGCCAAGAACATTCACGTCGAGCTGGCTCGAGATGACGATCTCCTCACGCTGGTGGTCGCCGATGACGGCAAGGGCTTCGATCCGCGTGATCTGTCCGCGTCGGTCGCCGACGGGCACATCGGGCTGGCCTCGCTGACGGTTCCCATCAACGCCGCGGGCGGCGATGTCGCGATCACGTCGGCGCCGGGCGCCGGTACCCGGGTGTGCGTCACGGTGCCGGCCGATATGGCAGCGTAAGGGGCGAACGCTCGGCACCGAGAGAGCGCGCCCTCAACGGATGGAGAACAGGTGTACGACCTCGTCATCATCGGTTCCGGCAGCGGAAACTCGTTGCCCGATGACCGCTTCGCGGACCAGAAGATCGCGATCGTCGATCGCGGTGTGTACGCGGGCGCCTACGGTGGCACCTGCCTGAATGTCGGTTGCATACCCACCAAGATGTTCGTCTACCCCGCAGACCTGGCCGACGAGGCCCGTGACGGCTCGCGGCTCGGTGTGGACAGCTCGGTGCGGGGAACTCGCTGGGCCGAGATCCGTGAACGCGTCTTCGGCAGGATCGACCCGATCGCGGCGGGTGGGTTGCGCTACCGCGTCGAGGACTGCCCCAACATCACGGTCTTTCAGCAAGAAGCGCGATTCATGGCGCCGGGCACCGATACCGACGGCGACCCGATCCATCGACTCCAGCTGGCGGACGGCACGATCCTGGAGGCCCGGCAGCTGGTCATCGCCGCGGGTTCACGTCCGGTCATCCCGCCGGTGATCACCGACAGCGGCGTGGCCTTTCACACCAACGACGACATCATGCGTCTACCGGAGTTACCCGAGCGGGTGGTGATCGTGGGCAGTGGCTTCATCGCCGCCGAGTTCGCGCACGTTTTCAGTGGCTTGGGCTCGGCGGTCACGGTGATCGCGCGCGGCCCGCGGCTGTTGCGCGCGCAGGATGAGACGATCGCGCAGCGTTTCACCGATGTGGTGTCGGCGCGGTGGGATGTGCGGCTGAACACAGAAGTGGTGGCCGCTCGCGAGATCGATGGTGACGGTGTCGAACTGGACCTCACCGACGGATCAACGGTGACCGGCGATGTGCTGCTGGTCGCCACCGGACGCACCCCCAACGGTGATCAGCTGAACGTGTCCGCGGCGGGACTGGCGCTCGACGAGCAGGGCCGGGTGCCGGTCGACCAGTACCAGCGCACACCGGTGCGCGGCATCTACGCCCTCGGCGATGTGAGTTCGCATTATCTGCTCAAGCACGTGGCCAATCACGAAGCGCGGGTGGTACAGGCGAATCTGCTGTCCGGCTGGGATTCCCCGACTACCGCCAGCGATCACCGGTTTGTCCCCGGCGCGGTGTTCAGCCGTCCGCAGGTGGCATCGGTGGGGTTGTCAGAGGACCAGGCGCGGCAACGCGGGATCGACGTGGCGGTCAAGGTGCAGACATATGGCGACATCGCGTACGGATGGGCGATGGAGGACACCGAGGGGCTGTGCAAGCTGGTCGCCGACCGGTCGACAGGGCTGCTGGTTGGCGCGCACATCGTCGGCTACCAGGCGTCGGCGTTGATCCAATCACTGATCACTGCGATGAGCTTCTCGATACCGGTGCGCGAGATGGCGCGAGGTCAGTACTGGATACACCCGGCCCTGCCCGAGCTGATCGAGAACGCGTTGCTCGGCCTGGAGCTTTAGCCGAGCTCAGCCGGCCATGAACTCGTCGTACGCGGAGGCCAGGCCCGGCGGCAGCACGGTGACATTGCATTCGCGCTGGGCAGCACCGATCGGGGCCAGGATGCCGCGCAGCTCGTGGTACTCGGCGGGGTTGGCGGTGAAGTACGCGCGGATGTTCGCGGCGGCCTGGGCGCGCGGCTGGTCGGGCGCGGCGTCGAGCACCGCCCGTGCACCGGGGTGATTGTCGAGGTATCCGCGGGCGGCGATCGTTGTGGAGCCGACGGTGTCGGAGAGCCTCTCGCGGCTACAGTCCGGCGCGGCCGACGCCGTGGGCAATAGGGCCGTCGCGGTGATGAACCCGAGCACACCGGCGGTGCTGGTGGCACGGCGAATGCGGGTGTGGGAGAGCGTCATGTCGATGTTTCCTTCGCTGGGGCAGTTCTTGCTTCCCCGATCCACGCGAGGTGTACCCCGTAAACGCGTGCTGAAACATCAGGAGACGAGCGGTACCTCCGCGGCGATGAGGTCCAGCAGGGCCGGGTAGCGCTTGGCTTCCTTGTGGTTACCCGGCTTGCCGCTGCTGACCACACCGACGGATAGCGCACGGGCGGGGTCCGCCCACACGGCGATGTCCACCAGCCCGGTATGCCCGAACGCCGCAGGCGAGTTGCGCCCGAATGGTCCGAACCGCTTGGAGCCCAGCATGTATCCGGTCCCCCAGCGCATCGGCATGCCGCCGGTTGCCATGTCCGGCCGCAGGCGCCGGGCCGGTGCCGCCGCGGCCCGGATGGTCTCGGGGGACATGATCCGTACCCCATCGAGTTCGCCACCCCGGCAGAGGATCTCGGCAAATCGGGACAGTTCGTTCGCGGTGGAGACGGTGTTGGACGACGGCACCACGCCGGTGAGGAAGAAGGGCTGGTTCGACATCGGGATGATCTCGTGCATCGTCCCGCCGACCACCGCCCGGAAGGCCGCGCGCATGGGCGCGGGCAGTGGCTTACCGGTGGGATGGCTCGGCGCCACCAACGGCACATCCTCCGGGGCCACACCGTAGTTGGTCCACCGGAACCCAAGGGGATCAAGGATTTCGGTGGCAAGGATGTCGCGGATGCTCTTACCGGTCGCACCGAGCACGATCTCGCGCACCAACGGCCCCCAGGTTAGTGCGTGATACATGTGCACCAGGCCGGGACGGTAAAGCGGGCGCAGCTGGCCGAGCTGTTCGCGGGTGTACTCACTGTCATCCATCCGGGTGACATCCGGCCGGGGTCCGGTGGGCACCGGGATGCCCGCGCTGTGCGTCAGCACGTGGCGGATGGTGATGCGATCCTTGCCGCGGCTGGTGAAGGTGGGCAGGTACTCGCAGACACGGGCGTCGAGCGAGAGCGCTCCGCGTTCGATGAGTAGATGCATCACCGTCGTCGAGACGGCCTTGGCGGCCGAGTACACGCAAAACGGTGTGTCGGTGGTGACGGGGATCTTCTCGGCGTCGGCGGGATCGGTGGGCGCGTTACCCCATCCGTGCCCGATGGCACGGTTGAGGATCACTTTTCCCTTGTGCCGCAAACACACCTGGATCGCCGGGTGCATGCCCGCCTGATACCAGTGCCGGGCCGCCTGCCAAATGCGCTCAACGGCGGCGGGATCGATCTCGGAGTGGTCCTCGGCCTGATCGCCGCTGCCGATGTTCGTCACCGAGTCCAGGTCGGCTGGAACCCGTATGCGTCCGTCGTCAGTCATGATGCCCTTTCACCGAGTGGGAATCTCACGAGGAAATTCCGGCCAAACGCCTCGCCAGATTCCCATTCGACGGTAGCGGCCCGGGCGGGGTCGGATCAGAAGCCCAGGTCGCGACCGATGAGCTCCTTCATGATCTCGTTGGAACCGGCCCAGATCTTGGTGACGCGCGCGTCCATCCAGGCCCGTGCGACGCGGTATTCCTTCATGTAGCCGTAGCCACCGTGCAGCTGCACGCAGGCGTCGATGACCTCGTTCTGCACCTGAGAGGACCACCACTTGGCCTTCGCGGCATCGATCGCCGAGAGCTCGCCCTTGCTGTGCGCGAGCACACCCTGATCGACATACACCTGCGCCGCTTCGAGTTTGGTGACGAGCTCGGCGATGAGGAACTTGTTGTACTGCAGGCTGCCGATCTGCTGACCGAACGCCTTGCGCTCCTTGGCGTACTCGATCGTCTCCTCCAGCACGGCGGCCGCGTGGGCGATGTTGGCGACCGCACAGCCCATCCGCTCCTGGGGCAGGCGCTGCATCATGGAGATGAATCCCTGGTTGACCTCGCCGATCACGTTCTCGGCGGGCACCCGCACATCGGTGAAGAACAGTTCGGCGGTATCGGCCTCGGGCTGGCCCACCTTGTCCAGCTTGCGGCCGCGCTCGAAGCCGGGCATGCCCTCTTCGACGGCGAACAAGGTGATGCCCTTGGCCTTGAGCTCGGGTGCGGTGCGCGCGGCGACGACGACGAGATCGGCACGCGCGCCGTTGGTGATGAACGTCTTGGAGCCGTTGATGACCCAGTCGTCACCGTCCTTGACCGCGGTGGTCTTGAGGGCTGCCAGATCGGAGCCACCCGACGGTTCGGTCATGCCGATGGCGGTGATCATCTCGCCGCTACAGAACTTCGGCAGCCAGCGCTGCTTCTGCTCATCGGTGGTCAGCTCGACCAGGTAGGGGGCGACGATGTCGAAGTGGATGGACATCGAGGAGGCCAGTGCGGCGCTGGAGCGCGACAGCTCCTCCTGCAGAACCGCGTTGTAGCGGTAGTCGCCGGCACTGCTGCCGCCGAACTCCTCGGGCACGTCGAGCCCCAGGTAGCCCTGCTTGCCGGCCTCTAGCCACAGCTCGCGGTCGATGTAGCGCTGCTCGATGAAGTTCTCGGCGCGCGGCTCGACGTGGCGCTGCACGAATGTCTTCACGGACTCCCGGAACGCGTCGTGGTCCTCGGTGTAGATAGTGCGTTGCATGGTGTTATCGAAGCACGCGTCTAAATCCGCGTGCTCGGGTGTTCGGTGAGGTGGTAGGCATGGAGATCGTGAAACTGCTCGCCGCCGCCGCTCTCGCCGCCCTTGTCGCGGGCTGTACCGCCTCGCCGCAGGGGCCCGAACAGCACGAACATGGGAACTCGCTGACCGCGCCGGTGGCGGGAGACCCGATCTGGACGCAGCCGCGTGCGCCCATCCGTGTGCACGGTGACACCTACTACGTCGGGACCGAGGGCATCAGTTCGGTACTGATTCGGACCGACGAGGGCCTCATTCTTCTGGACGTGGGCATGCCGCAGTCGGCGCCCCAGGTGGAGGACAACATCCGCACGCTTGGTTTCGCCGTCGAGGACCTGAAGTACGTGTTGTCCTCGCATACTCACGTCGACCATGCCGGCGGTATCGCCGCGGTGGTTCATGACAGTGGTGCCACCGCGGTATCGAGCCCTATCGGTGCACAGTCGCTGCGCGCCGGGCACGTGTCCGCCGATGATCCGCAGGCCTCCGATACCGCGAATGCAGCCTTCCCTGCCGTTGAACGAGTGCGGGAGATAGCCGATGGGGAGGTGCTGAAGCTCGGAAATGTCGCGGTGACAGCGCATTTCACGCCGGGTCACACACCCGGCGGTGTCAGCTGGACCTGGAAATCGTGCGAGGGAGGCCGGTGCCTGGACATGGTCTACGCCGATAGCCTCAATGCTGTCGCCACCGGTAACTACCGTTTTGCGCCCGGTCACGTCTCGAGGTTCCGGCAGAGCATTCAGACGGTGCGCGCGCTGCCCTGCGACATCTTGTTCTCCGTGCACCCCGAACAAGCCGACGACATCACGAAGCTGAACAGGCTCGCGGCGCAACGTGACCCGAATCCGATGATTGACCCGACGGCGTGCACGGCGCTTGCCAACACGTTCGACGCAAAGCTGGACAAGCGGATCGCCGACGAGCAGGCGGCCCGCTAGCGAGGCGGTGCGTCTGCGGTGACGGTGGCATCGATCACCGGCTCAACGTGACGCTGAACACCCCGTGAAGTGTGTTTTTCGGTTTGCTATAGCTATCGCCATCATCTTAGATACAAGTTGTGTCTATTATTCGAACAGTTGCCATCTCCGCAAGTGAAGAGGCATATCGCTCGGTAAAGGAGCGCATCCTCAGCGGCGATATCCCCGGCGGTGAGCTGCTGAGCGAAGGAGAGATCTCGGCGCGGATGGGGTGTAGCCGCACTCCCGTGCGGGAAGCCTTCCTGAGGCTTGAAACCGAAGGCTGGCTGCGGCTCTATCCCAAGCGCGGGGCGCTGGTCGTGCCTATCACCCCGGAGGAACGCCGACACGTCGTCGACGCGCGTCGCGTCGTGGAGAGTGCTGCCGCGGCGCGCATTGCCGAACGAGGCGCATCTCCGGCACTGCTGTCAGACCTGTCAGCACTCATCGAGGTGCAATTGGGGCGTGCCGCGCAGGGCGATGCCGCAGGTTTTGCCGCCGCAGACGTGGACTTCCACCGCGCGATCGTGGCCAAGCTCGGAAACCCACTGCTGGAGAACTTCTACGACAGCCTGCGCGAGCGTCAGCGCCGAATGGCGGCGGCCGCCATCGGGGTAGACCCGGTGCGGGTCGCACGCTCGGTTGCCGGGCACCGCGCGCTGGTGGACGCGCTCGCGGCGGGCGACGCGGCACGCTTCAGCGTCGAGCTGGTGGAGCACATGAAAGTGGTGACCGAGCGTGACTAGCCGACTGCTGGCGCCATGGCAGCGGGTGGCCCTCGCGATGTTCGGAATTGCCTGGGGCGGTAATGAGTTCACCCCGCTGCTGGTGATGTATCGGCAGGCCGGGCAATCTGCCGCATCCGTTGACACACTGTTGTTCGCCTACGTGCTGGGCATCATCCCGGCGCTCTTCCTGGGCGGACCACTTTCGGACCGTTACGGCCGACGTGCGGTGATGCTGCCGGCCCCGTTCATCTCGATGGCGGGGTCCCTGGTGCTGGCCCTGGGGGCACAGCATTTCGCGCTGCTCTTCACGGGGCGGGTGTTCTCCGGTATCGCGCTGGGCCTGGCCATGGCCGCAGGAAGCTCATGGGTCAAGGAACTGTCGGCTCCCCCGTTTGACCGGATCGGCGCCGGTGCGCGGCGCGGAGCCATGAGCCTGACCGCGGGATTCGCGCTCGGCGCGGCCGTGGCCGGAGCGTTGGCGCAGTGGGGCCCCTGGCCACAGCACCTGGCGTTCCTGGTCAACATCGCGATCACAATTCCCGGTGCGGTACTGGCACTTTCGGTTCCGGAATCTGCGGCCGAGCGCGCGCCGGGCCGGCTGGTGGACGATCTGAAGATCCCTGCCGCGCGCCGTCGCCGCTTCCTGTTCGTTGTGATGCCTTTGGCGCCCTGGGTGTTCGGCTCGGCGGCGGTGGCGTACGCGGTGCTGCCCACGCTCATCGCCCCGACACTCCCGGGCGAGCGCATCGCGTTCTCCGCGTTGTGCTGTCTGGTCTGCCTGGGCTGCGGTTTCACCGCACAGCTGCTTGCGCCCAGGATCGATCGGCCGGGTACCGCGCGGCTCGGCATCATCGGGCTGGCGCTGGTCGCCGCGGGGATGGCGCTGGCCGCCGTTGCCGCGCACCGGCTCACGATCCCATGGGTCCTGATCGCCGCGCTGGTGCTGGGTGCGGGGTATGGGACGGCACTGGTCAGCGGGCTCCAGGAGGTGAACCGGATCGCCGGGCCCACGGACCTGGCCGGACTCACCGCCGTCTTCTACGGGCTGACCTACCTGGGCTTCGGGGTGCCGATGATGCTGACGATGCTCAGCGACACGCTGCCGGTGCTGACACACCCCGTGCTGCTCTGCGGTGGCGCGATACTGGCGGCGCTCTGCATGGTGGTGCTGGCGATGAACTCGCGCACCGATATCCGCGAAGAGGCCCCCCTAGAGGCGGCGGAATCCGGGATGACGCCCGAGCCGGCTCTGCGTTAGCGGCGAGACGGATAGGCTCTCGCAGCATGATCATCGCAGGGCTGGTACTGACCGGAATCGCCGCGCTCATCCACGTCTACATCTTTTATCTGGAATCGATCACGTGGACCAGTGAGAAGACGCGCAAGATTTTCGGTGTTCGCACGCTCGAAGAGGCCGAGGTGACGAAACCTCTGGCCTTCAACCAGGGTTTCTACAACCTGTTCCTCGCGATCGCCATCGCGGTCGGCACGGTGCTGTGGGCACGGGGCTGCACGTCGGTCGGTGCGACGCTGGTGTTCACCGGTGCAGGGTCGATGGTCGCGGCCGGGCTGGTGCTGTTGATCTCGTCGCCGGATAAGGCGTCGGCCGCGCTCAAGCAGCTGGTGCCGCCACTTCTCGGGGTTATCGCGCTGGCCGTGGGGCTGGCGCTCTGATCGGCTAGCTCGGATCGGGCCCGGTCGCGACGGGGCGCTGTGGATCGCTCGACCACTCCGACCACGACCCCGGATAGAGGGCGGCGTCGTATCCCGCGACGGCCAACGCCGCGATCTGATGCGTGGCGGTGACACCGGACCCGCAGTACACCGTGACAGGGTGCCGTCCGGCGCCGAGTAGCTCGAAGCGCTCGCGCAATTCGGCAGCGGGCCGGAAGGTGCCCTGCGGTGTAAGGTTCTCGGCAGTCGCAGCGGAGACGGCACCGGGTATGTGCCCGGCGCGGGGATCCAGGGGTTCTTCGTCGCCGCGGTAGCGGGCTGCCGCCCGGGCGTCCAGGACCAAGGCATCGGGTGATTCCGCTTGGGAAGCAATCGCATTGGCGTCGACCGAGGCGAAGCCGTCCAGCGAGGAAATGGTGATCCCGCCGGGCTCGGCGACAACCTCTCCCGTCTCGACGGGTCCTCCGAAGCGCTGCCAGGCCGCCCAGCCGCCGTCGAGAATCCGGACATCGGCAACTCCGGCGGCACGCAGCAGCCACCAGGCGCGCGAGGCCGCCTGCCCGTTCCAATCGTCGTAGACGACCACGGCGTCTCCGTCGCTCAGACCCCAGCGCCGGCCACTGGCCTGGAGAGCCTGCGGCGTGGGCAGCGGATGGCGGCCACGGCCCGTCGCCGAGTGGTCGGCGAGGTCGGCATCCAGGTCAACGAACACCGCGCCGGGAAGATGACCCTCTAGGTAGGCCGCGCGGCCGTTCGGCTGCATCACGGTCCAGCGCACATCGAGAACGCGAAAATCGGACAGGCGTTGTGCGAGTTCGTCGGCCGAGATGAGCACGTTCATGCCTCGACGGTACCGCCGAACGCTGCTACCGCTGCGTGCTGCCCGCGTCGACCGGCAGTGCGACCGAGGTGATGTAGCGCGCCTCGTCGGAGGCCAGGAACAGTGAGGCGTTGGCGATATCGAGCGGCTGTACCCACGGCAGGTCGAGCATGTTCATGGTCTTGGCGGCGTGAGCGAATTCTTCTCGAGTCGGTTCTTCAAGGTCGGGCCGGAACATCCGTCGCACATGGTCGTTCTGGATCATCGGGGTATCCACGTTGGTAGGGTGCACGGTGTTCACACGAATCTTGTGCGGCGCCAACTCCGATGCCAGTGAACGCATGAGCCCCACCACGCCATGCTTGGCCGCGACGTAGTGCGAGACCCCGACGAGACCGCGCAGTCCGGCGATGGAGCTCACCAACACCATGGAGCCGCCGCCACGGCTGATCAGGTGTGGAATCGCGGCGCGGGTGGTATGCCACACGCCGGTCAGGTTGACGTCAAGCATGGTCTGCCACACGCTTTCACTCATCTCGGTGAGCATGCTGCGCGAGCTGATTCCGGCGGTGGCACACACGACATCCAGTCCGCCGAATGCGGTAACCGCGTCGGTGACAAAGGTTTCCAGGGCACGCAGATCCCGTACGTCGACCACACCCGGAATGACCCGCTGACCGTGAGACTCCACCAGATCGGCCGTCCGGTCCAGGTCGGCCCGTGTCGCGGGCGGTGTGACGGTGGTGTGTACCGGCGCGCAGATATCGAGAGCGATGACATCGGCACCCTCCTGCGCGAAGCGTTCCGCCTGCGCACGCCCAATACCCCGGGCAGCACCGGTGACCAGCGCCACTTTGCCCGCCAATCGTCCTGTCACGCGATTCATCACACTTTCTGCGTTAGTCCGGCGTCGACCACCAGCTGGGTGCCGGTGATGTAGCGCGCTTCGTCGGAGGCCAGGAACACCACGGCATTGCTGATGTCCACGGTGTCCACCCACGGCACCGGCAACAAGGTGCGCGCTGCGAGGGCTTCGGCAGCGTCGGCCTCGGTGGGATGTGCGAGGTCCGGCCGCAGGCGAGCGATGACCTCGGGATTGAGGATCATCCCCGTGTTGACCGCGCCCGGATGCACGGTATTGACCCGAATACCTAACGGTCCCAGCTCATTGGCGGCCGTGCGGGCCAGGCCCACGACGGCGTGCTTGCTCGCGGTGTAGTGCACGGTGTTGGGGGTGCCCTTGAGGCCGTTCGTGGAACTGATGACCACGATGGAGCCGCCCGCTGTCAGGTGTCGCACCCCCGCCTGAACGGTGTGGAGGACACCCGTCAGATTCACGTCGAGCGACCGCCGCCAGGCATCTTCGGTGATCTCCCAGGAGGGGCCGAGGCTTTCGTAGATTCCGGCGTTGGCGACGACGATGTCCAGCCGTCCCAGCATCTGCACTCCGGCATCGATGGCCTGGGTGAGTGATTCCGGATCGCGGACATCGGCGAAGCCGGGCACGCAGCGCCGGCCGCGATACTGCACCTCTTTGACGGTGTCGGCCAGCTCGGTGCAGCCCGGTAGGTCGATCGCGATGACATCGGCACCCTCCTCGGCGAGGCGCTCGCAATGTGTGCGTCCCATGCCGCGGCCTGCGCCGGTGACCAGCGCAACCCGCTCCAGCAGCCGTGTCACGCGTTGCTACCGCTCAGGGCAAAGCCCTTGTACCCGCTGGCAGCGACATCGGCACAGATGGCCCCGTACACGCCGAAACCACCGATGAACGGCATGAAAACCCTTGGCTTGCCGGGGATATTGGCGCCGAGGTACCACGAGTTGGCTTGCGGGAACATGGTGGAGGCGGCGCGTTCATTGCACTCGGCGACCCAGTCGTCGACGGCTCGAGGGTCGGCCTCCACTGCCGAGAAGCCGTGTTCGGCCATATGTCCTAACAGCTCGCCGATCCAATCCACATGCTGTTCGGCACCCAGCACCATGTTGGCCAGCACCGAGGGGCTGCCCGGGCCGGTCACGATGAACAGGTTGGGGAATCCGTCGACCCCGAGCCCCAGATAGGTGCGCGGCCCGGCCCGCCAGGTGTCCTGGAGTGTCTTGCCGCCCCGGCCCCGGATGTCGATCCGATTCAGCGAGCCCGTCATGGCATCGAACCCGGTGGCGAAGACGATCATGTCGAGTCCGTAATGCTGTGCAGTGGTGGTAATTCCGTCGATGTCTATCGACTCGATCGGGCTGGTGCGCAGATCCACGACATGCACATGATCCTGGTTGAATGTCTGAAAGTAGTTGGTGTCAGTGCAGATTCGCTTGGTGCCGATGGGATGATCCGTCGGGATGAGAACATCGGCGACGGCGGGATCGTCGATGACAGCGCGCACCTTCTCCTCGAAGAAGGCGCGCGCTTCGTCGTTGGCGCGCATGTCGGCCGTCTGATCCGGGAAGGTCTTACCGAACAGCACCCCGCCGAGATCCCAGCGTTGCTCGAACGCGGCCCGCCGCTCTTCGGCGGTGATCTCCAGAGTCTTCTTGGGATGGGCCTGGTGTGGGGAGCCGCCGCCACTTGCCCGGGATTGTCGCCGCCGCTCGTCGTAGCTGGCCTTCACCTCGGCGCGGCGTTGCGGAGTGAGCACGGTATTACCCGCGGGGACACTGTAATTGGCGGTGCGCTGGAATACGAAGAGTTCGCCGGCGGCCTGGGCGGCGATGGGCACCAATTGGATACCCGAGGATCCCGTGCCGATGATCCCGATGCGTTTGTCGGTGAAATCCACGCCTGCCGTCGGCCAGTGTCCGGTGTGGTACAGCTCGCCGGCGAATGCATCACGCCCGGGGATGTCGGGCATGTTGGCGGTGGACAAGGCGCCGGTGGCCATGACGCAGAACCGCGCTGTCACCTCGTCCCCTCGGTCGGTACGCACCGTCCAGGACATCTGTCCCTCGTCAAGTACCGCCGACGTGACGCGGGTACGGCAGCGGATGTCGCGGCGCAGGCCGAACCGGTTGGCGACATGATTGATGTACCTCAGGATCTCCTCCTGGGTGGCGTACTTCTCGGTCCAGTCCCAATCCTGTTGCAGCTCATCGGAAAACGAATAGGAATAGTCGATGCTCTCCACATCGCAGCGCGCACCCGGGTACCGGTTGAAGAACCAGGTGCCGCCCACGTCCGAGCCTGCTTCGAACACGATGACCGACAGGCCCTGTGACCGCAGCCGTTGCAGGGCATACAACCCGGCGAAACCGGCGCCGACCACCACCACATCAACGCTTTTAACGAGGGCCTTCACGGTTGGCCACGCTAGGTCCGTGTCGCAATCCCCCGGTCCCCCATTCCCGGTGACCGGTCAATCAGATCCAACGGACCGCTGATCGGGAAAACGTCCCATGGGGATGGGGTGGCGAGCGCACTATCAAGCGCATGACCGAACGCGTAATCGATCGCATCAACGATCTCGCTGACCAGCTACGTGAGCAGGCGTGGGAGGCGGAGAAGCTGGGCAAGCTGCCCGACGAGACCGCCAAGATGCTCAGGGCTGCCGGACCGATCCGGCTGCTCCAGTCCAAGGGGTACGGCGGATACGAGGTGCACCCTCGCGAGTTCGCCGAAACCGTCATGGCCACAGCCACACTGGATCCCGCCTCCGGCTGGATCTGTGGGGTCGTCGGTGTGCACCCCTGGCAGGTGGCCTTTGCCGACCCCAAGGTTGCCGCCGAGATGTGGAGTCAGGACCAGGACGTTTGGATGGCCTCCCCCTATGCGCCCACAGGTGTGGCCAAGCCGGTGGACGGCGGATACATCTTCAACGGACGGTGGCAGTTCAGCTCGGGCACCGACCACTGCGACTGGATCATCCTGGGCGCGTTGCTCGGTGACGGCGAGGGCAAGCCCCTCATGCCACCGAAAATGCTGCATATGATCCTGCCGCGTCAGGACTACGAGATCGTCGAAGACTCCTGGAATGTGGTGGGGCTGCGCGGTACCGGCTCGAAAGACATCATCGTCAGGGACGCGTTCGTACCGTCGTATCGGGTGATGGACGGGGACGAGGTGATTGACGGCACCGCGCAGCGCAACGCCGGCATGACCGGCACCCTGTACCGGATGCCGTGGTCGACGATGTTCCCACTGGGTATCAGTTCGGCCGTGATCGGCATCGCCGAAGGTGCGCTGGCCGCGCACCTGGACTATCAGCGCGAGCGGGTCGGGGCCCAGGGCACCGCGGTCAAGGACGATCCGTATGTGCTGTTCGCGATCGGGGAGGCCGCCGCCGATATCAATGCCGCCCGCCAGGAGATCCTCGCGAATGTCGACAAGATCTGGGACATCGTCGATTCAGGCAAGGAAGTGTCATTCGAGGACAGGGCCGCGGGCCGTCGTACCCAGGTGCGCGCCGCATGGCGCGCCGTGATGGCGGTCGATCAGATCTTCTCGCGTTCCGGGGGTAACGCGATGCGCTTGGACAAGCCCTTGCAGCGGTACTGGCGTGATGCGCACACCGGGCTCGCCCACGCGATTCATGTGCCCAGCACCGTGTTTCACGCATCGGCGTTGAGCTCGCTGGGCATCGAACCGCAGGGCCCGCTGAGGGCGATGATCTGATGCTGAAGAGCTTGGGATACATCACCGTCCAAACCCAGGACATGGACCGTTGGCGGTATTTCGCCCTGGGGGTGCTGGGATTCGCCGAAGGCAGCGGGCCCGACCCCGGAGCGTTGTACCTGCGGATGGATGAACGTGCCGCGCGGATCGTTGTGGTGCCCGGCGATACGGATCAGGTCGTCACGATCGGCTGGGAGGTGCGTGACGGCGCGGCGTTGCGCGACGTCACGCGGGCAGTGGAGGCTGCGGGCCTTGGGGTTAAGCAGTTGTCCGTCGAGGAGGCCGACGCGCGGCGAGTGGAAGAGGCGGTGACGTTCACCGACCCCGGCGGCGCCACGGTCGAGGTGTTCCATGGCCCGGTACTGGACCACAGCCCGGTGGTCACGCCCTTCGGTGCGCGATTCGTCACCGGCGCTCAGGGGCTCGGGCATGTGGTGCTGCCGGTCACCGATCCGGATGCTGCCTTCACGTTCTATACCGAGGTGATGGGATTCCGGTCGAGGGGAGCGTTCCGCATTCCCGCGCCTCCGGAGTTCGGCCCGATGCGGGTGCGATTCCTGGGCATCAACGAGCGCCACCACAGTTTGGCGCTCTGTCCCGCGCCGCACGGTGGTGCACCGGGGCTTGTCCACGTGATGGTCGAGGTGGACAGTCTCGATGCCGTGGGGCAGGCCCTGGACCGGGTGTTGAAATCAGACTCCACGGTCTCTTCCACTTTGGGGCGCCACACCAACGACAAGATGGTGTCCTTCTACGTCCGGGCTCCTGGCGGCTGGGATATCGAGTTCGGTACTGAAGGTATGCGGGTCGACGAAACGTATTACACCGCAGAGGAAATCACTGCTGATAGCTACTGGGGCCATGACTGGTCGGGCAGCGAGCCGCTGGCCGCCATGTAGCCCCGGTCTTCTCTCCGGCAAAACAGACGCCTGTTGCAGACGCAACGGGCGTCTGTTCGCGTGTGGGGGCTCTGCGGGGTTGTGGCGGCGGACACACTCATGATACAAACAGGTATATGACTAATAGTCATATGTGACCGAGACCCCAACGCCGTGGGAGGGCACCATGACCACCATCACCGCCGAATCGGCGACCCCGAGCGCTGTCATCGATCGGGTATCCCTGCTGCTTGACGCCTTCGACGGCCCGGGCCGGCTCACGCTGGCGCAGCTGGTGCGCCGCACCGGCCTGCCGCGCTCGTCCGTTCATCGCATGCTGGAGCGGTTGGTACAGCTGCGGTGGTTGCGACGCGATGGTCGCGACTACGAACTGGGCACGCGATTGGTCGAGCTCGGCTCACTCGCGGTGCATCAGGACAGGCTGCATGCGGCCGCGCTGCCGATGCTGCACGAGCTGCATCGGGCCACCGGGCTCGTGGTCCACTTGTCGATCCTGGACGGCACAGACGTTGTGTACCTGGAGAAGATCGGTGCCGCGATGGGCGCGGCCCTGGCCACCCGCATCGGTGGTCGCCAGCCGGCGCACTGTACGGCCTCGGGTAAGGCGATCCTGGCGTACCAGCGCCAGACGCTCGACGAGTTCACCGCGCTGGCCCGCAAGACGCGCTACTCCATTGGCTCGGCGGCACAGCTGCGGCCCGAGCTGGATAAGGTTCGCGGTCACGGCGTGGCCTTCGACCGTGAGGAGCTGCAGCAGGGCATCGGCTGCGTGGCCGCCCCGATCGGAAGCATCGGCGATGCTGTCGCCGCGGTTTCGGTATCCGGGCCGATGCCGAGGATGACCTTCGATCAACGGCTGGTGGCTCCGGTGCGCATGACAGCGATGGGCATCTGGCGCAATGTCGAGAACGGCCCGACCCGGGTGGCGCCGACCCTGCAGCCGATTCGGCCACTGCGGTGCGGCCCGTCCTCTGCTCCGCGCGAGACGAACTCACGCGCACTGCAATACGCGTGAGCCTCGATCCACAGATCGCGGCGCTGCTTCCATCGCTGAACGAGGGGTTTCCGCGCGTCGAGACGATGACCGGAGCGGCGGCGCGCGCTGCCGTCCGTGCCCGATACACCGCACCGGCCGATCCGCTGCCGATGCGTTCGGTGACCGATGAGTACGCCTCCGGGCCTCATGGTGAGATACCGGTCAGGGTGTACCGACCAGTTGCGGCGGGGCCGCTAGCTACCCTCGTCTTCGCCCATGGTGGCGGATTTGTCTTCTGCGACAAGGACTCCCACGACGGCTTGTGCCGACGGCTGGCCAATCAGATGCCCGCCGTGGTGGTATCGGTGGACTATCGGCGCGCGCCGGAACATCGGTGGCCGGCGGCGGCGCACGACATGTTTCTGGCGACGTGTTGGGCGGTGCGTCAGGCGCGCACTCTCGGCGGAGACCCCAGCCGCGTCATCGTGTGCGGCGACAGCGCTGGAGGCAATCTCGCCGCAGTCACCGCGCTGATGGCCCGCGATATGGGTGGGCCCGCCCTCGCGGGCCAGATCCTGATCTACCCGGTGGTGGACGCGAATTTCGACACGGACTCTTATCGGCGGTATGCCAACGGTTACTACAACACCCGCGCCGCCATGCAGTGGTATTGGGATCAGTACCTGCCCGATCACGCCCTGCGCACACATCCCTACGCGGCACCACTGCGGGCAGATCTCACTGGACTACCTGCCGCGGCGGTGGTGACGGCGCGTTACGACCCGCCATGCAGTGAGGGTGAAGCCTACGCGCGGGCGTTGCAGAAGGCGGGGGTTGCGGTGCGCTACCGGCGCTACGACAACGCCATTCACGGTTTCATGACCATGCCGAGTCTGGACCTGGCCGCCGCCGCGATCGAGCGGTTGTGCCGCGATGTCCACGAGTTGCTTGCTTAAACGCCGTACTCTTCGGCGAGAACGGGTAGTCGTCCGCTGCGTGCGGCATCGAGAATCGAGCCCCGCAGCTCCGGGCACACCAGGAACAGTCCGGTGCTGTCCCGCCGCCGAAGGCACCGAGATTCGGCCTGGGCATTCCACTGCACGCTGGTCTGCTGCCAGCTACTCTTGCGCGCCAAAACCTCTGCGCCGCAACGCTGACAGCCGACCGGCACCATCGGTGAGTCGGCCAGGCGATTATCGGCGCGGATCACGACGATGAGCTTCCGGCCATCGCCGCGAGGTTCTCCTCGATCTGCGATTTCCAGGCCTCCCCGGGACGAGTGGTGTCCACCTCGTACTCGAACCGGTCGATCATCTCGTCGGCCACATCCTCGGCGTCCACATAGAACTGCTGGTACCAGCGCCGCAACTGGTACACGGGGCCGTCCTCCTCGCACAGCAGTGGATTGTCGATACGTGCCTTGTTCTTCCAGATCTGCACATCCTGCTCAAACCCGATCTTCACCCAGTCGCCGAGTGCGATAGCAGCGCCTGTGGCGGCGTCATCGGGCAAAGCCGGTGACTTCTTGACGATGATGCCGTATTGCAGCATAAAGGAATCCGCATCGATCGGATAGTGACAGTTGATGAGAATCGATTGCTGGTCGCCGCCAACGAAGTGGTAGGTCAGGTCATCGATCATGAAGGAGGGTCCGTAGTACGACGCGACGGAGGTCTGTCCGATCATCTCCACCCCTTCCGGGCTGGGCACGTCCGGCCGGGTTCCGCCGTTCATGTACTGCGTCGCAACGTGGCCCTCGAAGATGTTCTTGAAGTACGTAGGCAGCGCACCGTGTACGTAGAAGAAGTGCGCCATGTCGACGACGTTGTCGACGATCTCTCGGCAGTTGGTGTTGACAATCGTTGTGTACCAGTGCCAATCGGTCCACTCGTCACTGCCGGCGCCCTCGATCCGGGGAATCGTTATGCCCGCCGGCGGCGGACTCCCTTGCGGGTCATTCCAGATGAACAGCATGCCGTCCTGTTCCAGCGTGGTCCAGGTCGCCGTGCGTGCGAGCTTGGGGGTGCGACGGCTATAGGGCACCTGCTTGCAGCGGCCATCGCCGCCCCAGCGCCAATCATGAAATGGGCAAGCGATTTCGTCACCCTTGACCTCGCCCTGGCTGAGGTCACCGCCCATATGCCTGCAGTAGGCGTCCAAGACGCTGATCTTGCCTCCGGCGCCGCGGAACACCACAAGCTTTTGACCGAACGCGTTGATGGAGTGTGGCTTTCCGTCGCCGAAGTCCTTGATGAGGCCAAGGCAATGCCAGCCGCGGGCGAACCGGGTAGGCGCCGCGTCCGCCTCGATGCTTCGCACCTTCACAGAATCAAGATCGGGCTCTGACTGGGCTGTCGTCATGGACCCGTTCTAACAGCGTCTTCGCTCTCACAGCAGGGGGTCGGTCCGCTCACCGGACACCGGTTGTCGCCCGCAGAGCTGACGTCCCGCTGGGAGGGAATCGGCGGCTACCGCGAGGAACTATCGGCATAACCTCGCGGGCGTTCAGACCTATTCGACGGAGGTACATGCAGATGGCATCAGCACCCCATGGGCTGATTCCGGCGGGAACCGTCGCGGCCGACACCGAGGTCGATCTGCTGGTGGTCGGCGCGGGAACGGGGATGGCCGCCGCGCTGGCCGGCAGTGAGCGCGGACTGTCGGTGCTGATCGTCGAGAAATCGCACTACGTGGGTGGGTCTACCGCCCGCTCGGGAGGAGCCCTGTGGCTTCCGGCGAGTCCGGTGCTGAGTGCCGCCGGCACGGGCGACACCCTGGATAAGGCACGCGCCTACCTGCGGTCGGTGGTCGCGGGAACCGCTTCGGAGGCGCGCAGCGACGGGTTCCTTGAGCACGAATCGGCGACCATCGAGATGCTGATGCGACTGACACCGATGCGTTTTACCTGGTGCCGGGACTACGCGGATTACCACCCCGAAGAGCCTGGCGGCAGCCCGGTCGGGCGTACCTGCGAATGCCGCCCGTTCGATGCATCCGTGCTGGGCGCGTACCGAAACCGACTGCAACCGGGTGTCATGAAGCCCCCTGCGGTCCCGATGCCCGTCACCAGCGCCGACTATCGGTGGATGAACCTGATGGCACGGCTCCCTCGTAAGGCTTTGCCGCTCATCGTGAAACGAGTCGCGCAAGGAGTCGGCGGGGCGGTACTGGGCCGGCGCTACCTGGCGGGCGGTCAGGCCCTGGCGGCGGGACTGTTCGCCGGGGTGCTGCGTGCGGGGATTCCGATCTGGACGGACACCTCGCTCGTGCGTCTGGTCACCCAGGGCGCGCGTGTCACCGGCGCGGTGGTCACTCACGAGGGCCGCGAGATCACGGTGACGGCCCGTCGAGGCGTCGTACTGGCGGCCGGAGGCTTTGACCACAACATGGAGATGCGGCACAAATTCCAGTCGGCGACCCTCGGCAGGAACATGAGCCTGGGTGCCGACACCAACACCGGTGATGCGCTGCAGATAGGCCAAGAGTGCGGTGCGGCAATCGATTCCATGAGCCAGGCCTGGTGGTTCCCGGCGGTGGCGCCGCTGCCCGGCGGTAGCCCAAAGGTGATGCTGGCGGAGCGATCGTTACCGGGATCGTTCATCGTCGACCAGACCGGACGACGCTTCATCAACGAGGCAACCGACTACATGTCGTTTGGGCAGCGTGTACTTGAGCGGGAGCGGTGCGGCGACCCGGTGGAATCGATGTGGATCATCTTTGACCGGCAGTACCGCAACTGCTACGTCTTCGCCGGACAGCTGTATCCGCGTATGCCGATACCGGCCAGCTGGTTCAATGCCGGAATTGCTTATCGTGCAGAGAGTTTGGCGGCACTGGCGCCGATGATGGGGATACCGCGCGAGGAGTTTCTGGCCACGGTGCGGCGATTCAACGCATCGGCGGCAGCCGGTGATGACATTGATTTCCACCGGGGCCGCAGCGTGTACGACCGTTACTACGGTGACCCGACCGTGACACCGAATCCGAACCTGCGGCCGCTGCATGACGGCCCGTTCTATGCGGTGCGCATGGTGCTGAGCGACCTGGGCACCTGCGGCGGACTTCGTGCGGACGAGCGCGCACGCGTGCTGCGCGAAGACGGCACCGTGATGGAGGGGCTCTACGCGATCGGCAATACCGCCGCCAATGCGTTCGGCGCCACCTATCCGGGTGCGGGGGCCACGATTGCTCAGGGGCTGGTGTACGGCTACATCGCCGCACAGGACGCGGCGGTGCGGTAGCTACTCCGGCGAATCGTGTTGTTTAGAAAGCTTTTCGGCATCAACTCGTTTTTCGACCTCGCGCCAGTAACCCGGGACGAGGCGAGGGGTTCCGCCGTCGGGATCGGCCTTGTCGAATTCCTCCGCGGCCTCGGCAAGATCGTCGATCATCATCAGCGCGAGATCGCGCTCGGCCGCGTAGTAGCGCTCGGCCCATTTGAGTGCCACGCGCGAGTACGCCCAGGCAGGCTGGGCCGCAGCGCCATCCGCATCGAGCGCCGCGCGCCGTTGCATGTTTTCGGAGTACTCGACGTGACGTTCGAGAATCTCCTTGAGCCTGGCCGGATCCGTCATATGGCCCTGCATGACGCGCAGCACCACGCTGTGCTTGAGAACCTGCGGCTCGGCGGGCGTCTCGTTCGCCCACTGGTTCATCGCAGCCATACCCGCAGCCGTGATCTTGTACAGCCGGCGGCTACGGGCGCCGTTGTCGTGATCGACTCGCGACGTGGCGTACCCGATCTTTTCCAGTTTCCGTAGTTCCGAATAGATCTGGCTGAAGGAAGGGCTCCAGTAGAAGTAGCTGATACTCCAATCCGCCCACTTCTTGATGTCATAGCCGGAGACCTCTTCCTCGTAGGAAAGCATGCCGAGGATCGTCCAGCTGGTGGCAGCGAGATTCGGTTCGTCGGGCGAACTGGTTGCTGCCATCGATCAAGGGTAGCAACGCGACATGCCGTCCAGGGCGCTCCGGGGCCGCTCAGCGGGAGAATGGTAACTGTGTCAACATGACTGATATGGATGAGCAGGAATGGCAACCGCTCGGTGCGTTGATGTACCGCGTCTCGGCGGCCTTGCGTTCGGAGATCACGGCGGCGTTGGCGCCCCTGAATCTGCCATTCCCCCAGTACGTCTGCATGCGGGTGTTGTCCAAGAACCCCGGCTGGTCCAATGCGGATCTGGCCCGTGCGACGGATGTGACCCCGCAGTCGATGAACACCGTTTTGCAGGCGCTGCAGGACGCCGGTCTGGTGTCACGGCCGGACACCGTGGACTCCGGCCGTGCCCGGCCCGCTCAACTGAGCCGGTCCGGGGCGGCACTTCTCAAACAGGCTGACGTGCTGGCACGAGAGGCCGAAGAGCGCCTGCTCGCGGACATCTCGGCGGGGCAGCGCGCCGACTTCTTCCAGACCCTCCGCGACATCGCGGGCGAGGATGGCCCTACCTGCTGAATCGCTTCTCGTTGCACTGTCGGCGGGTAGCTTCGATGCCATGAACAGGCTTGTGGCAGGTGTGATGGTCGGTGTAACGGCAGTTCTGGCGGGGTGCTCGGCGCATCCGCCGTCGGCGGCTCCCGCCAACACACCGAGTGCGTTGTCCCCAGAGCGGCGCACACCCGAGGGCGCCATCGTTGTCACCCCTGACAACTTTGCGCGGGCAGAGTCGGACCTGTACTTCGGCAACATCGTGAAGGATGGCGGCTTCGGCTCCTTCCATCACATCCGGGAGTTGTCACCACTGGATCGGCAGCTGGTAATCCGCCAGAACCGTGACACCCTCTACTCGTCGGCGGTGTTCGACCTTGACGCGGGTCCGGTCACCATATCGATGCCTGACCCGGGGCAGCGATTCATGTCGCTGCAGCTCATCACGGAGGATCACTATGTTCCGGCCGTCTTCTACGGCAAGGGTCAGCACACAATCACCAAGGAACAGAACGGAACCCGCTATGTAGCCGCCGCCGTGCGGACCTTGGTGAACCCGGGTGATCCCGCGGACCTCGCGGAGGTCCATGCCTTGCAGGACACTGTGACGGCACAACAAGAACGCCCCGGGAGCTTCGATATCCCTCAATGGGACAGTGCAAGTCAACAGAAGGTGCGCGAAGGCCTGCTCGAGCTGGCCGCGACACTTCCCGATACCAAGGCAACGTTCGGTACCAGGGACACCACCGACCCGGTCCGCCATCTGATCGGTACCGCCTCGGCCTGGGGCGGCAACCCCGAGAAAGACGCCCTCTACCTCGATGTCAACCCAGCCAAGAATGACGGCACCACGGTGTATCGACTGACGGTCGGACAGGTACCGGTAGATGGATTCTGGTCGGTCACCGTCTACAACAAGAACGGGTACTTCACGCCGAACTCCCGTAATGCCTACTCACTCAACAACATCACCGCGCGACGCGGAGCCGGGGGCGACACCACGGTGCAGTTCGGTGGGTGCACGGACACCACGGTGAACTGCCTGCCGATCACGCCAGGCTGGAACTACATGGTCCGGCTGTACCGCGCGCAACCGCAGATTCTCGACGGCCAGTGGGTGTTCCCGGAGGCGCAACCCGTCGCCTAGTGGAATCTATTGGGGTGTAACGAGCTTGGCGACTTGCCCGGCGACCTCTGCGCGGATATCGGCATCGGACATGTCGTCCAGGCCGAAGCCGGCACGCAGGCTGGGCCCCATCAGCCGCCAGCCGAGCTGCAGGGCAATCGCGTGGGCCCCCGCTAGCCGGGCCTCACGCTCGTCCGCATGACCGGGGCGTATCTGTTCGAGTAGCCACTCCATCCCGGGTCTGCGCTCCTGGAGTTCTTCGATGGGAAAGCCGTCGAGCGTGGAGCGCACCATCACTCGCAGCTGCAGATCATGTGCGGCCTCCAGGTCCGGAGCGGATGCCCCGGCTTCGCGTAGTGCGGCCCCGGTGTCGGCCAGGTGTTGCAGCGTGGAGGCCAGCAGCTGGCGTTTGCTTCCGAAATGGCGATGCACTAGGCCGTGGTTCACCCCGGCGCGGGCGGCGACCTCGCGGATGGATGCGGCGGCGGGCCCCTTCTCGGCGAAGAGCTCGGCGGCGGCGTTCAGAACGGCCTCCACCACTTCTTCCTTGCCTACGGGCTTGGCAGCCGTTGCCTCGGGTGTAGTCATGTGTGTACAGTAGCGGACGAGCGAGTGTAGTCATTTGACTACACCGAATTATCGGGAAGAAGGAGCGGGTCATGAGCAGCGATGTACGTGTGGTGAAGCTGGGCGAGAACATCGGCGCCCGTATCGACGGAGTGCGCCTCGGCGAAGTGGACGCCGAGACGGCAGCTGCCATCAACGAGGCCATGCTGGAGCACAAGGTGATCTTCTTCCGCGGACAGCATCACCTCGACGACGAAGCGCAGTTCGCTTTCGCGCGCTGCATGGGCGTACCGACATCGCCGCACCCCACGTTGAAGTTCGACGGAGAGCGTGTGATGCGGCTCGACTCGGAGGAGGGGGGCCGCGCCAACCAGTGGCATACGGATGTGACCTTCGTGGACCGGATTCCGAAGGCCTCGATCCTGCGCGCGGTGGAGCTGCCACCGTATGGCGGAACAACCACGTGGACCTCCACGGTGGCGGCCTACCGGCAGCTGCCCAAGGCCCTGCAAGAGTTGGCGGACAATCTGTGGGCCATGCACAACAACCAGTTCGATTACGCCCAAGTAGATCCCGCGAAGGTGGCCGAACTGCTGGCCAAGGCGGGATCCGGATCCAAGTATGTGCGCGAGTTCGGGTCGACGCATTTCGAGGCGCACCACCCGGTGGTTCGGGTGCATCCCGAGACGGGCGAGAAGGCGCTGCTGCTGGGCAACTTCGTGAAGCGGATTCTGGATGTGAACGGCAGCGAATCGCAAGCGCTGTTCCGAATGTTCCAGGATCGGATCACCTGGCTGGAGAACACGATTCGATGGAGCTGGGAGCTCGGTGACGTCGCGATGTGGGACAACCGCGCCACCCAGCACTATGCCGTCTCCGATTACGGTGACCAACGGCGCCGGATGCATCGCGTCACCCTGGCCGGTGATGTGCCGGTGGGTGTCAACGGTGAAAGCAGCCGGGTGATCTCCGGGGACGCCAGTGACTACTCGGTGATCGACAACCCGAAGCGGCTGGTGGCGTAGGCCTCAGGGCATCGAGTGGGAATTTCGCGAGGAAATCCGGCCGATTCTCCTCGCGAAGTTCCCACTCGGCTGTTCGAGCCCGGTGCGCGTGGCCGTCAGGCCCCGCGCCTGCCCAAGAAGAACGTGGCGGCGGCGCCCAGCGCGGCTGCCACCACCGCAATCCCTCCGGCCAGCCACCAGGACGGGCCGTTCGAGGCGTCGGGGCTCTTGGATCCGAGCAGCGCACCGACGATCGTGTTGAAGTTGTCGGTCTGATCGGTGAGTCCGGAGACGTTCGCGGCACCCGGCCCGTAGGCGGCGATGCGCACCTGCGTTCCCGTGTGCGTCTGCGACTCCCCCTCTGGCGCGGTGGGATACATGATCCGCATGGTGGCGCCGTCGGCCGTCTTCACCGCGACCGACAGGGCGGTGGGGTTGTCGAAGTCCTCGGGAACGATGAGCGAGGAGTGCCCGTGATCGGCGGTCACGATGACCAGGGTGTTGCCGTCCTTGCGGGCGAAGTCCAGCGCCGCCGCGACGGCCTCGTCCAGCGCGATGGTCTCACCGATCTGACCGCAGATGTTGGCCGCGTGATCCTGCTTGTCGATCGACGCCGACTCCACCTGCAGGAAGAAGCCCTTGTCCTGCCCCTTTTTCGAGTTCACCAGCAGGTCAATGGCTTTGGTGGTCATCGCGGACAGTTGAGGTTGGTCTTTGGGCAGCTCGGGGTTGGGCCGGCAGGTGGTTGCGGGCAGCTTGCCGCCGTTGGGAACCGCCGCGGGCACCTTGTCCCACTGCACCGGCAGGTTGCCCTTCGCGAACACACCGAGCACCGGATTGTCCAGGCTGCCTACCTTGTTCAGATCACCCGCAGTGGTGGGCAGCTGGTATCCGGCGGCCTTGGCGACATCCAGTGAGGTCTTGCCCTTGTGCTCGCCGGCGGTGATGGTCTCCTCGAAGTACTTACCGCCGCCGCCGAGGCTGATATCGGCCCGGGTGGCCACCAGCTGCTCGGAGATCGAGCCCTTGCCGCCGTTGTCGACGGCGTTGCCCGCGCACTTCTCGAGGGTCTCCTTGGGGCCCTTGCAGTCCCGATCGACGACATGGGCGGTGAGCACCGCCGGGGTGGCGTCCTGCAGCTCCGCGGTGGTGACGTTTCCGGTGGCGAATCCCTGCTTCTGCACGATCTCCAGGATCGTGTCCAGGGGCTTGCCGTCGAGGTCGACCGAGATGGCTCCGTTGTAGGTCTTGGTCCCGGTCGCCCACCCGGTGCCTGAAGCCGCCGAGTCGGTCACGTAGTCCGGCTTGCCCTTCTCGGGACCGTCCTTGGTGAGCGCGAACGTGGTGTACTCACCGGTGATGGGCAGCGCGTCGAGTCCGGGAAGGGTCCCGGCGGCGCCGTGCTGGTAGTTGCGCGCCGAGGTGATCTCCGAGGTCCCCATGCCATCACCGATCAGCAGGATGACGTTCTTGGCGTTGCGGCCCTGCACCGAGTTCCGCAGATCTGCCGCCTTGTCGCCGTCGCGTCCGCCCGGCGTACGGTTGGCGCCACCGGTCTTCGCGATCTCGCCGACAGGCACCTCGGGAGCGTCCGAGGGCGGTGCGGCGGCCGCGGACGGAGCAAGGGCCAGGATCAGTGTCGAGGTGAGGGCGATGACTGCGTGGGAGATGCGCATCGGGCCAGTTTCCAGGGAACCGATGAACGCTCGGTGAACCGATGGGGAAACGCCTCACTCAGACCGAGGTTATGGCGCATACGTCTCGCACAAATTCGCCACAACCTCGGCCTCGGCGCAGAGGTGTTACTCGGCGGGCAGATCCAGAACCAGGCGCCCTTCCCCGCGCGATACGCAGGTCAGGATCTGTCCCTCGTCTCGCTGGGATTCGGTGAGGATCTGGTCCCGATGGTCGACGGTGCCTGCCAGCACATTCACTCTGCAGGTACCGCAGAAACCCTGCTGGCATGAATACGCCACATGCGGCAGCTGCTTCTTGATGACGTCCAGCGCCGTGCGATCGGCGGGCACCTCGAGCACCGGCCCACCGGGGCCCAGCTGTACCTCGAAGGGATGACCATCCACCACGGGTGCGGCGGCAAATCGCTCGAAATGCAGTTCCACCGAAGGCATTTCGAGTAGGCGCCGCTGCAGGACGGCGAGCATCGGTGCGGGGCCGCAGCAGTACACCGCGTCGTTCTCGCCCACCTCGGGCAGCAGGTCATTGGCGGTCGGCAGACCCGACTGATCGTCGGTCCGCACGATGACCCGATCACCAAAGCGTTTGAGCTCGTTGAGGAACGGGAGCGAATCGCGGTTCCGGCCGGTGTACACCATGGTCCAGGGCTTACCCAGCTGCTCGGCGAAGGCGATCATGGACAGGATTGGTGTGATGCCGATGCCGCCGGCCACGAAGTGCAGCTTGCGCGGTCCGGGCTGGGTCATCGCGAGCGGGAAGGCGTTGCGCGGTCCGAGGATCGACACGGTGGCGCCGATCTGAAGCGCGTCATGCACCTCGATGGAGCCACCGCCGCCCTCGGGGATACGACGCACGGCGATGCGGTAGTGGTACGGGTCGGAGACGTCGCCGCACAGTGAGTACTGCCGCATCCGGCCCGACGGCAGCAGTAGATCCAGGTGTGCGCCGGGATGCCACGGCGGAAGGCGTTCGCCGTCGGGTGCGGCGAGCACCAGGCTGGCGACGTCCTGATCCTTCGCCTCGATCCAGCGGTCCTTCACCACCAGCGTCAGCGTGCGGTCGACGTGGTTCTCGGGCGGTTTCTTGAGAATCAGCAGGGCGCCGATGGCCCGGACCGCGACCGGGAACAGCACGCTGCCGAGTGCGATCGTGGGCGACACCGGCAGGGTACCGTACAGCGTGGGCGGCAGCGAGGGCCGTTTGCGCTTGGGGGTGGGCTGCGGAGTGCGGCGAAAGCGATCGAACATCAGTAGCCGGCCGCGGCCTTCGCGGCGGGTGACGTACTCAGGTATGCCACCGCCTGTGCCGTGCTGCCCACCTGGTCGGGTGAGAAGCCGGGACGCATGAATTCCATGGCCGACTTGGCCAGCTCGCGCCACCGCAAGAACGCTCCCCGCTTCATGGCCTTGTTCATCTGCCGCAGCACGCCGAAGACGCCGTAGTTGGGCAGCGACGGGTCCTGCCGCACCAAGAACTTGGTGTAGCGGAGCATCACGCCCACCAGCAGCATGGTGGCCAGCACGAAGGTCAGCATCATGTGCCCGCGGCGGATCTGGAAGTACCGGGCCACGTCGTATGCGACGCTGCGGTGCTCGACCTCTTCGGCGCCGTGCCAGCGGAACAGGTCAACCATCTCCGCGTCGGCGTTGAACTTCTCGAAGGGGTGGTTGAGCACCCAGTCGCCGAGCACGGCGGTGAAGTGTTCGATACCAGCGATGAGGGCCAGCTTCTCCACCATCACGCGGTACCGGAGCTTCTCGCTGCGCAGCTCGTTGGTGCGCTCCAGCATGTGTGTGATGTATTCGATCTGGGTGATCGCGGGCGCGACGTTGATGCCGTTCTTCTCCAGGAAGTCGCCCAGCACCTTGCTGTGGGTCTCGGCGTGCACGGCCTCCTGGCCCATGAATCCGATCATCGCCTCGCGGATCTTGTCGTCCTTCACATACGGCAACGCGCGGGTGAAGGTGTCGACGAATGCCCGCTCACCCTCCGGCAGAAGGAGATTGAAGGCCGAGATGAAATGCGAGACGATGGGCTCGTTGGGGATCCAGTGCAGCGGCGTGTGGCTGGTGTCGAACTGGACATTGCGCGGCCGGAGCACTACCTCGCCGGGCTCAGTGGGTACGACGTGCAGGCCGGTGGCCTCAGTTGTGTTGCGCGCCATGGTGTCCTCCTATTTGTTGAGTTTGTTGCCAAGGCTGCCCCAGAAGAGCCGGTTCAGCGCCGGGGCCAGGCGGCTGAGGTGGTATTGCATGTGTGCTTCCGGGGTGACCGGGACGACCGACTTGCCTTTGAGGACGGCATTCACGATGCCCTTGGCCACCTTCTCCGGGCCGTAGCCGCGTTTGGCGTACAGTCCCGCGCCCTGCCGCTGGCGCTTGGCCTGGTCCTCGGCCGACAGACCGGAAAACTGCGTGGTGCGAATGATGTTCGTGTTGACGATGCCCGGGCAGATGGTGCTGACCTTCACCTTCGCGCGGGCGAGCTCGCCGCGCAGCACGTCGGAGAACATGAACACGGCGGCCTTGCTGGTGGCGTAGGCGCCCATCTCGGGGATCGGCGTGTACGCGGCGGCACTGGAGATGTTGACGATGTGACCGCTCTTGCGCGCAGCCATTCGGGGGCCGAACGCGCGGCAGCCGTACACGACTCCATTGAGATTGATGTTGAGCACGCGCTGGAAGTCCGCCGACGGCGTATCGAAGAATCGTCCGGCCTGGCCGATGCCGGCGTTGTTGATCAAGACGTCCGGCACTCCGTGCGTGGCGCAGACTTCGTCGGCGAACGCGGTCACGGCGCTCTCGTCGGATACATCCAGGACATAAGGATGGGCGGTGCCGCCCAATTTCTCCACGAGCCCGACGGTCTCGTTGGCGGTGTCGAGGTTGATATCGGCGACAACGACGCGGGCCGCCTGGCGGGCGAAGGCCAACGCGGTCTCGCGGCCGATGCCGCTTCCGCCGCCGGTCACCACCACCAGGCTGTTGCGCTGTGCACTGCCGGATGTCATGCATCCTCCGAATCCTGCGCACCGAGCGCGCTTACGTGATAGCGGAGATTGTAAATCACCAAACGGGGGTCAAAAAAGACGCAGCGTTTGGTAAAGGGGTCCGGTGGTGTTTATCGAGGAAACGGGCGTTGACCTACACGTTGAGAGAACGACGCCGCAAGGTGTCGCGCCATCTAACCACCCGAGTTGGCGTCCACCGGGGTTCCTGACATATCGTTTTGATTACTTGTCGCGTCGGGGCACGAGATCCGCTGGTCAACGGTGTCCGGCGGGTGCCTCATCGTCGGAGCCGGATGCTCTTCACGCAAGCGGTTCATCGCCGCGAGCCCACGAAGCAGACGGCCGAGAAGGACGCTACGGACAAGGGCCAACGGGCCAGCCCCGGGGTTTGAGCACCACCCCGTGCCGGTCTGTGGGGCACCTTCGAGGAGGGCATTGACGGGTGCATACAGCCTGTGCACCCAGGGAGGCCCTGGAGACGAGACGAGCAGCCATGCCACACCCCGCGACCGGGCTCTACAACCCGGCCTACGAGCACGATGCGTGCGGTGTCGCCATGGTCGTGGATATGCACGGCCGGCGCAGCCGCGACATTGTGGACAAGGCCATCACCGCACTGCTGAACCTGGAGCACCGTGGTGCCGCGGGAGCCGAGCCCAATAGCGGTGACGGCGCCGGAATCATGCTGCAGATCCCGGACAAGTTCTTCCGCGCTGTCGTGGACTTCGAACTGCCCGCCGAGGGCAGCTACGCCTCGGGTATCGCGTTTCTGCCTCAGGGATCCAAGGACGCGGCGGCGGCGTGCGAGGCCGTCGACAAGATCGTCGAGGCAGAGGGTTTGACCGTTCTGGGTTGGCGTGAGGTTCCGCACGACGACTCATCGCTGGGAGCTCTCGCCCGCGACGCCATGCCCACCTTCCGGCAGCTCTTCATCTCCGGTGCCTCCGGTATCGACCTGGAGCGGCGCGTCTACGTGGTGCGCAAGCGCATCGAGCACGAGCTGGGCAACCAGGGATCGGGCCGGGGCAGCCTCGGCGAGGAAACCGTCTATTTCCCGAGCCTTTCCGGCCGCACCTTCGTCTACAAGGGCATGCTGACCACTCCGCAGCTGCGGGCGTTCTACCTCGACCTGCAGGACGAGCGCGTCGAGAGCGCACTGGGCATCGTGCATTCGCGCTTCTCCACCAACACCTTCCCGTCCTGGCCCCTGGCGCACCCCTACCGCCGGGTGGCGCACAACGGTGAGATCAACACCGTCGCGGGTAACGAGAATTGGATGCGGGCCCGTGAGGCGCTCATCAAGACCGATGCCTTCGGCGATCCTGCCCAGCTCGACAAGATCTTCCCCATCTGTACGCGCGGTGCCTCGGACACGGCGCGGTTCGACGAGGCACTGGAACTGCTGCACCTGGGTGGCCGCCCCCTGCACCACGCGGTGCTGATGATGATCCCCGAGGCGTGGGAGCGGCACGAGTCCATGGACCCGCAGCGCCGCGCGTTTTACGAGTACCACGCATCCCTCATGGAGCCCTGGGACGGGCCGGCCTCGGTCTGTTTCACCGACGGCACCATTGTCGGCGCCGTGCTCGACCGCAACGGCCTACGCCCGTCCCGTGTTTGGGTGACCAACGACGGACTGGTCGTGATGGCCTCCGAGGCCGGTGTGCTGGATCTGGACCCCTCCACCGTCGTGCAGCGCACTCGCCTGCAGCCCGGCCGCATGTTCCTGGTGGACACCACCCAGGGCCGCATCGTCTCCGATGAAGAGGTCAAGGCGGAACTCGCCGCCGCGGAGCCGTACCAGAAGTGGATCGACGAGGGTCTGGTGCGCCTGGAGCAGCTGCCGGACCGCCCGCACCAGCACATGCCGCACAACCGGATCGTGTTGCGCCAGCAGGTATTCGGGTACACCTATGAGGAGATCAACCTCCTGGTGGCGCCGATGGCCCGCACGGGTGCCGAGGCACTCGGCTCAATGGGCACCGATACCCCGATTGCCGTGCTGTCCAACCGGTCCCGGATGCTGTTCGACTACTTCCAGCAGCTTTTCGCGCAGGTCACCAATCCTCCGCTGGACGCCATCCGCGAGGAGGTCGTCACCAGCCTTGGCGGTGTGATTGGCCCCGAGGGCGATCTGTTGAACCCGACCGCCGAGTCGTGCCACCAGATCCTGCTGCCGCAGCCGGTGTTGCACAACGACGAGCTGGACAAGCTCATCCACCTCGACCCTTCGGACGAGGTCAACGGGCGTCCGCATGGCTTCTCCAGTCGCGTGATTCGCTGCCTGTATCCGGTTGCCGAGGGCGGTGCGGGACTGCGGACCGCCCTGGAGTCGGTGCGCGCGGAGGTCTCCGCGGCCATCGCAGGCGGCGCCCAGGTGATCATCTTGTCCGATCGCGAGTCGGACGATCAGATGGCGCCGATCCCTTCACTGTTGGCTGTTGCCGCGGTGCACCACCACCTCGTACGCGAGCGGTCCCGCACCAAGGTCGGTCTGGTGGTCGAGGCCGGAGACGCCCGCGAGGTGCACCATGTGGCGGCACTGGTCGGTTTCGGTGCGGCCGCCGTCAACCCCTACATGGCCTTCGAGTCCATCGAAGATCTGATCGACCGCGGCATGATCTCGGGTGTGGAGCGCGACAAGGCGATCCGCAACTACATCAAGGCCGCGGGCAAGGGCGTGCTCAAGGTCATGTCCAAGATGGGCATCTCCACCCTGGCCTCCTACACGGGTGCCCAGCTCTTCCAGGCCATCGGCCTGTCACCGGAGCTGCTCAACGAGTACTTCACCGGATTGGCTTGTCCGACAGGCGGTATCGGTCTGGACGAGATCGCCGCCGACGTTGCCTCCCGTCACCACCTGGCCTTCCTGGAGCGCCCCGAAGAATGGGCGCACCGGGAGCTCGAGGTCGGTGGTGAGTACCAGTGGCGGCGTGAGGGCGAGTACCACCTGTTCAACCCCGACACGGTGTTCAAGCTGCAGCACTCCACCCGGACCGGCCAGTACTCGGTCTTCAAGGAGTACACCCAGTTGGTCGACGACCAGAGCGAGCGGATGGCTTCGCTGCGCGGTCTGCTGAAGTTCAAGTCCTCCGAAGACACTGGGCGCGCGCCGGTTCCGCTGGACGAGGTAGAGCCCGCCAGCGAGATTGTGAAGCGTTTCTCGACCGGGGCGATGAGCTTCGGCTCGATCTCTGCCGAGGCGCACGAGACCCTGGCGATCGCGATGAACCGCCTCGGTGCTCGATCGAACTCCGGTGAGGGCGGCGAGGATCCGCGTCGATTCACGCCCGATGAGAATGGCGACTGGCGTCGCAGTGCCATCAAGCAGGTGGCCTCCGGCCGGTTCGGTGTGACTTCGCACTACCTGAGCAACTGCACCGACATCCAGATCAAGATGGCGCAGGGCGCCAAGCCCGGCGAGGGTGGGCAGCTGCCCGCGCACAAGGTCTACCCATGGGTAGCCGAGGTGCGGCACTCCACACCCGGCGTGGGACTGATCTCCCCGCCGCCACACCACGACATCTACTCGATCGAGGACCTGGCGCAGCTGATCCACGATCTGAAGAACTCCAACCCGCAGGCGCGTATCCACGTGAAGCTGGTGTCGGAGAACGGTGTTGGCACGGTCGCCACGGGTGTTTCGAAGGCCCACGCCGACGTGGTGCTCATTTCGGGGCACGACGGCGGCACCGGTGCCACCCCGCTGACCTCCATGAAGCACGCGGGTGCGCCGTGGGAGCTGGGTCTGGCCGAGACACAGCAGACGTTGTTGCTCAACGGTCTGCGTGACCGCATCGTCGTGCAGGTCGACGGCCAGCTCAAGACCGGTCGCGACGTGATGATCGCCATGTTGCTGGGCGGCGAGGAGTTCGGTTTCGCGACCGCTCCCCTGGTCGTCTCGGGCTGCATCATGATGCGCGTCTGCCACCTGGACACCTGCCCGGTGGGTGTGGCCACGCAAAACCCCGTGCTGCGCCAGCGGTTCAACGGCAAGCCGGAGTTCGTGGAGAACTTCTTCCTGTTCATCGCCGAGGAAGTCCGGGAGCTGATGGCCGAGCTCGGTTTCCGCACCGTCAACGAGGCCGTCGGCCAGGTTGGCGCGCTGGACACCGAGAAGGCGATCGCGCACTGGAAGGCCAGCAAGATCGATCTGACCCCGGTGCTGACGGAGCCGGAGTCGGCGTTCATGAACCAGGACCTGTACTGCAGTGGGTCGCAGGACCACGGCCTGGAGAAGGCGCTGGACCAGCAGCTGATCGTGATGAGCCGCGAGGCCCTCGATCGCGGTACTCCGGTGAAGTTCGAGACGCTGATCACCAACGTCAACCGGACTGTCGGCACCATGCTTGGGCACGAGGTCACCAAGGCCTATGGCGGCGAGGGACTTCCGGACGACACCATCGACATCACCTTCACCGGCTCGGCGGGGAACAGCTTCGGCGCGTTCGTGCCGCGTGGCATCACGTTGCGGTTGTTCGGCGATGCCAACGACTACGTGGGCAAGGGACTGTCCGGCGGGCACATCGCGGTGCGCCCCTCCCGCGAGGCGCCGGCAGACTTTGAGGCCGAGAAGAACATCATCGGCGGAAACGTCATTCTGTTCGGCGCCACCAGCGGTGAGGCCTTCCTCAACGGACTGGTGGGCGAGCGGTTCGCCGTGCGCAACTCGGGTGCATCCGCTGTCGTCGAAGGCGTGGGCGATCACGGCTGCGAGTACATGACCGGCGGCACCGTGGTGGTGCTCGGCCCGACCGGGCGCAACTTCGCCGCGGGGATGTCCGGCGGTGTGGCCTATGTGTACGACCCGGCCAAACAGCTGGTGGACAACCTCAACGACGAGATGGTCGATGTGGACGCGCTGGATCCTGACGATGAGCAGGTGCTGCGCAGCCTGATCGAAAAGCACGTAGCGGCGACCGACTCTGCTGTCGGACAACGCATTCTGGCCGACTGGAGCGGCCAAAGCGACTCCTTCGTCAAGGTGATGCCTCGCGACTACCGTCGCGTGCTGGAGGCCATTGCCGATGCGGAGCTGACCGGAGGCGATGTGAACGAGGCGATCATGGCGGCAGCTCGTGGGTGACCCAAGCGGCTTTCTGACCCACACCACCCGCGAACTGCCGAAGCGGCGTCCCGTGCCGTTGCGGCTGCTCGACTGGAAAGAGGTCTACGAAGACTTCGAGCACACGGCCCTGCAAACGCAGGCGTCGCGATGCATGGACTGCGGAATTCCGTTCTGCCACAAGGGTTGCCCCCTGGGTAACTTGATTCCCGAGTGGAACGACATGGTGTACCGCGGAAACTGGCGTGAGGCCATCGAGCGGCTGCACGCCACCAACAACTTCCCGGAATTCACCGGCCGGCTCTGCCCCGCGCCCTGTGAGGCGTCGTGTGTACTGGGCATCAACCAGGACCCGGTGACCATCAAGCAGGTCGAGGTCGAACTGATCGACAACGCCTTCGAAAACGACTGGGTCAAGCCCATTCCGTCCGAGGTGAAGACCGGCAAGAAGGTCGCGGTGGTTGGTTCGGGTCCGGCTGGTTTGGCTGCGGCGCAGCAACTTACGCGTGCCGGACATGATGTCACCGTGTATGAGCGGGCAGACCGCATCGGTGGTCTGCTGCGGTACGGCATTCCCGAGTTCAAGATGGAAAAGCGCCACATCGATCGGCGGTTGGACCAGATGCGGGCCGAGGGCACGGTTTTCGAGGCCGGAGTGAACGTCGGCGTCGACATCACCGCCGATGAGCTGCGCGCGAAATTCGATGCGGTGGTGCTCGCGGGCGGGGCGACGGCTTGGCGTGACCTTCCGGTTCCGGGACGCGAGCTCGAGGGCATCTACCAGGCCATGGAGTACTTGCCCTGGGCCAACAAGGTGCAGCTGGGCGACGACGTCGTGGATGAGGACGGGCAGCCCCCGATCACCGCAAAAGACAAGCGCGTCATCATCATTGGCGGCGGCGACACGGGTGCTGATTGCCTGGGTACCGCGCACCGACAGGGTGCGGCAAGCGTCCAGCAGTTCGAGATCATGCCCAAGCCGCCGGAGCTCCGTTCCGAGCGCGACCCGTGGCCGACCTACCCAACGCTGTTCCGGGTGGCCTCCGCGCACGAAGAGGGCGGCGAGCGGATCTACGCCGTCAACACCGAGCGGTTCCTCGGCGAGGACGGCAAGGTGACCGGTTTGCGAGCCCACGAGGTCGTCTTCAACGCCGGAAAGTTCGAGAAGGTCGAGGGCTCGGACTTCGAGCTGGAGGCCGACATCGTCTTCCTGGCAATGGGATTCGTGGGTCCGGAGAAGCCGGGCCTGCTGGAGAACCTGGGCGTGGAACTCACCGACCGCGGCAATGTGGCGCGCGATGGCGCGTATGCGACGTCGGTGGACGGCGTGTTCGTGGCCGGCGATATGGGCCGGGGCCAGTCGCTGATTGTGTGGGCGATTGCCGAGGGTCGTTCCGCCGCTGCCGCGGTGGACGAGTACCTGACCGGTGAGACGGCGCTGCCCGCGCCGATCAAGCCGACTGCCGCACCACAGCGCTGAGCTTCCTGGTCGGCGTTGCCGGGCTCGCGAGGGCCGGTAGCTCCGGGCGATTTCACCTCGTGTTACCTGACATGTTTGCTTGTTGTCGGTGTGACACGTGATCTAGGTCGGAATTTGCGTTATGCTACTGCCTGGTTCTGAAAGCTTGCCGACGCAGGAGATGTTCTCGTGCCCAACACACCCGTTACGAAGACATGGGTTGGCCGAATTGCCTGGTCACTGCTCCGTCATCCCATGAAGAGTCATAGTTTCCCTGCGAAGAACGAGCGACTCATCACTCCCGAAGAGCTCCTGCGCTTCAGCCACTGAGCGTTGCTCGCGACAGCCATTGGGCGTGTCGAGGTGCGAACACGCCCGGTATTCAAGATCGTTATCGATCCGTAACCGTCTCTGTCGTAGGCGGTAGCGGATGATGCTGGTGGCCGATCCCGCTTAACTCCGTAGCGTGAGCACCTGTGGCCCGTCCTCGGTGATCGCGATGGTGTGCTCGGAATGCGCGCCCCGAGACCCGTCGGCCAGCCGGAGCGTCCAACCGTCTGGATCGACGGTCAGCCGATGGGTTCCCCGGCCGAACCATGGCTCCAACGCGAGCGTCAGGCCCGGCTTCAAGGTCATTCCCCGCCCGGCCGTCCCCTTGTTCGGAACATGGGGGTCCTCATGCATGGTCCGCCCCAGCCCGTGCCCGCCGAAATCGGTGTTGATCCGATACCCGCCACCCTCGGCCACCGCGGCGACGGCCGCGGAGATATCGCCGAGCCGGTTACCCGGCTGAGCGGCCGCGATGGCCGCATCCAGGGCGGCGCGGGTGGTGTCGATCAGCCGCATGTCCTCGGGGTCCGGGGTGCCGACGATGACGCTCACCGCGGAATCGGCCACCCAGCCGTCGATACTCACCGCGAAATCCATGCTCAGCAGGTCGCCGTCGGCCAGCACGTAATCGTGTGGAAGCCCGTGCAGTACTGCGTCATTCACCGACAGGCAGATGACATTGCGGAACGGTCCGCGCCCGAACGAGGGGGAGTAATCCCAGTAGCAGGAAACCGCGCCGCGTTCTGTGACCATTGCGCGCGCCCGCTGCTCCAGTTGCAGCAGATTGACGCCAGGCGCGGCGATGGCCGACAGCTCGGAGAGCACCGAGGCGACAAACTCGCCGGTCACGCGCATGTGCGCGATCTCGGCGGGCGATTTTAACTCGATCACGCGAACCTCCTGGACGGTATTTAAATACCACCTTAGGGCTTTCGGTATTTAAATACCAAGACTAGAGTCGGCGCCATGGTTCGGCAGCCGCTCACCGCAGAACAACTCGCCGCGGGGAAGCGTCTGGGTGGGCTGTTGCGCTCCGCTCGGGGCGACCGACCGCTGGACGATGTCGCCCGCGCGTCCGGAATCTCTCCGGAAACCCTGCGCAAGATTGAAACCGGGCGGCTCCCGACACCCGCGTTCGGTGCCGTCGTGCAGCTGGCCGCCGCATTGCGTCTCGACCTCAACGACATCGCGGCGGTGTGGCAGGAAGAGACGAAGATCGGCGCCGCGTCGTAACTGGCCCAGCGGCCGTAAAATCTGGCCGATGCACAGCTGGGGCGGGGAGATGCGGCTGCCGCGGGGCGCCGTTCTGAGTGCGCTGATCGTGGCCGGAGCTGCAATGGTGCTGCACAACGGCCTCGTCCCGTTCGATACGCGGTTCTTCGGACTGACCGAAAACGGCTACGACCTGGATACCTATCGCGCCGCAGTACGCGGCCTCTGGGAGGGCAAAAGGCTGTACGAGGCCCCGGCGCTCAACCAGGCGTGGTTCGTCTACCCTCCATTCGCGACGGTGGTTCTCGCGCCGCTTGCCTGGGCCTCGTTCGATGTCGCCAAGTGGCTGTTGCTCGCGCTGTCCATCGCCGCGCTGACAGTCATCGCGTGGCGCGTCCTGCGTCTAGCCGGCATCCGCGCCGATATCCAGCTGGCTGTGACGACCACGGCGCTCGCGGTTGTCGTGATCGATGCCGAACCGGTGCAGGCCACCCTCTGGTGGGGTCAGATCAACGTCCTGCTCATGGCGCTGGTGTTCCTGGATCTGGCGCGATCGAACCCGGGACGGTGGCAGGGGATCGGGCTCGGACTGGCTGCGGGTATCAAGCTCACTCCGTTGGTTTTCCTGCCGTACCTCCTGCTCACCCGGCAATGGCGTGCCTGCGCCATCGCGACGGCGACATTTGCCGCCACCGCGGCGTTGACGTGGCCGCTGCTCTCGCGCGACAGCGCATGGTTTTGGAGCCATCTCGGAGACACCGCGCACATCAGCCGCATCGATCACTTGGCCAATCAGTCGATCAACGGATTCTTGGCGCGTTACTTCTTTCCGCACGCGCGCCCGGAGTGGCTGTGGATTTCCTTGAGTCTCTTGGTGCTTGCCGCCGGCATGGCTGTCGCGGTGTGGGCACACCGCAGGGGCGAGTACGTGCTGGCAGTGGTGTCGGTAGGGCTCACCGGTTGTGCGGTGTCGCCCTTCAGCTGGGCTGCGCACTGGGTATGGTTCGCCCCTGCGATCGTCTGGCTTGTCGCCAAGGCGTGCACTACCGCGCGACCCTGGTCGAGCGGCTGGGCCTGGCGGGCGGCGGGGCTATTCGCGATGGTGTTCATGTGGACCCTGCACCGGCCGGGCCGTGGGCACACCACCATTTACTTCAGCGGGGTGTACTGGAACTTCCTTGACCTGCGCCCGTTCTGGATAGGCCAGCTGATGAGCGGCTGGTACCCGTTGGTGTTCCTGTGCTTCATGATCGGCGCCGTCAGCTGGTTGCGGCTCAGCAATGCGTCGGTGCGAGATGAGCCGGACGACTTTTCGATGCTGTCGACGGATGTCGAGGACTATCCGCCGGAAATTCTTGATGAGGAGCTGGCGCTGCGCGCCTAGAGTCCAGGGGTGGACCCTGTCGCGGCATTGCGTGAAGTTGCCTACTACAAGGAACTCGCGCGCGAAGAGTCGCGCCGCGTCATGGCGTACCGCAAGGCCGCCGACGTCATCGCCGCGCTGAGCCCCGAAGAGCGAGAGCGCCACGGTGCCAACAAGACCTGGAAGAGTCTCACGGGCCTGGGCCCCAAGACGGCGACCGTCGTCGCCGAAGCCTGGTCCGGAAAGGTGCCGGTTGCGCTCGAACAACTACGTGCCAGCGCCACGGGCACCGGCGGTGGCACCATGCGCGAAGCGCTCAGGGGCGACCTGCATCTGCATTCGAACTGGTCGGACGGCTCGGTGCCCATCGAGGAGATGATGAGCACCGCTAAGGCGCTCGGACACGAATACTGCGCGCTGACGGACCACTCGCCGCGTCTGCGGGTCGCCAACGGGCTGTCTGCGGAACGGTTGCGTGCTCAGCTGAAGGTGATCGACGGACTACGAGAACAGATGGCGCCCATGCGAATCCTCACCGGGATCGAGGTCGACATCCTGGACGACGGCGATCTGGACCAGGACCCTGAGCTTCTGGATCAGCTCGACATCGTTGTCGCGAGTGTGCATTCCAAGCTCGCGATGGACTCCGCGGCGATGACCCGCCGCATGATCGCCGCCGTGACCAACCCGCGCGTCGACGTGCTGGGCCATTGCACGGGGCGGCTGGTGGAGGGGGAGCGCGGCCTCCGCGCGGAATCGAAATTCGATGCCGCAGAAGTATTTCGGGCCTGTCGCGATTCGGGCACTGCCGTCGAGATCAACTCGCGCCCGGAGCGACGCGATCCACCGCGCAGGCTGCTGGACTTGGCGCTGAACATCGGTTGCGACTTCTCCATCGACACCGACGCGCACGCGCCGGGACAACTGGAGTTCTCCGGGTACGGCTGCGAGCGTGCGCTTGAGGCCGGTGTGCCGGAAGAACGAGTGATCAATACGTGGCCCGTGGAGCAGCTGTTGGCCAGGACCAGTAAGGGCCGCTGATCGCCTATTGACACTTTGAACACATTCGCGCAAAGTGTTCAAACGTGAAGCTCGTGAAGACGGCGGGTCCGCGCGGTGAGGTGCCCGAACCGATTGTCGCGGCCGTCGCGCAGACCCTGGTCCGCTCGGGAATCCAGCGTTTCAGCCTCTCGGCGGCCGCCGACGAGGCGGGCGTCTCGCGTGGAACCATCTACAACTGGTTCGGCGGCAAGAAGGAAGCCATCGATGTCGCTGTCGGCTTCATCGCGGGCGCCTTCATCGAGCTGTTCGCCGGGGCGGTGAGTGCCAAAGCCACGCTGACCGAGCAGGTGGGCGAGGCGGCGGTACGCATCAGCGATCACCGGGCCTGGTCCGACCGCCTGGATCCGACCCTGCACGTGTCGAACGTGCTGGAGCTGGTGCTCGAGGAGTGCGGTGACGACCTGATGCGCCGATCGGTGGAGTTTTGGGTGCCACAGGTGCAGGCGGCCAAGAAGCGCGGCGAGATCGGTAAGGACGTCGACGCCACCGAGGGCGCCGAATGGATCATGCGGACCCTGATGAGCATCGAGGTGCTGCCCGCCATCTCCGTGGACCTGAAAGACCCGGCCGTGGTGCGGGATTACTTCTCCCGGTTCATCCTGCGTGGGTTGGCATGAGTGACATCGACTATCAAGTGGCGATCATCGGGGCCGGCCCCGGTGGCATCGCCGCCGCCTACTACCTGCGCCAGCGGGGTATCGACGATTTCGTGATCCTGGACCGTGCCGACGATTTCGGTGGCACCTGGCGCGATAACACCTATCCGGGCCTCGCCGTGGACATCCCGGTCTTGTTCTATCAGTTGAGCTTTGCGCGAACCGGCCGGTGGAACAAGCTCTTCGCCGACGGTGCCGATATCCAGCGTTACCACCTGTCGGTGGTGGACCGCTTGGGCTTACGCAAGCACTTCCAGGGCGGCAGCGCCGTTACCGCGGAACGCTGGAACGAGGGCGGCAGCCACTGGGAACTCACCGTCGCCGGGAAGCCGACGGTGCGCGCCCGGTATGTCATCAGCGCCGTGGGTGGATACATCGACACCAAACCCGGCCCGGACATCCCGGGCCTCGGCGACTTTCGCGGCAGAATCATGCGGCCCAACGCGTGGGACCACTCATACGACTACGCGGGTAAGCGCGTCGCGGTGATCGGTACCGGCTCCAGCGGCATCCAGATCGCTCCCGCAGTCGCGGAAACTGCCGCGTCGGTCACCACCTTTCAGCGCACCCCCGCATGGATCATTCCCAAACCAAACCCGAGTATCTCGGCCCGCGGGCAGCGGATTCTCGGCGCACCGTTTGTGCTGACAGTCGTCAACGCGCTGATCATCGGATCGATGGACGCCGCTCAGGCGGTGCTGTTCCATCTGCTGCCGCTGCTACCGGAATCGCTGCTGCGCAAGATGATTCCTCGATACGACGATATGGCGCGCAGGTGGTATCGCAAACTGTTGGCGGACACCGTCCGCGATCCGGCTCTGCGTGAGGCCTTGATGCCAAGCTACGGAATTCTGGCACGGCGCACCGTCTTGTCCAATGACTTCCTGCAGGCCGTGGACGCCGGAGCGGTCCGACTGATCACCGACCCGATCTCACGGATCACCGAGAATGGTGTCGAGACGGCAGACGGCACCCATCACGACGTCGACCTTTTGGTATTGGCGACCGGATATGAGATCTACACGGATCCGGAGCACTACCGGCCCGGAACCGTGCGGGGCCGCGGCGGATTCGACCTGGGTGAGTACTACCGCGACCACGAAATGCGGACCTACGGCGGCGCGGCACTGCCGGGCCTGCCCAACCGGTGGGTGTTGGTGGGACCCGAGGGCAACCAGGGGCAGGGATGGCACGCCATGGTGGAGGCCAACGCGCGCCACGCCGCCCGGGTCATCGCCGAATCCGTGTGGACCTGCCGAGAGGTCGCGGAAGTACGCCAACGTGCCTTTGACGCATGGGTGCGGCGGATGGCCCATCAGAGCAAGGCGATCCGGTTGTACGCGACCGACTGCCAACCGCCACTGAACACCTACTTCGTCAACTCAAAGGGGGAGGCACGCTACTACCGGCCCCAAACCGTAAGCGAAATGAACTGGTTCTCAACGCATTCCCGACTCTCTGACTACTCATTTCGTCCGGCATCGATCCAAGCGAGGGCTTCCCATGGAAAAAGATCAGAACAGTCCCCCTGATAGACCACTGGCCGGCCGGGTCGCATACATCACCGGGGCGGGGCGCGGGCAGGGCCGCGCACACGCCATCCGGTTGGCCGCCGATGGTGCCGACATCGTGGCCATCGACAGCTGTGACAAGCCCTCGCCCTATAACGAATACCCGGCGACCACCGCCGAAGACTTCGACGAGACGGTCTCCGCAGTAAGGGAACTGGGCCGCGAGATCGTCGCAGAACGTATCGACGTAAGGGACCTCGCCGGACAGCAGAAGGTGATCAACGAAGCGATCACCCGCTTCGGTCGGCTGGACATCGTGGTCGCCAACGCCGGCATCGCGAGCTGGGCGCGGCTGTGGGAGATCGAGGCCGACCAGTGGCGCGACGTCATCGACGTCAATCTGACCGGTGTGTGGAACACCATCAAGGCAGCGGTCCCCGCAATGATCGAAGCGGGCAACGGTGGGTCCATCATCACGGTCAGCTCATCGGCCGGGATCAAGGCCATGCCCGGCTGCGGCCACTATGTGGCCGCTAAATTCGGTGTTGTGGGTTTGACGAACTCGCTGGCGGTTGAGCTGGGGGAGTATGGGATTCGGGTCAACTCCATCCACCCGTACGGAACCAACACGCCGCTGGCAGCCGACGAGTCGGTGCTGCGGATGTTCGAGAAGTACCCGGGTTATCTGCAGAGCTTTAGCCAGACACTGGTGGACAACGACAGGCTCGTCGAACCTGCCGAAATCGCCGAGGTGGTGGCATGGCTCGCCGGCGACGCATCCGGTGTCATGACCGGCGCCCAGATTCCCGTCGACAAGGGGTACTTGAAGCGATGACCACATGCCCGTTCGCACCCGGATTCGATTTCACCGACCCGGACCTCATCCAGCAGCGCATCCCCGCCGAGGAGTTCGCGTATCTCCGCAAGACCGAACCCATCTGGTGGAACGCCCAGCCCAGGGGAGTGGCCGGATTCGACGACGACGGCTACTGGGTAGTGACCAAACACAGTGACGTCAAAGAGATATCGCGGCTCAACGAAGTCTTCTCCAACAGCCTGAACACCACAGTGGTGCGCTACAACGAGGACATCACCGCCGAGCAGCTGGATATCCAGCGCGAGAATCTGCTGATCGATATGGATGAGCCGAAACACCGTATCCTGCGGCGCATCGTGTCTCCGCTGTTCACCCCCAAGGCCGTCAACGGATTACACGAACGGCTGGTGATGCGCGCCAGAGGCATTGTGGAAGCGGCCGCCGAAAAGTCCAGCGGCAACTTCGTGTCCGATATCGCCTCGGTGCTTCCCATGCATGCCATCGCGGATCTGGTGGGTATCCCGGAGTCGGACCGCCAACAGGTGCTGGACTGGACGAACCAGATGTTCGCCTACGACGACCCGGCGATCGGTAAAGACACGGCCACCACCGCAACTGTCTCGATGCTGGGCTACGCCTACGCGATGGCCGAAGAGCGACAACTGAATCCGCGCGACGACATTCTCACCGGATTGGTCCAGGGCGCGTACGAGGACCGCCCACTCACCCCGCTGGAGTTCGCCTACTTTGTCATCCAGCTCATGGTCGCGGGGAACGAGACCTCTCGTAACGCCATCACACATGGGGTACTGGCCTTCGCCGACAACCCCGCACAGTGGGAGCTGTATCGCGAGTGCCGCCCGCAGACGACTGCTGACGAGATCATCCGGTGGGCGAGCCCCATCATCGCCTTCCAGCGCACGGCGCTGCAGGATGTCGATCTCGGTGGTGTGCGGATCCAGAAGGGGCAGCGCGTGGGAATGTTCTACGCGTCGGCCAACTTCGACGAGGACGTTTTCGACGACCCGTTCACCTTCAACATCGAGCGCGACCCCAACCCGCATCTGGCCTTCGGCGGACACGGCATTCACTACTGCCTCGGCGCGAACCTGGCCCGGCTGGAGATCGGCATCATGTTCGATGCCATGGCCGACAGACTTCCGGATCTGATGCCGACCGGGGAGCCCACCCGCTTCCGGTCGGGGTGGATTAACGGCGTGGTGTCGCTGCCCGCAAGCTACCGAGGGTAGACATCCGTGCCCGCGCGTTCGGCAGGACTGCGTCCTGACCTGCGGTATCGGCGGCACAGTGTGCGTGCAACCGCAAGGGTCTAACTTTACTTTTCTCCCCGATCCGTAAGCGGTAGCATCGCGGCATGTCCGAACACTTTGACGTGCTCATCGTCGGCGCCGGCATCTCCGGCATCAGCGCTGCCTGGCACATCCAGAACCGCTGCCCGTCCAAGACCTATGCGGTGCTTGAGGCCCGCGACGATATGGGCGGGACCTGGAATCTGTTCAAGTACCCAGGTATCCGGTCGGACTCGGACATGTACACGTTGGGGTTCCGCTTCTCGCCGTGGAACGACAGCCGCACCCTGGCGGACGGACCGTCGATCCTCGACTACGTGCACAAGACCGCGGCCAACTCCGGAATCGACGGACACGTCCGATACCGCCACAAGGTGGTCGGAGCGGCCTGGTCCACCGAGACCCAGCAATGGACGGTCCAGGTGGATCACGACGGCAAGACCGTCGAGTACACCTGTTCCTTCCTGTTCTGCTGCAGCGGCTACTACGACTACGACCAGGGTTACTCGCCAGAGTTTCCCGGCGTCGCCGACTTCAAGGGCACCGTGATTCACCCTCAGCACTGGCCTGAGGACCTCGATTACAAGGGTAAGAAGGTCGTGGTGATCGGCTCCGGCGCCACCGCGGTGACCCTGGTGCCGGCGATGGCGCCCGATGTCGGACACATCACCATGCTGCAGCGCTCGCCCACCTACATCCTGTCGTTGCCGAACGAGAACCCGATCATCAACGGTCTGCGAAAGATACTGCCGGCCAAGGTCGCCTATCCGATCGCCCGCTGGATCAATATCGGCCAGCTGATCTTCAGCTACCAGGCCAGTCGCAAGTTCCCCAAGGCCGCGCGGCGGATCATCATGCAGCAGGCCAAACTGCAGCTGCCCAAGGGCTATGACTACAAGACTCACTTCGGTCCCAAGTACAACCCGTGGGACGAGCGTCTTTGCGTGGTGCCCAACGGTGACCTGTACAAGACCATCCGCAAGGGCAAGGCCGATATCGTCACCGATCACATCGAGACATTTGATGAGACCGGCATCAAGCTCAAGTCTGGTAAGCATCTCGATGCTGACATCATCATCACCGCAACGGGTTTGAACCTGAAATTCTTCAGTGGTGTCATCCCGACGGTTGATGGCGTACCCGTAGACCTGCCCGCGCAGACCGTGTACAAGGGTGCGATGCTCACGGGGATCCCGAACATGGCGTTCACCATCGGGTACACCAACGCCTCGTGGACACTCAAGGCAGACCTGGTATCCGAGTACGTTGGACGTCTACTGAACTACATGGACGAGAACGGCTATGTCACAGCGGTTCCCGAGCTGGCCGATGAGACGCTCGAGAAGCAGCCGTTCATGGACTTCACACCGGGCTACGTGTTGCGCGCGCTGGATGAGCTGCCCAAGCAGGGTGACAAGCACCCGTGGCGTCTGAAGCAGAACTATGCCTATGACGTCGGGATGATGCGGCGCAGCCGGGTCAGCGAGGGTATGCGCTTCGGCAGAAAGAAGGCCGCCACCGAGACAACACCGGTGGCCGTCAACAGCTAGATCTTCTCTGCGGAACGGCCGGGTGTCACGCGCGGACACCCGGCCGTTCGCTGTCTACGAACCGCTACCGGTGGACGCCCGTAAAACGCTATTTCTGTTCGGGTGCAGCCTGATCCGTGCTGGCGGCGATCAGCATGGGAAGCATCGGGCTCATGGGTAGCAGCCGTTGCACCGCGGTCAGGAGCCGCGCCGTCCAGTCGGTGGTCGATGAAGGATCTTTGATGCTGTCGAGGGCCACTCCCTGACCCATGGCGACGCAGAGGCGGGCGAGGTCACGCACGCTTGCCTCCGGAAGTTCGAGGTCGTCGTCCAGCTGCGAGATCGCACCCGCAACGTGGTCCAGCATGGTTTTGTCGCGTGCAGCGAGTTCGTCGTTCAGCGTCGAATTGCGTCGGGCAACCAAGGCGAGCTCGATCTTCAGCAGGGCCCAGCCGGTGTCGCTGAGTGATTGCTCGATCCAGTCCTGAAACTTTTGAACGCGATCCTCTGACGATCCTTCGGCGAGAGTGGTGCGATAGCTCTCCAGAACCTGTTCGGTGTGACGGTCGATGACCTCTAGTGCCAACGCCTCTTTGCTGGGAAAATTTGAGTACACGGCGCCGCGACTGTAACCGGCCTCTTCGGCCACCTGCTCGTTCGACGTCGCGGCGAAACCCTGTTGCAAATAGAGCTGGGTCGCAGACTCCACCAGCCGGGCCTTTGTCTGAGCCTGGGCTTCAGAACGAGTCAATCGCTTGGCCACAACCAGTGAGTCTATGCGGTCATCGGCACGGGCCAGGAGAGATATCGCGAGTAACGCCGCAGCGTATCGAGGGCGGAATCCCTCATCCCGCCGGTACTGAGCAGTTTTGGGTACAGTACGTAGCCAGATAGCCGCCGTCATTACAGGGATTGGAGAACGTCGTGGGACGACACAACCGGCCCGCCGTAGCCGACGATGTGCCCATCCGTACGGACTGGAGCGCCGACTTCCTGGTCGACAGCGAAGTGACCGCGGTATCGCCCGCGGTGATCGATTCCGACTCAGCGTTCTCCCCAACGCCGCCGCCCTGGTTCAGGGGCTGACCGGGCCCAGGAGCCTATTCAGGTACGCACCGCTGAACACGCCCTCGGGATCCAGCCGGGCGCGTACCTCCTGGAAGGTCCGCCATTGCGGATACCGCTCGCTGAGCTGCCCGGCGGTCAAAGTGTGTCGTTTACCCCAGTGGGGCCGGCCGCCGAGCCCGATCAGGATGGGTTCAAGGTCGTGGAAGTAGGGCTCCCATAGCCCGTGAATGCTCTGGTGCACTGCCAGGTACACGCTCTCGCGGCCGTAGGCCGGGGCCAGCAGCGCATCATCGGCCTGGGTGAAGCGGACCTCCAGCGGGAAGGCGACCCGATGACGATTCTGTTCAATCGTGGCCAGCACGGTCTCGATCGCATCACCCGCATTTGTCAGCGGAAGCGAATACTCCATCTCCGTGAACTTCACCTTGCGGGGACTCGCGAACACCGCGGCGCTTTCATCCTGAGACTCATTCGAACCCGCGAGTTTGGCGACCAATCTGGATATGTAGGGGGCAGCCACGGGTAGGCGCCCGGCCGTCCACATCAGCGCGCCGAGTGCGCCGTTCTCTACCAGGTCGCGCTCCAGCCAATGCCGTACCGGATGACTGGGCCACCGATCCTCTTGGGTGCGTGTCGATTGCAGCAGCAGAACCCGTCGCGTATGTGGAAACAAATACAGCTCAAGGTGATCAGTCTCGGCCAGCAATGTGGGCAGATCGGCCAAGACGGTGTCCAGGTCACGCACTGACTGGCGCCGGTGCAGACGGAAGGCCGGAACACATTGCAGGGTGAGTTCGGTGACCACACCCAGTGCGCCCAATGAGATCCGCGCGGCGAGCAGCTCATCGCCGCTGTCGATCTCATGAATTATGCCGTCGGCAGTCATGATTCGCATCGACACGATGGTCTGCGAGATGTTGCCGAATCGCAGGCCCGTCCCGTGCGTTCCCGTGGCGGCGGCCCCGGCAAGGGTCTGGACGTCGATATCGCCGAGGTTCGGCAGCGCCAGCCCGCGCCGCAGCAGTTTACGGTTCAGCTCATGCAGATTGATGCCAGCCTGGACTCGCACCCGGTCGTGTTCGTCCACTGAGATCAGTTGCCGCAGTTCGGAGATGTCGACCTGTACGCCGTCGGTGACGCACAGTTCGGTGAAGGAATGTGATGATCCGATCGGCCTTACCGTTCGTCCGGCGGAGCGTCTCAGGGCGAACGCCAGCTCGTCCTCGGACCGTGGACGCACCACAAGTCCTGGGGCGCAGGATGTTTGACCACTCCAGTTGCGCCACTGACTCATAGGAACATCATTCCCTCGCCGCGATACGTGGATACCGCACCTGCGTGTTGACCGTCTTCGACCAGCTGCAGTTCGGTGAAGTGTTCACAGAGCTCACCGGCCTTGGCGTGCCGGAACCACACCGCATCGCCAATCCGTAGTTCCCGCGCACCCCGTAACGGGGTCTGTACCTCACCGGCGCCCTCGGAGGCCTCGAAGGACAAACCCGTAGGCCACGACGGGAGCGGTACGCGGCTGGCCCCGGCAGGGCCGCTGGCGATGTACCCACCGCCCAGCACGGTGGCAAGCTCGGGACTCGGCTTGCGCACCACCGGCAACGCGAACGCCGCCGCGGGATCCAGCTGCAGGCTGCGATAGTTGTCGAAGAGAGCAGGAGCGAAGAAGCCCGACCCGGCCGCCAGTTCGGTGGCGAATCCCAACCCGCCGATACGGGCCAGGCTGCCGGTGCCGCCGGAGTTCACCAATTCCAGCGGCGGCGCTCCGGCGGCACGAAGCCGCGCGCTCACCGCGTCCAGAATCCGGGGAAGGCGCTGGCCGAGATCACGCAGCGACGAGGCCTGCATTCCGCGAACAGCCAATTGGTACCAGGGATTTCCGGGGACGATATCGCCCACACCGGCGATCTGCCCGTCGTAAGCCATTACCGCGGCGAGCCGCAGACCGGGTGTAGCACACACCAGGTCGGTGAGGGTGGCTGCCTGTTCAGGGGTGCGCACCGGTGATCGCTTGGGCCCCAGATGAACCGGCCCGTCGAGAGGCCGCCACCCGGCATCGATGTCGAGACACACCGGGATCGGTGCATTCGTCTCCTGCGCGATATCTGCCAGTAGACGGACATGGTCGGCAGAATCGATCAAGGGGCGGATGACCGAACGATGCCGCGCCGCAGTCGCCAGGGCTCCCCGATCGACACTCGGGTAGGCGATCAACAGATCGTCGACCCCGGCGTCGGCGAGGTGCACAGCCTCAGCGGGGGTGAACGCAAGCACCCCGCGAAAACCCGGTATTTCCAGGAATTTCCGGATCAATGCGGTGCTGCGTATGGACTTACTGGCCACCCTGATGGGTAAGCCGGAGGCGGCGGCGACCAACGACGCGGCATTGGCCCGGGCCGCGTCCATATCGACCGCTGCCAGCGGTGCGGGCGCTCCCCGCAGTGCCGCGGCTAGCCGCCGTATCGACATCAGGCAGGAACCACGACAACGCCGTCATGGTCGGCGTAACAGATCGCACCCGGCGTGAAGTCGATGCCGCCGAAGTTGACGACGATATCGCGTTCCCCGGCACCGGTTTTGGTGCCCTTGCGGGGGTTGGTGCCGAGAGCCTTGATGCCGATGTCCATGGTGGCCAGGGCGGCACTGTCGCGTACGACCCCGTTGATCACCAAACCCGACCAGCCGCTGTCGACGGCGATCCCCGCGATGATGTCGCCCACGAGCGCGCAGTGCAGCGAGCCTCCCCCGTCGATGACCAGCACACCGCCTGAACCTGGTTCCGACAGAATCGATTTCAGCAGCGCGTTGTCATGGTGGCAGCGCACTGTGGTGATGACTCCGGCGAATACCGGACGCCCCCCGAACTGGGTGAGCTGAAGATCGCAACTGGCCATGTCGATGCCCAGCTCGTCTCCCAGGTCGGCGGTCGGTTGGGGGGTGATCGGTGCGGTCGTCATATCCCAAGCCTATTCGTCAGTCCGCACGGCTGGGTCTCCGCATGGGCGATCACGACATCGCGCAGCCACTGCGCCAGAACCGGGCTCGACACCTTCGCAGTGGGCCCGGGCTGGACGCCCTCAAGCCCTTTTCCGACACGGCCGGGCCACGCGGATCAGTCCGATTCGACGGAGTCCTCGCGGCGACGCCTCCGCCGCAGTACCAACAGGACAAAAATCGCGAATGCGGCCCCGACCGCGATCTTGAGGTTCGGCGCTTGCCGGCCTGCTTCGGGTGCGGGGCCGGGAATCGGTGGTGGGGCCGAATCGACGGTCGACTTCGCCTGCGCGGCGGTCTCCCGGGCCGCCGCCGCGAGATCGGGCTGAGCCGGTTCGGGTGCGGGTGCAGGCTTGGGTGCCTCCGGCTTGGGAGCTTCGACGACCGGCTCGGGAGTGGGCTCAGGCTTGAGCTCCGGTTCAGGCGCGGGTGCGGGCTTCGGCACCGGTGGCGCGGCAGGCTTGGGGGCCTCGGACGCCGGTGCCTCGGCGGGCTTCGCCTGCTTGACGGGCTTCGGTGCGGCCGGCGGCTTCGGGGCCGGGGCAGCACCGGACTCGGGTTCGGCCTTGGGGCCCGACTTCGGCGGCGCCGTCGAGCCGGCGGGTCGTTTGGCAGGTGCGCGTTTGGCCGCGGGTCGCTTCGCGGCCTTCGCGGGGCGGGCCGGGGCCGCGGGCTTAGGTGCCTCGCCGCCAGCGGGCGTCTCCGGTGTCTGGTTGGGCTCGTTAGCCGAATTGTCCTGGTCCGCCATGCGCCTGCTCCTTCGCAAGTTTCGGTCGTCCTGGGTGTTCGTGGCGCGCTCGCGGCCACGATGGGCGGCTCACACCCGAATCTCTGCCGCCCCGCCGTTGTCCATCATGCCGTCACACCGGAAAAAGGCCAGTCGTCCCCCCTGCCGGTCTACGACTGACGACGCTGAGTCCAGATGAGTGCCGCACCCACAGAGACCACCACGGCCACCACAAACGGCCACATAGGAAGGTCGCCGTCGGTCGGATTCGCCGAAGGCGCGGGAGCCGAGGAACTTGTGCCCGACGGCTGCTGCGACACCGCCGGCGCGCCAGCGGAGGCCGGTGCACCCGAGCCGGTGACGGTGAACTGCCAGGATCCGTCGACCGGGTGGCCGTCCTCGGAGATCACCCGAAAGTTCACCGCGTACTTTCCGGCAGGCGCGCCCGGCTTCACCCCGACCGAGATCGTCGCACCGGCCACCACTGGGTCGCCTGCCTGCCACTGATCGGTCTTGGCGTCCGGCCCGATGATCGTCATCGCGGAGAAGCGCTTCTGCAACGGCTCGTTGAAGGTGGCGCTGACCTGGGCGGGAGGCCCGGATAGCACGGCATTCTCGGCCGGATCGGAAGACACCTTGACGGCGTGCGCCGCAGCCACACCCGGCAACGCCAGGCCCAGCGCCAACGCGATGAAGGCCGACAAGAACACGGACACGGACTTACGTAGAACAGACATCACTGTTGCCTCCGTCGATTTGTCACCGCAAGCACGAGCGCGACCGCACCAAGGATCAGACCGATCCCGCCAAACCAGCGGGCCGTCTTGTCCGGATGCCCCGCATTCTGCGCGGAATCATGGGTTGCGGACACCTGCGGTGCGTGCGCCGAGTGTCCGTCGTGGTCGGCCTTGCTCTGCGTCAGATCGAGGGTGGGCGCAGGGTGCTCTGGCTCGGCACCGCCGGGCTGAGCTTGCTGATCCCACCTGACGACCTGACCGTCGGCATAGGTCTGCGTCGCCGGGAAGGCGACCGACTCGGTCTCGGGGAGTTTGACGCGCACCCGGAACAAGGCGAACTGGTCGGGCCCGATCCCGTTGCCCGGGACGGCCTTCCAGGTCACCGCCCTGACCGTGCCCTTGGCGGCGTCCCGATCCACGGAACTGGTCCAGCCGGGCAGCAGCTCGGTGCTCGCCGAGCCCACGTCCGGCAGCTGGACGGTCAGTTCGGTGGTCAGCGCCTTGCTCTGGGACTCGTTGGGAACCGAGAACTCCAGCGTTGCGTAGCCACCGCGAGCGGTGTTGTCTGCGGTCACGCGCACATGGGCGGAGGCCGGAACGGCAAGCGCCAATAGCGCGGCGGTTGCCGCGGCCGACGCTGTCGCCAAGCGGGGGAACACGCGCATCGGTTACCTCACCCCGAGTCGGGCAAGTAGGTCGGCGTCGATGCCGTCGAGTTCGCGGGCGATCGCGGCATGGGCTGCGCGGCGGCGGGTCGGCGGCATGTGTTCGGAAGCCCCCACCGCAGTACCGAGCTCGTCCAGCCGGGCACGGACGGCCGAGGTGAACTTCTTGGTCTCCGCGTCCTTGGGCGCCCTGTCGAGCACGGCCTGCAGCGACTGCTCGGCGCCGGCGATACGAGCTGACAACTCCGCACCGAACCCCGAGTACTGGCCAAGCTCCGCCAGCGGTATCCCGAGGCGGTCGGCGCGGCGTTGATCCAACACGCCACGGACCGCGATCGCGCCCTTGTACAACACCGGTAGCAGCACCGGGGCCAGCAGCCGCACCACCGTGAGCGTGCGCCTGATCCGGGTGGGTGAGAGCAGCTTGCCCTCACGCACCGCCCGGAGCTGATCCTGGGCGATCTGCCGCTGGGCCTTCAACGTCGCCAGCTCTGTCTTGCGTGAGTCACGCCGGGCGGCGGATTCAGAGCGCGCTTGCATGTGCATCCGTCGCCGGTCGTTACGCGCCGCCAAGCGGGCTTCGAGCTTGGCTTTCGCCTTCAGCGCCCGAGCCTCGGCGCGTTTGGTCGAGCGGCTCTTGCGGCTGGTGAGAAAACCCATCCCAGCGGCCTCCGTTCATCGCGTTGCGAGTGTGGCGCTAACCCTAGCGCGCCGACCTGCGCTGGCCCCCTGCGGATAGGGCGGCGTATTTAGGTGGTCGCGCCGCGTGCTGCAAAGGTTCCCCGCGGCCCCCAGCGAATTCCAGGCAGCAATCATTTAGGCGGCTCATGGGCAACATGAGGTGAAAGAGCCCACAATTCGTCACAGATATTTGACCTGCGAGCAAATCACCGGCATGCTGTTCGCCGTGGGGCGACATCGTGCAAAACCGAGCGGGCGGAGCCAGCAGCTGAAGCGTGCCTCGGCGCGCGCTGCTGTGGTGACGGTGCTCAGCTCCGGGACGCTCATGGGGGGCTTCGGAGTATTCGCCATCTCGACGCCGGCCGCGGACGCAAAACCCGGCGGCGGATCAGGTGGCGACAACGACCACGACCACGGCTTGGGTGGTGCGATCCACAAGATCACCGGTGGCCTGCTCGGCGGGGGATCCGGTGGCGGCGGTGGGCCGGGCAGCGGTGGCACGCGCAGCGCGCCCTCTGCCCCGAGCTTCGGTAAAAGCCTGCATGGTGGCTCCGGATCGGAAAGCGCGGCGGGCAGCAGCAGCGGTAGCAGCGATTCGTCCAAGGGCGACAAGGACAAGGGGCCCGGAGCGAATGTTCCGAAGCCGGGATCTGCGGGCTCGAGCGGTAACTCCTCCGACCATGCCTCCGGTAACTCCGGCTCGAGCACCATCGGTGGCGCCGCTTCCAGCACCAACGGTTCCGGTTCGAGCACCAGCACTTCCGGTAGTACCTCGGGTGTGGGAATCGGTGGGGGCACCGGGATAACGCTGCCGCATTCCGGTGGTGCTGCGGGTGTCCATACCCCGAACGCAGAGGCCCCTTCGACTGAAAACCCTAGTGGCACAACAACTCACACCGAAGAGTCGCCGACCTTAAAGGGTGCTTTGGGCTCTGTCGCGGGCGCGATGGCCCCCAAGACGCAGACCGCCACGACACCCAAGGCCGACACCGCGACCTCGCCGCACAACGCGACGGCACCGGGCGCGACTGCCGACACACCGGCTCCCGGCGTCACACACACCGAGCACGAGACATCGGCTGAGGAGCCCAAGGTTCCCGGCGTCACCCTCAACGTGGGTGGGCGCACCATCATCATCTGGAAGAAGAAGCCGAGCACCTCGACGCACACGCCCGGCGCCGGCGGCGGATCGACCCACGAGCACGAAACCGACGACCACGATCACGTGATCACTCTGCCGGGGCTTCCCAACATAGGTGGCACCCCGAACCCGGCCACCCCGTCGTTCGGTGGCGCGGCCGGAACCCGGACACCGGGCGGAAACCCCGGTATCCACACCGGACCCATCGCCCCGCCCACCGTGCCCACGCCCAAGGCTCCTGCGGTCGCCATCGCGGCGCCGCCCGCGCCGCCGGTTATCGCCCCGCTGGCGCCTGTCGTACCTCCGGCGCCCCCGGTCGTCACCATCAAGCAGGCCGAAGGGGGCCGCGGTGGCGACGCCATCGTGACCGCCGGCGGGACCAAGCAACCTGAGGCGGTCACCAAACCGATCGAGCAGTTCGTCGCGGCCGAGACCATCGCGCCGCGTACCGGTTACGGCGACTACCTTCGACTGACGAAGACTTCCGAGATCGCCGCGGTGGCCATTCCGGGTGCCGTGGGCATCGCGATGATGACCTTCGTGGGAGGCGCCATCGGATACCGGCAAGCCAAGGCCGGGCATACCGTGCGTGCCTCCGCTGCCGCCCGCTTCCTGGAATAGGGGAGAATCGATACAGCACCCCGTGAGGGGTCTGTCCGGGAAGGCACACGGTGAGGGGAGACACACATGGGCGCAGGCCGTCGTGTGACCGACGCCGTCAGTGCTGTGCTCGACCTCGCCCCGCGTAAGGGTGAGGTGACACTGACGGCCCTCGTCGAGGCCGTTGGTCGCGATCGGGACCGGTCCATCGAGATCATCTCGGCTGATCTGCCGCCCGGGGTATGCGGTCAATGGCGCCAGTACGAGAACGAAGACATCTTCATCATCCAGCGTGGCCTACCCACCTGGGACCGGACCCTGGCCCATGAACTCGGGCATGTGGTGTTGCGGCACGAGGGCATCTCGGTGGTTGAAATGGCCAGGGACGAAGCCGAATTCGCCAGCGATGACCTCATCGCGTACATGCTTTCTCAGCGCACCGGCTGCATGGGGGCGGCCGGGATGGAGGCCGAACAAGAGGCCGAGGACTTCGCGGCGCTGCTGCTGTACCGGCTTGGTCGACTGCCATCTGATCGCGCATCCATTGTTCAGGTGAGGCTCGGGGAGGCCTTTGGGTGATCGCCTGGGTGATTGCCGGGCTGCTGGGGATGGCGACGGGTTTGCGCATCGGGTGGGTGCTCGTCCACAAACAATCCCCGGTGAGCACCGGCATGATTGTTGCGTTGGGGAGCCTGGCACTTGTATCGGCGCTGAACTGGGAGCCGCTGACGATTCTTGTGGACAGCTCGGTGGGCTGGCCAAACATTTCGGTGGCTGTGAGCCAGGCCGCGCTGACGGCCTGCGCGGCGGGCAGCTGCGTGATGATCACCAGTATGTCCGCGAACCGCACCGCGGCAGACAACAGGCGATGGGCGCGCTGGCAATACCTGGCCGCAACCGTGATCGCCGGCGCCAGCCTCGCCGTGTTCTTCTCTCGTGGGCCACAGCCCGAGATGACACCGCGCGAGTTTCTGAAGCACGATCTTGGCGGATTCGCCTCTGGCACAGCCTGGCTCATCCCGATGCTGTACATCGCCGTGGCGCTCTCGGTGGTCTTGTGGGCGGGTATGGCCTACTCGAATCGCAGCCGCCGTGGTCGTGCCCTGTTTCTTTTCACCGTCGGGATCAGCCTGCTGGTATTGGCCGTCTTGGTGGTCGCGGGCGTGGCTGTGGCCCAGTCGGAGTACGTGACGATCGGGACCGCGGCCACTTTGATCGGATGTGCGATGGCGATGGTGGCGGTGGGATCGCTGTTGCCGACCTTCGAGACCTGGCTGGTTGCTCGCCGCGAAATGTTCGTACTGGCACCGCTATACAAGGACCTGAAGAAGCGGCAGCCGGATGCGGCGATCGGAGTGCGGCCCCGTGGCCCGCTCGCCTTCCAGGTCGCAGATCGCATGGCGTACATCTCCGACGCACTCTTCCTGGAAGCGATGCACGCCCAGGGGCTTGACCCAGAGGCGGAGAGTGACGGCGATATCGAGCTCGGTGTGGACCCGGCCAAGCTCGACGTACCGCCCGAAGTGCAGGCACATGCGGTAGTGAAATGGGTTCTTACCGAAGGTGATCCGGAGGAAAACTTCCCGGGCCCGGAATGGCTACACCAGCCTGACGGATACTCCGATCGCGAATGGATTCTCGCGATCGCCACTGAGTACCGCAGACTGGTGCATGCCGAACGTCGTTCTTAAGTTGTACATCGCCGTCCCCCTGTGCGTACTCCGCCGGCTCGAATGAGCGGTGAACGCCAAACTGACCGGTCCTTCCCCGAGTGGACCGGCCAGGCGAGCGGCGGACTAGCTGTCGAGACCCTCTTTGCGACGGTATTCGTCGACGGCCTGCGTGATGCGGTCCTGCGCCTCGACGGACAGACCCACGGTGCGGGCCGCGATCCGGCGGACGCCCTCGTCGCGCATGTTGGCGAGCCAGGTCAGTTCCTGATCCAGCTTCTCGTAGTACTCGTCGTCGGTGAAGTACGCCGGCTTGATCCGGAAGAAGTTCGCGAGTGCCTTCATGGTCGCCGACGAAGGGTTGGTGCGGTTACCCGATCGCAGCTGCGACAGGTACGGCGCGGACATCGTGATGCCCTCGGAACGCAGGGCCGCGATCACCTCGGCAGAGGTGTGGGGGCCGCGTCCGGGCGGATACACGGTGTCGAACAACCGATTCAGACGTGCGGTGAACGTGGTGCTCATCGAGCCTTACCTCCACAAACAGATAAAGTTGCTAATTCGGGGGACGTATTTGCTGCCCATCGTAACCTTAATTTTGCCTGGAGCCAAGCGCAACCATCAAGTTCGCCCACGGTGGACATAGTGTTCGGTTATCCAAACCTGCTAGCTCAGGCACATCTGTGCAGCGTCCAATATTCGGGACGATCTGGGAATCTTCGTTCTCAGGCAAAGGATTGATAAATCCCCAGGGCGACGACTCGGGGACTCCGCCGCGGGCTGTGTGGAGAAGCGGCGTTCGTTTCCTAAGTCGGCCGGACACGGGGCCCGGCGATATAACCTGCTTCGTTGCTACTGACACCGACGCCGCGCTTTCTCGGCGCATGCCTCGCTGACCTGGCCCGATGTCATGCCCGTGACGATAACGGCAGCTTGCGATTATGGTGTGAATCGCCGCGCAGTCGTAACGTTTAAATACTGGAACATCGACCGCAAGTGTGGTCGTCAACAGGGCATCCCCTCTGACCAGCGGTAAATCCGCGACTGCGCACTGTGAGCAAGATCACAGCAACCTAGGGCAATGGGGGGCGGTCACTGCCCCGCGATGAAACCCTTCGGTGCCGTCGCGGATCCCTCAGGATCGGACTCTGGGCGGCTGTCGTCACCGTTCGTCGCGAGCAGACCTGGCGGAACGGCCCGGCGTGGCGAAGTGCCCGGCGTAATCAAGACCGCGCTAGCGCACACCCTGCCCGCCGAAGACCCGCACCACGCGCCGATGGACCGATGGTCGCTGGCAGGGGTGATCGCGGCCCGCGCTGTCGAGGCGCCGGGCCTGTCTAAGGAATGCGGAAATGGTCGCCAGGAAGAGGAAAGAACTCGCATGGGTGGTCGCTGGTTCGGCATGGTCGTTTGCGCCGTTCTCGCGTACCACGGCCGATTAACGACGCCGGTAAGCGCCGAACGCGCGTGGAAGGTGGGGCGCGCAGAGCTAGTGGCCCCGCGAACGCGGCTGACGGCCACGGAGAGGCCATGAACTCCTGCCGGATATCTCCCCCCTGTCACGACACCGCTGAACACGCGCAGCGGGGCGCACAACTCATGGGCCAGACACCACTTCGGGACTGCCGTGGGCAGGCCGATCAAACGCCGTCAGTTCTTCGGCGATCCGCTGGCGTCGGGCGCAGCCTGATTTGGAAAACTCCAGCAGGCGCGTGCCTTTCGGTTGTATGAGGCCGCTTCGTGACGTCTTGCCAGGAAGCCGGATTTCCTCAATTCCCTTATGCCGCAAGCAGCATTGCCAAAACGGCCGTATCCGGGTCGCTGATGGGGTCGATGCCCACTCGGCTCACCACCGATGTCACCGTGCCATCGGACTCGGCCTCGACCCAGGCGGCGCGGTGCTCCAGGCCCAGGTGCGGCAATCCTGGGAGGAGAAGGCAACCGGATGCCGCGCCAAGGCATTCGGGCAGTGTCGGGTTGGTTTCCGACGGTGGGTGGAGCATCAGCAACGCGGGTGGTTGGTGTTCCGCAAAACGCCCGGGTGTCACGGCGGACTCTCCGAGAACCGTTCCTTCGGCGATGACCAGTCCGACCATGCCAGGCGCGGGATCGTCGGGTAAGTCCTCGCGAGCGCCAAAAATCGTTGTGGTGGAAAGTAATCCAGGCAGCGTGGCGATGCGCACGGTCACGATCAGCAGCTGCATCCATTCCTTGGTGGAATCGGGCCAGCGGCCGCACACCACAAATCCTCTGAGTGATCCGCCCGCATGGAAGGGCGCGATCTCGATCGGCTGATCGGAACTGGTTGCCATATCTGCCACGCTCGCAATCACTCTGACATCACAATCCACATCGCGCGACGCTGCTCTTTCCAGAGTTACCATGCGCGGAGTCGGCCCGCAATCGCTAGCGGACACGCCGGAAACACACTTGGGCCCCGGATTTGTAACAAACCCGGGGCCCAAGCGAAACAGCAAGATCAGCCGAAGATCAGACCTGATGTCTTCGTGGTTGCCGCGGTGTAGCGGTCCTGCACGTCGGCCCAGTTGACCACGTTCCAGAACGCCTTGACGTAGTCCGCCTTGACGTTCTTGTACTGCAGGTAGAAGGCGTGCTCCCACATGTCGACCTGAAGCAGCGGGATGATGCCCAGCGGGACATTGGCCTGCTGGTCGTACAGCTGGAAGGTCAGCAGCTTCTGCCCCAGGCTGTCGTAACCGAGTACGGCCCAGCCTGAGCCCTGCAGGCCGTTGGCCGCGGCGGTGAACTGTGCCTGGAACTTGTCGAACGAGCCGAACTGGTCGTCGATGGCGGCGGCCAGATCGCCGGTGGGCTTGTCGCCGCCGTTGGGCGACAGGTTCTTCCACCAGATGGAGTGGTTCACGTGGCCGCCGAGGTGGAAGGCCAGGTTCTTCTCGTTGAGGAAGATCGCGGCGTGGTCGCCCTTCTCGCGAGCCTCTTCCAACTTGGCGACAGCGGAATTGACACCCGCGACGTAGGCCGCGTGGTGCTTACTGTGGTGCAGCTCGTTGATCTGTCCCGAGATGTGGGGCTCCAGCGCTCCGTAGTCGTAGTCCAAATCGGGCAGTGTGTACTCAGCCACGAGATTCCTTTCGGCTTGCTTCGTATCCGCGTGTGTGCAGATCCATTCAATGAGAAGACACGGCCAAACCGGTTTCACCGGATGCGCCGGCCTACCGATTCAACCCTGCTCTATTGCGCAACGCGTCGCAAGGACGCACGCATCCTCAATTGGTTACCCAATGTTGGCCGGATGAAACCGGTCGTCGAATATCCCGGCTAGATCAGGATGAGAATCGCGAGGCCGGCCGCGAGGATGACGGCGATGACTAGCGCGCGGAATGCCGCGACACGATAGGACGTGTTGTAGCAGCGAGGTGTCAGCTGCCAGCCGGAAGTGGACATCGACTCATGTCCTGCCGACTGTGCCGTCATCGCTGCCCTCCTGCTCACATTGCAACTACCCTCACGGTGAGATGAGTCACATCACCTCGCGTGTGACGGTCATCATAGCTCCAAATCGCGATGCGCGAAAATTCACCCTGCGTGTACCTGGAAACCCCAGCTAGACCAGCAAATTGGCTGGGTGCCACGGCGTACCATTGAGCCCATGGCTTCTTGGGTAGATAACGTTCGCGATCAGATCCTGGGACGGCTCGAGGAAGGGCTTAAACCGGGGAAGGCGGCAATCGTTGACGAGGGTGCGGCCCTGCCGGGGCGTGCCACCCCGATTCGGGTGTCCGGTGTCCATTTCGTCAACGGGCACACGATCGTGCCGCCCTTTCCCGAGGGGCTGGAGACCGCGGTGTTCGGGGAGGGCTGTTTCTGGGGTGCCGAGCGTGGGTTCTGGAACCTGCCCGGTGTCTATTCGACGGCCGTCGGCTACGCCGGGGGTTACACGCCCAATCCGACCTACGAAGAGGTGTGCTCGGGACAGACCGGTCACTCCGAGGTGGTGCTGGTGGTGTTCGACCCCCGCCAGGTGACCTACGAACAGCTGTTGGTGCAGTTCTGGGAGAGTCACGACCCGACCCAGGGCATGCGGCAAGGCAATGATCGCGGCACGCAGTACCGCTCGGTCGTCTACACGACCAGTGAGAGCCAGGCGGCGCAGGCCGCCGAGAGTGCCGCACGGTACGGCGCCGCCCTTGCCGAGGCCGGGTATGGCGCCATCACCACGGAGATTGCTCCGTTGGACGGCCCGCTGGGGGATTCTGGGGCCGCTTCCCGGACCTTCTTCTATGCCGAGGAGTACCACCAGCAGTACCTGGCGAAGAACCCGAACGGATACTGCGGCCTGGGTGGGACATCGGTGTCCTGCCCCATCGGACTGGACGTACCGCCCGGCGGTCCCGCGCAGGCGTGAGCTATCCCACGGCAGCGACCATGAATTCGCTAACTATGCACAGGCGGTGCTACGGTTCCCCGTCACCAGCCCTGCTGAGCGCCGCTACGAAGTCCTGGCCAGCGCAAATGCAAATGAGCAGCATGTGGTTTGTGGATCAACCTGTGGATACTGTGGATAAGCCGACATTGCTGTGGCGTGCGTCACACTGCGAAAAGTTGCAGGCGCGGCAGGTGTCATACCAATCGAGCGACAGGAATGGACGATGAGCTTCCCCTCGGGTGATGAGGTTCCACAGGTCGGAATCGACGAGATCTCGGCCGCGCTGGATCTTGGTGTCAAGTTGCTTGACGTCCGCGAGGACGACGAGTGGGCGGCGGGGCATATCGACGGCGCGCAACATATACCGCTCGGCGATGTGCCCTCTCGGATGGACGAGCTGGATCCGGACGCTCCGCTGTGGGTGATCTGCCATGCGGGTGGGCGCTCTCAGCGCGCGGCCGCCTATCTGAACCGCAACGGATTCGATGTCAGCAACGTCTCTGGCGGCATGTTGGCCTGGGTACAGGCAGGTAAACCCACAATCAGCTGAGCGCCTGGCGACCAACCTCGTGGGTTGGCGTCTGTGTGCTACTCGCTGCCGGTTGCCCCCTCAGGCCGTTACGCTGGACGAATGATCCAGGTGTGCTCCCGCTGCGGTACCCAGTGGAACGTGCGTGAGCAGCGTCGATACTGGTGCCCGCGGTGTCGGGGCACGCTCCTTGAGCCGGGCATGACCGCACCGGCGCGCCATGCCGCGCCGGTTTCGCGTCCGCCCGCTGCTGCGCAGCCATCGGGTGGCAAGTACTGGGTTCCGCCCGCCGCGCAGGGGCCCGTGGCAACACCCGCCGGCCGTCCGCAGGCGCGTCCGACACGGCTGCCCGCGGGATATCGATGGATTGCCGTGCGCCCCGGCTCGCCCCCGACCGCCACCCGTCGCCGCCGTCCGCTCGGGCCGACGCCGCGCTACGCGTACATCCCGCGCTGGGGTCTGGTCGACCACATCGAACCGACGGGATCCTCACGCCAAGGGATAGCCGGGGGTCGTGTCCCCAGCCGGGTGCTCGACAGGCTCCTGCTGGCCACAATCATCACCCTGGCAATCGTTTCGTGTGCACATTTTCTTCGATATGCGTTGATGGTTTACAACCGCGGAGCACTGATTCCCAGGTTCGTCGCCAGCACGTCGAACGGGCTAGTGCTCTTCAGCGTGGCGCTCGCTTTCGCGGTGATGGTGGCGACCGCGTGGTTTCTCACCGAGTGGATGATCGCGCGTCGGGCCGAAACCTACCGGGACCTGGGATTTGAGGATCCGCGGGCGCGCTGGGAGATCCGCGTGGGGTGTCTGCTGCCGATCGCGAACATCGTCGGCGTACCCCTGCTGCTGCTCGAGCTCGCCAAGATAGAGAACCGCTGGTACCGGCAATACCGAAACATCGTGTGGTGGTCGGTTCTGTGGGGCCTGACCTGGCTGCTGGTGCTGGTGACCTGGGTGGCCCGTGACTCGGTCACTGTGCAGGGAGTGGCGGACAACGCGCTGTTCACCGCGATCGACTACGCGATCGCAGCGGTAGCGGTCTGGTCCCTTCGGCGTGTGTACGACGGCTTCACCGCGCCAGAAGGACATCCCCGGGCGGTGCGCTGGCTGGCGGTGGAGTCGCCGCAAGGGCCAGTGCCGATCGACGCCGATCAACCCGATGTGCCGGCGACACGCGAAGACAATTCCGGCGCTGCGGTTGAACGGACGGGGCAGGAACCGGCAGCATTGGAGCGTGACCGAGTCGCCGGAGCCTGGTGATGGGGGGGACCCTCAGCTCGTGCAAGGAGCCGACGAGATAGACGGCAGGGCCGAGCGTCACCCATTCGTCGTCGCGCACCGGGGTGCGTCGGCGGATCGGCCCGAGCACACTCTTGCCGCATACGAGCTCGCCCTCGAAGAGGGCGCTGACGGTGTGGAATGCGATGTTCGCCTCACCCGCGACGGACAACTGGTCTGCGTCCACGACCGCAGGGTGGATCGCACGTCCAACGGGACCGGATTGGTCAGTGAGATGACACTGAGCCAGCTGCGCGCGTTGGACTTCGGAGGATGGCACCCCGGCGGAGCGGAGGCCGGACCGAGCACCGGGCTGCTGACCCTCGAGGAGCTGGTCTCGCTGGTGCTCGACTGGAACCGCCCGGTGAAACTATTCATCGAAACCAAACATCCGGTCCGCTATGGATCGTTGGTGGAAAACAAGGTGCTGGCGTTGTTACACCGGTTCGGCATCGCCGCACCGGCGTCAGCGGATATGTCGCGGGCAGTCGTCATGTCGTTCTCTGCCGCGGCGGTATGGCGTATCCGCCGCGCGGCGCCCATGCTGCCGACGGTGCTCCTGGGCGAGACGTCGCGATATCTGGGAGGCAGTGCCGCGACCACCGTGGGAGCCACCGCGGTGGGGCCATCCATCGCCACCTTGCGCGAGCACCCGGAACTGGTCGACCGGGCTGCGGCGCAGGGGCGAGCCACCTACTGCTGGACCGTCGACCATTACGAAGACGTCGAATTCTGCCGGAGCATAGGTGTCGCCTGGATAGCCACCAACCATCCCGGCCGCACCAAAGCATGGTTGCAGCGGGGGCTCACCGGTACCGCGCTGTAGTTGAATTTCTGTCATTAACCCCTATTTGCTACACGGGTCAGGCCCATAATCACGTTTGTGGCTGGTGACACGTCGCTGACATACGGGGAGGAGTACAGACTCGCCACGCGCGCGTTGCGAGTCAGCCGTAACCTGGTTCCTCTCAAGATCGCCATCGGATTGCTGTGCATGTCGATCGTGGTCTTTGGGGTACTCATTCAGCTCCATCCGATGGGGCCGCACGGTGTGTTGCCCAGGGGCATTCACGGCGTATTGGTGGCTTCTTCTCTGGTCGTCGGGATGTGCTGGATCGTGCTGCCCTGGCCTAAACGCCGCACGGCGATCGCCTTCGTGTGTTGGGCGGATATCTCACTGGTCATCGGTGCGTGCATGCTCTCGGCGCCCGCCTCCCGCCTGGGCGCGATTTCACATATGGGCCTGGTAGGTGTGTTCGCAGCGTTCTTGCTCGGTTGGCGGGTGCTGGCCGCCCACTGTGTCTTCGCGACCGCGGCGATCTGTGCCATCACGGTGTGGAATGTCCATCTCGGCGAGGCCACACTTTTCGGGCAGTACGTCTACCACGCACCCGTCATCTCCTCCGTGGTGTTGTTGCCCCTCATCATCCAGGCGGTGATCGAGGGCGGAAGGAGATCGCTGACGGCTGTCTCCATTGCGGCACACCAGGATCCGCTTACCGGATTGTTGAACCGCCGCGGCGTGCAACTGGCGTTGAACTCACTGTTGTTCGGGCAGCGCGCCCCGCGAATCGTCGCTGTCGTCTTGGTGGACGTGGATCGTCTCAAGGAAATAAACGACACGCTGGGGCACGAGGCGGGCGATGAAGCCATCAAGGCTGTCGCTCAGGTGCTCACCACTACGGCCCGGGCCAGCGATATCACGGCCCGGGTGGGCGGCGATGAGTTCATGATCGTGGCCTTTCATGATCGGGCCGAGGAAGCAGTCGCGTGTATCGAGCGGGTCAGCACACTGCGTGCCGGTATCGGACCGCACGGTGCCACCGTCAGCGTTGGATCAGCCTGGCGATCGACGGGCGATGCCGGCTTTGATTTCGAGTCTCTGCGCAGAACCGCAGATGACATGCTTTATCGCGTCAAGCGCGCTCGAGATTCGAATCTCAGTGCGGCGTCTTAGTTCTCGGCGCTAGGAGAGGTACGTCGATGGCAGCGTCGCGGTGAGAAACCGGCGTTCCGCGAATTCCTGGGCGTACGGTGCCGGCTCAGCGCTCAAAGCCTTGGCGTAGCGCTGCGCGAGTTCGTGCCCGGTGGTCGTGCCGGCAAGCCAGCCATGCCCCGACAGCCACTCACCGGAACGGGTCCGTCCGTCGTTCGCCAGCGTGAGTTCCTGCACCTGGAATGTGTCGGGAGTCAACGCATCGCGAACGTCGGCCCACGGCTGGCCGGAGGGTGCTGCGCCGTCGGTGTCGGTGGCGATGGTGCTCCCGAGGGCCGACATCTCGATGACGCGCTCAAAGAGTGCGTCATGGCTGGGGCCTGGCAGATGTGAGACGAGTGCCTCGGCCAGCCACGCGGTGGGCAGATCGGGGTCAAACCCGGCTGCGGTCAGGTCGGGCTGCCACGGCCCGCTGAGGAACGTTCCGACCTGTCGGCGTTCGGCGCGCGGTTGCGCACCAATCTCGGCGAGCACCTCTTGTTTGAAGCCGAGTAGCTCCGGATAGTCGACCTCGAAAACCGTGGTGCCATCAGGCCAGTCCAGCCGATAGGCGCGGGTGTCTAGGCCACCCGCTAGCAGCACCACCTGGCGGGCGCCGGAATGTGTTGCAGCCAGCAGGGAGTCGTCGTAGTGCCGCGTCATCAGTGACCGGCAATGCGCGATGAACGATTTGTGGTCGCTAGTCGGATCGGCAGCAACGGGAGAATCCGCTGGTTGATGGTCGAGGAGTGCTAACGCGTAGGGGTCACCCGATGCCAGTACCAGGTGTTGGGCCAATGTGTCGACAAACAATGGGTTGGCTCGAAGTGACTCTATGGCGCGAGAAGCAGTGAGCGTCAATTGAATCTGTCTGCCGCGGGACATCCGGTACGCCGCCCCCCTTTCCGTAGCGTCGTCCTTTGAGGTGGCAAATCAGGATCTGCCAATCAAGATTAGCCGACGGGGAGTGAGAGAACGGGCGTGATGGGTGCGAAAACAAACTCTCCCCCGTTCTCGACCGTGGTCGAGCGCGAGGGAGAGCAGTCAGCGGCGCGTCAGGTTGGCTACAGCGAGCCACCCGCGGCCGGGGGTGCGGTGGGATCGCTTGATTCGACCGAGATCTCGCGTGCGACGAACTCCTCCAGGTCGAAGTAGTTGTCTCCCGCACGCTCGGCCACGGTGAGCAGCGTGTCCATGAGGGCGACCTCTTCGACCTGTTCCTTGAGGAACCACTGCATGAACTGCTCGCCGATGTAGTCACCTTCGTCCCGGGCGGTGCGAGCCAGCTCGGTGACCTGCTCGGTGACGGTCTGCTCCTGAGCCAACGCCAGCGCCAGCGGCTCACGCGGCGCGGTGAATCCGTTCGTGACCGCGCCCACGGGCGGGATCTCCACGGAAACGCGCCGGTCGATCAGGTACCGCACGATCATCATGGCGTGATTGCGCTCTTCTACCGCCTGCTTGTAGAAATGTGCGGCGAGCTGCGGAAGATCGGCGTCATCGAAATACGCGGCAATAGCGATGTATTGCTGCGACGCGGTGAACTCGTGGCCAATCTGGTCGTGGAGAAGCGCGTTGAATTTAGTCTTGGGGGTGTCGTTCGCGGACATGAAATCGACAATAGACCAGGTCAGAGGCCTTGTCAGCCAAGGTCAGCCTTAATGAGGTTACCTTCACCTAAGTAATTCTCGAATTTTACGCAAGGTAATTGGCGGATTCTTAACTTAGCCAAAGTTAATTTCTGTGCAACAACAATTGGAAATCGGCGTGCACAAAATTGATTTAGAGTGCGCCCCCGGCGGCAGGGGGAGCGGTGGGGTCCTGCCCGATGGGCCGGTTGAGCTCGCGCGCCACGAAATTCTCCAGATCGAACAGGTCGTGGTCGGCACGATCGACAACCGTCAACAGCGTGTCCATGGCGGCGACCTCCTCTACCTGTTCCTTGAGGAACCACTGCATGAACTGCTCGCCGTAATAGTCGCCCGACGTACGGGCCGCGCGGGCGAGCGCGGTGATCTGGTCGGTGACGCGCTTCTCCTGTTCGAGGGCCAAGGCGATGGGTGCGCGCGCATCGGCGAATTCGTTCACGACGCCATCAACACCGGGGATCGAGACGTCCACGTTCTTGTCGATCAGATAGCGGATGATCATCATCGCGTGATTGCGCTCTTCGACCGCTTGCGCATAGAAGCGCTTGGCAAGCTGCGGCAGATCGGCATCGTCGTAGTAGACCGCGATCGCGATGTACTGCTGGGAGGCCGTGAACTCGTTGCCGATTTGGTCCCGCAACAGTTCGAGGAACGGTGAAGATGCGCGCGCATGGAGGTCGGTGGTAGCCACACCGAAAAGCCTAGTGCGTCAAGGGGTCGGTGTGGCCGGGTCGGGCAAGAGGTCTGCGGGTACCGGCTGACCGGTGCGCAAGGCCTCGAAGAGCCGTGCTGAGGCATCCTCATCCCAGGTGACGACGTCCCCCGCCCAGTTTGAGGAGAACGAGCCGATGGGCATGGTCAGGTTTTGGGTAGAGCCGGTTAGGGCCAGGCCCAGTTGAGCCAGATTCCAGCTGTGATCGCCCTGAGCGACGGTGATGGCATCGGCGGTGGACGTGGCGAGTGGATACCACCGGAATGGGTTGGCCCACACCGGCGGACTGCTCACGCGGTGAAAAAGCGCGGCCATGAAAATTCGCTGATGCGTCATGCGGTCCAGGTCTGCACGAGGGGTGGCTCTACTGCGCACATATCCAAGTGCGTTGGGCCCGTTGAGTATCTGACACTCGGCGGCCAGGTTGACTCCCGCTAGGGCGTCGTCGATCGGCTCGTCGAGACACATCGAGACGCCGCCGACGGCATCGACCACCGAGGCGAATCCACCGAATCCGATTTCCGCGTAGTGGTCCATGCGCAGGCCGGTGGCCTGTTCGACGGTTTGGGTGAGCAGGGCCGCTCCGCCCAGCGTGAAGGCGGCGTTGATCTTGTCGCTTCCGTATCCGGGAATGGGAACGTACGAATCCCGGGGGAGGGACACCATGGTGGCGGGCCCACCGTCGTAAAAGGCCGGTATGTGCACCACGAGGATGGTGTCGGTGCGGCCATCACCGGTGTCGCCGCCGGTAGAGAGCTCCGCCTCCTGTTCGGGGCTGAGGGCTTGACGGCTGTCGGAGCCGACCAGAAGCCAATTTGTCCCGCTGCCGGGCAGCGGGCGTTCCGGATAGTCGGTGAGCGCGTCCACGCGGTGCAACCGCCCGTCGATCCAGAACGCGGTGCCGACGATGGTGCAGAACCCGACGAGAACAAGAGTCACTGCGAGAAGGAGAGTGCGCCGTATCCAGGTGCCCCACCGTCTGGTGCGGCGCGGCCGGGACGGCGGCGGTTCGGCAGGCGGTGCCGGCCGCCGGGGTCGCACATCACGTGAGGTCGGGCGCGGCGGTGGAGAGTGTTCGCGGCGCGGCGGCGGTGGTCCCTGTCGACGCGGTGGGGTGCGGGCCGGTGGAGGCGGCGGCTGTTGCGGATACCGCCGGATGACCTCGCTGTCTTCCCGCCCGTCCCGTCGATGGGGGCGCCGCCCACGGAAGGGGATGGTGGGCTCGGTCATCGTGCGCATCCCATGAGATGAGGCTAGTGGAGCCAGCTCAGGTGATCCCGGAGCAACGCGAACCCGACGAAGGCCACGGTGTCGATCACGCCGTGGGCGACAACCAGCGGCCATAGTCGTCCGGTCCGCTGCCAGACGTATCCGAAGACCAGACCCATCACCAGATTTCCGATACCGGCCGAGACGCCTTGATACAGGTGGTAGCAACCTCGCAGCAGTGCCGAGAACGCGATGGCGGTCGCTGTTCCGTAGCCCAGCTGCCGCAATCGGGTCTGCAGATAGGCCACGACCACCACTTCCTCGGCCCAGCCATTTGCGAAGGCGGACAGCACCAGCACCGGTATGCGCCACCAGGTGTCGTCGAGTGAGGCGGGAATGACCTGAACGCTCAAGCTCATCCAGCGCGCGCCAACGTACAACGCCAGGCCCGGAAGTCCGATGAGCGCCGCCAAGCCGAGCGCCCCCAGGCCATCGGTACGCGAGCGCCAGCGAGCGAGGCCGATCGATGACGGACCGAATCCGCTGCGCCACAGCAGATACACCGCGAGTGCGCCCCACGCGATCAACCGGGTGATCGATACGAGATTCAATCCGAGGTCGATCAGGCTCAGCTCGGCGCGACGGGGATTCAGGGCGACGGTCTGGCCGGAAAGTCCCGCGACGACGGCAGATGTGAACTGCAGAAGGGCGCTCACCGCGCTCATCCCAAAGCTGATGGCGAGCACAATCCCCATCTCGATGCGGATTGTGCGCGCTGACATGTCCGATTCGGCCACGGCGCTCATTGTGGCTGGTATTGGTAGAAGAGTGTCCGATGTGGTGAGCGCGTTGCGCTATGTGGCATCGCCCGATGGAGTGCGGCTGAGCCTGACTGTGTCCGGCGAGGGGCCACCGCTCGTCATGGTGCACGGAGCCATGGATTCGGGGGCGACGTGGTCTGATGTCGCCGCGGAGCTGCAGCGGGACTTCACCTGTTTTCTCATCGACCGGCGTGGGCACGGCGCGAGTACCGACGCGGCAGAGCACAGCTTGGCGCGTGAGGCCGATGACGTCATCGCGGTGGCCGCGGAGGCCGGGCCCGATGCGGTGATAGTCGGCCATTCGTTCGGCGCCGTCGTCGTCTTGGAGGCGTTACGTCGCGGGCTCGATGTGGCGGCTGTTGTCCTTTACGAGCCGCCGCTTCCGGTGTCGGAGAGCGTGGCGGTGGCGAATCGGGAAGGCAGCGAGGCTGTCCGAGCGCGTTCGGTGACGGTGTCGCGGGAGTTTCAGGCGCTCGAAAAGTGCGCGGAGGTGCTCGATGAGTACACCCGGGCGGTGATCCCCGTGCTGCTGCTGGAGGGGGCCAACTCGCCGATACAGTTCCGTGAGCCAGTGGGCTACCTGGCGCGGCGGGTACCCGGCGTGCGAGTCAAAGAGCTTGTCGGACAGGACCATTTCGCGCACCGAACTGCTCCGGCAATGTTCGCCGGGGTGTTGCGCGAGCTGTTGCTGGGTTAGATCTTTCGGGCGCGCAGTCCGTTGAGGAAGGGGCAGCCGGCCAGGATGCGCAGCGCTTGGCTCAGTCCGGCGGTGTCGTTGACGGGTTCGTTGAACGGCAGCCTGACGTCGTGGTCACCGGCCTCGCCCTCCACGCGCAGCTGGATGCCGTAGCGGTCGATGCCGAGCAGCCGCACCTCACCGTGCTGCAGGCTCAGCGGAAGCCGCCGCGCCAGCCGCTCGACCAGATCGCGGTGGTCGTTGTCGATATGTGAGAGCCACCCGGCCTCGAGTGCGCAGAAAGGATCGGGGCGCGCGCCGAGCAGCGCGGAGACATCAACCGATTCGGCGCCGGTCGAATCGGCGACAACGACGGACTCCACGGTCAGGCACAGCAGGATCGAGCCGGGTTCCGTGCGTAGTCGCATATCGGTGCGGATGTCCAGGAGTGCCGGATCGGGTGTGCGGCTGGCGATGACGTCGACGATGCCGCGGGCCTCCCGATCGGTAGCGGCCACGACGTTGCCACGCACCCAGACCAGGGATCTGACCGGCTCGCGCAGCGGTAGCGGGGCCTGGTCTGTTAGTTCCAGGAGTGCCGGCATGCCGTTCGGCCCCGCGGAGACCACGGTCGCAGCGGTCGCGCTGTCGGCGGGGACCGCAACGGCGAAGGTTCCGTCGTCGAACAGGTGGTGCAGCGAGGTTCCGACCACATCGGCTCCGGCAATGGCGAGAGTGGAGCTTGCGGCGCGGGCACATGCCGAGCGCACGCGCTCTGCGGTGGTGGGCGGTGCTGCGGTCATGGCGACCCTTTCCTTGGAACCCTGTCGTGTCAACCAACTGAGGTAAGCCTAAGTTAACAACGGACCGTGGAGAGTGCAAGGGACACCTGTGCTGTCGACTGTGTCGGGGGTTCGCCGGGCGGTGGAACGCCTAAGGTTTGGAGTGTGCAGCGCATCACGTATTTGGGGCCGGAGGGGACGTTTTCCGAGGCCGCACTGATCAAGCTGCGGACGACGGGGCGGATACCGGGGCTACCCGAGGTGGAGCCGGTGTCGGTGGCCAGCGCGCGCGACGCGTTGGTGCAGGTCCAGGAGGGTGACGCGACGTACGCGTGCGTTCCGATCGAGAGCTCGCTCGAAGGCCCGGTGGTACCGACGCTGGACACCCTGGCGGTGGGTGCTCCGCTGCAGATCTTCGCCGAGGCGGTGTTGCCGGTGTCCTTCACCATCGCGGTGCGGCCGGGCACTTCCGCGCAGGACGTGAAGACCGTCGCCGGTTTCCCGATCGCCGTCGCTCAGGTACGTGAGTGGCTGGCGGATAACCTGCCGAACGCGGAGCTGGTCGCCGCCAACTCGAACGCTGCGGCGGCCGAGGATGTGAAGGCGCAGCGGGCCGATGCGGGAGTGTGTACAGAATGGGCCGCGCAGCGCCTGGGGCTGAATGCCCTGGCCAGCGGTGTCGTGGACGAAGCGCATGCGCACACCCGTTTCGTGCTGGTGGGTCAACCCGGGCCGCCGCCGCCGGCCACGGGCTCCGATCGCACTTCCGTGGTGCTCGGACTGGGGAACGTACCCGGTGCGCTCGCTGCCGCCATGAACGAGTTCGCGATCCGGGACATCGATCTCACCCGTATCGAGTCCCGCCCCACCCGGACCGGTCTGGGCACGTATCGCTTTTTTCTGGACTGCGTGGGGCATATCGACGATGTCGCGGTCGGGGAGGCACTCAAGGGACTGCATCGTCGTTGTGAGGATGTGCGGTATTTGGGATCGTGGCCACGAGAGACGACGGCACCCGACGGCGCCAACCCACCGGTGTTGGACGAGGCGTCGGGATGGCTGGCCGAAACGCGGGAAGGGAAGCTGCGATGAGTGGGCGCCTTGTCCTGGTCCGGCACGGACAGTCTTATGGAAACGTCGAGCGCCGATTGGACACCAAACCGCCCGGTGCGGCGCTGACCGAACTCGGACTGCAACAGGCGCGCCTTTTCGCCAAGCAGTATGAAGAGCTGGCGCCGGCGGTCCTGGTGCATTCTGTGGCGCTGCGCGCGGTCCAGACCGCCTCCGAGATCGCGGGACATCTTGGTGTGGAAGCTCTTCAGCTCGACGGTTTGCACGAGGTACAGGCCGGGGAGTTGGAGGACCACACCGGCGTGGAATCGTTCGAGGTTTTCGACCGCACGTATGAGCGTTGGCATTTTGGTGACTTCGGGACCCGTTTGCCTGGTGGCGAATCCGCGCAGGACGTGTTCGACAGGTACCTGCCCGTTGTCGCCGAACTCCGGTTGAGGCACTTGGAAAACGACGCATCAACCGGCGATGTGGTGGTGGTGAGCCACGGCGCGGCGATTCGCCTGGTGGCGGCCACACTCGCCGGAGTGGATCCGGGTTTTGCGGTGAACCATCACCTGCGTAATGCGGAAGCGGTTGTGCTGGCGCCGATTACCGATGGGCGATGGAGCTGCGTGCACTGGGGTGATGCGGTGGCGCCATTCCCGCATCAGGAGGCTGCCAGCGCCGAGGAACTGGCGCAGTCGGCCGACCCGATGGGCTAACCGGCTAGTTGTATCTCGCCTTCGCAATCACATTGTGCGGCAATGCAATCGATAACAAGGCTGTGTCGAAGTAGATAGAGTCCGTCGCAATCGCGATCTGTGCACTCGGCGTGGCGAGTGGAATGCACGATGAGAGTGCCGTGACAGTGATCGATGTCCTGGACGCAGTCACGGCATGCCACACCGCAGCTGATGGCGTGGCGCCACTCCGGTGATTTCTTCATACCGGTGTTGTAGCACCGTATGCCGACAAGTCGTCGTAACCGAGCGGATGGAGGAGCCCTTTTCCATATCTATATTGCAATGCAATCTGAATATCGATACTATTCCAACTGGCTGGAACCAAGCACGTCACACTGCGATGCAAGGGAGTTGGACTATGGGCAGCCTGCGAGACGACCCGAGGTACGCGGGAACTGTTGAGGAGCGTCGCAGGCGCGACCGGCGGTACGACTTCCTGTTGAAGCTGCACGGGAAGAACGGCAAGAAGGCATTGCAGATCGCCGAGGCGCCGCGCCAGGACGACGGCTACTTCGGGCTCGACTCGCTCAGCTTCAAGGTCTACGAAAATGTCATGATCGCCGGGATGGGTGCACTCTCAGGGTTGTTCATCTCGACCATCGACCCCGATGGCGCTTACGGCGTCGGCCAGCACACGACGTACTACTACGACACGGTGGGCAGGATCCGCCGGAGTCTGTTGTTCTTCGCCGGTGCTGTCGCGGGAGACACCGACGCGGCGGTCAAGGTAGGGCGAGATCTTTTCCGTAAGCACTCGCACGTCAATGGTGATGTGCCATCGACCGGCGAGTCGTATCGTGCGAATCATGTTGAGACGCTGAAGTTTACGTATGTGGTCGGGTGGCCGCACCTCTGGCGTGCCTACAAGAGGTTTGGCGACCCGAACGCGACGTACGAGGACGAGTGCGTGTTCTACAAGGAGCAGGTGCGCGTGTGCGAGTTGATGGGCATGCCGGCGGGCGAGCTTCCCGATACGCCAGAGGCCGTCGAAGCCTGGGTGAAGGACGCGGAGAAGAACATCATGGCGGTTACCCGGCCGGCCCAGGAACTGTACGACTTCATGCTGCACAATCCGTGGACGCCGTTGTATCCCAACGCGATTATGGGTGCGGGCATCAAACTCGCGATCTGGGCGGCGATCCCACTGCTCACGCCGTACGTCCGGGAGATCTGTGACCTGGAGACCATGCGCATCCGGCCCGCCATTGGCACGTTCGCGATCAAGGGTGCCGTGCGTGCACTGCGTAATCCGATTGTCGAAAAGCTGATTCTTCCCTGGTTCGGATACGAGATGTGGGGATACATGCACAACGCGATCCGGCATGCACCGGATACCGGGCCGGTGCCTTTCGATCATGAGGTGGGCCTGAAACTGCAGCAGGGCAAGGGGGGAACACTCGAGGCCAGTGTATGCCCGATGCATGCCGTCGCGGCGGCGCGGTCGGTAGAGGCACTGGTATGACACGTATCGACATCATGGCCAATGAGCGGCTACTCGATGATCGTCACCACCTGCATGAGTTTCAGGAGCTATGGGCCGAGGGCCCGGTGGCGTTCGTCTTCCTGCGCCAGTTCGGCAGTGCCTTCGCACTTCGGCAGGCCCAATCGCTCAACCGCTACCACGATGAGATCGTCGCTGCGGGAGCGAAAGTCGTCTTCATCGGATTGGGCACCTCTATCCAGGGCTTCACCTTTCGTAAGCGCAGCCAGACCCGATTCTTGGTGCTGACGACGCATGACCAGACGCTGTACCGGACGATGGGACTCTGGCGGTACCGAAGAGGAACGATCGGGCTCTCGAACCTCGGACCGTGGCTCGAGCTCATGCGTGAGGGTGTATATCCGTACCAACGAACGGGCGACCCGTATCAGCTGGGTGGTGTCTTCGTCGCGACCGCGGGAGGTCGTGAAGTCACCTGGGATTTCCGGGCGCACCGCGCCTGCGACGTCGCACCGGCGGGCGCCATAGCCAAAGCGCTCGTCGCCGCGGCCGCGCGAAATCCTGTCGCGACCTGACCGCCGCTGAAGCCCATGCCCCGAGCAGCGATCTCCGAGCCGATTGCGGTAGCTGGATATACTGCGAGCCACCCGGTTACGGTCGGGAATCGAAAGGCGCACGATGGGGCGCGCGGACTAGCGAGCGGGGTGTCGATGCCGAGGGCGCTGACACGCGAGGAGCTCCAGGCGCAGACCCGCGAGCTCGTGCTCACCGCCGCCGAGACGGTCTTTCTGCAACGGGGATTTCACGCGACGACGGTTGCGCAGATAGCGGCCGAGGCAGGACGCACCCAGGGGTCGATCTACAGCAACTTCGAGAGCAAAGACGCGTTGTGTCAGCAACTCCTGCGTATTCACTACGAAGGATGGCTGACGCAGGTCGCGCTGGCGGTGATGGCCTCCGAGGGGACATCGGCCAAACTTGAGGTCGTCGAGGCGAAGTGGCGAGTTCTCAGTGGTGAGACCGATTGGATCGGCCTCACCACGGAGTATCTCCTGGCCGCCCGGCACAGTCCCGAACAATCAGAGCTCATCAGGGAGACGGTGTCGGGTCTGCAGGACGGGGTGAAAGCGGTACTTCTGGGTCAGCTTCAGAGCGAAGGCGTCGACGTAGACGAGGGAGCCCTCCTCGACGACGCGGTGGCGGCGATCATCGCGACGGGTATGGGTTTGGTGGTCAACCACACCATGGGCCTGGTCGGTCTCGATCAGTCGACCAGCGTGTTCATGCAGACCCTCGAGACGTGGCGAGATCGACTGAGTTCTTCTCACTAACGCTGGTGAACTCGTAGTCGGTGAATGGGAAATACCGGTTCTGCAGGCGCATCTCAGTATTGGTGGAGGGGCGGTACGCGGCAGCATCACCCTGATAATTGATGTAGTAGGTGTTCGAGCCGGCACACAGCGGTGTGGGTAGGTGGCTCTTGGCGGCACGCGACAGCATCTGTTGCCAGTACTTGTCGTGGGGTTCCCGGCGAACCTCGCACCGGGTGGCTCCGCGCCGCCGGGACTCCTTTATTGCTCGAACAGCATGGGCCACAGTTGATTCCAGTAGCACTAGGTATGATCCGGGCGAGTACGCCCACGGGCCGATCAGCATGTAGGCGTTGGGCCAACCCGGAATGGTCACCCCTTGGTAGGCCTGATAGCGATTCTCATCCCACCAGGTGTTCAGGTCGACGCCCTCGCGTCCCAGGCAGGGGAAGGGCGGGGTTGCGCCCTTTTCCATGACCTTGAATCCGGTGGCACAGACCAGCACATCGATCTTGTGCTCGACACCGTCAGCGGTGAAGACTGAGTCCTCCGTGATGCGTTCGATGGGCTCGGTCACCAGGTCGACATTCGGCTTGGTGAACGTCGAAAACCACTCGTTATGCATCGAGGGCCGTTTGCAACCGAAGGCATAGGTAGGCGTGAGCTTTTTGCGTAGTTCGGGTTCTCCGGGGAGCTGCGTCCACATCCATCCCCGCAGGGCCAGACCAACGCTCTGCAGCACCGCCTTGTACAAGCGTTCCCCCAACAGCTGTCCGCCTAGCAGCGCACCGCCGAGCCCCAACTCGACGAGCACCATGCCGGCGCCGCGCAGGGGCGCGCGCAGCAGGCGATTGCCGAAGATGAATCGGGTGAGGGGGCCGGTCTTGAAGTCGAGCTTGGGCGCGACCCAGATCGCGGTGCGCTGGAACACCGCCAGGTGACTGACCTGATCAGCGATCGCTGGTATCAACTGCAGTGCGGTGGCGCCGGTTCCGATCACGGCCACCCGCTTGCCGGTGAGGTCGTAGTCGTGGTCCCACGCCGTGGTGTGCTGGAGCTTGCCGGCGAAGGTGTCGATACCCGGGATGTTCGGCAGGTTCGGCACCTCGAGCCCCCCGATCCCGACGATCACGTGACGTGCCGTGATTTCGCCTCGGTCGGTCTGCACATGCCAGATGTCGGTGGCCTCATCGAACCGGCTACCGAGCACCGTGGTGCTCAGCCGCAGCTTGTCGCGCAGGCCGTGTTGATCGACTACGTCCTCGGCGTACTGCTGCAGCTCTTCCCCCGGCGCGAACAGCCGGCTCCAGTTCCCGGTTTGGGCAAAGGAGTAGCTGTAGATGAAGGATGGAATGTCCACCGCGACACCGGGGTACTTGTTGATAAACCACGTTCCGCCCACGGACGGATGCTTGTCGACGATGACGAAGTCGTCGATCCCCGCCTTGCGTAGCTTGACGCCCGCGGCGATACCGCCGAATCCGGCGCCTACGACGAGGACCTCGTGTTGGGGGAGGGTGGGTGTGCTCACGATGTACCTGCCTTGGAGATGGTCGGGTTGGTGATCTGGCCGATGAAGTACGCCATGCCTGCAACGGCTGCCCGAGCATCAGGCAGCAGATCCGCCGCTATCTGAAAATCGTGCACGGCGTGGTCCCAGATCTGAACCGTGCACGGCACGTTGGCCTCGGCGCAGCGGCGGGCCAATTGCTCGACATCGACCAGCAGTACCTCGAGTGATCCCACTTGAATGAAAACCTTTGGTAGGCCGGTGAAATCGTGGTTCACCGATGACCAGGCGGGGTCCAACACCCCGTCGGGGGCCATGCCCAGTTCGCCCGGAACGGAGAGAATGAGACCGGACAGCATCGCGTCACGGGACTCGTTCGGATGAGCCTTCTTGGCCGAACAATCGAGGTCCGCCCAGGGGGAGATGGCGGCGATGCCGCCGGGTACAGGTAATCCGAGATCTCGCGCGGCGAGCGCAGCGCTGAAGGCCAGTCCGCCTCCGGCTGAATCACCCGCGAACACAATCTTGTCGGCGGTGTATCCCTGGTCGAGCAGATACCGGTAAGCGGTCATGGCATCGGCGACAGATTCGGTGATGTGCGCCAACGGGAGCTGGCGATAGTCGACCGCGAGTAGTCGCGTTCCCGCTGTGCGTGCAAGGCGTGCCGTCATGCGTCGGTGACTGTGGAGGCCGCCCAGAATGAAGGCACCGCCGTGGAAATACAGCACCGCTCCCTCCGCCGGATTCTCGGGATCGGAAAGATCCTTATGCCACAGCCATTCCGCACGGAAGCTGGGGAACGTCACAATACGGCGCGCCGTACCCCTGCTTGGACGCAGTGGGTATGCGGCCATCTCGACGAAGTTGACAGCCCGGAATCCGCGCGTCCTCAACGCGGGAAATCGTATGGCGAGCTTGGCAAGAAGCTCCAGCGGTGCTCGCAGCAGAACGCGCGCCGCCGCGTGGGAAAACCTTTGTAGGGCTGATCCACTCCCCGTCATCTCGACGCTGACGGAGCCCCCGGTTGCGGTAATCGGCACCGAGTTGTTCATGCGAGCACCTCCGCGGGCTGTTTCTCGTAGACGTAGTCGTCGAGCGGGAACTTGCGTGTGCTGCGGCGTGCCTCGAAGAAGCCCGCAGGCCGCAGGTACGTGCTGTCGCCCTGTGAGTTCCGGTAGTAGGTCGGAATATGTCCGTTCAGCTCCGCAAGGTAGTACCGGATGGCCTCGGATCGTTGCCGCACGGTCCGGTGGTACGTGTCGGCGATCTCCTTGCGTACCTCACAGCGAATCGCACCGCGCCGGTTGGTCTCGGTGATCGCACGCACGGCGTGATCCGATGTCATTTCCATGAAGGCGTGCCAACCCGAGCCCGTCCACGAATACGGCCCGCATAACGTCCATCGATTTGGCAGACCGTGCACCGCAACACTTTCGTAGGCTTGCAATCCTTGGTCGGCGTAGTATTTCGCCAAGTCGAAGCCGTTACTGCCCACAATTGCTCCGGGAAGATAGGTCTCCGGATCGGAGAACACTTCGTATCCCGTGGCCAGCACCAGTGCATCGAATGGGTGTTCGGCGCCATCGCGTGTCCGGACGCCGGCCTCGGTAATCCTCTCGATCGGCTCGGTGATCAGCGAGACGTTGTCACGGTTGTACGCCTGCAGATAGCCGTTGGATATGGTCGGGCGCTTGGCAAGCGGGCCGAAGTCGGGAGCCAGTTTCGCGGCCGTAGACGGATCCTTCACCACCCAACGGATGTAACGCCGGTATGCGGCAATGCATGCTGCATCGAATCTGTCCATCGCGGGCCGTGACCATCGGAACGGCGCTCTGCTCAGGGTGCGCAGTAGCAGGTCGGCAACTACCAGGACGGCGCCATTGAGTGCCGGCTGCACGCCGGGCGCCGCGTATAGGGGGCGCAGGATGGGACCGATTTCAAGGTCCGGCTTGGGCAGTGACCACACGGGTGTGCGCTGAAAGACGCTGAGATGCGACACCTGCGGCGCGATCGTCGGAATGATCTGCACCGCACTGGCTCCGGTGCCGATGATGCCGACACGTCTTCCCGCCATGTCGTACGAGTGGTCCCAGTCTGTAGGCCGTTGCACCTTGCCGCCGAACGAGTCCGCTCCGGCGATGCCGACATCGGCCTTGGGACGGACGAAGGCACCGACGGCGCTGATCACGAAGCGTGCGGTGATGACCGAACCGTCGCTGGTGAGCAGGTTCCAGAATCCGGCGTCGTCCCACTCTTCCCGTTCGACGTTGGTGTTGAAGCGGACACGTTCGTGGACACCGAAGCGTTTGGCCACATCGACGTGATACTGCTTGACCTCGTCGCCCTTGGGAAAAAGCCTGCTCCACTGAGAGTTTCGTGCGAAGGAGTACTGGTAGGCGAAGGACGGAACGTCCACCCCGAGGCCCGGATAGTGGTTCTCATGCCAGCTACCGCCCACGTCATCGGCCCGTTCCAGCAGCACGATGTTGCCGATACCGGCCTGCAGTAGTTTGACTCCGGCTGCGATGCCGCCGGGCCCGGCACCGATGATCGCGACATCGAATTTCGGTGCTGGTGCGCTCATTGTCCGACTCGATTCAGGAGGGGCTGCAGCCGAGACATCAGGCCGTCGGCCAGTTCGAACGAGCCGATACCGGTGACGACCCGGCTGAGACTCGGTGACAGGCGGTAGAGGCCGTAGATGAACCACGATTCGGGGTTCACGGGAACGACGGCCCAGTTGTGTCGCACCGATCGCTCGATGACGCGTGCCACCTTGTCCGGGCCTGCGTAACTGATCGACTGGATCTTGCCGGCGCGTGCGTACCACTGCTCTTGATCGATCGCGCTGATGCCTGCGCGATGACCATTGGCGATCAGATTCGTGTTGATGACACCCGGACATATCGCGGTGACGCCGATGCGGTGGCGACGTAGTTCGACGCGTAGCGCCTGTGATGCCATCAGCACGGCTGCCTTGGCGGTTCCGTACGCGGCAATCATCTTGTGCGGCAGGAAGGCCGCACCCGAGGAGATGTTGACGATCTGACCGTGTACCCCGGCATCGATCATTTGTTGAGCGAATACGCGTGAGCCGTAGATGACGCTCATCAAGTCGATGTCCATGGTGCGCTGCCATTCCTGTGCGGTCATCTCGACAAAGCCGCCCCAGTCCATGATTCCGGCGTTGTTGACGAGTAGGTGTGGCGCGCCGAATTCGGCATCAACCCACTTGCCGAATGCCTCCCACTGCTCCTCGTCCGCGACATCCAAGTGATACGCGATGGCGGTGCCGCCGCCGGTGACGATCTCGCCTGCGGCGGACTCGGCGGCATCGATGTCGATATCAGCCAGGATTACCCGATCTCCCTGGGAAGCGAAGAGGCGGGCGGTTTCTCGCCCAATGCCCGACCCGGCCCCGGTCACGATTGCGGTCTTCATCGATCTGCTCCGATCCCCAAGGTGTTGAGTGCGCGCGCGCCCAGGTCCACGACACGTTCGGCTAGCGACATCCGTCCCAGGCTCATGAGCCCGCGGGACAGGCCGGGAGAGAGCCGGTACAGGTACCAGCCGAGCCAGGCTTCCAGACCGACCGGCACGGTGGACAGATTCCACCGCATGCCTCGCTCGATCGCAGCAGCGACATGATCGGGGGAGCGTCCGAGAAAGTGCTGACCACGGCTGAGTTTGTTCGTCCACGTTGTGCCCGTTGGATTATCGACACCGCTGCGAGTGCCGTTCGCGGACAGATTTGTGTCGATCAAACCGGGACAGATCGCGCTGACACCGATGCCGTGACGCCCGAACTCGGCGCGTAGTGCCTGTGTGCCGAACCAAGCTCCTTGCTTCGCAACGACATACGACGGCGCCAAGGACGTCGGCAGGAACGCCCCAACCGAGCAGATGTTGGCGATATGACCTCTTGCGCCGGCATCGACCATGCGCTGCACAAACAATCGCGATCCAACCAGCGGGCTCATCATGTTGATCGAGATCATCCGCCGCCAGTCCGCGCCGGTCTGCTCCAGGAAACCACCGGCAATGAGGATTCCCGCGTTGTTCACGAGCAGGTCCGGCAGGCCGTGGTGCTCGCATACCCAATCGGTGAATAGCTCCCAATCCGCCAGATCGGCGACATCCAGTCGGCGGAAGACGGCGTTACCGCCATCGCCCACGATGCGGTCAACCGTCTCGGCGCCGGTGGTCTCGTTGATATCGGATACCACGACGGTCCAACCTTTACGACCGAAGCGCTCGGCAGTCGCGCGTCCGATGCCGCTGCCCGCCCCGGTCACGACGGCTACGGGCATGGGTGGCATCCCCAGGACTGTGTGAACCAGAACGGAGCTTTCATCATGTGGACCTCTCCTCGTCGAGCACTTCATTCAGATAATAGGATTATCTGAATGAAGGCGCAATGCCCTACGACAGGGAGAACGGCAAGGACTCCGTGACATCGGATTGCTCGCGTATCAGTTCGCGAGCTCGCTCGATGAATTAGCTGGAGGTGTTCGAAGAGAGCCGCAGGTCGGCAATCCACAGCTGCAGCGTGCGGGTCAGCAGCGCGACGTACTGCTGGTTGTCGATGGTGCCCAGCGTGCGGCCCAGTGCCAATCCCGTCGCGGTCGCGAGGATCGCGGTAAGCGCGGCGTCGCGTTCGTCATCGGGCACGCTGTCGGGAAGGGCGTTCGAAAGCACCGCACCCAGCAGACTGCGCCCCATGGCGATATGGCCCTGCGAGACCGCGAGCTGAGTTTGATCCTTGTGAATGGCCAGCGCATACTCGGCGGCCAGCGCTACCAGGCCCTCATCGCCGCTGAGCGCCGCGGACCATTGCGCGAGCTGAGCGACCTGATCCTCGACGGAGGAGGCGGACTGCAGGAGCTTGCCTGCGACCTCGGAGAAGGTCCTCATGTAGCAGCGCAGCAGTACCTCGGCGCAGAGGTTCTCCTTGCTGGAGAAGTTCGAGTAGATCGCCCCGACGGTCCGGCCGGCGGCATCGGCGATCTTGGTGACGGTAGTGCCGCCCAGTCCGTTGGCGAGGAACAATTCCTCGGCCGCATCAAGGAGATCTTCGCGGGTACGTTGCTGAGATTCGGCGCGGCTGATCCGTTGTCGCTGCCCGGACATCGCCACCTCCTTGAATCCTGCGCGATATTCGTCTAATCCGCCCAATACGGGTCGGCCGAGTTCATATTTTGCCATTATCCCGATTGAGGAGTCCAGTGTGCCGGACGGAGGCTTCTACCGCGCACCGCGCCTGAGGCCGAGCCGGGGTGTGCGCATGGAGCAGACGCTCAACATACAAATCCCGTTCCCGATCCGTTCACTTGCCGTAAATGAGCTCAACTTAAAAATCATCCATACCCAAAAGGGGTATGGGGTACTAGTCCCGGGCTTTCCGGGAACGGATCGTGTTGGACAACTGAGAGGCACCGCCGCCATCATGCTGAAAAGTCTTGTCGTCCTGACCATCGTGGGCGTGCTCGGCGCGACCGCTCCGGTGGCTATGGCTGATCCGCTGGGCGGTGAACCATTGCCGGATCGGATTGCCGCCGATTCCGCACCTGCCCCGGCCGCAGACAACGGTGCCGTGGCCTCGGCAGAGCCCGGCACCCTACGCACGCGGGAGGGTTGGGTGCTGGCCATCGCGGCCAAGGACGAGGCCCAATTGCCCGTCGCGCCATTGACCACAGCCTTATCTTCACGCGAATACGTGGTTAGTGGAACGTTCCTTGGTGCCATCCAGGGGTCCGGCACCACGAAACTGACCGATGGGATCCTTGAAGCTGGATACCAAATCGGTTGTGGCATAAGCGCTGCCGAGGTCGACTTGAGATTCGGAGGCGGTATCACACCGCAGATCAGTCCCGCGGGTGTGCCCAGCATCGGAGGTAACGTCTTTGGGCAGGTCCGACCCACTCTCAAGCCGGGTACCGCCACCATCATCCCGGTCACCAAGATGGCGTTCGAGGGGAACAGCGCGCGCGTCACCATTACGGCATTCCGCATCAAGATCGACAGCTGCGTGGGCCAGTCCTTCATCCGCTCCTATGCGATCTTGACCAGCTCGACCGAGGACACGCAGGACGTGGTCACCTACATGGGTGTGACCAAGGCCGTCTGACCCTGATTACCCAGATCTCAACTCGCTCAATCGTATCCAGCTCTGAGAGGCGTCGATGACCATGTTTAAGACTCTTGCCGCTGTGGCAACAGCGTGTGTACTCACGGGAGGGACACCGTTGGCGTCGGCTGAGCCCGGTCCCTCCCCGCTTCCCTTACCCGCCGGGATGGAGAACCCGCCGCGGCCCGCTGAAGGTGAGCCTGGCCCGCCGCTGGACAACGGTGTCGTCGCTTCCGAACCACCGGCGACCGTCACAACGCCGGATGGCTGGGTGCTGGCACTCGCGGCAGAGGAAGAGACCCAGCTGCCCATTCCGCCGCTCACCACGGCGACCTCCTCGCGTGAATACCTGGCCGGCGGCACGTTCATCGCCACCGTGAAAGGTGGTGGCAGCACCAAACTGAAAGGTGGGACCGTCGAGGCCGGATACCAGATTGGCTGCGGTATCGCCTTGAGTGGAGTTCGTCTGACGGGAAGCATCGGCCTGTCCTCGTCGATCGGGCAGTCCGGGCTTGGCAACATCAGCATGCCCCTCGTGGGAAACATCGAGGTGAGGCCCAAACCCGGCGAGGTCATCAATGTTTCGGTCACCAAGAAGAAGTTCAAGGGCACGCAGTCGCGCATCACACTCAAGGACGTTCACATCAAGATCGACGGATGTATCGGGCAGTCGTTCCTGCGGTCCTATGCGGTGCTCACCAGCACGACCTCGGGAACTGAAGACATCATCGCCTACTACGGCGTCACTAAGACGGTCTGAGCGGTACCGCAGTTTTATTCGAGCCCAAGGCTCTTGAGCGCGTGGGACATCCGCTGCGGGGTGGCGGGCGTAAGAGTTGCCCACAGCGCGCCGTCAGCCGAGGTGCTCGGCGTGGCCATGATCCGGCCAAATGCTGTGTCGTACACGGCAACTCCGCCGGGCGCGCGATCGGTGACACCGTCTACGCGACGAATCGCGGTGATCTCGGTCATCGCGCCGCGACGAGCCATTGCCTTGGCCACGGCTACCGCGTCGGCTTTGGTGGCGCCGAGCGCGATGAGGCGCCGGGCCATTTCGGCGGGTTCGGCGTTAAGGGCCAGCGCCAGCTGCTCGGCGGGCGCGTTGATCGACCCAAACTTCAGTGGTGTGGCGTCACCCAGGTACCGCCACAGTTCGGCGCCGAGCGACCCGGTGACCGAACGCATGGCCACGCCCTCGCCATCGTTGACCAGCAGCACGTACGCCTCGCCGTGCTCCACCAGGCACAGGCGCAGCATCTGCGATCCGGCCCAGCGGCGTACCGCTACCTGACCGGTGGCCTTGCTGGCCGAAGTCAGCATGTCCCGCAGAGTCGGGTGAAGGTCCTCGCCCTTGAGCAGGTTGCGTTCCTTCAGCCGGGCGCGCGCGCCCTCCAGAGCGTCTCGATGTTCGGCTTCGTCTTCGTGGCGCGGACCAGCGGCCAGCACGACCGGCAAGAGGTCGTTGCCGGTGATCTCGCGGGTCAGTTCCAGTTCGTCGAAGTCCAGGCGGACGGTCACAGCTCCGCGCTCGCACCGAGGACCGGCGGCGCGACCGCGCCCTTGGAGCCACCGCGCTCGAACAGCGCTGAGGCGTCGACGTTTTCGAAGTCGGCGACCTTGTCGCTGGCCGGCTTGGTGGTCAGGATGTCCGGCAACTCGACAGGCTTGCTCTCGTCCCCCATGAAGACGCCGGTGGCACCAATGGCGGTGAGGTCCTTGTCGTCCTCGTCCTCATCCTTTTTGGTGCCGGCGTTCCCCACCTTGATGCCCTTACCTGCACTCGCGGCCAGCGCACCGCCGGCCATCATGCCGGCCATCGGCGCACCCATTCCGCCCATACCCATACCGGAGCCGCCGGCGGAGGCCGCATTGGCGGTCATCGAGATGGCTGCCGCGCGGGCGCTCTGCACACCCGGCACCGAGTCGGGGCTCAGCGGGCTCGGTCCCATCTCGGACATACCGAAACCGGCAGCGCTGACGCCGGTGTTGCCGCTGTTGGCTTCCGACTTCTCTTCGGGGTACTTGATGACCTCGGGGGCCGGCGGGAACTCCACGACCTTGGCTGCGGGCTCGCTGGCCGACTCGTAGGTCTCCATCGCTTTGGCCGCCTGCAGATCCAGGCCCTGCTCCATACCCTCGGTGGTGGCGTGCAGCCCGAAGAGTGCCCCACCCGCGGACAACGCCTCGGCCTTGGCCTTCTCAAGCTGAGCCAAGTCGTTGATGTGCGGCATGTCCAGAACCGCCGTGCCGTACGACTCGGCGTACGTGTTGGCGGTGTCGCTGACCTCCTGGGTCAGTCCGGCCATCTTGTCCAGCCACTCGGTGAACGGGGTGAGCTTGGTTAGCGCCTCCTCGGCGCGGGGACCGCGATACCCCTCCATCAGCTTCTCGCCGACACCCAGGCTGTTCTCGTGCACCTCGGCGAACGCGGCGCTGATCTCCTGCCAGGCCAGGGCACTGTCGACGACATGCGTCGGTCCGGCACCCGTGGTCAGGTCCAGGGCCAGCTTCTTGGCCTTGCGGGCCACCCAGTTGACGCCAGTGAATCCGGTCATGATCTATTCCCCCACACCATTGATACGGGCGGCGTTGTGTCGTTCGAGATCGACGAACGCCTGCGAGTTGCGCCGGAACGCCTCGGCAATGCGCTTGAGCTGCTCGATGCCGTCCTTGGCGACCTTCTCGAAGTTCTCGTTGGTCTTCGCGGAGGCATTGGCCACCGCGGTGGACACCTCATCGCGACCGGCCGAACCGAACTTCGTGGCCTCAAGCTGCTTGTCGAGAGCTTCCTGCAGTCGCTGCGCCATCGCGTCGTACTCGACAGCGGCATCCTTCATGACATCCGGATCGACCTGCAGAACAGTTCCCGGCTGGTTAGCCAGGTCCCAACGGATCTCCTCACGCTGGGCGGGCGCTGGTACGTCAGCCATCTTCGGTCCCCTTTCCCCCACTCGTCTCGCGTCGTCCTAAGGGCAGTTTTGCCCTTTCACTAAAGATGGACGGCGGATCCCTCTATTCGGTTCCATCATTCTCCAAGATTTTTGGATTTTTTTCCAGCAAACCTCAGACGCCTCGTTAGCCCCAGCCCAGCTGGTGTAATCGCTCATCGTCGATACCAAAATGATGGGCGATCTCGTGGATCACGGTGATCGTCACCTCGTCCACTACCTCATGTTCGCTGGAACACATCTCGAGCAGCGGCTCGCGGTAGATCGTGATGGTGTCCGGCAGCGCGCCGGCGTAGAAGCTGTCGCGCTCGGTCAGTGCGATTCCCTCGTACAGCCCGAGTAGCTCGGGGTCCTCCGGATTGCGGTCCTGGACCAACACCACCACGTTGTCGATGGCGGCGGCGAGCTTCGGTGGCACAGCGTCCAAGGCGTCGGAAACAAGTTCCTCGAACCGTTGTTCGCTCATCTGGACGGCCATCAGGCGTTGAGGGCTCGCATAGAGCTAGGCCGGTCCGGGTGGCGGCGCGCCCGGAGGTGCCTGGCCCGGTGGCTGCCCCTCCATCGGCGGCCCCTCCATGGGCGGTCCGTCCATCGGCGGGCCCGCGGGCGGCGGAGGCGGACCCGCACCCGGAGGCAGCGTGGTCACGATCGTGTTGCCCGGAGGGTTGCTGGGATTCGGCGCTACCGAAGACGTCGGCGGCGCAGAGGTCCGAGTCGGCTGCTGTGTCGTCTGCTGAGTCGGTTGTTGGGTGCGGGTTGGCTGCTGCGTATACGTCGGCTGCTGCGTGTAGGTGGGTTGCTGAGTCGGCTGCTGGGTAGGCGCAGGAGTGGTGGACAGCGGGATCGGCGGCAAGTTCAGCCGGTCTGCCGGGATGTCCGGCGGCGGCACCGGCGGCTGCCCGTTGATGAGCAGCTGCCCACTCTTGGCGCTGTTGACCAGAGTCGACCAGGCACCGTTACCGAGGGTGGACCCGATGTTGCAGCTGACCTGCCGGCTGCCGGCCGTCCAGCTCGGCAAGGTGATGGTGTTGTACGACAGCGTCAGCGTGGTGGCGCGGAATCCGTCGGGATTGCCCATGTACTCATTGGTCAGACGGTTGCAGTTGTCCTTGATGAACGCGTCCTGGTCAGGCTCGGGCGGCACCGCACCCGGGAACTGCTCTGCCAGGCTCACCGTTCCGGTGATCTCCATGGCATGAGCTCTGTCGCAGTCGACCGGCAGCTCGGTGGGCAGGTTCGTCGTGGAGTCGATACCGACGCAGGTCCCTACCGGCCAGACCTTGGACTGGTCCTGCTCGGCCACCTTGCCGCGGAACAGCTGTTGCTGGTTGTCGGAGCCGGGGAGCTGCAGACCACAGAGCACGCGCCGTTCACCCGCTTCGGACCAGCCCTTCTTGTCTGGATACAGCATGCCCATGGTGAATCGGCTGTTCGGGTCGTAGCGATCTCCCAGGTAACGGTTGATGGCGACCTGGCACTGTTCCTGACTGATCTCCTGGATGCGCACCATGCTGGGTGGCTGTGAATCCGGCCCGTACTCGGTGCCGGGGAAGGTGCGCAGGTCAATGGACTCAGCGACCTCGAAGCGGTGATCGCTCCCGCAGTCAACGGTGCGGACATCGGCCATCGAGGTGGGCGCCGACCAGCTGAGGCAGTCGCCGGCCTTCGCCGAGTTGAAGGTGCTGTTGCCCGGGGCGCCGGTGCTCGGCACCGGGTTGGAGTCGATCCTGTTGACCAAGCGGTCTGCCGAGGTCCAACCGTCCGGCAGTGCCTGGGTGAGGCCGGCGATGAACAATCCGCCGAAGGTGACGAGCAGCAGGGCACGATGTGTGGACCGTTCCTTGAGTCCCTCTTTCAAGCCCTCCCACCAGTGCGGTTTGTCCGATGGGGAGTCGCCCTCGTCGACGGCCGCGGGCTCGACTGCGACGTCGTCCCCAGGCGCGTTCTCGGGGTAGTCCAGGACTTCCGTCTGCGGAGCTTCGTCGGGGGCCACCGATTCGGTGTCGTCGGAGTCCGAGGTGGCCGGGATCTCTGGGGCCTGCTCGGCCTCCGCGGGTGGCACGGCAGCAGCCGCGGACTCGGCTTCGGAGTCTGCGGATGTCTCGGTGCCCACCTCGTCGTCAGGGGATTCGTCCGGGGCGGACTCGTCCCGCTCGACCTTCGTGGGTTCGGCTTCGTCGCTCATACTGCAGCCATTGTTACAGGTGGCGGTGCGGGTTAGCCCAGCGATGCTGTCCGCATGCGCAGCTAGATTGAACTCTGTGACAACGATGGAACCTGACCGTGATGACGCCGGCGAGACCGGGGACTCTCCCGCGGAGGAAGCCGAGCATCAGGCCCGCGTTGCCGAGCAGGTCGCCGCGCTGGCCCACGAACTGTTCGATATGGCCCGGGAGGGCAACGCGTCCACCCTGGCCGCCTACCTGGACTCCGGGGCGCCGGTGGACCTGACGAACCAGGCAGGTGACACTCTGGTCATGCTGGCTGCCTATCACGGGAATGCGTCCACGGTTCGGTCGCTGATCGCGCGCGGTGCGGACGTCAATCGTGCCAATGACAAGGGCCAGACGCCGCTGGCCGGCGCAGTCTTCAAGGGCTCCGACGACATCGTCGAGATCCTGGTCAAGGCGGGTGCAGATCCCACCGCCGGGACCCCGTCCGCGCTCGATGCGGCGCGGATGTTCGGCAAGGACGAGTATCTGAGCCTGTTCGGCGTGTAGGCCGCATGTCGATTCACGGTGAACGCAACCCTTGTCGTGGTCGCGGCTGTAGGCGAGCGTTGCTGCGTGGCATCTGCCGAGACCACCCCCCAACTCGCTGCCCTGGCACCGCGGCTCGATGAGATCGCGCGCCTATTAGGTGTTCGATCGGTGCTGGTCATGCGTTCTGAACCTGGTGCGATGGCTGTCGCCGCCACGGCCGGCGAGGCGGCCGAGCATTACACGGTGGGATCCGTTGGCAAGAAAGCGGGCGACGACCAGAACAGGGTCCCTCTGTACTGCGAGCGGGTAGTGGACTCCGGTGACGAGATTTTCGTGCGTGACTCGCGTGTCGACGGGCTTTTCGCGGGCAACGAGGACGAAGTCGAGTTCGGCCTCACCAACTATTTGGGGCTTCCCGTTCACAACTCGGCCGGTGAGGTCGTCGGAACGGTGTGTGTGCTCGACGAGGTAGCGCGCGAGTACTCGCCCGCCGAGCGCGACGAGCTGGTGGGGTTGCGTGCCCAGGTCGAGACGATTGTCCGAGCCGATGGCTCAGCGCTGGGCTGAAGCGCAGGTGCGGAAACTAGCCCCAGTAGTGTTCAGCGGGTGATCGACCTCAAATTCCTGCGCGAAAACCCCGACGCGGTGCGTGCCTCGCAGCGTCTGCGAGGCGAGGACCCGGCGCTCGTTGACGTGCTGCTCGACGCCGATACGGCACGGCGGGCAGCGGTGTCGAACGGTGACACCCTGCGTGCCGAGCAGAAGACGGCAAGCAAGAAGGTGGGCCAGGCGACGCCCGAGGAGCGCCCCGCGCTGTTGGCAGCGGCGTCTGAACTTGCCACACAAGTCAAGGCCGCCGAGGCCGAGCAGGTAGTCGCCGAGGCCGCGTTCACCGAGGCGCACAAGGCGATCAGCAATGTAGTGATCGACGGCGTACCGGCCGGGGGTGAGCAGGACTTCGTGGTACGCGAGCTGGTGGGGGAGCCGACTGCCATCGAAAACCCCAGGGATCACGTGGAATTGGGTGAATCACTGGGCCTGTTCGATATGGAGCGCGGCGCAAAGGTCTCCGGCGCCCGATTCTACTTTCTCACCGGCTACGGAGCGCTGTTGCAGCTCGGTCTGCTGCAGCTGGCCGTGCAGACCGCGGTGGCCAACGGCTTCACCCTGCTGATTCCGCCCGTACTGGTGAAGCCCGAAATCATGGGCGGTACAGGCTTTTTAGGCGCCCACGCCGACGAGGTGTATCACCTCGAGGAAGACGACCTGTATCTGGTGGGCACCTCGGAGGTGCCGATCGCCGGGTATCACTCCGGCGAGATACTCGACCTGAATGAGGGGCCGCTGCGGTACGCCGGATGGTCCAGCTGTTTCCGGCGTGAGGCTGGTAGCTATGGCAAGGACACTCGCGGCATCATCCGGGTGCACCAGTTCGACAAGGTGGAGGCCTTCGTCTACTGCAAGCCCGAGGATGCCGAGGCGGAGCATGGCAAAATCCTGGGCTGGGAACGGCAGATGCTGGCCCACATCGACGTGCCGTACCGCGTGATCGATGTTGCCGCAGGTGATTTGGGTTCATCGGCCGCCCGCAAGTTCGACTGCGAGGCGTGGGTGCCGACGCAGCAGGCCTACCGAGAGCTGACCTCCACCTCCAACTGCACCACCTTCCAGGCGCGTCGGCTGGCGGTACGTTACCGCGACGAGAACGGTAAGCCCCAGACCGCCGCGACGCTCAACGGCACATTGGCCACCACCCGGTGGTTGGTGGCAATCCTGGAGAACCACCAGCTACCCGACGGCAGCGTTCGGGTACCGGCGGCCTTGGTGCCCTTCGTCGGAACCGAAGTGCTGGAGCCTAAATGAGCAAGATGTTCGACATCGAGCTGGACGAGCTGCGTAGCTGGTTCGGTTTCGGAGTCGCCGGGAACTTCGCGGGACACCTCGAACAGGCCGGGGAATCAGCTGATTTCGTGAATGTCGCCTCAAACGGTGTGGCACCCAAGGGAATATTTCCGTGGTACGTACCCGGTGACGACGGGTTCCTGGGCCAGTTCCCCCTCTCGCACGATGAGACGGTGCTGCCCGACAGCGACACTCCACTGAACCTGCAGATCGAACCCGAAGTGGGCCTGGCCTGCCGCGTGCATTGGCTCGGCGACGTTGTCGCGTCGTTGGAGCCGTTCGCGCTGGGTGCCTTCAACGACTGCTCGATCCGGCGTCCCAACGCTCCCAAAATCAGTTACAAGAAGAACTGGGGTTCAGCGTCCAAAGGCGTTGCGCAACAGTTCTTTGAGGTCAGTGACCTCACCCCCGACGGCCCAACGGCCACCCTGCGACTGAACTGTCACCTGCACACCTCGGACGGGCAGGAGCACGAGTATGGCGTGGACAGCCCGCTGCTTGGGTACTCCTACTACGGCGAGGTGCTGCTGGACTGGATCACCGAGCGCCTGGATAACCAAAAGGGTTCCGCCGATACGCCGCTGGAGGATGTGGGCGCGCTCATGGTGGCCGCCGGGCATCCTGCACATGTGCTGATCGGTATCGGGGCGACCAAGTACACGCCGCTGGGTGAATCCACGTATCTACAGGCGGGAGATGAGGCCGTGGTCCGTGTGTACAGCACCGCGTCCGACGAGGCGTCCGAGCTACGGCAGCGGGTTCGTAGCGTCCACTAGGCGGGACGGACAGGGTGTGCGGCCCCGAGTTCGCGCTAGCGTCGAGACATGACCGAAGGCGTGACCTCGGATACCTACCGGGAGCTTTCTGAGAACGGTGTGCAGAAGCACAACAGCCGGATGATCAGGCTGCTCCGCGAGAACGGCGGCAAGCTGCCCGGAGTGCCCGATGACGAGATGCCGGTGCTCATCCTGAAGATCCTCGGCGCGAAAACGGGAATCGAACGGTTGACACCGCTGGGCTACTTCGAGCACGAGGGTCGCAGGTTCATTGTGGGATCCAACGGCGGACAGCAGAAGCCGCCATCGTGGATCTTCAATGTGCGCACCCATCCCACCGTGACCGTCGAGGTGGTTCCGAACAGTTACGACGCCGTTGTGCGCGAGCTGGACTCGAGTGAACGCGATCAACTCTTCCCGGTGCTGGTGGCCAGATACGCATTCTTCGGTGACTATCAGGCGCGCATCGAGCGAGTGATCCCGATGTTCGAGTTGATGCCGCTCTAGCCGAGCTTTCTGGAGCGCAGCTCGTGCCCCTTGGAGGTCAGGCAGCGGCCGGTCTCCAGGTTCCAGTCCCATCCGTGCAGGTTGCAGGTGAGCGTCTTTCCTTCTACCACACCGAACTTCGAGAGATCGGCCTTGAGGTGCGGGCAGCGCCGCTGGATCTCCCAGCCGTCCAGTGTGATGGATGCGCTGTCGTCGTGGGCCTCGGCGAACCAGCCGTCCGCGTACGCGATGCGTTCGTTGGTGAGGCATTTGAAGAACGTGTACAGGTACTCGTTGTAGCCACCCACGCGCCACGCGGTGAAGCGGGTCGACAAGAAGATGGTGTTCACCCAGTCGGGCTCGTCATCGCGCAGCACCGTGCGCACCAGCTCCGGTGCGATCCCGAACCCGTAGCGGAACTTCTCATTGGGAATGGGTTCACGGACAATGCGTTTCGGAAAGTCGAGCGCCACAATCTCGTCTCCCATGCGCAGCTCCACCGGATAGCCGATGCCATCGCAGATCTGATCGGTTTGCGCCATGATCGGCTCGAACTTGGCACGTAGCGGCCCGAGCAGCGGTTCGCCCTCGGCGGGTGCCCAGGCAGCCTTCTCCGCGGCCAACACGGGAGCCATCCGCTGTGCGTACTCCTCGATGTAGGCGGCCTTGCCAGCGCCGAAGATGTGTTCGGCCTCCTCGTCGGACACCGGATGCGTCAAAGAATTCAATTCGGAGCCGGTGAAATCCGCAACGGTGCCGGGAATCATCAGTAGGCCCTTGTCGTGGCCGTGCTGGCGCATCTGGTCCAAGAACACCAGCTGGTCCGGGAAGATGTTCGCCGGGTCGCCGTGATCGTCGTTGAGGTCACGCAGTTCGGCGTCCAGGAAACACGGTGGCCCAGCGGACGGGATGACCCAGGTGGCGCCCACCTGCGCGATGTACTGACGGCAGCGGTCCATTCCGCGCTGCCGTTTCTGGGTGCCGAAGGCTTCCTTGGCGCGGGCAGGCATGTCGTAGACCATTGGGTACCAGATGGCGCCCGAGTACTGCAGCATGTGCACGTCGATGTGCCCGAACTCTTCGGCCAACACGTCAAGATCGACGGGGCGGGCGTCATTCATGTTGAAAGCCGTTGTGGTGCCGTCGGATACCACGAGGCCGGAGTCGCCGATGGGTCCGTCGGCCGGAGCGCGCAGCGCGATGATCATGACGTCCAAGTCACCCTTGGGGCCGCTGACCCGATGCTTGACGGAGTCCTCGGTCTCCACGAAGGTGTGGAACCCCAGCCCCTCCAGTTCGCGCCTCAGATCCGGCACCGGATAGTCGGGCAGCAGCACCACCGCGTCCTTGTTGACATGGTCGGTCAGGTTTTGCGGGTCGTAGTGGTCCTTGTGCAGATGCGAGACGTAGAGGTAGTCGCAGTTCCCCAGCCGGTCCCAGTCCAGGGTGCTGTTGTCGGGGTAGGGAAACCAGGAGGCGAAGTACGCAGGGTTAACCCAGGGGTCGCAGAGGATGCTGCCCGCAGCCGTCTCGATAAAGAATCCGGCGTGGCCGACACTGGTGACTCGCATGAGCCCCAGCCTATCGAGCTGCGATTACGGGAGCCAAAGCCGCGGACGGGAGCGTAGGTCCGCTATTTGTCCATCGAAATCCCCTTGCATAGAGATGCTACGTAAAATTGATCTGGTGTCCACCACCGATGGCCTCACCGCCGACGTCCTTACCGTGATCGCGCGGCTCAACCGCTGGGTGTCCAGCCAGGCAGAGTTGCCCGTACCCACCGGCCAGGCACGGCTGCTGGCACTCGTCGGCGAGATGGAGGACGCACGGATCTCCGATTTGGCGCAGGCCGACCACTGCAGCCAGCCGACGATGACCGTGCAGTTGAAGCGGTTGCAGGACGTCGGGTACGTCGAGCGGCGCGTCGACCCCACGGACAAGCGGGCGCAGCGGATCAAGCTGACCACGGCCGGGCGCAATGCCTTGGTCGCCATGCGCGCCGAGCGGCAGAGTGTGCTGGATCCGTGGTTGAGCACGTTGCCGCCAGATGAGCAGCGCACCCTCGCCGAGGCCGCCAGGATTCTCGAAGGGCTCACGCGCCGGATGGCGGCGCAGGCCGGCCGCTCACCAGGGCCCGACGACGTACTCCAGCAGGGCTAGCGAGAGCGCCCCCAGTAGGGCGATGACGAACGAAGCGCCGATTGTGTACATGATGGCTCGTTCGCGGCGCAGTCTTTCTACTGCGATTCCTGCGGCAGCACCCAGACCGCCCATGACGGCGAACCCCCCGAACACCAGGTAGAAGATGGCACTGAACATCGCGGGCCAGACCGCGCTGAGACCGCTGACGTAACCGACCATGAATGCCGGAAACCGATAGACCACGGCGGTCAGCGCAGCGGCGATGGGGCAGAAGCCGATCGCGGTCACCGAGCCGACGACGGCACACCGCATGTCTCGCTCCATCATTCGGCCTGGAACAAGTGTCGTAGATACGCGCGTGGGTCGGTGAGGAAGCGCTGCCAGTGTCCCACCATCTCCAGGTCGTTCCAATCGCTTTGCTGCACACCGTCTTCGCCGAATTCCAGAATGGTGGCGCCCGGGAAGGCCGCGAGTACAGGGGAGTGGGTGGCCATGATGACCTGAGATCCGGCGGCGACCACGGCGTCCAGCATCGCCATCAGTTGCAGGGATGAGGTGAAGGACAGCGCGGCCTCGGGTTCGTCGAGGATGAACAGTCCGCGCTCCATGTCTCGCTCGGCGAGGAACGCCAGAAACGACTCGCCATGTGAGCGTTCGTTGAGCCTGCCCTCGAAGATCTGTTCCGGGGTGCGCTGGTCGACCGTCGTGAACAGCTGGTGCATTGCCTCGGCCCGCAGGAAGCACCCTCCGCCGGGGCGCGGGTGCTCGGCATCGAAGGTGATGGCCCAGTACAGGTCGGTGTCCTCGCTTCCGCCGGGCGCGCCCCAGTGGTTGACGGCATAGGGCAGCCGTGAGCGCCACGAGGAAGCCACCGCCTCGAGGAACGTAGACTTGCCCGAGCCGTTCTCGCCCACGATGACGGTGACGCCGGTGGTCAATCGCAGGGGTTCTCGAGCGATCTGTGCGATCGCGGGGATCTTCAAATACCAAGCGTCGGGCTGCTTTTCACGATCGATCGCGATCTGGCGCAGGATCACGTCTTGATGGTATCGGCACCCATCATTCTCCTATCGCGGTATGTAATGTGGATTTCGTTCTGAAAAACAGAACGCTCTTATCGTTAGAAACCGCTGGACCTGCGGTTTCTCGCGAACCTACGGTTGAGGCATGACATTGAAGACTCGGCTGACCCGGCATTTCGGCATCGAGCATCCGGTGGTCCTGGCGCCGATGGATGATGTCGCCGACGCGCGCCTCGCCGGTGCGGTCAGCGCGGCGGGTGGCCTCGGCCTGCTTGGCGGCGGTTATACGAACGAGGTGTGGGTTCGCCGGCAGTTCGACCAGCCCGGCACTGCCGTCGGGTGCGGTTTCATCACCTGGACCCTGAACGGTAACGAGCATGTCCTTGATTTCGTGTTGGAACAGAATCCCGCGGCGATCTTTCTGTCGTTCGGAGATCCCGCGCCCTATGCGACGCGTATCCGGGCCGCCGGTGTGCCACTGATCTGCCAGGTCCACAACGTCGAGCAGGCTTCCCGGGCCATCGAGGTGGGCGCCGACGTCATCACCGCGCAGGGCGCAGAAGCGGGTGGCCATGGGGCCGGACAACGATCGACGTTCACCTTGGTTCCAGAGATCGTGGACCTTGTCGCGAAGAACGCGTCTCAGGTCCTCGTGCTGGCCGCGGGCGGAGTAACCGATGGCCGCGCCCTGGCGGCAGCGCTGGCGCTGGGCGCGGACGGTGTGGTGGTCGGGACCCGGTTCTGGGCATCACAGGAAGCTGCGATCTCCCGGGTTGCCCAGCGATACGCCCTTCAGGTCGACGGCGACAGCACCATCCGCCAACACGTCTATGACATTGTGCGTGGCAAGGACTGGCCGTCTACCTACAGCGGCAGGGTGCTGCGCAATAGCTTTGTCGACAGATGGCACGGCCATGAGGTGGAGCTCGCTGAACATCTCGAGCAGGCTCGATCCGAATACCAGATCGGTGTGGCCGCCGAGGATTACCGCGTGGCCAATCTGATCGTTGGCGAGGGCATCGGGCAGATACGGCATATCGAGAGTGCCGCAGACATCATCCATTCCATGGTGGCTCAAGCCGCCGCCATCAACCCGGCATATCAAGGAGTCAGCACATGCCACTAGTGCGTATCGACTTAACCTCTGACCGGCCACGCGATCAGCAACGGGCCATCGCCGACGCCGTGCATGACGCTTTGGTCGAAGTGTTGAAAATCCCTGTACGAGACCGATTTCAGATCATCACGGTGCATGAGGCCGCAGACATCATCGCAGAGGATGCGGGACTGGGCTTCGCGCGATCGCCCCGTGTGGTGGTCGTGCACATCTTCACGCAGACCGGCCGTACCGTGGAGACCAAGCAGCGGATCTTCGCCGAGCTGGCCGACAGGCTGGCTGCCGTCGATGTGGCGGGCGCGGATCTTTTCGTGACGATCAGTGAAAATGGGCCGCAGGATTGGTCTTTCGGTTTCGGTAACGCGCAGTACATTACCGGTGAGCTGGCTGTGCCCGCCGCGGCGAGCGCATGATGGAATCCTGATATGGAGCTCAGTGACATCGCGCACTTCCTGGCGGTCGCCGAGGCCGGGGGCATCTCTCGCGCCTCGAAACAGCTTCATACCGTGCAGTCCAACGTCAGCAGCCACATCAAAGCGCTGGAGGACGAGCTCGGTGTCGAGCTGTTCCGACGACATGCCCGGGGCATGACCCTGACCAACGCAGGGGAAGCCTTTCAGCCCTACGCCGAACGGATTACGGCGCTGCTGCGTGAGGCGACCCAGGTGGTTGGCGACGAGGCCGAACCCACCGGAACACTGGCCATCGGCTCCATGGAAACCACAGCAGGACTGCGACTTCCTGGCATCCTGGCCACGTATGCCGTCGACTGTCCCCGAGTGGATTTCACACTCACCACAGGCACCACCGTCGAGCTGATCGATATGGTGAACGATCACCGGCTCGATGGCGGCTTCGTCTGTGGACCCGTCGAACACGATGCTCTCTCGGCGAATGTGGCCTTCGTGGAGGAGCTGGTACTGGTCACCGCTCAACACCACGGCGACATCCGTGATGTCTTCGATACCCCGGTCCGCATGCTTGTCTTCCGCAACGGGTGCGCCTACCGCGAAAGGTTGCAGGAGATCTTCGCCGATCACGGCAACGTGGATCCTCAGGTTCTTGAATTCGGAAGTCTGGAGGGAATTCTCGGATGTGTCGCGGCCGATATGGGTGTGACGTTGCTTCCGGTCGCAGTGGTCATGGCCTCGCAGCGTGCAGCAGCGCTGCGGGTGCATCAGCTCCCGCCACTGCAGGCGCGAGTCGAGACGCTGTTCATCCGGCGAGCGGACTCGGTTGTCTCACCAGCAATGTCGCAGTTCCTGCGCCATGTGCAGCGCGCTGGTTCACCCGCGGTGCTGCGATCGGTCGGCCGGTGATTACTCGTAGCGTCCGTAGCCGGTGATACCCGAATCGTTGGCGGCCACGTAGGTCGACAAGCCGACTCCGCGGCCCTCGCCACCACCGACGGTTGTCAGGGTGCCGTTGTCATTGATCAGCACGATGTTGACATGCTGGCCCTTCGGACTGGGCTCGTCGTACAACACCATGTCGCCCGGCTTCGGTGAGTAATCGGGGGTCTCGTAGCGCCCCTGCTCCTTGAGGTAGGCGGTCAGCGTCAATACCCCCGGGATGCGCCAATGCCCGGAGTTCGGGTTGGCGAACGGCTTGCCTGATGCGCGCATCACCCAGCTGGTGAAGTCGGCGCACCAGGGCTCGTCGTTGCCCTCTGAGTACTTCACCATGCCCGCTTGCTCGGCGTATTCCTGCCCGAGGATCTGTACGACGGCGGCGCGCCCCGGGGACAGCGCAGTGGTGTCGACGATGGGAAACGATGGTGTTGCGGTGTGGGAACGGTAGAAGCCGAGGGCAGCACCGGCCGCCACGACAAGGCTTGCGGCCAGGGCTACCAGGAGCAGCGCACGGCGGGTCGTCAGACGCATGCGATCCAGATTACGGAAGTTTGTCGCAAGGCCACTTTCGGTCCTCGGAGTTCCATGGGGACCGGTTGGCGGCCGCGAGGAATGTGCGAAAACGCACGCGACGCCCATCACTGCTGGTCGTCACCGCCCTGCGGCGTTGCGGTGCTCGGAGTGATCAGGGACCCGGAGGTGTGTCGGTTCACCACACAGCATCGGTTGGATGGCCAGGTTTCGTTCTCTGTGTCAATATTTCTGCGCCCGGGCCACTTTGGATCGTGGATTCGTTAGACGGTACGGGCATACCGGGTGTGAATCCCGGCTAATCGAGGCCCCGTTAATCCGTGGTGGCTGGCAGCATCCTGCGCGTCAGGATGCTGCAGGGCCTGTGGGCGTAGAGAGGATCGTGATGCCGAAGTCGAATATGGATCTCGGAGTGTTGGGGGTGCTGCCGGTTCGCGCCAGCGCGCTCAATTCCGCGCGTGCGGTGTCGGAATGGCTTCGTTTAGCCGGCACTGCGGAGCGCAGCCGCATGGTTGCCCAGATGTCCAAAGAGCAAATCGTGCATCTGGTTTCATTGCTGGACGAACAGACCGGCCCCGAACTGCTGGGATCCCTTGACGCCCACGCCGCGGCTCAGGTTGTGCGTGCTGCAGGTGTAGAACGGTGCGGCCGGTTCTTTGAAGCCCTTGACTACGACACCGCTGCCGACATCGTGCGGCAGTTGGGGGGTGTCCGCCGAGAGACCCTCCTGCAGACCCTGAGCCCGGAGTACGTGGAGGCACTCGAAGCGGTGTTGCAGTGGCCGCCGGAATCGGTAGCGGCGCACATGATTCCGGATGTATTCACTATCGGTCCCGAGTTGAAGGTGCCTGCGGCCCAAGAATCCGTGCGGGCGCAAAGCCGCGGTGGGGGCGGCAAAGTTCAGGGTGGTACAGGCCAGATCTATGTCACCGACGCCGATCGGCACCTGCTAGCGTCGGTCGGCTTCGATGATCTCGTCCTGGCAGATCCGAATCAGACTGTCGCACAGTTCATGAGTGAGGACCCGATTCGGGTGGGGCCGCTTACCGACGCGGAGCACGCTGCTCGAATTCTGATCGATTACGACCTGTTGGCGTTGCCGATCGTCGATGATCAGGGTGAGGTGCTCGGGGTGTTGACCGCCGAAGCTGCCGACGACATCCTGATCGAAGAGGCCACCGAAGACGCGGAACGGCAAGGTGGTTCGGAGCCTCTTGACGTGCCCTATGTGCGGGCTTCGCCGGCACATCTATGGCGCAAACGCATTGTGTGGCTTCTGGTGTTGTTCGTCGCCGAGGCATACACCGGCACCGTGCTCAAGGCATTCGAGGACGAGCTCGAGGCGGCGGTGTCGTTGGCCTTCTTTATTCCGCTGCTGATTGGTACCGGCGGAAACACCGGAACTCAGATCACCACCAGTCTGATACGCGCCATGGCCACCGGCCAGTTTCACATCCGCGATCTGCCCCGCGTCTTGTTCAACGAATTGTCGACGGGCGTCCTTGTTGCGTTGACGATGGCTGGCGCAGGCATCATGCGGGCCTGGACCCTTGGTGTCGGCAAGGAGATCGCGATTACCGTCTCTTTGACGCTCTTTGCCATCGTTCTATGGACGGCTCTGGTGGCATCCCTGCTACCGCCCCTGCTCCAAAAGCTGAAGGTCGATCCCGCGGTGGTGTCTGCCCCGATGATCACCACCCTCGTTGACGGGACCGGCCTGATCATCTATTTCCTCATCGCACACGCGACCCTTCCGCAGCTGGCTGGCTTGTAGGGGGTTTCCAGCCTGCGCGGCATCGGTCGGCGGGTAGCGTGCCGGAGGTGAACCTCAATGACTTCCAGGCGCTCTACGACTTGTCGGGACGTACCGCCATCGTCACCGGCGGCACTCGTGGAATCGGGTACGCGATTGCCGAGGCTCTCGGCGCCTGTGGGGCATCGGTCGTGGTGTCGAGCCGGAAGGCCGACGCCTGTACCGCCGCGGCAAAGCAGCTACAGGACAACGGGTATCGCGCACTTGGCGTGCCTGCTCACATGGGGGACCTGGGCGATATCGACAGGCTGGTCGCGAGCACGGTTGACGAGTATGGCGGTGTCGACATCGTGGTGAACGCCGCCGCTAACCCGGTCGCGCAGCCCATGGGCAGCTACACACCGGAGGCGCTGGGTAAGTCCTTCGACGTCAATGTGCGTGGTCCGGTGTTTCTGGTGCAAGCGGCGTTGCCGCATCTGACCGCCAGTGAGCATGCGTCGGTGCTCAACGTGGTGTCGGTGGCGGCGTTCCAGTACGTGCCGATGCTGTCGATGTACGCGGCGATGAAGGCCACTCTCATGTCCTTCACCCGGTCGATGGCCGTCGAATACACCGGTCGCGGTATCCGGGTGAACGCGCTGGCGCCCGGCACAGTCGACACCTACATGCTGCAGCAGAACCCGCAGGAGGTCATCGACGCCATGGCCGCGCAATCCTTCATGGGACGTGTGGCACACACCGACGAGATGATCGGCCCGGCGCTGTTGCTGCTGTCGGACGCGGGTTCGTTCATCACGGGCCAGGTGATCGTGGCTGACGGCGGTGGCGGGGTTCAGCGTTAGGCGGGTATCCGAGTGCACTGAGCGGGCCGCCAGCGCTAGGCTCGTCACGTGGAGCCTGTCTATGGAACGGTGATCGGGCTTGCCCGCACCGTCTGGGCCGTTCAAGGCCTGAAATTCACCGTCACGGGTGTCGAGAACCTGCCGACCGAAGGCGGGGCGGTGGTGGCGATCAACCACACCGGGTACATGGATTTCACCTTCGCCGGGCTACCGGCGTTCCTTCAGAAAAAGGGACGCAAGGTGCGCTTCATGGCGAAGAAAGAAACCTTCGACAACAAGATCACCGGCCCCATCATGCGAGGGTGCCGGCATATCTCCGTGGACCGCGTAGACGGTGCGGCGTCCTATGCCGAGGCGGTCGACAAGCTCAAGGCAGGTGAGCTGGTCGGGGTCTACCCGGAAGCCACCATCAGCCGCAGCTTCGAGATCAAGGAATTTAAATCAGGGGCGGCACGCATGGCCATCGAGGCTGGCGTGCCGATCGTGCCGCACGTCATCTGGGGCGCACAGCGCATCTGGACGAAGGGGCATCCGAAGAATCTCGGTCGCACCAATACTCCGATCTCGATTGCGGTGGGCGCACCGATCCCGCCGACATTGCCGGTTGCAGAGCTCACCGCGCTGCTGCACGCACGCATGCAGCACCTGCTGCTGGAAGTGCAGGACGATTACGGTCAGCATCCCGCCGGCGAGTACTGGGTGCCGCATCGGCTGGGCGGGTCCGCGCCGACGCTGGCCGAGGCCGCGCAGTGGGACGCCCAGGACGCTGCCGAGCGCAAGGCACAGCGTGCTGCCCGCGAGGCGGAAAAGCAGGCCCAGCAGGATGGGGCACAGAAAGACGGCTAGATGGAACCGGTCTACCGACTCCTCGAAATCACGGCTAATACGGCGGTCCTCCTCACGGGGACCACGATCAGATATCGAGGTCTGGAGCAGGTCCCCTCTGGCGGAGGTGCGGTGATCGCAATCAACCACACCAGTTACGTCGACTTTCTTCCAGCGGGTTTGGCGACGGTCCGCGCCGGGCGGCGGCTGCGGTTCATGCTCAAGGCGGAGATGCAGGAGGTGCCCATCATGAACTTCCTGATCAAACATGCCAAGGCGATTCCCGTTGACCGCAGCGCGGGCCACGGGGCCTACGAGGCGGCGGTGGACAGCCTGCGCAGTGGCGAGATCGTCGGGGTGTATCCGGAGGCCACCATCAGCCGCAGCTTCGAGCTCAAGGAGTTCAAGAGCGGAGCCGCCCGAATGGCGCATGAGGCCGGTGTGCCGATCGTTCCACTCATCGTCTGGGGAGCTCAACGCATCTGGACCAAGGATCATCCAAAAAACCTGGGCCACAGCAAAATCCCCGTCAACGTGGCGGTCGGCCCGCCGCTGGACGCAACCCCGGATTTCGAGCGCACCACCGTCGAGCTGCACGACGCCATGGAGCAGGTACTGACGCAGGCGCAACAGGATTACCCGGAAGAGCCCGGCGCCTACTGGCTGCCCAGGCGCTTGGGCGGCAGCGCCCCCACACTGGAGGAAGCCGCCGCGCTTGACGCGGCGGAATTGGCAGAACGCGCCCGTAAGCGGGCCCAGAAGAAGACAGGCCCGAACCGCACGTGACTCCTCCCACCCTCATCGCGTCCGACGTGGACGGGACGCTGATCGATTCCGACGAGCTGCTGTCGCCGCGTACCCGGGCGGTCATCACTGCTGCGGTCGAATCGGGCAGCACATTCGTCCTGGCTACCGGCCGTCCGCCCCGTTGGATCACCCCCATCGTCGACGCCCTCGGCTTTGCGCCGATCTCGGTGTGCGCCAACGGCTCCGTTTTGTACGACGCGGACAGTGACCAGATCCTCTCGGCGGCGACGCTCGCTCCGGCGGAGCTCGCCGTGCTGGCCGAGGTCGCCCAATCCGCCATTCCCGGAGTGGGCCTGGCGGTGGAGCGGGTCGGCCGCAGCGCACACGACGCCGCGACACCGCAATTCGTCAGCTCACCCGGATACGAGCACGCCTGGCTGAATCCCGATAACACCGAGGTGTCGCTGGACGACCTGCTGAGCTTTCCCGCGGTAAAGCTGTTGGTGCGCAAGGCCGGAGCCCGTAGCGCAGACATGGCCGAGGTCCTCGCGCCCCTGGTGACCGAGGCAGGTGCGGCCATCACCTATTCCACAGATAACGGGCTTATCGAGGTGATGCCCACCGGGATCAGCAAGGCCAGCGGAATCGCGGTGGTGGCAGATCAGGTTGGGGTACGGCCCGAATCGGTGATCGCCTTTGGCGATATGCCCAATGACGTAGCCATGTTGCGCTGGGCCGGGCACGGGGTGGCGATGGGTAACGCGCACCCGGATGCGCGGGCCGCCGCCGATGAGATCACTGCCACCAACGACGACGACGGGGTGGCCAAGGTTCTCGAACGCTGGTGGGGCTGAGACCTTTGAGGTGCATCCAGCGCTAGGCGGCGGGTGCGAACTGCTCTACCGGGGGCGGCGGGGGAGGCGGAGCCGGTGCGGGTGGAGGCGGTGCTGCCGGTGCGGCAGGTGCTGAGAACTGTTCGGCCAGGGCGCTTTGTGCCACCGGTGCCACGCCGAGGATCTCGCGGGTCTCTCCGTTGATCACGCTTGACACCCGGCCACTGGCCCGGTCATAGATCAGGGAGCCATTCTGGAAGTTCTGCACGATGATGTTCGGTTCGCCCACTTCATCGGTCACCGGGAGCCCCAACGATCCTCGCTCGAAATCTGTTTCCGCCCAGGCGTGGTAGATCGCCCCGACAACGGGATGGGTGCCGGTGCCGGGAGAGAAGTACATGGCGCCGTTGCGGAAGGTCGCGAAACGGGCATCACCGGCAGCCTGCTGCTCAGTGGATGTCGGTGCACCGAGGGAACTGTCGGTGCTGCCCAACCGCATCCAAGTGTCGTAGATGGCGCCGCCGCGCATCGCATCGACCAGGTCAGGTGGCTCGCCGTTGGCGGCGCCTGCGGCGATATCGCGCAGGCGGGGTATCAAGCGGTACGCGGCCTCACCCGGGCATTCGGTGTTGCCGACGTCGCGGTGCGTGAAAATCGTTGGCAGCGTGACGACTTTTCCTCCGGGCACGGTGGTGAATGGTCCGCCCTCCGACGCCAGGTCCACCTGGCCGCGCGGATCAACGCCGGCGAGCCGCAGTCGCCAGCCCAGCATGCGGCCAGCGGATTGCAGCATCGCGGGAGAGGGCTCCTCGCGAGTGAAGTCGCCGATCAGCGCCAGCCCCCAGCTGTGCTCGTTGAATCCTCCGGTGTGTGCGCCCTGCACGTTGTTGGTGATGCCGCCGAAACGGCCCTCGAAGATCTGTCCGTACTTGTCCACCAGCACGTTGTAGGCGATGTCGCACCATTTGAGGGTTTTGGTGTGATACGCGTAGATGGCCCGGATGATGGCAGCGGAGTCGTAGGGCGAGTAGTTGTTGCTTCCGGCGGTGTGGTGGACCACTCCCGCGCGCACGTCCCTGTTGTAAACCGGTGGGCACCGGTCTGACTCATTGGCTCCCCATTGGGCACGGGTGATGATGCGCGGGCCCGCCTGGGGCAGCGCTATCGGCGCCGACCAGCGCTCTTCGAACCGCGCGCCATCGGGTGGTGCCAGCTTGGGGCTGATCAAGATGGCGTCGAGTCCGGTGGTCAGCGGCTGCTCGATGCTCGCCGGCCGGTACCCCAGGCCGGGGTCGCCGCCGCCGGTCTTCGGCGCCTTCACGTTCGCGCCGTAGCGGGGTTGCACGGCGATCTGAGCGGAATGGGTTGAGCCGACGAATACCGGCTCTGTCGCCGCGGGGATTGCCTTGTCCTGGGCCACGGGGTCGCCGGACTCAACGGGGTGGAGCTCGTACCACTGCCCCCAACCGCCATCGGTCTGTTGCGCCCGCACGGAAACGTTGACGGAGGCAAGGTCCTCGCCGCGGACGGCGACCAGGCTGAAGGATTCGGCCTGCTGGATGTCGTGCACGGTGGCCGGTGTATTCAGACCGGGTAGCCCGACCTCCGCGGTCAGGACCTCGTGAGTCGCGGAATTCTGCAGCGACTGCGAGGTGATGGCAGTCTCTTCGGCCTGCTCGGTTTTGAGGTGATCGACGACGCTGACGGTCATCACCGTCGCAGTCGCGGCAAGAGCCAGCGCAAGCTGCCGTCGCATGGGCATCTTGCTGACTCGTACTGGCACGTCGTCTCTCCTGGATCACACCGGACGTACCGCATGGAGCGACACGACCACCAGGGATGTTACGTATGGGACAAATGTGACTAGTGATTCGACACGCGTCAAATGTCGATCTTGATGTTTGGCGGGTTGGCCAGACGCAACGACACCGCAGAGCCTCTGTGCCCTGCGGTGCCGTTTCGCTACCTAGTTTGTGTGTGACCTATCCGGCCGGCGGAGCCGCCGCGGAGGCGGCTGCCGGGATGGCGCCCTTGATGAGGTCAACCGCCTGGGTGATGCCCAGCTGGTTCACGGCGCCCATCGCGTCGCTGATCAGGCTGCTGCCGCCACCGAGCCCGCTGCCGCCCCCGAGTGCGCTGGGGGTACCGAGGCCCGCCAGTGAGGGATCGGCAAGCGCCGGGTTGGTCAGTCCGGTGCCGAGCGCCGGGTTTGGCGTGATCGGGACTTCAGCGCCGGGGGAGGTCAGGCCCGCGGTCGATGCGGCCGGATCGGTGAGCGCCGGGTTCACGCCCGTCGGGCCGGTACCGGTGAGACTCGGGGTGCTGGCCGGAGCTGCCGGGTTGGTCAGTCCGGGGTTGGTCAGCGCCGGGTCGGTGAGACTCGGGGTGGTGGTAGCGCCCGGGCTGGTGAGTCCGGGGTTGGTCAGGGCCGGGTTGGTCAGCGACGACGAGGGGCTGGTGAGCCCGCCCGGCGTAGTGAGCCCACCGGGCGAGGTCAGCGCGGGGTTGGCGCCGCCAAGGCTGCCGAGCCCTCCGCCACCCAGGCCGGGGATGTTGAGACCGGACAGCCCGGGGATTTGCACGCCGAACTGGGACGTCATCTGTTGAACAGCGCCCATGACCTCACCGGGGAGGTCCGACACGATCGCGGCCTGCACGAATTCCTGCTGTGAGGGTGCGGGCGCGGCGGCCTGGGTCATGTTGGTCGCGAGGGCAATGGCAAACGGACTTGCGACGGCCAGCGCGGCGACCGAGCTCAAGGCTGTCGAAAGCCGGCGGCGGCGACGATTAGGCACGGAAGTCTCCTCAATATCGGGTCGATCACTTATGGTGTTCTGCGGTTTTGCGTGTTCTGTCACGGGTTTTCCCGCGGGTGTCGGATCGGTGGATCGGCACCGGAACCGACGCTTTCGATGGTAACCAGAGTTACTGGTGTGACTAATGGGACGAAACCAAATCGTGAGCCAATTGCGACCGGATCCGTACCTGCGAACCCGGGTACAGCCGTTCTTCACGGGGCGGATGTCGCTGTCAGGGGCTCGCGGTACCGGTCCAGTACCCTGACTGCACGTGACCGGAGAAAACCAGCAGTTCGACCTGATCGTTGTCGGATCCGGGTTTTTCGGCCTCACCATCGCTGAGCGCGCCGCGACCCAACTGAACAAGCGGGTCCTCGTCGTCGAGCGCCGTCATCACATCGGCGGTAACGCGTACTCCGAGCCCGAGCCTCAGACGGGTATAGAGGTACATAAGTACGGTGCGCACTTGTTCCATACCTCTAATAAGAGGGTCTGGGACTACGTGCGGCAGTTCACCGAGTTCACCGGATACCAGCATCGCGTCTTCGCGATGCACAACGGGCAGTCCTATCAGTTCCCGATGGGCCTGGGGCTGGTGTCGCAGTTCTTCGGCCGCTACTTCACCCCCGACGAGGCGCGGGCGCTGATTGCCGAGCAGGCCGCCGAAATCGCCACCGAAGACGCCACCAACCTCGAGGAAAAGGCGATATCACTCATCGGGCGCCCGCTGTACGAGGCGTTCGTGAAGGCGTACACCGCCAAGCAGTGGCAGACCGACCCCAAGGAGCTGCCCGCGGGCAACATCACTCGCCTGCCGGTGCGCTACACCTTCGACAACCGGTACTTCAACGACACCTACGAAGGCCTGCCGGTCGACGGGTACACCGCCTGGCTGCAGAACATGGCCGCCGACGACCGCATCGAGGTGCGCTTGGACACCGACTGGTTCCAGGTGCGCGACGATCTTCGCGCCGCGAACCCGTCGGCCCCGGTCGTGTACACCGGCCCGCTGGATCGCTACTTCGACTATGTCGACGGCCGATTGGGCTGGCGCACACTTGATTTCGAGGTTGAGGTGCTCGAGACCGGAGACTTCCAGGGCACCCCGGTGATGAACTACAACGACGCCGACGTGCCATTTACCCGGATCCACGAGTTCCGTCACTTCCATCCGGAACGGGCCTACCCGACGGATAAGACCGTCATCATGAGGGAATTCTCGCGGTTCGCCGAAGGGAATGACGAGCCGTACTACCCGATCAACACCGAGGCCGATCGGGCCACCCTGGCCGCCTACCGCGCCCGCGCCAAGCAGGAGACAGCTTCTTCGAAGGTGCTGTTCGGCGGACGGCTGGGTACCTATCAATATCTCGATATGCACATGGCGATCGCCAGTGCGCTGAGCATGTACGACAACGTGCTTGCGCCGCATCTGGCCGACGGTGCTCCCCTGTCCGGAGGTGACGAATAATGAGTGACATCCCATTCGGTCCCATCGATTCGACGGAATCGCATGCGGTGAGCCTGCTGTCCCGGGTGATTCTGCCCCGGCCGGGCGAGCCACTCGACGTGCGCAAGCTCTACATCGTCGAGTCCGAGACCAACGACCGGCGTGCGCACGCACCCACCCGCACCACGCTGGAGATCGGCGCGGAGTCCGAGGTCTCGTTCGCCACCTATTTCAACGCGTTCCCGGCAAGCTACTGGCGGCGCTGGTCGACACTGGAGAACGTCGTGCTGCACATCGAGCTGTCCGGTGCCGGCCGCGTCGACGTGTACCGGACCAAGGCCACCGGTGCGCGAATCACGGTGGGCGGCACTCAGTTCAGCGGTGCCAATGCGGTGATCGAATTCGAGATCGGCCTGGATGCGTTCGAAGACGGTGGCTGGATCTGGTTCGACGTCACCACCGACACCGAGGTGGCGGTGCATAACGCGGGCTGGTACGCCCCGACCGCAGCACCCGGCCGGGCCAGCATCACCGTCGGCATCCCCACCTTCAACCGCCCCGGAGACTGCGTGAACGCTCTCAAGGCGCTCGCTTCGGATCCCCAGGTGGACAAGGTAATCACCGCCGTCATCGTCCCCGACCAGGGCACCAACAAGGCCAAGGATCATCCCGAGTGGGCGGCCGCGGCGGGGCCGCTCGGGGAGCGCCTGCGGGTGTACGACCAGCCGAACCTCGGCGGTTCGGGCGGCTACAGCCGGGTCATGTACGAGGCGCTCAAGAACACCGACTGCGAACAGATCCTCTACATGGACGACGACATCCGGATCGAACCGGATTCGATCCTGCGGGCGCTGGCGCTGAGCCGTTTTGCCAAGTCCCCCATGCTCGTCGGTGGTCAGATGCTCAACTTGCAGGAGCCCTCGCACCTGCACGTGATGGGTGAGATGGTCAACCGTGACAACTTCATGTGGACCAGCGCGCCGTTCGCCGAGTACGACCACGACTTCGCCGAGGAGCCGCTGGCGGATTCGCCGGACCTGCACCGGCGCATCGATGTCGACTACAACGGCTGGTGGATGTGCATGATTCCCCGCGTGGTCGCCGAGGAACTCGGCCAGCCGTTGCCGCTGTTCATCAAGTGGGACGACGCCGAGTATGGGATCCGCGCCAACGAACATGGTTATGGCACCGCGTCCATGCCGGGCACCGCGATCTGGCATATGGCCTGGAGCGACAAGGACGACGCCATCGACTGGCAGGCCTACTTCCACCTGCGTAACCGGCTGGTGGTCGCGGCTCTGCATTGGGACAACCCGATCCGGGGTCTGCTTGCCAGCTCGCTGAAGGCCACCTTCAAACACCTGCTGTGCCTGGAGTACTCGACCGTGGCCATCCAGAACCGGGCCATCGACGACTTCCTGGCAGGGCCCGAGCACATCGCGTCGATCCTCGAGTCGGCGCTGCCCGACGTGCGCAAGATGCGTCAGCAGTTCCCGGACGCCGTCGTACTCCCGACAGCCACCTCGCTGCCCTCGCCTTCCGGGCGCCGCAAGGTGCACAAGCCGCCGGTTTCCCTGCCCGCCATCGGGTTACGGCTCTCCCGCGGCGTGATTCATCAACTGAAGAAGGAAAACCCCGAGCATCACGTGCGCCCGGAGCTGAACGTGGCGACCCAGGATGCCCGTTGGTTCCTGCTGTGCCGTGTCGACGGCGTCACCGTCACCACCGCCGACGGGCGTGGTGTGGTGTATCGCCAGCGTGATCGGGCCAAGATGTTCGAGCTGCTGCGCGCGTCGGCGCGTCGCCACCTGCAGCTGATGCGTAATTTCAACAAGATGCGCAAGACCTACCGCAACGCGCTGCCGACGCTGACCAGTAAAGAGCAGTGGGAGAACATCCTGGGCATCGGTAAGGACAATTCGGCGGCCCAGTCCGTGAATCCCGGGGTGAGTGCATGACCGGTCTGCTGCCGGGCGAGGTGACCGCGCCCCAGGGGGAGACCGCGGTTCTTGTCGCCGTGCAGTCGGCCCTCGCTGGTCGGCCCGGGGTGCTGAGCACCGCCCGCGGTCTGTCCCATTTCGGTGAGCACAGCATCGGCTGGGTGGCCGCGGCGCTGATCGGCGCCGCCATCAACAGGCGAGACAAGGCCCGTAGGCGCAGCTGGTTGGCCGCAGGTGCGGGCGCCTTTGGCGCCCACGCCGCGTCGGTGATCATCAAACGTGTGGTGCGCCGGCGTCGTCCCAGCCATGAGGCGGTGCGGGTGAACGTCGGTACCCCGAGCCGGTTGAGCTTCCCCTCCTCGCACGCGACCTCGACCGCGGCCGCCGCGGTGCTGTTGGCGCCGCTGACCGGATTGCCGTTGCCCGCGCTGCTGATTCCGCCGATGGCGTTGTCACGGTTGGTTCTTGGCGTGCACTACCCCACAGATGTGGCTGCCGGCGCTGCCTTGGGCGCGCTGATCGGCACTGCCGTTCGCCGGGCGGACTCGCGCCTGGCGCTCAAGGAGGAACAGGTATGAGCGAGGAGCCGGCACCCACCGCAGGCCCGCCCAAGAATCTCGTCTCGGGGATCATCAAGGCGGTACGCCCGCGTCAATGGGTGAAGAATGTCCTGGTTTTCGCGGCGCCTTTGGCGGCGCTGGGCGACATTTCGCCGCACGACTACCGGGGTATTTTCATCCGGGTCGCTATCGCCTTTGTTGCCTTCAGCATGGCGGCGTCGTCGATCTACCTGATCAACGACGCCCGCGATGTCGAGGCCGACCGGCAGCACCCCACCAAGCGGTTCCGGCCGATCGCCGCAGGGGTCCTGCCGATACCCGCCGCGTACGGGCTTGCGGTCGTGCTGGTTGCCGGGTCATTGGGCATCGCCTCTCGGGTCAGCCTGAACCTGGTCATCGTGATAGCGATCTATATCGCCATCCAGCTGGCCTACTGCTTTGGCCTCAAACATCAGCCGGTCATTGACATCTGCATCGTCTCATCGGCGTATCTCATTCGGGCGATCGCCGGTGGTGTGGCCGCCGGTGTGTATCTGTCGCAGTGGTTCCTGCTGATCATGGCCTTCGGGTCGCTCATGATGACTGCGGGTAAGCGTTATGCCGAATTGCAGATCGTCGAGAAGACCGGTGCCAAGATCCGTAAGTCGCTTGAGGGATACACATCCAGTTACCTGCGGTTCGTTTGGACGCTGTCGGCGACCGCGATCGTGGTCTGCTACGGGCTGTGGGCCTTCGAACGTGACCACCGCGCCGGATCCTGGTTTGTCGCATCGATGATCCCGTTCACCATCGCCATCCTGCGTTACGCGGTCGATGTCGACGGGGGCGAGGCGGGCGAGCCCGAGGAGATCGCTCTGGGGGACAGGGTGTTGCAATTCCTGTTCGTCGCATGGATCGGATCGCTCGGTGCGGCCTTCTACTTCTCCTAACACCCAACCCGGCCCGGGCACGAATGGCCTGACCCGCTTCACAGTGTGGGTCAGCGTCCTCACCGTGACCGTGTTGTTCGGCTGGGGGGCCTGGCAGCGGCGCTGGATCGCGGATGACGGTCTCATCGTGCTGCGTACCGTGCGAAATCTGCTGGCGGGCAACGGCCCCGTCTTCAACAAGGGAGAACGGGTAGAGGCCAACACCTCCACGGTGTGGACCTACCTGACGTATCTGGGCGGCTGGGCCGGCGGAGGTATTCGCCTCGAGTACGTGGCGTTGGCTCTGTCGCTGGTGCTCAGCCTGGTCGGCGTCGCGCTGGCGATTCTGGGTACCGCCCGGCTCTACGCGCCGCTGCTTGCCGGGCGCGCCGCGCTCATGGTGCCCGCCGGAATGCTGGTGTACATCGCGATCCCGCCGGCCCGTGATTTCGCCACCTCCGGCCTGGAAAACGGTTTGGTACTGGCATATCTGGGCGGACTGTGGCTCATGATGGTGATCTGGGCGCAGGCCGTGCGCGCGCCCGTCACCCTTGATCGGCGCGGCGGCCCACATCAGCCGGTGGATCCACGGATCGTGCATGCCGACCGAAAAGATCAGAAAGACGTTCTCAGTAGACGATTCACGATAGGGCTGGCCTTCATGGCCGGGCTGAGCGTGCTGATCCGTCCGGAGCTGGCTCTCGTCGGGGGTGGCTTCCTGGTGATGATGCTGATCGCCGCCCGCGGGTTCTCCAGCCGGGTGTACATCGTGGCGGCCGGCGGAGCGCTGCCCGTGCTGTACCAGATATTCCGGATGGGCTACTACGGCCTGTTGGTGCCGAGTACGGCGATCGCGAAGGACGCGTCGGGCTCCAAATGGGGGCAGGGCTTCGTCTACCTGCAAAACATGAACTCCCCGTATCTCATATGGGTGCCGGCGGTGCTGCTCATCGCCCTCGGCGTGGCCGCCTACCAGGCCCGTCGCGGTCAATGGTGGGTGCGCCAGGTGGCCGCCCCGGGTTACGGGTGGCTGGCGCGGCTTGTCCAAAACCCCACCGCCGTAGTTATTTTCATGCTCGCCAGTGGATTCATCCAGGGCCTGTACTGGATACGCCAGGGTGGGGATTTCATGCACGCGCGTGTGCTGTTGACCCCGGTGTTCTGCATGCTGTTACCTATCGCGGTGGTTCCGCTGGCAGCGCCGGACAGCGCGGCCTTTACGCCCAAGCAGGCTCGTCTGCTCACCGGGGCCACCATCGGACTTTTCGCGGGTATCGCCGGATGGGCATTGTGGGTGGCTAACTCGCCGGGAATGGGGGGTGACGGCACCAAGGTCACCTACAGCGGCATCGTCGACGAACGGCGCTTCTACGCACAGGCGACCGGCGTCGCGCATCCGCTGACCGCCGCGGACTACCTGAACTACCCGCGCATGCGCGCGGTGTTGGTGGCGATCGACAACACCCCGGATGGGGCGCTCCTATTGCCCTCGGGGAACTACGACCAGTGGGATGTGGTGCCGGCCATCCCGCCGCCACCCCCGATCCCGCACGACTACCGCGGGCCGCACGCGGTTCTGTTCACCAACTTGGGCATGCTCGGCATGAACCTGGGCCTGGATGTACGAATCGTGGACCAGATCGGGTTGGCCAATCCGCTGGCCGCGCACACCACGCGCATCACGGATGGACGCATCGGCCACGACAAGGATCTGTTCCCGGAGTGGATGATTGCCGACGGACCCTGGCTCAAGCGTTACCCATACATCCCGCGGTATCTTAGCCAGGACTGGGTCGCCGAGGCCGTGGAGGCGCTCAAGTGTCCGAGGACCGAAGCGATGTTGGGTTCGATACGCCGGCCCCTCTCACCTCGGCTTTTCGTGTCGAACTTGCTGCACGCCGCCGAGTTCACCACCTACCGGTTCGACCGTGTGCCGCGTCTTGAGCTGGCCCGATGCGGTCTGCCGATGCCGAAGCTGGATACCCCCCCGTACACTGGGCTTCCGGCGACCGGTCCCTAGAGGAGCGTTCCCGTCCGGGTCCTCGACGTGATCGTGCATGCGGGCTTCTGTGTCCGAATCGAGATCCCAATTAGGTAACGCCGCGGCCCCGTCGTCGCGATACGAAGACGACCGTGTCAGACACTTCAGACGCAATGTTGCGTTACAGAAGTGACAGTTGTGACTTCCCCCAATGAAACGGATGGACCCCAGATGAGCGTGCGCGTGATAGCCCGCCGCGTGCTGACGGCCCTGTTAGCGGCGTTTGTGATGCCCGTGGCAATGGCCGCGGGCTTGGCGGTCAACCCCGCCACCGCGCATGCTTTTTCGCGCGAGGGACTTCCGGTCGAATACCTGGACGTCTACTCCAATTCAATGGGACGCAACATCCGCGTCGAGTTCATGGGCGGGGGACCCAAGGCGGTTTACCTGCTTGACGGACTTCGCGCCCAGGACGACTTCAATGGCTGGGATATCAACACCGCGGCCTTCGAGTGGTTCTACCAATCGGGGATTTCGGTGGTCATGCCCGTAGGCGGCCAGTCGAGTTTCTACACCGACTGGTATTCGCCGTCGGCGCTCAATAAGCAGCCGTACACGTACAAGTGGGAAACGTTCCTCACTCAGGAATTGCCCGCCTACCTGGCCACCAATAAGCAAATATCGGCCACGGGTAATGGCGTGGTGGGACTCTCGATGAGTGGTGGCGCGGCATTGATCCTGGCCGCCTTTCACCCCGCGCAATTCAGATTCGCGGGCTCGCTTTCGGGGTTCCTCAATCCGTCGACCATCTTCATGACCAACGCGATCCGGGTCGCGATGCTCGACGCCGGTAGTTACAGCGTCGACAACATGTGGGGCCCGCCGTGGGATCCGGCGTGGCGGCGCAACGACCCCACCGTGCAGGTCCAGGCGTTGGTCGCGGCCGGGACTCGCCTCTACATCTACTGCGCTCCTGGTGGTTCGACACCCATCGACGAAAACGCCGATGCGGGTGTCGCCCTGAGCGCGAGCAGCTTGGAGTCGCTGGCCGTCAGCGGTAACAAGAGGTTCCAACAGGCGTATGCCGCAGCCGGCGGCAGCAACGCCACATTTGTCTTCCCCTCGTCCGGGAATCACTCCTGGCCGTATTGGGGACAGCAACTGCAGGCCCTCAAGGGTGATCTGATTGCCACGATCAATGGCTAGGGTCTCGGGGCACCTTGAGAAGGTCCGCAGGCGCACATAGTGATGGTGCTGCAGGTCCTTCAGATGTGGTTGACTACCGCGCGAGTATGCGATGGGCGTCCATCAAATCCCTTGACCTGCGCGTGGGAAATCGATTGAAACAGATGGGAAAACGAAGTAAATGAAGCTCTTTTCGAAGATGCGTGGTGCTACCGCGCGTCGGCTGGCTGTAGTTGCCACGGCGGCGGCCGTGCTGCCGGGTCTTGTCGGCGTCACCGGTGGTTCGGCGATTGCGGGCGCCTTCTCGCGTCCCGGGCTTCCGGTCGAGTACCTGCAGGTGCCGTCGGCGTCGATGGGCCGCGAGATCAAGGTTCAGTTCCAGCCCGGTGGCACCAAGGCTGTCTACCTGCTGGACGGTCTGCGTGCGCGCGACGACTTCAGCGGCTGGGACATCGAGACCACCGCGTTCGAGGACTACTACCAGTCCGGTATCTCCATGGTGATGCCCGTCGGCGGACAGTCCAGCTTCTACACGGACTGGTACAACCCGGCCAAGGGCAAGGACGGTGTCTGGACCTACAAGTGGGAGACCTTCACCACTCAGGAGCTCCCGGCGTACCTGGCTGCCAACAAGGGCATCTCGCAGACCGGTAACGCTGTGGTCGGTCTCTCGATGGGTGCCTCGGCCGCGCTGACCCTGTCGATCTACCACCCGCAGCTGTTCGTCTACGCCGGTGCGCTGTCGGGCTTCCTGAACCCGTCGGACATGAAGTTCCAGATCGGTATGGCCATGGGCGACGCCGGTGGCTTCAGCGCATCGGACATGTGGGGCCCGGACAGCGATCCGGCCTGGCAGCGCAACGACCCGTTCCTGAACATCCAGAAGATCATCGACAACGGCACGCGCCTGTGGATCTACTGCGGCACCGGTGACTCCACCGACCTGGACGCCACCCGCAACGGTTTCGAGAACTTCACCGGCGGCTTCCTTGAGGGTATGGCCATCGGTTCGAACAAGAAGTTCGTCGAGGCCTACACCGCGGCCGGTGGCAAGAACGCCCACGTGGAGTTTCCTCCGGGCGGTATCCACAACTGGACCTACTGGGGCCAGCAGTTGCGGGCCATGAAGTCTGACATGGTCGCCTACCTGCAGAGCCACTAGGCATAAGCAGTCAAAAGAGCGGTGGCCACCCTGTCTTTGGCAGGTGGCCACCGCTCTTTCGTCTTTTCGCCGGATTGTGTCTCAAGACCACATCGGTCCGGTTGCGGAGCACCAACAACCGTGACGGGATGTGTTGACAGCCGCCCTGATGTGGTTGACTACCTCGGGGACCCCACAGGATGTCTGTCGGCCTGACATGTAACGCCGACTGAAGCAGACGGGATACTGAGGTAATGAAGCTCTTTACACATATGCGTGGCGCGACTGCGCGTCGACTTGCGGCCGTGGCCGCCACTGCGGCTGTTCTACCAGGACTTATCGGCGTCGCCGGTGGTTCAGCGGTAGCGAATGCCTTCTCGCGTCCGGGTCTCCCTGTTGTAGACCTGCAGGTGCCGTCGGCCTCCATGGGCCGCGACATCAAGATCCAGTTCCAGGGAGGCGGCGCCAAGGCCCTCTACCTGCTGGACGGTCTGCGCGCACGCGATGACTTCAACGGCTGGGACATTGAGACCACTGCGTTCGAGGACTACTACCAGTCCGGTATTTCGCTGGTCATGCCCGTCGGTGGACAGTCCAGCTGGTACACCGACTGGTACCAGCCCGCCAAGGGCAAGGACGGCGTCTTCACCTACAAGTGGGAGACCTTCCTGACCCAGGAGCTCCCCGCGTACCTGGCCGCCAACAACGGTGTGTCCCGGACCGGTAACGCGGTCGTCGGCCTCTCGATGGGTGGCGCGTCCGCCATCACGCTGGCCAACTACCACCCGCAGCAGTTCATCTACGCCGGTGCGCTCTCGGGCTTCCTGAACCCCTCGGACATGAAGGGTCAGGTCGGTATGGCCATGGGTGACGCCGGTGGCTTCAGCGCCCAGGACATGTGGGGCCCGGACAGCGACCCGGCGTGGGTCCGCAACGACCCGTTCCTCAACATCGACAAGACGGTGGCCAACGGCACCCGGTTGTGGATCTACTGCGGTAGCGGTGACGCGACCGACCTGGACGCCACTCGCAACGGTTTCGAGAACTTCACCGGTGGCTTCCTCGAGGGCATGGCCATCGGCATCAACAAGAAGTACGTCGATGCCTACACCGCCGCCGGCGGCAAGAACGCCCACGTGGAGTTCCCTCCGGGTGGTCTGCACAACTGGACCTACTGGGGCAACCAGCTCCGTGCCATGAAGTCCGACATGGTGAGCTACCTCGGTAGCCACTAGTCATCACTGACAATCGCAAAAGCGGCGGCCACTTCGGTGGTCGCCGCTTTTGTCGTTTCGGGGATCGCCGACGGCCACAATCGAGTAACGAATTCTGTGCTGTGACGATCATTTGCGCAGGTGCGGGTGGCATCGGTTCGGTAGCCTCGCTCGGGGCTCCCGGTACCGTGGAGCAAGCTGCGAGACCGCACGTCACGAACGGCCAGGAGACACATGCCCAAGACCTCGAGTAGTAAACGGCACCGGATTCTCGGTTTGGCCGCGGCGCTGGCCGTTGCCGTCGTCGTCATCCTGGTGATCGCGATCGTCGTGGTCATCGTCCGCAGGCCCGACGACGTCACCCCCCCCGCGGGGCAGGTGACGACGACGACACCCCCGCTGACGCGTCCCGGCCAGAAGCCCCGGCCGGCTTTCCAGAGCGCCGACTGCCCTGATGTGCAGGCGCTCATCATCCCGGGTACCTGGGAGTCGTCGCGCACCGACGACCCACTCAACCCGACAGAGTTCCCACGGTCACTGCTGCTGAATGTGTCCCGGCCGATCACCGAGAAGTTCGACAAGGCCCGGCTGGAAACGTGGACGGTGCCGTACACCGCCCAGTTCCACAACCCGTTCGCCAATGACAACCAGATGTCGTACAACGACAGCCGCAAGGAAGGCACCGACCGGGCAGTCAAGCAGCTCTCCGAGATGTACGACAGGTGCCCGCTCACCAGCTACGTTCTGGTTGGTTTCTCGCAGGGTGCGGTGATCGCCGGTGACATCGCCAACCAGATCGGAAACGGCGAGGGACCCGTCGATCAGGACCTGGTGCTTGGCGTGACATTGATCGCAGACGGCCGCCGCCAGGACGGGGTCGGGCTGTCGCCAGGGCCCAACCCGCCCGGACAGGGCGCCGAAGTCACCCTGGGCGATCTGGGGGTGTTGGATTCCTTCGGTCTGAAGATGTCGGGGCCGCGTCCCGGCGGATTTGGTGAGCTCAACGATCGCACCAACCAGATCTGTGGAACCGGGGATCTCATCTGCGCGGCGCCGCCTGACGCCTTCAATATCTCCAACCTGGGTAAGACGCTGGACATTCTGTCCGGGGGCGCAGGTGCCCCGGTACACGCGCTGTACGCCACGCCGGAGTTTTGGCAGATCGACGGCCAGCCGGCGACGGTATGGACCACCAACTGGGCCGAGGGGCTCATCGAGAAGGCGCCCCACCCCAAGCACGGCTGACAAGTGTCGATGTCATCTTCGCAACAGGGCGCCGAGATATTTGGAGGGCGCGGTACGCTCGCCTAAGATTAAGAGAAAAATAAGACTGTAAGTCGTTCGTGAGGTTGAGTGATTTTGGCTGGCTGACGCTGACCGATAATCTCGTCGCGAATGGCCGCCTGAGCTGCCGTAGTACGCGATCGCCTCTCGGTAGGATCATCGAGGATTTGACGTTCGCGATGACGCGTGCTCGCGAATGCCTCAGGCCCGCGAAACGCGCATCATGCGCCGTCATAGGAGAGAAGCACACATGGCGTTCGACAACCCGTTCCTCGACTCGGCGGGCCACATCAAGTTCCCCGAGGACGGGAGCATCGTTGGCCACGTTGAGGGTTGGGCGGAGTCGCAGGGCGACAGCCTGGCCTACCGGTTCCTCGACTTCTCGACAGAGCGCGAAGGTGCCTATATCGACATCACCTGGTCGCAGTTCGGCGCGCGCAACCGCGCCGTGGCGGCCCGCCTGCAGCAGGTGACCAAGCCGGGCGACCGTGTCGCCATCCTGGCCCCGCAGAGCCTCGACTACCTCGTCGCGCATTTCGGTGCGCTCTACGCCGGCGCGATCGCGGTGCCGTTGTTCGATCCCAGCGAGGCCGGCCATGCGGGCCGCCTGCACGCGGTCCTCGACGACTGCCAGCCGTCCGCGGTGCTCACCACGACCGACTGCGCCGAGGGCGTGCGCAAGTTCTTCCGGAATCGCCCGCCCAAGGAGCGTCCTCGCGTCATTGCCGTCGATGCGATTCCCAACGACGTGGGTTCGACCTGGGTTGAACCGGTGGCCACCAAGGACACCATCGCCTACCTGCAGTACACCTCCGGCTCGACCCGCGCGCCCGCCGGTGTGCAGATCACGCACCTCGGCCTTGCGACCAACCTGCTGCAGCTGATCGACGCGTTGTCGGCCAAGCAGGGGCAACAAAGCCATGAAGATCTACGCGGAACCACCTGGCTGCCGTTCTTCCATGACATGGGCTTGATCACGGTGATGGTGCCGTCGATGATCGGCCGGTACATGACGGTGATGAGCCCGGCGGCGTTTATCCGCCGCCCGCTGCGCTGGCTGCGGGAAATGGCCGTCAAGGGCGACGATCATGGTGGAACTTTCTCGGCGCTGCCCAACTTCGCTTTTGAGCATTGCGCATTGCGCGGTGTGCCCAAGGAGGGCGAGCCGCCGCTGGACCTGTCGAACGTGTACTCGATCATTAACGGTTCCGAACCGGTGTCCACGGCCTCGATCAAGAAGTTCTGCGACGCCTTCGAGCCATACGGCTTTGATCCCAGGGCGATTCACCCGTCCTACGGCATGGCCGAGGCCACTCTGTTCGTCACCTCGACCATTTGGAACACGGAGCGGGCGCGCGTGCTGCACGTGGACCGCACCGAACTCAACGCCGGTCGCATCGTGCAGGTGGAGCCGGGTGCCGAGAACTCGGTGACGCAGGTATCCAGCGGCCGGATGGCTCGGGACGAATGGGGCGTGATCGTCGACGGCGAGACCGCGTCGGAACTGCCCGACGGGCAGATCGGCGAGATCTGGTTGCACGGCAACAACATTGGGTCCGGCTACTGGGGCCGTCCGGAGGAGACCCGCGAAGCGTTCCACAACACGCTCAAGTCGCGGATCTCCGCGTCCCACGCCGAGGGCGTGCCCGATGACGCCAACTGGCTCAACACCGGCGACCTCGGAGTATGGGTCGACGGTGAGCTGTACATCACCGGCCGCGTCAAGGACCTCATCATCGTGGACGGACGTAACCACTACCCGCAGGATGTGGAGTTCACTGCGCAGGAGGCCAACAAGGCGCTGCGCCCGGGATATGTGGCCGCGTTCTCGGTGCCGGCCAACCAGTTGCCGCAGGTGGTCTTCGACAATCCGCATGCCGGTCTGAAGTACGACCCGGAGGATTCCTCGGAGCAGCTGGTCATCATCGGCGAGCGCAGCGTGGGCGCACACAAGTCGGACAACCAGGCGGTCGGCGACGATGTGCGCGCCGCCATCGCTGTGCGTCACGGTGTGACGGTGCGGGACGTGCTACTGGTGCCCGCCGGCTCGATTGCCCGGACCTCCAGCGGCAAGATCGCCCGCCGCGCGGCCCGGACCAGCTATCTGGACGGCAGCCTGCGCGGCGGATACCAGCAGACCGCATTCCCCGACGACCGGCAGTAACCGTTCACGCACGGTCGTCCGTACGCAACACCCCGGAGAGGGCTCGAACATGACTGATACGCAACAGGATTCGACACCAGAGACCGAACCCGAGGCTCCAGAGGCAACGGATGGCGGTGCCGGTTCGGACGCGCCTCCCGCGGGCGGGACACCGCAGGGTGAGCTGACCATCCCGGAGATGCGCACGTGGCTGCGCGAGTGGATCGCCAAGGCCACCGGGGTGAGTCCCGACCGTGTCGACGAGTCGGCGCCCATGGTGGAGATGGGTCTGTCCTCGCGTGACGCGGTCGCGATGGCTGCCGATATCGAGGACCTCACCGGCGTAACGCTGACGGCCACCGTCGCCTTCCAGCACCCCACCATCGAGTCACTGGCCACCCGGATCATTGAGGGTGAACCGGAGCTGCCGGATGCCGGTGAAGAGGACTGGTCACGCGATCCCAATGTTGCCGCAGGCGAATTCGACATCGCGGTGATCGGTCTGTCGACGCGCCTGCCCGGCGATGTGAACTCACCGGCGCAGTTGTGGGAAGCGCTGCTGGAGGGTCGCGACGCCATCACCGATCTACCCGAGGGACGTTGGGAAGAGTTCACCGTCGAGCCGCGCATCGCCGAACGCGTTGCGCAGGCCAGCACCCGTGGTGGGTACCTGAAGGACATCAAGGGATTCGACGCCGAGTTCTTCACGCTGTCCAAGATGGAAGCCGACAACATGGATCCGCAGCAGCGGATCGCTCTCGAATTGACCTGGGAAGCACTGGAAAACGCCCGTATCCCGGCGTCCGCACTCAAGGGTCAGAGTGTCGGTGTCTACATCGGCAGCTCCAACAACGACTACAGCTATCTGTCGGTGGCCGACCCCACCGTCACGCACCCGTACGCCATCACCGGTAACGCGAGTTCAATTATCGCGAACCGGGTTTCGTACTTCTACGACTTCCGCGGGCCAAGCGTCGCCGTCGACACCGCATGTTCTTCGTCGCTGGTCGCGGTGCACCAGGGCGTCAAGGCCCTGCGGTGTGGCGAGGCCGACGTGGTGGTGGCCGGTGGTGTCAACGCGCTCATCACCCCGGTGGTAACGGTCGGATTCGATGAGGTCGGTGGCGTGCTCGCGCCGGACGGCCGCATCAAGTCGTTCTCGCAGGATGCCAACGGCTACAGCCGTTCCGAGGGTGGCGGCATGCTGATACTCAAGCGGCTCTCTGATGCGCGGCGCGACGGTGACCCGATCATGGCGATCATCGCCGGGTCCGCGGTCAATCACGATGGCCGGTCCAACGGTCTGCTCGCGCCCAACCCGGATGCTCAGGCAGAGGTACTGCGCAAGGCCTACAAGGACGCCGGTATCGATCCGCGCACCGTCGACGTCATCGAAGCGCATGGCACCGGCACCATCCTCGGCGATCCGATCGAGGCAGACGGCCTGGGCCGGGTGGTGGGTCGTGGCCGCGATGCCGACAAGCCCGCGCTACTGGGCTCGGCGAAGTCGAACTTCGGGCACCTGGAGTCCGCGGCCGGCGCCGCGAGCTTGTCGAAGATCGTGTTGGCCTTGCAGAACAACAAGGTTCCGCCGTCGATCAATTACACCGGCCCCAACCCGTACATCGACTTCGACGCGATCCGACTCAAGGTCGTCGATCAGGTTTCCGACTGGCCGCGCTACAGCGGCCACGCCATCGCGGGTGTCTCCGGTTTCGGATTCGGCGGCGCCAACGCCCACATCGTGGTGCGTGAGGTGCTGCCGATCGACCTGGTCGAACCGGCGGAGCCGTCCGAATCCGATGAGGACGCCGACGTCAATGGCAAACATGCTGCGGCAGAGGATGATACCGAGGGCAGCGGTGACGAGTCCGTTGCTACCCGCTTTGACGAGTATGGCGAGTTCCTGGGCGGGTACTCCGACGAGCCGGCAGAACTGCCCGGACTGACCGATGAGGCCAAGCGTCTCCGGGATGAGGCACTGGCGGCGCTATCGAATGAAGAGCCGGTGACTCCCGTTGTGCCGCTGTTCATCTCAGGCTTCCTTTCCTCGCGCAAGAAGGCCGCTGCGGCTGCCCTGGCCGACTGGATGGAAACCGAAGAGGGGCAGTCGTACTCGCTGGAGTCCATCGGCCGTTCGCTCTCACGTCGCAACCACGGCCGCTCGCGCGCGGTGGTGCTGGCACACGACCACGAAGAGGCCGTCAAGGGACTGCGTGCCGTCGCCGAGGGCAAGCAGAAGCCCTATGTGTACTCCGCCGACGGACCCGTCAGCAGTGGCCCGGTCTGGGTGATGGCGGGATTCGGTGCGCAGCACCGGAAGATGGGTAAGAGCCTCTACCTGCGTGATCCGCTCTTCGCCGAGTGGATCAACAAGGTCGACTCCTACGTGCAGGACGAGCGGGGCTACTCCGTCGTCGAGCTGATCCTCGACGATTCGCATGAGTACGGCATCGAAACCAGCAACATCGCCATCTATGCCATCCAGATCGGGTTGGGCGAGGTGCTCAAGGCGCACGGCGCCAAGCCCACCGCAGTGATCGGGCAGTCGCTGGGCGAGCCCGCCTCGGCCTACTTCGCGGGTGGCTTGTCACTGGCTGACGCCACCCGGGTCATCTGCTCGCGTGCTCACCTGATGGGTGAGGGCGAGGCGATGCTGTTCGGCGAGTACATCCGGCTGATGGCTTTGGTCGAGTACTCGGCCGATGAGCTGAAGACGGTGTTCTCCGATTTCCCGGACCTCGAGGTGTGCGTGTACGCAGCCCCGTCGCAGACCGTCATCGGCGGTCCGCCCGCGCAGATCGACGCGATCGTGGCGCGCTGCGAGGCCGAGGGCAAGTTCGCCCGCAAGCTGCAGACCAAGGGCGCCGGCCATACCTCCCAGATGGACCCGCTGCTCGGCGAGTTCGCCGCAGAGCTACAGGGCATCGAGCCGACGACTCCGACCGTCGGGATCTTCTCGACGGTGCACGAGGGCAACTATTTCCGCCCCGGCGGTGAGCCGCTGCACGATGTCGATTACTGGAAAAAGGGAATGCGGCATTCGGTCTACTTCACCCACGGCACCCGCAATGCCGTCGAAGCCGGCCACACCACTTTCCTGGAGCTGGCGCCGAATCCGGTGGCGCTCATGCAGGTTGGCCTCACCACCATGGCGTCCGGTCTGCCCGACGCGCAGCTGATCGCGACCCTCGCCCGCAAGGAGGACGAGGTCGAGTCCCTGGTCAAGACCATGGCGCAGCTGTACGTGCACGGCCACGCCCTGGATCCGCGGACACTGTTCGACAAGGCCGCCAAGTCGTCGGACTACGCGCCGATTCCCGCCACAGAATTCAAGCGCAAGCCGCACTGGCTGCCCGCTCACTTCAGCGCCGATGGGTCGACCCGCATCCCGGGCACGCATGTCTCGCTGCCTGATGGCAAGCATGTCTGGGAGTGGAGCCCGCGAGAGACCGCCGGGGTCGATTTCGCCGAGCTGGTGAAAACGGCGGCGACATCGGTTATTTCGGGTGCACAGCTCACCGCCTTTGAGCAGCGGGCCATCCCGGGCGAGGGATCCACGCTGGTGACCACGCTGTCGCGGCACCCGGGTGGTGCCACCGTGCAGGTACACGCCCGCATCGGTGAGTCGTTCACGCTCGTCTACGACGCAGTGGTCTCCCGTGCCGGTCAGGGCGGCGCCTTGCCGTTCGCGACCGCCGCGGGTGTGGCCACCAACGGTTCGGCGACGGTGACGGCCGCCCCGGCACAAGCGGTCGCGGTCGTGGAAGACGAAGTGCCCGAAGAGATTCACGACAACCTGCTCTCCGGGGCGGGCGCGGGCGCCGACTTCAAGAAGTGGAGCAAGGAGTCCGGCGAACCGGTTATCGAGCGCCTGGCCGCGATCGTGTCGCTGGCCATGGGCTACGAGCCCGAGGACGTGCCGCGTGAGGTGCCGTTGATCGAGCTGGGTCTGGATTCGTTGATGGCGGTGCGTATCAAGAACCGCGTCGAATTCGACTTCGACCTGCCGCCCATTCAGCTGCAGGCCGTGCGCGATGCCAACCTGCTCGATGTCGAGCGACTGGTCATCTACGCGTTGGAGAACCCGGACGCCGTGCACGAGCTGCACGACTACCAGCAGACCGATGAGTTCAAGGAGGCCGCGCCGACAGGCGGCATGCTGTCGAAGGCTGATCTGGAGAAGGTGCTGGATGCGGTGCCGCAGCCGACGGAGCCAGAATCCTCCAACGAAACGGCCGACAGCGCTCTCGCCGCGGAGTCGGCCCTTTCGGCGGAGACGTCGGAATTGGCCAAGGCCGCCGCCGCGATGAACCAGGAGGCGATCGCCGAGGCACTCAACGCTGATGTGCCGCCGCGTGATGCGGCCGAACGCGTGGCCTTCGCCACGTGGGCCATCGTCACCGGTGAGTCGCCGGGCAGCATCTTCAATGCGCTGCCCAAGATCGATGACGCAACGGCAGAGAAACTCGCTGAACGCCTTTCGCAGCGTGCGGACGGGGAGATCGGTGCCGAGGAGGTCAAGCTAGCGCCGACCATCGAGGCACTCGGCGAGGTTGTCCGCAGCCGCCTGGAGGCCGGCAAGATCGACGGTTTCGTGCGGACGCTTGCACCCCGGCAGGAGGGTTCCCCCACGGTTCCCGTCTTCGTGTTCCACCCTGCGGGTGGTTCGACGGTGGTCTACGAGCCGCTGTTGAAGCGGCTGCCGGAGGGCACGCCGATGTTCGGCTTCGAACGTGTCGAAGGCACCATCGAGGAGCGGGCCGCCCAGTACGTGCCGAAGCTGCTGGAGTTACACAAGGGCCCGTTCATCCTCGCCGGGTGGTCACTGGGCGCGGTACTGGCGTATGCCTGCGCGGTGGGTCTGAAGGAGGCCGGCGCCGAGGTCGCCTGGGTCGGCAATATCGATGGGGTGCGCCCCGGGACGCCGATCTTGACGACCACGGAGGAGACGCGCAAGCGCTGGGATCGCTACGCGAAGTTCGCGGAGAAGACCTTCAACGTGCAGATCCCGGAGATCCCCTACGAGCAGCTCGAGGAGCTCGACGACGAGGGTCAGGTGCGGTTCGTGCTGGAGGCCGTCAAGGCCGCCGGCGTGGAGATTCCGGGCGGCATCATCGAGCACCAGCGCACGTCCTACCTGGACCAACGGGCCATCGACACGTCGACGCCGGTGCCCTTCGACGGGCATATGACGCTGTACATGGCCGACCGGTATCACGATGACGCCATCACGTTCGAGCCCGCGTACGCGACGCGCCAGCCCGACGGTGGCTGGGGCGAGTTCGTCTCCGATCTGGAGGTGGTCCCGGTTGGTGGGGAGCACATCCAGATCATCGACGAACCGTTCATCGCTAAGGTCGGTGCTCATATGAGTCAGGCATTGCGTTCCATCAATGCGAAGAACCAGGAAGGCTAGACGTGCCACCACATACAACTGCGGAGAAGGTCGCCGACCTGCGTGAGCGGATTGCCCGCACACAAGAGCCGGGTGACGCCAAGGCCATCGCCAAGCGTGATGCCAAGGGCATCCCGAGTGCGCGTGCCCGCATCCACGCGCTGCTCGACAAGGGCAGCTTCCTGGAACTCGGCGCATTTGGGCGTACCCCAGGTGATCCGAATGCCCCGTACACCGACGGTGTGGTGACCGGATTGGGCCGCATCGACGACCGTCCGGTGGCAGTCTTCTCGCACGATCAGACGGTGTATCAGGGAAGCGTCGGCGAGATGTTCGGCCGCAAGGTCGCCAAGCTCATGGAGTGGGCGGCCACCAACGGCTGCCCGGTGATCGGTATCAACGACTCGGCGGGCGCCCGCATTCAAGACACCGCCACCTCGTTGGCCTGGTACGCCGAGCTGGGGCGTCGTCACGAGATGCTGCGCGGCATGGTTCCGGAGATCTCGTTGATCTTCGGCAAGTGTGCCGGCGGTGCGGTGTATTCGCCGATCCAGACCGACCTCGTGGTCGCGGTGCGCGATCAGGGCTACATGTTCATCACGGGCCCCGACGTCATCAAGGACGTCACCGGCGAGGACGTCACATTCGACGAACTCGGCGGCGCGGACGTGCAGGCTCAGCGTGGCAACATCCACAAGGTGGTCGAGGACGAAGCGGCCGCGTACCAGTACGTGCGCGACTACCTCAGTTTCTTGCCTTCCAACACGTTCGACTATCCGCCGATCGTGAATCCGGGCCTGGAGCCCGAGATCACCGAGGACGATCTGTACCTCGACACGATCATCCCGGATGCCGATAACCAGGGCTACGACATGCACGAGGTCCTGCTGCGGATCTTCGACGACGGTGACGTCTTCGAAATCGCCGACCAGCGCAGCCCGTCCATGATCACCGCGTTCGCCCGTGTCGATGGAAGCCCGGTCGGCGTCATCGCCAACCAGCCGATGCACATGTCCGGAGCGGTGGGCAACGAGGCCTCCGACAAGGCGGCCGGTTTCATCCGCTTCTGTGACTCGTTCAATCTTCCTTTGGTGTTCGTTGTCGATACTCCGGGCGCCATGCCGGGTGTGGAAGAGGAGACGAACGGCGTCATCAAGCGCGGCGGCAGGTTCTTCAATGCCGTGGTGGAGGCCGATGTGCCCAAGGTGACCATCATTACCCGCAAGGCGTACGGCGGCGGGTACGCGGTCATGGGCTCCAAGCAGCTCTCAGCCGACCTGAACTTCGCCTGGCCCACAGCGCGTATCGCGGTGATTGGCGCCGAGGGTGCCGCGCAGCTGCTGGTGAAGCGATTCCCCGATCCGACGGCTCCGGAGGTGCGGAAGATCCGACAGGACTTCATCGACGGGTACAACAAAAACCTGGCCACACCGTGGATCGCTGCCGAGCGTGGCTACATCGACGGCGTCATCGAGCCGCATCAGACGCGGCTGCTATTGCGTCAGTCGCTGAAGCTGTTGCGGGACAAGCAGAATCTCGGCAAGGTGCAGCGCAAGCACGGCCTCACCCCGATCTAACGATTAATCACCAGAAGGCCCCCGCACGCGACGCGTGGCGGGGGCCTTCTGCTTGTCGGAGTTTTAGTCGCGCAGCACCAGGGCGCGGCTGCCCGCGTGCGCCCACACCATGGCGGCGGCGATCGATATCAGCATCGTCATCCAGGAAAACCAGGTGACGTCGATGCGCGGACCGGAGATGAAGCTGTCTTGCACGGCCGGCCAGTACGTCGGCATGAGGTGGACATAACCGAGCCCGAGGACGCTGGCGGTGCCCACCACAACGGTGGCCTCAGGGGCGTGCTTGCGGTGGCGCAGGATCATCGTTACCGCAATCGCGATCAGCACTGCGTGCGTGGCCGAGAGGTACGTGAGCGTGGGCGGTGCCGCCGCGATACCGCGGCGCAGGTGGTCGATGAGGTCCAGTGCCCAGCCGATGATGAAAGCAACGGTGGCAGCCCGCAAAAATCTGTCGGCGCGAGTGGTGAGCTCTGTCATCGCGACCTCCGTTGGTCTACTACAAGCGATAGTAGATACCTAACCCTTGCCGGGCAACATGTTTTCGCCCGAGCGGTACGGCTCTCCATGGGGGTCGAGGCAGTGTGTAGAGGCCTCGGTGTCCTCGTGGTCGACCTGCAACGTGGTGTGGTCGATGTCGTACTGCGTATGCAGTAACCCTTCGATGTCGCGCCGTATTCCATGGCAGTCCGCATCGGGGGCCACCAGGATGTGGGCGGATAGTGCGGGCTGACCGGAGGTGATCTGCCAGATGTGCAGATCGTGCACTTCGGCAACGGATGGCAACGCCGCGAGCTGGGTGCCGATGCCTTCGGGATCCATGTTCGCCGGTGCGGCTTCCAGGAAGATGCGGCCCGACTCACGCACCAGACCCCAACCGGCCTTGAGCATGAGCGCGGCGACGACGAGGGCGGCAATGGCATCGGCCCGGGTGAACCCGGTGAGCCACACCACGGCACCGGCGACGGCGGTGGCGATGAAGGCGTACAGGTCGTTGAGGATGTGCTGGAAGGCCCCCTCGACATTGAGGCTGGACCGGTTGGCCTTGCTGATGCACCAGGTGGCTGCCACATTGACGGCGATACCCGCGAGCGCCGTGATGAACACAAGCAGCCCCGACACCTCGGGGGGAGTGATAAGGCGACGGATGCCTTCGTAGATGAAGAAGGCGGCAAGCAGGAACAGGGTGACGCCGTTGGCCTGTGCCGACAGGATTTCGGCGCGTTTGAGTCCGTAGGTGTAGCTGCCGCGAGCCGGGCGGGAGGCGAGTCGAATAGCAATGAGCGCCAACACGATCGATGCCGCGTCGGTCAGCATGTGCCCGGCATCGGAGATCAGCGCCAGCGACTGGGCGATCACACCGATGACGACCTCGATGGCCATGAATCCGCCGATCAGGATCAGGGCTATGGTCAGCCATTTCCGATCGGCGTCGGCACCCACGCCGTGGCTATGCGAGTGCCCGGCTCCGTGCTCGTGTGCGTCGGTGGACATGGCCACTTCCTTTCTCAGATTCATGCAAACATATGCATGCTAGCATGTGTCATGACAAACGTTCAGCCCTTGACCTGTCCCAAGTGTGAGTCGCAGATGCTCTCGACGAAATGGTTTGGTGTCCGCACGTTCCAATGCACGGGCTGCGCCGCCGTGCTGGTGGAGCAGGAGAGTCTGCAGCAGTTCGTGGACGGCGCCGCACGCTTCGGCCCGTCGGCGCACATCGACCAGGCGCCCCCCGCGCAGCCGTATCCACCCGCACCGCAGCCGTATCCGCCCGCGCCACCGCAGCAGGACTACCGCGGCGTCATGGGTGGACTATTCGGTGGAGGAGGCCACGGCTATCGGCGACGGGGCCACCACTAGTGCCCTCCGTGAGGTGGATTAGGGCTTGATCCGGATCTTGTTCGGCTTCCACAGCCCGCTGTGTACCTCGGACCCGTATTCGATCTGGGCGGGTTGTGCGTCGACGAGGGTCTCGAACTTACGCAGTGAGCCCCAATCTCTGCCCCAGTCCTTGGACAGGTAGGTCGGCATCACATGCGCGCGCAGGAGCAGATCGCTGATCCCCAGCAGGCCGCCGTTCTCGCCGTCCTCCCAGGTATCGGTGTCCTTGCGCTTCTGGTCGTAGTCCGGGGTGATGCGGAACTCGGGGATCTCGGTGATCCCGTACTGGTGCAGCATCGGCTGCTGGCAGGGGAAGACGAGTCCCACGGTCCAGTCCATGAGCACCGGTCGCTCACTACCCACGTACTCCTGCAGCGACTTCAGCTCGGGCACCCGCGGCGGGGCGAAGGCCAGCCAATCGCCCGGACTCAGCGAGAGGTCAACGGCCACGATGCGTACGGCGGTGGCGGTATCCGGGATATCCGAACGTGCGAAGCGCAGGTTGCGCCATGACGGCGCGGGGCCAAGATCATAGGGCGTCAGCCGTCCGGCGGGTGCGAAGGTGCCGTCCGGTCCGGCCGTGCCGTACTCCAGCTCCAGTGTCTGCCCGGCGACGGCGCCCTTGACGTTCTTGGCCGCAATCGTTCCGGCAGCTGTCACCACCACCAGCGGGTGGGCGGCGTCACGGGCAGGTAGCTCATACCAGTCGGAGGTCGCCTTCGCCTGCTGTTGCGGGCCGACCCGGTAGGTGCCCACGATCGGCACTCGCGCCGGGTCCAGCCCGTAGGGCAGGCGCACGGTGGAGCCATTGATTCCCGGAGTCTTGTTGCGGTCCTTGGAGTCCCAGTCGTAATCGGTGCCCGGGCGCGAGTCGTTCATCCGGATCGACTCGGCGACGATCTTGTCCGGTACTCCGTCTGGTGTGAATCCGGAGGGATTCGCGCCGCCGAGCGGGCCCAGGGGGCCAGACGGTGCGCCAATGGCCTGCAGCAGACCGGCATTCGCGTCGGATTCGACCAGAACGTCGTCGGCCAGCCCGCACCCGCCGGCCAGTTCACGGATGTTGGCCCAGCCGTTGGAGTACGACGGGTACTGACGAACGACACCGATCGCCAGCTGGCAGATGGACGTCAGCACCATGAACCCGGCCGCCCAGGCCACCGGGGCCGAGGTGATGGACCTGGTCACCCGATTGTCCTCGTGCCGGGGCGAGAAGTGCAGCCATGCCGCGTAGGCCACAGCGAGCGCGAACAGCGCGAAAAATATTGTGCTGACGCTTATTCCGGCGATCTTCGGCATGCTGCTGTTGAAGGGCACGCCGAAACTCGAGACGTACCACCAGCCGGCCGCACTGGCCCAGCTCAGTGCCAGCACGAACAGCACGGTCGCTACGACTGCCATCCTGTTGCGGCTCCAGCGCAGTACCTGGGGCGATACCAGCACCGTGGCCAGCGCCGCCACCGCGGCTCCCAGGGCGGCGAAGAGCCCGAAGTGGTGCACCCACTTCGTCGGCGCGAACATCAGGAAGAAGATGGTGCCGAAGACGACGCCCAGCACGCGCCAAGCGGGTCCCCGGGCGACACCGGGAACCCGCTTGCGGCGCAACAGGATGAACATCGCGATGAACAGGCACGCGGCGATGAGCAGGAACCCGAAGCGGCGCGATACCGAGCCGTCGACGGTCGGCAGGAACATGTAGTAGTACCGCAGGTTGTCCGTGTACCACGCCTGTGCAGGGCCGATTGCGGTGCGAATCCGGGTGGCTTCGACGACTGTCGCCAGGGTCTGGTCGGCGAAAATGACGGCAAGCACCACTGTTCCCGCCGCCAGCATGGGCGACACCAACGGCCAGGTGCCCACCTGCCGGTGCTTCGTCACGATGATGCGCAGAATGGGCCGGCCACCGGCGAGCAGGGCGGCGACGGCGATCAGACCTGTCGGCTGGATCCCCAGGGTGAAGGCCGCGGTGACGATCGCCAGTGCGGCGGGAGTGAGTCGGCGTGAGGTGATGGCGCGTTCGATGAGCACCCAGGTGATCAGCGATCCGACGGCGATCTGGCCCTCGGGGCGCAGGCCGTTGTTGAACGGGAACCACGATGCGAGCAGCACAAAACCGGCTGCCCAGGCCGCGGGCTTGCTGCGGGCGACGGCGGGCCCCAAGCGGGGCAGCACTTCCCGGCTGATCAGCAGCCAGCAGACCAGTGAGGCCATGAGGTCGGGCAGCCGGATCCACAGGCTGATATCGCTGAACTTCGTCATGATGGCCAGCAGGTTGTAGTACCAGCCGAAGGGGTCCTCGGGGCTGCCGAACCAGCGGAAGTAGTTGGCCATGTACCCGGCATGCTCGGCGGTACGCGCGATGCCCATCTGGTAGCCGTCGTCCGAAGATCCCGCGCCGATCACGTACCAGAGCACCAGGCTGCTCATGATGACGGTGTCGGTGAGATCGAAACGGCGCCATCGGGTGGGAATGACCCGCCGCATGCGATGACCGTCGGTCTGGTCGATTCGCCACAGGGCCAGCAGCGCGATGATTGTGGAGACGATCGCGCCGACCATCGCCGCGAGCTTGAGAAGCGTTGGGCTGGAGGAGAACCGGTTGTCGATATGGGCGGTGAGGCTCAGTCCTGCCGGAGCGGGACCGGTGAGCTGGGTGAAGACCCCGACGATCTGCGGGCGCAGATTGGGATCGGGGAATCCCGACTTGAGGTCAGTGCTCTTGTCGGCACCGTCGCCGCGCAGCCCCTCGAAGGTCGCGTACGTGCCCTTGTCCGAAGAGGTGATGACGATCTGCCGGCATTCGGGCGAGGCGACCTTGGCGCGCGGAGCGGTCGCGATGACCACGTTGCGGTCGGTGATGTCGACGCGTTCCTTGGAGACCTTGACGAACAGGCCCTGTAACGCAGCCTCTTTGCCTTCGGGAGGTGCGGTACCCAGGATCACCGCGCCCTCGGCGGGTGCCGAATTGATCACCGCGCACGGCACGGTCACGGTCATGTCCATGGGTGTCTGCGCGATCAGCGGCGCGGTGACGTTGTTCAGCTGTCCCTGCTGCGGCCAGTTGAGGGTCGCGGTGGACACCTCGACCGGCAGTAGAGGGATGGAGACACTCAATACGAACCCGAGCAGGCCGAAAACGGTTGCCGTCCAGCGTGCGATGTTCAGCTTGCGGGCCTCAGGGGAGGGGTCTGTCACGGAATTCTGTGTCATGGCAGGGCTCGAATCGGTCCGTTGCGGGTCCAGCCGTTCACCACGACGGTGCCCTCAGTGAGTTGTGCGTTGGGTGCCAGGTCTGCGGCGATGACGGGCTCGTACTTCTCGATCGAGCCCCAGTCGCGGTACCAGTCATTACGCAGGTAGGCCGGAACCGAGGAGGTTCGCAGCAGCGCGGTGGTGAACATGAACGGTCCGCCGTCCTCGGCCGACATCCACATGTTCGACGACGTCGCGACCTGCTTGTGCTCGGGCATCACCCGGAACTTGGGCAGCTCGGCTACCCCGAGGCGCTCGCTGAATGGCCGCTGGCATGGGAAGTTCTGCGCCACGGCCATATCCAGTAGCACCGGAGTGTCGGAGCCCAACAGATCCTGTGCGGTCTTGAGGGTGGGTACCCGGGGTGGGGTGAATGCCAACCACTGGTCGTTGGACAGGTTCGGGTCGTCGGCGACTATCCGAACCACGTTGGCCCCTGCAGGAGCGGTCTTGGTGGGGAACCGCAGGTTGCGCCAGACCCGCTGCGGCCCAATGTCGATCGGGTAATCCTGGCGAAGCGCGCGGATGCCACCGGGACTGCTCTGGTCGCGGATGCCCCACTCCAGCTTGAGCGACTGGCCGTAGTTGATCTCCGGACTGAAGGTGCCGTCTTGCTGGAACGACCAGATCGCTCCGGCGGCCGAGATCACCACCAGTGGGCGATCCGGGCTGGGCGGGGGAAGCTCGTACCACGAGGACTTCAGATGCGCGGCAATCGAATTCTCACCGTAGCTACCCATCACCGGAGTGCGGGCGGGATCGAGTCCGAACGGCAGCAGTGCGTTGGAGCCATTGATTCCGACGGGCCCGATACCGCCGGTGGTCCCGGCCGCATCGCTGACCTCCATGATCGGCGCGTTGGGTGAGGCATCGGAGTTCACCAGGCCCGGCTTGCCGATGACGGGCAGCGAGGTCATACCGGTCTCCACCGCATCGGGGGTGAAGCCGATGGGATCGGTGCCCCCGAGGGGTCCGTACTTGCCCGCTGGCTGGCCCGGAACGGGTTGCAACAGGCCCTCATTCGCATCGGGTTCGACAAGGACGTCATTGGCCATCGCGCACGGGCTGCCGGCCAGGGCCAGTAGATTGGCCTTGCCGGTGGTGTAGGTATCGCTGCGTGCGTAGACCCCCTTGGCCATGGAGGAGACCTCGAGTATCACCATGATCGCCGCCACGATCATCAGCGGTGTGGAGGCCAGAAGCCGGTTCCTGCGGGTGTTCTCGACCTCGGTGTGCCCGGCGTAGTCCAGGCGGAAGTGCAACCAACCAGCCAGCAGGGCGGTGACGATCGACAGCGCCAGGAAGATCGTGGTGACCGGTTGTCCGGCGATGACCGGTTGCTTGTCGAACCACGGCACGCCGTAATTGCCGACGTAGAACCAGCCGTTAATGCCGGAGGTGGACCACGCCAGGATGAACAGCAGGGCCGTGACGTATAGCGCCAGGTTGCGTCGTGAGTGCAGTCCGACCCGGGCGAACGTGAAGGCCGCGACCGCGCCGAGTGCACCGGCCAGCCCGGCGAAGACGCCGAATTGGATCGCCCATTTGGTGGGGGTGAAGGTGAGTAACAGCAGCCCGATCGCGGTGCTCCCGAGGAGTCGCCACACCGGTCCGCTGGCCAGGCCCGGAAGTACCCCGCGGCGCAGTAGCACCGCGAGTGTGCCGAAGAGGCAGAGCAGCAGGGTGAACACCGCGATGCGGCGTGTCAGCGAGCCGTCGACATTGGATTCGACGGTCAGGAAGTAGTAGCGCAGAAATTCCTGGTACCAGGCGATCGTCGGGCCCACCACATACTTGATGCGGGCGGATTCGGCGACCGTGGCCAGTGTCTGGTCCCGGAAGGTGAAGGCCAGCACGCCTGCGACCGATGCCGCCAGCACGGTGACGGGGGTGAATCGTCCGTACCGGACCCGCCGTACCGAGATCACGCGGGCAATGGCCCGTCCGCCGGCGAGTAGCGGTCCCAGCGCGATGAGGCCCTGCGGAGCGACGGTCGCGGTGAGCAGCGCCGTCACGATAGCCAGAGCGGCGGGGGATAGGCGCCGGGTCGCGATGGAGCGCTCCACCAGGATCCAGGTGACCACGGTGCCGAACACGATGATCGGTTCGGGCCGCAGGCCATTGTTGAAGGGCAGCCAGGCAGCCAGGAAGACCAGTGCCGCGGTCCATACCGCGGTGCGGCTCGCGGCGAGCTGTTCACCGAGGCGGGGCAGCATCTTCTTGCGCAGGATGTACCAGGTGCCGATGCCCGCGAGAGTGGCCGGCACGCGCATCCAGACGCCCACCGTGCTGACTTGCGTAAGCCAGCTCAAAAGGGTTGCGTACCAATCGAATGGAGAGGCCGTGGCGCCAAAGTAGCGGTAGTACTCGGTGACGTATCCGGCCTGATGGGCCACGCGCGCCTCGACCAGGACATTGCCGTCGTCGGAGGTGATGGCGCCGATGACATGCCAAAGAAGAAGTGTGCCAACGACTCCGACATCGGCGACGCCGTTGGTCAGCAGAGCCGCGCGGTCAGGCAGCTTGAACGAGCGCCGGGTGGGTCTACGTGCACCGCGGTCCAGTACGGCCAGTGCTCCGATGGCGATGGCCACCGCGGCAAGGCCGAGAATCAAGGCTGCGAGCTTCAAAGCGGTTGGGCTGGTGATGAACCGGGTGTCGACCACCACGTGGGCTGTCGGCCCGCCCGCCGCGGGCACCTTCAGGTCGGTGAACAGGCCGGTCACCTGAGGCTTTTTCTCGATGGGCAGGGTTCCGTTGGCGCCGGGGAGTCCGGCGAAGTTGGCACCCACACCGCCGGCATTGGCCCAGATGTCCAGCGAGGTGCAACCACCGGATTCCACCGCCTTGCGTGGGGCGACCGTCGCGACGTTATCGCGGAAGGCGACCACCACCAGGTCGGAGGTCGCACGGACGAACAACGCGTGCCGGCTTGCCTCGAGCCCGCCGTCGGGACTGGTCGACAGCACCACACCGCCGCTGGCGGGCAAGGTCGCGATGGCAGCGCAGGGGATGTGCGCCTCGAAGGACAGCGGTGCGCCCGACACCAGCGGTGCCGTGATGCTGGTGATATTCCCGTCGGCCGTGACTCCCTGAGGCCAGGTGATGTCGACGGTGGACTGGCGGACCGGCAGCAGGGGAACGAGCACACACAACAGCACACCGATGGAGGCCGCAGCCAATGAAATCAGACGTGCCCGCTGGGCTGTACCTGCTGTCGCGGACTTTGAAAGCGGCGAAGGCACGAGGGCGATGGTATGTGACGAAGCTTCGGGCGCCTCAATGCAGCGCGCCCGGTTGGCCGGATTGAGACCTCACCAGCTGGATACGTATTGATACCTTGGTAGAAGTATCAAAAAGTATCCACGCTGTCGGACGCATCTGATACTTGTTGATACAAGGCAGCTCAGTATCGATAAGTATCAGGTGGAACACGTATGCAGCCCAGCCCGTACACACCAGGTCAGGTGGCGCGCGACGTGGTCGGGCGCACGGAACAGCTTGCCGAGATCGGTGAGCGGCTGATGTATATGACCGAGCTCGGCCGGCTGATCGGGCGCATCCGCGTCGACACCGGCCCACGTGGGGTGGGAAAGACTTCCCTATTGCGCGAGGTGCAGCGCGATGCGGAGGCGCGTGGCGTGGTGGCGGTGTGGGTCACCGCCGGAGGAGATGAGCCGCTCGCGTCGGCCATCGCGACGCAGATCCGCGTGCGGGGGGCGGCGTGGAAGAAGAAGTCACGCGGCCGCCTGCTTCGCGCCATCGATCAGGTCAACTTTACGGCCGGCGTACCGGGTGTGGCCCAGATCGGTGCCACCGTCAAACCGGCGCAAGGCGGCCAGGCCGAGTCGTCGTTCAAGGAACTGATTGTCGAGACCGTTACGGCCGCCCGCGGGGAGGGACACCGCGGACTGGTGCTGCTGATCGACGAGATCCAGGACGCCGACCGGGCCGGGCTTCGTACGCTGGCCGTGACCTGGCAGGACCTGCAGGCCGAGGCCGCGGCCCTGCCCGCCGGGGTGTTCGCGGCGGGTTTACCGCAGACGCCCGAGATCATCAGTACTGCGGCGACATTCAGTGAACGATTCGCCTATCGCACGCTGCAGCGTCTTGGCGCCGACGCGTCTAGGGTGGCGCTCGTCAAACCGGCCGGGGAAGCGGGAGTCGGGTGGGCGCCGGATGCGCTCGATGCCGTTATCGCGCAGACGAGCGGGTATCCGTACACCCTGCAGCTGTACGCCGACGCCGCATGGGCGCGCGCGGGTTACCCGGATCCAGGGGGTCAGATCCGGATCGCCGACGTGGAGCACGCCGCCCGACAGGTCGCCGACGATATGGATGCGCTGTTTCGCGCGCGCTGGAACAACGCCACACCGGTGCAGCGGCGCTTCCTGTCGGCGATGGCGCAGGCGTTGTCCGATGATCGCTCGGCCAGCAGGGCCGATATCGCGGCCGCCATGGGCCGGGATTCGCGGGCGATCAGCGCCGCCCGCGCCGCACTCATCGATAAGGGCTTGATCGCCGTCGCGGGCCACGGACTTCTCGAGTTCACCATCCCTGGCTTCGCGGGTTTTGTTCGCGCTCAAGAGGGCTGACGCAGCGTCGGCGAATTAATCGTTGTGCGGCGACTTCTCCCGGACCACTCCGGAGCGCTCGCACTTGGGATCGACCTTCACCGGGTGATACGGGCAGGGCTCACTGCCGGCTACGGCAGGGGAGGCCGCCACCAGGGACGTCGTCAAACACACGGCCATCGCGAACTGCCGGACCATCGCAGGAACCTTCCTCGGGGATCTCTTTGGAGACAACCCCATTGAAGTTGGTGGGCCCTGCTACTGGCTTCCGATAAGTTGCCAGTCTCTGTCGGAAATCGGCCAGGTTTCGGCGCTGATGCTGCGCGCTATCGACTCTTACGCAACGGCGCGGGTGTCCAGAGTCCGCTGTGCACAGCGGTTCCGAGCTGCAGCTGTGCCACGGTGGCATTCCGGTAGTACGGCGTAAACCGTTGCAACGCACCCCAGTCGCGGAACCAGTCGTTCTGCAGATAGGTCGGTACCGGAGTGGCCTTCAACAGCAGCTCGGTGATGCCCAGTGGGCCGCCACCGAGGTAGTCCATCACCGGCGAGTTGGCTTCCGCGCCGAAGCGGTCGGGGAGGATGCGCCACTTCGGGATCTCGATGACCCCGTTCTTGTGGTCGAACGGCCGCTGGCAAGGGAAGGCAAGTCCCACAAGCCAATCCAGGAACACCGGATCGGCGCCCACAACGGCCTGCAGTGAACGCAACGACGGCACACGGGGCGGGGTGACCGCGATCCAATGTTGCGGTGCCAAGTCGTCATCGGTGACCAGCAGCCGGATTCGGGTGGCGCTCGTCGGGATGGCATCGCGAGACATCCGTAGGTTTCGCCAAGCCGGGGAGGGGCCCAGGTCGGCAAATGATATGGCGCCCATGACCTTTCCGTCCTCACCGGCGAACTGCGCCTGCAGCTCTACCGGGTCGAACCGGCCCGCGGCCGCCAACACGACCAGCGGCTTGGTGGCGTCCTTGGGGGGCAGCCGGTACCACGCCGACTGCAGCCGGGCGGGACGTTGACTGCCGATCTGATAGCTGCCCATCACGGGGGTGGTCTCGGGCCTGAGGTCGAAGGGCAGGCGTGCCCGTGATCCATTGACACCCGCGACGACGGTGGTGCCGCCCTCGGTGCCTTCCTGGCTGCCGTTGACGTTGTTACCGCTCTTGTCGCGTGCGACGAAGCTGTCCGAGGCCTGGGGGTTGTTCTCCTCGTCGGCCGAGACATCCGAAGGAATCCCGTTGGGGTCGAACATGATGTTGGTATCGGCGGCCAGTGCCTGCCCGATCGGGGCGTCGATCGGTTGCAGCATCCCGGCGTTCGGATCCTCCTCGACCAGCACGTCGTTGGCCAGCCCGCAGCCGTTTCCGCGCAGTGCGTCGAGGTTGGAACGTCCGACCGACCAGGCCGGGTACTGGTTGACCATGCCCGCGGTCAGGGAGAAGACCGACCAGATGACGACGATCCATGTGCCGACGGCCAGAGGAGACTCGGCGATGCGTGCCAGCACCGGATGCACGGGTGTGCGGCCGGGGTGGTCGCGGCCGGTGAAATGCATCCATGCCGCTGTCAGAATGGCGAGCACCGACAGTCCGAAGAAGACGGTGCTGATGCCGAAGTGCCATTGCGGGAAGGAATTCGACCACGGCACGCCGAAGTTGGAGACGTACCACCACCCGTTCACGCTGGAGAACGAGAGGGAGAGGACGAACAGCACGATGGCGGCGTACAGCGTGCGGTTGCGTGGTGAGCGCATCGCTGCGGCGGTCACGGCCACGGCGGCCAGCGCGCCCAGTGATCCCGCCAGGCCCGCGAACACCCCGAAGTGGTGTGTCCACTTGGTGGGAGTGAACATGATCGCGATGAACGAGATCAGCGTGATGCCGATGATTCGCCGGCTGGGGCCGCTTGCGGTGCCGGGGATCTTGTTCTTGCGCAATGTCATCGCCACGGCCACGCCGAGCGCGATGAGCAGGGCCAGCACCGGGAATCGCCGGGAGATCGCGCCGTCTGTGGTGGGCAGGAACAGCCGTTCGTAGCGCACGTGTTCGTCGAACCAGTTCAACGACGGTCCCACGGCCGACTTGAGTGCGTTGGCCTGGATCTCACCGACCAGGGTTTGATCCCGGAAGATGACGATCAATGTGACCAGCCCTGCTGCCAGGATCGGTGCCAGCAGTGCGGCGTAACCGAACCGTTTGGCGCGCTTGCCCACGATGGTTCGTAGCGGTCCTATCGCGACCAGCAACGCACCGATGGAGGCGATGCCCGTTGGTCCGGAGAACAGGGTGAGCGCACCGATGATGCATGCGACCGCGGCGGGAAGGAGCCGGTTGGTGGCGATCGATCGTTCGACCGAGCACCACGTCAACAGGATGCCGACGGCGATGATCGGTTCGGGTCGCAGGCCGTTGTTGAACGGCAGCCAGAACGCCAGGAACATCGCGGCCGCCGTCCATGGCACCACCGGATTGGTGCGCGCGGCGTGGCCCAGTCGCGGGATCACCTCGCGGCTGATGACGGCCCAGCACAGCACGCCCATGATCAGGGTGGGCAGCCGCATCCAGACGCTGGCGGTGCTGATGTGCGCCCAGAGGGTCAGCAGGTCGTAGTACCAGCCGAACGGCGACTCGGGGGTGCCGAACCAGCGGTAGTAGTTGGCCATGTAGCCCGAGTGCTCCGCGACGCGGGCCATGGTGAGGATGTAGCCGTCATCGGAGGTATTGGCGCCCACGAAGTGCCACCACACCAGTACCGCGCCGACCAGCGCGTCGAGCGGTCTGGGCTTCCACCAGCCCTCGGGCATGAAGCGCTTGTGCTTGCGCCCGTCGGCCGTATCGAGAGTGTGCAGCGCGATCAGCGAAATGCCGGTCAGCAAGACGCCCAGGATCATCGCGATGAACTTCATGACGGTGGGGGAGCTGCTGTAGCGGGTGTCGACGGTGGCGGAGAGGTGCAGGCCCGCCGGAGCGGGTCCGGACAGGTCGGTGAACACGCCGACGATCTGGGGCCGGAAGTCGTACCCGCCGCGCTCCCCGGCGCGGGGCTGTCCGGGTTTGGCGTCCTTGGGACCCTGCGTCAGGCCGACGAACTGGCCGGTCACCTTGTCCGAATGCGCGATGACTTGGAGTTGTTGGCAGTTGGGGCCGGTGACCTCGGACAGGGGGGCAGAGACCACCGGCACATTGCGCACGATCACCACGAGGTCGCCGCCGATGCGCTGGATCAGCATGCCGCGGTCCACCGCGTTGGGCGCCTGCTTGGGCACGGTCGAGAGCAGCACGGTGTTGTGGCCCTCGAGCCCCTTGGCCGCCGCGCAGGGCACGGTGATCGTGAGGTCGGTGGGTACGTACCCGATGAGGGGCGCGTCAACACTGGTGAGGGTGCCGTTCTGCGGCCAATTCAGCTCAGCGGTGTCCTGCCGGACCGGCAGCAGCGGAGTGGCAATGGCCAATACTGCGCCAAGAAAACCGGTGACGATCGCGATCAGCCGGGCCCTGCGGTAGTCGCCGTCGCCGTTGCCGGCGACCTTCTCCGTCGCGTTGCCCTGAACCGTCACGGAGGAAGATGTTAGTTGGCTACTTAGAGGGGACCCGCACAACCAGGACGAAGGGCCCTATGGTGCGCACGGTGAACCGCGGGTCGGCGAATAGCTGTTTATTCAGTGTGACGGTGTACCGCTTCACGTTCGGCTGGTTGGGGTAGACGTCCTTGGCGAGCCGCAGGGAGTAGTTGTCACCGGTTTGGCGCATGAGCAGCACGGTCGGTGCCCGCCAGGGCAGCGCGTCCAATGCACGGATCATTTCGTCGGCGGTGTGCAGGTCTTCCCAGCTCTTGATAGCGGCCGCGCGCTTGTCGAACTGGGCCAGCGGATTCGCGTAGTGCGGGGTGAGCCCCTGGAAACCGTAGTAGGGGTAGAACGCCAGGAAGCTGTAGTCGGCGGTGAGCACTACGACCTCATCGCGCGGCTTGCCGGTGATCTCGGTGATCGCCTTGTCGATGGCGCCGTAGTGACTTTCCGGGCCGGGCGGGCGGCGGTCGGCGCGTTGTCCGGTGCCGTCGGTATCGGCATACGCGATGACGATGTCATTGCGTAGCACATTGGGGATGTCCTGGCTGAAAGCCAGCGCGCCGGCCAGGCCGATCACGGCGGCCACGATCGTCGCGGATTTGGCGCGCACCGCGGCCCAAGCGGCGACTTCGATGAAGGCGAACACGCCCGCCGCGGTGAGCAGCACGGTGAGGGTGGGCACGAGCCGGAAGGAGAGCAGGGTGGTCTTGGCGAGGGTGGCCAGCATCGAGAGCAGCGACCACAGATAGACAGACCCCACGCCAATGGCCAGCGCACCGGCCCGCGCCGAGGTTCGTGCCCGCACCACCAGCCAGACCGTTCCGAGCAGACACAGCCCGCCGAGCATGGTGGGCTGCAGCATCGGGAAGGCCAGTTCGGCACCGTCGTTGGGCAAGTAGTGCTGTGCCGATGCCGCCTTTTCCAGAGAGGCCCGGGAGACCGCGATCAGGTAGGGGCCCCAGAACACCAGCGCCACCGCGATGGCGATGCCCGCGATGGCGAGCCAGCGCAGCAGGGGCTCCTTGACGGCGGGCCACCAACCGTCCCGCCGGATGCGGCTGATCGCCAGTACCTTGGCGGCCACGGTGATGGCCAACGCGCCGTACGCGGTGAGCAGTGTGTAGAACAGCGCCGCGAACCCCAGGAATACGCCGACACCGGCCACCGCTGCCCAGCCGCTGCCTGCGGGTGCGCGTAATCCGCTGTAGCCGAGCACAAGTACCGGCGCCAGCAGCACCGTGATGATGGCGCCGTACGGCTCGGCGGACGTGTACGCGAGTGTGACGGCGGCCGTCGCAGTAGTCACGATGAGTGCGTACTCGAAGCGAATCATCTTGTTCCACAAGACGAATGCCGCACATACCGCGATCGCCAGGGAGGTGATGGCCCACGGCTTGTACATCTCCCAGCCTGCGGTGCCGGTGAGCGCCGCCAGGCGCCCGCCGATCCAGAACCAGCCTGCCGGATAGAACGGTGGCATGTCCGGGTAGGTCATATCGTGCAGCGCGGGCGAGTCGGTGAACCGTGTCAGGTACTCGGTGCGGAACTGCTGGTCCACCGAGACCCCGAACAAGTACAGCTTGGTGGCTCCCAGTGGCATCCCCAGCGTCACGACGGTGAACGTCGACAAGAAGAGCAGGGAAAGCATTTTCGCGACGGCCTGGCGTCCGCTGCGCCAGAGAGCCCCGGCAAGCAGCAGTCCGGCGATGGCGCCGAACTGCCCGACCGTGGTCAGGGCGTGCAGCTGGTTTGACGATCCGAAGGCCGGCCACTCCACCCGGGCGATCGCGAGGAGTGCGACGACACTGACCGCCGAGGCCGTGACGGCAGCAAGCGCCAGGTCCTTGGTGGTGTCTAAAACGTGCCGACGTGACGCCTCTGCTGTCTGGGCCGTCATCTCGCGCCTAGACAGGCAGCTTGCGGAAAATGGGGCGAGGAACGTGACGCAGTACCGACATCACAAAGCGCCATTGACCGGGCGCCCAGATTAGCTCCTTGCCCGCGGCGGCCGACGCCACCACCAGCTCGGCGATCTCTTCCTTGTCGACGGTGAACGGTGCCTCCTTGGCGCCGGTGGCCTTCCAGTGTTCGATCGTCGTGGTGGTACGCACTTGGCCCGGGCGTACCACCAGTACGCGAACACCGAACTCGCGCAGGGCTTCTCCGAGACCGAGGTAGAACCCGTCGAGCCCGGCCTTGGTTGAGCCGTAGACGAAGTTGGAGCGGCGCACCCGCTCACCGGCGACCGAGGACATCGCGATGACCTGACCGAAGCCCTGTGCCTTCATCTTCTGGCCGATCAGCACGCCGACGGAGACGGCGGCGGTGTAGTTGACCTGTGCGCTCAGCACCGCCTTGGCCTGGTTCTGCCAGAGTTCCTCGGCATCGCCGAGGACGCCGAAGGCGACGATGGCGACATCCACATCGCCCTGTGCCCAGGCGGATTCGATCAGAGCGGGGTGGCTCGCGGTATCGACGGCATCGAAGTCCAGGTACTCGACGGACTTGGCTCCGGCAGCCTCGATCTGTGCGATGGCGGCCGCGCGCTTGGGCGCGTTGGGCAGGTCGGCCAGGATGACGCGCGCGTGCGCGTTCTTGAGGTAGCGCTCGACGATGGCCAGGCCGATCTCCGAGGTGCCGCCGAGTAGCAGGATGGTCTGGGGGTTACCCGTTGCGTCAATCATTGTGGGGCGGAAGCCTTTCTAGAGCAGCTCGAGGCGGCGGGCCATATCGGAGGCGAACACGCCGTGGGGGTCGGCCTTGCGCCGGGTGGCGATCCACTCGTCGACGCGCGGGTACATCTTGTGGAACTTCTCGGCACTCACCCGGGAATCCTTGGCGGTGTAGACCCGGCCGCCGAACTCCATGGCACGGGTGTCGAGCTCGTTGAGGAACTCGTTGACGCCGGGCTTGTTGGGGAAGTCCATCGCGACGTTCCAGCCCTTCATGGGGAAGCTCAGTGGCGCTTTGTTTCCCGGGCCGAACAGCTTGAAGACGTTGAGTGCCGAGTACTGGCCCTGGGTCTGGATCCACCGGATGATGCCCTTGAACTCATCGAGCGCATCGGGCGGAACCAGGAACTGATGTTGCGCGAAACCTGCTGGGCCGTAGGCATATTGCCATCCGGTGGTGATGTCGAGCATGTGGTAGAACTGCGTCAGATTGACGATTTTGCCCTGGTAGTTGCCGCTCATCCGGTAGAACGCCTCGCCGATCGCCATGAGTGACGGCTTGATCATGAAGTTGACCGGGAAGAGGTCGGGGAAGCCGGGCAGTTGCGGCGCACTGAATTTCAGCGGATCCTTGGCCAGCTTCGGGGGCAGCTGATCCAGCTTCGCGAGACTGCCGCGGCTGACGGCCGCCCGGCCCAGCTTCGGTGCCGGATTGATCAGGTCGAACCACGCACTGGAATAGGTGTACTGGTCTTCGCTGCCGTCCTGGTGCACCGCGATGGTCTCGTCCAGGTCCCGGGTGGCGACGCCGTCGGCGATGAAGTAGGCGGTTTCGGTGCGCGTCATGGCGATGCGTGCGCGAACAACGATGCCCGTCAACCCGTTTCCGCCGACGGTGGCCCAGAACAGCTCGCTGTCGGGTCCGTCGGGGGTGATGGTGCGCACCTCGCCATCGGCCATCAGCAGGTCCAGAGACACCACGTGGTTTCCGAAGCTTCCGGCGCTGTGATGGTTCTTGCCGTGGATGTCCGAGCCGATGGCACCGCCCACGGTGACCTGGCGGGTACCGGGCAGCACCGGCACCCACAGGCCGAAGGGCAGCGCGGCCTTCATCAACTGATCCAGGCTCACACCCGCATCGACATCCGCGATGGCGGTCTCGGCGCTGATCGAGTGCACCCTGTTCAGCGGAGTCATGTCGACGACGATTCCGCCACCGTTGCACGCGTGATCACCGTAGGAGCGGCCCAGGCCGCGCGCGACGATGCCACGACGCAGGTGCGCGGGGCTGGCGGCGCTGGCATCGGCGACCTGGCGTACCGCCTCGGCGATCACATCGACATCGGGAGTGGAGAGCACGTGCGCGACGGTGGGCGCGGTGCGACCGAACCCGGTCAGTGCGCGCTGGGTCAGCGGGAGGTCTGTAGACATATCAGTCAAAAAGCGTACTTGAGCCGATCGGAGGGCAGGAGCGAAGCGACCGGCGGACGACTCAGCGCAGCCGGAAAATCACGGCGCGCTGGACGATGAAGTTGATGACAGTCGCGGTGCCCTGAGCGATGACAAAGGCCACGAGCACCGCGGTGGGCGTGTAGTTCAGCAGCCCCAGGAACAGATGGTTGAGGCCCACCTGGACGAAGAAGGTCGTCAGGTACAGCGCCCACACCGCGATCAGCCGGGCGGTGCTGGGCGGCGCCTGGAACGTCCAACGCCGGTTGATCAGGTAGGCCGTGGTGGTGCCGGCGATGAAGCCGATGGCCTTGGCGAGGTCGGGCTGCACCCCGGCGACCTTGTAGAGCAGCACATAGAGCCCGAAGTCGACGACGGCCGAAAGCCCACCGGTGATGACGAAACGGGTCGCTTGAGTGGTCAGCGACAGCGGAGCCTGCTCGGCTGGGACACCTGACACGGGCCAGAGCCTATGCCAGGTGCCTGGCCACAGCGCCAATCAACGGGCCCCGCGCACGACTTTCCGCGCGCGGGTAGGGTCCCAAAGGGTTCTCTAACAAGATTGCTGGAACATCGATGCGTGAGGGGCAACCATGACGACTCCAGAGCACGGAAGGCACGAGCGGGCCGAAGGCGAAGGACTTGATCCGCTGATCGACCTGTCGCGCGATCCCAACCCGGGAGTCCCCGACCACGCCAAAGACGACGAGTAAGCACTCACACTCGTTGCGGGACGAACGCCTCGATCTCCTTCACCATGAGCTCGGGCTGGTCCTCACTGACGAAGGTGTAGCTGTCCGGCACCTCGACGAGTCGTGCGTCGGGCAGTAGCTGCACCCATCGTTGCGCATGCGCGAACGGGAAGAATGGCAGCTTGCGCGGCCAGAGCAGCAGCACCGGCTTGTCGAAGGTGCGCAGTGTCTCGGCCGCGGCCAGCGTGTCGTGGTAGTCGATACCGCGCAGGAACGCCCGCACATCGCGCCGCACGGCCTTGTTCTGTAGCACGGGCCGGACCCACTCGCCGAGCACATCCTCGGGGATGGAGTGCTTGGCAAGGGTGTTACCGAGAGCGCGTTGCGCGATCTTGAGCCGGAACGGGCGCAACACGAAATCGGTACCGGGAATGCGTGCCCAGTACTGGAAGACGCGAATCGACATCGGCAGGAAGTTGTCGAAAGAGTCGCAGGGGGTCAGCACCACCCGCCCGATCCGGTCGCAGCCGTCCGCGAGGAGCAGCTGTGTGATGGCGCCGCCGGTATCGGTCGCGACGATGGTGACGTTGTCGAGGCCGAGGGACCCGATCAGTTCCCGGATCAGCCCCGCCACCGAGCGTGGGGTGAGGTTCGCGCTCGCGTTCATCGGAGTCGCGTGCGCGCCCAAGGGGAGATCCGGTGCGATGCATCGGAACCGTTGGCTCAGCGGTTCGGTGACCTTGCGCCACATGGTGCTGGTGACGAACAGTCCGTGTACGAAGACGATCGCGGGACCGTCACCGTCATCGCGGTAGTGGATGGGGCCGGCGGAAGACTCGAAGATGGGCATGCCTCAACCATGGCGTTGACCTGCTGCCATGACGAGGCACGGCACTGCCAGCCGGTGCCACTCGGATGCCTGCGCGCTAGAGGCCCGCGGCCGCCAGCACACCGCAGAGCGCGTCGACGGCGGGTGTGAAACCGTGATCGGCAGGTGTGCCGAAGCTGACGACCACCCCGTCCGGATCGGGGATATGCGGACCGGCCTGGGGGTGCCGCAGCCGCGACAGCCCGGCCAGCGCCACCCCCGCCTCTCCTGCTCGATACAGCACGTCGGGTTCTGCCCCGTCGGGCAGCGTCAGCAGCAGATGCAGTCCGGCCGAGAGTCCACGGACCCCGACGTCGTACTCGGAGAGTCGTGCGACGAGTTGGTCGCGCCGGCGCCGGTATCGGCCGCGCATCCGCCGGATGTGCCGGTCGTAGTGGCCACCCGCGATGAAGTCCGCCATGGTCAGTTGCGAGATGGCGTCGACGTACCACTGCCCGCCCCCGGCTGCCGCCACCGCGGCGTCCACCAGGTCCGGCGGCAGCACCATCCAGCCCAGGCGCAGCACCGGGGCCAGGCTCTTGCTCGCCGAGCCGAGGTAGACGACGCGATCGGGGTCGAGGCTTTGCAGCGCGCCGACGGGCTGCCGGTCGTACCGGAACTCGCCGTCGTAGTCGTCTTCCAGGACGTAGGAGTCGGTGCGGCGCGCCCAGTCCACCACTGCGGTGCGACGAGCCGGGTGCAGCGGCAGCCCGTGCGGAAAATGGTGGGCGGGGGTGATCATGGCGGCGCGCACGGCGAGGGTGTCAAGGTCGCTGACCACGGCGCCCTCCTCGTCGAATCCGATCGGGATGCTGGAGCCGCCCGTGGCTTCGATGCAGTCGCGAAAGATGAAGAGCCCGTAAGCTTCCAGAGCGATCGGCTGGGTCAGTCCATACATGCGGGTGAGGATCTCCACGGCATGACGGGTGCCCGCGCAGATGACGACCGAATCCGGTGAGGTTCGCACGCCCCGCACCCGGCCCACGTATTCGGCGACGGCAGAGCGCAATTCGGGACGTCCGCGTGGGTCGCCCGCGCGCAGGGCCTCGTGGGGCGCGTTGCTCAGCGCCCGGCGCACGGAGGTGACCCAGTCGGTGCGGGGGAAGGCGGTGACGTCTCCGGAGCCGGGCATGAGGTTATGGGGCGGCGGAGAGCCCGCTCCTCGTGACCGCGGAGCCAACTGGTTCTGGACCCGATTGACCACCCGGGTACCCGAGCCCTGCCGCGATTCGAGCCAGCCTTCGGCGACAAGCTCCGCGTAGGCCTCGGCGACGGTGTTGCGCGCCAGTCCGAGATCGACTGCCAGGGTGCGGGAGGGCGGCAGCATCGCACCCACCGTCAGACGCCCGGACCGGACTGCCTCGCGGAGTGCGGTGATCAACACATCGCGGACGCCGCGGGTACCGGGGGTGATGGCGTGACGCAGGTCCAGATGCAGATCGTGGCTGAGGGGACGCGGTTCCGGTATTCCCGAATTGGCCCACGAACTCATGGTCAGATTGAACCATGAGTATGGGCCTTTCTGCTCCTACCGTTAAGGCATGACAAGCACCCTGAATGCCCCAAGAATCCGCATGGACAAGGTCTCGCCCGAGGTTTACGAGGCCATGATGGCGTTGAGCATCGCCTCGGCCAAGGACGTCGAGCCCAGCCTTGCCGAGCTGATCAAGATCCGCGCCTCTCAGCTCAACCACTGTGCGTTCTGTCTCGATATGCACACCCACGATGCCCGCAAGCAGGGAGAGACCGAGCAGCGCATCTACCTGCTGAATGCCTGGGCCGAGGCAGGCGACATCTACACCGAACGGGAGAAGGCCGCACTGGCCCTCACTGAGGAAGCCACTGTCCTTTCCGCTGGTGAGCACGTGTCCGATGCGACCTACGCGCGAGCAGCGGCGGTGTTCACCGAGCGGGAGCTGGGGCAGATCATCGGGATGATCCTGACGATCAACGCCTGGAATCGCATCGCTGTCACTACCCGCAACGCACCTCCGAAGCGTGGCTAGATTTGCCACATTCTTCGCCGTCGGCGTGACAGAAGCGTGATCGTTTCGTAATCTGACCGGGTGATCTCGGCGAGATGGCGTGCGAATAACGGTGGGAAGAGGCCCGTGATGCCGCTCTCTCGCGTCGCAGGCCTCGGCCTGTCACTCGTTGCCGGTGCTGCCGTGATGGGGGTAGTGAGCGAAGTTGGGAAGCCGGACGTCCAGCTTTCACTCAAGCCGGAAGAGAAGGCGATCGTCCTGATTGCCGACCTGCCGCGTGCGCAGCGGGACCGGCGCTATGTCTCGGCCGAGGCGCTGGCCCTGGAGGCCAGGGCCAGGGCCATCAAGCCATGCTCGACGGTGTTGGCAGGTGCACAACCGGCGGTGGCGCAAGCGGGCAACTTCTTGAAGACGATGTTCGGCATCAGTGACATCGGCGGTGCCAGCGGGCGTGGCGGCGGCGGTGACCACGGCCGCGGTCTGGCCCTGGACTTCATGACGAGCTCCAACACCACCGGTACGGCGCTTGCGAACTTCGTGCTTGCCAACCGTGATCGGTTGGGGGTGACATACGTGATCTGGCAGCAGCGGTACAACGACGGCAATGGCTGGTCGATGATGGAGAACCGCGGCAGTCCGACCGCCAATCACATGGATCACGTACACGTCTCGTTCCGCGCCGGCGCGAAACCGCCCGCGATCAGCTGCTGATATCAGCCACCCGCGATAGACAGCGCCGAGGGCCCGTGCGCAGATATGTTGAATTCCATGGGTTTCTTGCCATCTCGTAATTCCCTGCGCGGTCTGCGGCAGATTGGTGACGGTCTCGGCACACTCGACCGAGAAGTGTTCGAAGCAATTGCGGAGTCACCGAGTCCGCTGCTGGACACCGTCATGCCCCGGCTCACGCGCGCGGCCGACCATTCCAAACTGTGGATCGGGATCGGCGCCGGGCTGGCCATGTTCGGCAAGCCGGCCATGCAGCGCGGCGCCACGCGTGGCCTGTTGACACTGGCGGTGACGAGTGCGGTTACCAACCAGGTGGCCAAGCGGCTGCGGCGGCGCGCTCGTCCCAACCACCTCTCGGTGCCGCTGATGCGGCGCAGCAGGCGCATCCCCACGTCGTCGTCGCTGCCCTCGGGCCATTCGGCGAGCGCGGCGGCCTTCGCGGTGGGCGTTGGCCTCGAGAGTCCGCCGGTGGGCTTTGGGCTCTCGCTCCTTGCCGGATTGGTGGGTCTGTCGCGCGTGGCCACCGGTGTCCACTATCCCGGAGATGTGTTCGCCGGATTCGGGATCGGTGCGGGGATAGCGGTGTTGGGCGCACGGGTGGTGCCGCCCATCGCGCCGGCGACGGTGCGTGCGGCAGATCCGCTGCGGGTGGTGACTGCCGCACGGCCCGAGGGCGAGGGCGTGGTCTTGGTGGTCAACCCGGCCTCCGGTGACGGAACCGGGCAGCGGATCCTGGATCAGGTGCGGAAAGCCTTGCCGCGCGCTGAGATCGTCGAACTCGAGAAAGACGATGATGTGATCGAGGTGATGCGCAGCGCGGCGGGCCGGGCCGAGGTGCTCGCGGTGGGCGGCGGTGACGGCACGGTGGCGTGCGCGGCCGGTGTTGCGGCTCAGACCGATACACCGCTGGCGGTTTTCCCCGGTGGCACGTTCAACCACTTCGCCAAGGACATCGGCTGTGACAGTGTGGCCAAGACGGTCGATGCCATCCGCAGGGGCAGCGCCAGCCGCGTCGATCTGGTCTACCTGAACGAAGACCAGGTGGTGATCAACACCGCCAGCATCGGTTCCTATCCGAAGTACGTACAGATCCGGGAGAAGCTCGAACGCCGGATTGGCAAGCCGCTGGCGAGTGTGTACGCGATGCTGCACATGCTGCGGCGCGATCATCCGGTACGTATCCGGTTCGATAACAAGACCATTCAGACATCACTGTTCTTCCTGGGCAATTCGGTCTACTTGCCGGCGGGTTTCGCCCCCTCGCTGCGAAGCCGTCTGGATGACGGGTTGATCGACGTGCGCATCCTGGAGACCGGCCGCAGGTTCAGCAGCGTGCGAATCCTCTGCGCGCTGGCATTCGGCCGCTTGCAGCGCAGCCCGCTCTATCACGAGCTGCAGGTGCCGGAGTTCACGTTCACCGCGGTGGATGGTCCGACGGTGATTGCGCATGACGGTGAGGCCGGCGACAAATACCCGGAGGCGCGCTTCAAGGTTCGCTACCGGGCGCTGGCGGTGCTCCGCCCGCTGCCGTGAGGCCAGGGCGGCAGCACCAACAGGCAGGCAATGAAGTACGCGTATCCCAACGCCCACCCTGCCAGCACGTCGGAGGGGTTGTGGACGTTGAGCAGAACTCGGCTGACGCCGATCGCCAGAATCAGCACACCACCGAGCACCACGAGCCAGGGGCGCAGCGCGGCAACCGCTTTCGGCAGGAAGACGGTGAGCAACGCCAGCACGCCGACCATGACGCCCAGGGCATGTCCAGACGGGAACGAGGATCCGTACGCATCGACCAACCTGGTCGCCGGGCGCGGGCGGCCCGCGAGCAGTTTCGCCAACTCGGTCACCAGCGCGCTGAGTTCCACGGTGATCAGCAGGAACATCGCCGGGCGTCGCTGACGCTGCACCAGCAGCACGACGATGACGACGGCCACCGCGATGCGGAATGCGCCCGGACCCAAGGCAGTGGCGAACATGTCCCAGGCCGTGACCCAGCCGGGGTGCGCGATTCCGTAGTCATGCGCGGGCGCCAGCGCCGCGACGTCCAGTCGAGACAGCCAATCCCACTGCTGGGCATAGCCGATCCAGAGCAGTGCGAAGACGATGAAGGCAGCGCCGGCGGAGACCAGCAGCCATCGGTGTTCGCGGGCGCTTATTTCTGGCATGACTAGACCCAGTACGGGACTCGGGCGCGGTACTGGCGCATCACCAGGATCGCGACGGTCCAACCGACGACGGTGATGGCGATCGCGATGATCCAGTGGTGCAACTGCTGATCGAGCCCGAGCAGCGGATCGCGGATGATGGCCAGGAAATGCACGAATGGGTTGAGCTGCACCACCGTGGCCAGCTTGCCGACCTTCTCGTTGAGCATGTTCTCGTTCCAGATGATCGGCGTCATGAAGAACAGCAACTGCACCAGGCTGCCCAGCAGCGGGGAGATGTCCCGATAGCGGGTCGCCAGCACGCCGAAAACCAGTGAAACCCAAACACAATTCAGGGTGATCAGTATCAGCGCGGGAATGAAGCTGAGATCGGTGATATGCCAGTGCGGCGGATACACGGCCACGACGACGAGAAAGATGATGATGTTGTGGGCGAACAACAGCAGCTGTCGCCACACCAGCCGATAGACGTGCACGCTCAGCGGTGTGGGCAGCTGTTTGATCAGTCCCTCGTTCGCGACGAAGACGTCCGCCCCCTCCAGGATCGCGGCGTTGAACAGGTTCCAGACGATCAAACCGATGGTCACGTAGGGCAAGTGCTCGGCGAGTGGGATCTTGAACAGCTGCGAGTACAAGATGCCCATCGCCAGGGCCGTCGAGCCGGTGGCGATGGTGATCCAGAACGGTCCCAGCACCGAGCGGCGGTAGCGCTGCTTGATGTCCTGCCAGCCCAGCTGCAACCAGAGCTGCCGGTGCTCGAAGCCTTCCGACAGATCACGCCATGCACGTTTGAAGGTGCGGGAGTCCGACGATAGCTCCACCAGTTGGTCCGTCATTTCTCAGTCTCCTGTACCGAAGGAGTTGGGTTGCCCGGTCTGCCGAACTGCTCGCGTCTGCCTAAGCGCCGCAACGCAATCCAGTCGCGTAGGCCGGGCAAGTCGCGTCGGGTTATGAGGAAGTACCAGCCGAAGCGCACCCATTCCTGGGGGAGCAACTTGCGCATGCCTGGCTGGGACATCAGGTAGCCACGGTTGCGGTAGGTGAAGTACCGCTTAGTGGCATCGTCCGGGTACTGGGTGTGCATGCGCCCGCCCAGAATCGGTTTGAACTCGGCTGCACCGTTGGGGTGCAGATACGTGGCATCCAAACAGGTCCCGAACGGCAGGCCCGAACGCACGAGCCGCCGATGTACGTCCACCTCGTCGCCGCGCACGAACAGTCGTAGGTCGGGAACGCCCACGGCCTCTAGGGTTTCGGCGCGGAAGAGCGCGCCATTGAACAGCGAGGCGATGCCGGGCAGCAGATCTTGACCGGCTTCGGTGCGCAGCTCCTCGACCCGTCGCCGCCACACGAGCCCGCGTCGCAGTGGAAACGCCAGCCGGCCGGGATCGTCGATATCGCACACCATCGGCGACACCTCGGCGAGGCGATGCTTGCGGGCGCAGGCCAACAGCGTCTCCAGAACACCGGTGCCACCGGGGCGGCCGTCGTCGTCGGCCAGCCATACCCAGTCGGCGCCGAGAGTGAGGGCGTGGAGTATGCCGAGCGCGAATCCTCCTGCACCCCCGAGGTTTCGGCGAGAGCCCAGGTATGTGGCGGCAATGGGTTGACCATCGACCAGAGCTTTGACCGCAGGGTCGTTGTCGTTGTCCACCACCACGACATGGTCCGGCGGGACGGTCTGCGTCGTGACGATCTTGAGCGACTCGGCCAGCTCCGCGGCCCGCCGATAGGTGACGACGACGGCAACAACACCGCTGGTCGTGTCATTCATGGCGGTCTTCGGCGAGGATCTGGGCGACGTGATCGCCCGCCTCGTTGCCTTCATAGGCGCGGACCACGTCCTCGATACCACCGCTCATCTTGATCGTGCCGTGGTCGATCCACATCGCCGTGTTGCACAGACGGGCCAGGAACTCGTTGGAATGGCTGGCGAAGACGAGCATGCCGGAGCGTTCCACCAACTGCTGCAACCGAACTCGCGCCTTCTTCATGAACTCGGCATCGACCGCACCGATGCCCTCGTCGAGCAGCAGAATCTCCGGGTCGATGCTGGTGACCACGCCCATCGCCAGACGCACGCGCATGCCGGTGGAGTACGTGCGCAGCGGCATGGAGAGGTACTCGCCCAGCTCGGTGAAGTCGGCGATCTCGTCGACCTTGTCCTGCATCTGCTTACGGGTCTGCCCCAGGAACATGCCGCGGATGATGATGTTCTCGTATCCGGAGATCTCCGGATCCATGCCCACACCCAGGTCGAACACCGGCGCGACCCTGCCCTGGATGGACGAGCTGCCCCGGGTGGGTTCGTAGATTCCCGAAAGGAGGCGCAGCAGAGTCGATTTGCCCGCACCGTTGTGGCCGACAAGCCCGATCCGGTCGCCCTCCTTGAGGGACAGCGTGATGTCCCGCAGGGCCTCGATGACCACCACGTTCGACTCGTTGCGGCCAATCGCGCCGCCTGCCTTGCCGAGGAACGCCTTCTTCAGCGAGCGTGACTTGGCGTCGAAAATCGGGAACTCCACCCACGCCTCGTGGGTCTGGATACTGACCACGGTTACAGATACTGACCGGTGCCGCTGCCGCCGCCCTGCGCGGGTACGGAAAGCCCTGGCGGCAGAACACCTTGACCACCTTGACGCATCTGCTGAAGCTGCGCGCGTGCCGCCATCTGCTGAGCGAAGAGCGCAGTCTGGATGCCGTGGAACAAGCCCTCCAGCCAGCCGACCAGCTGTGCCTGCGCGATACGCAGCTCGGCATCGGACGGAATGGTGTCCTCGACGAAGGGCAGGGTCAGACGCTCCAGCTCTTCGCGGAGCTCGGGGGCCAGCCCTTCTTCCAGCTCGGCGATGGAGGCGGCATGGATTTCGCGCAGCCGGGATCGACTGGCATCGTCGAGAGGAGCAGCGCGCACCTCCTCGAGAAGCTGCTTGATCATCGTGCCGATGCGCATCACCTTGGCGGGCTGCTCGACGAGATCCGTGATGGACGGGTCGTCGTCCGCACCGTCGGCACCCTTGTCGGAATCGTCGGCGCCCAGAATGATCACCTGGTCGTCGTCATCGTCCTGACCGGGATGGGTCATCTGTCACCTTCCGCCTGTGTTTTCTGGTCGCCGACCCATTCGTAGATCTGGGCGGCGCCGCTGTCGTACAGCTTTCTCCATGATCGGGATCTGTCCAACGACCTTAGTCCGTCGGGAACCTTGAACCCCTGGACCACGGGAGTACTGGTCATGACGTAGCGAATGTTCAGCGCGTGCACAGCGTCGGTCACGCGCCGATCGGTATCGGCGTCGTCGGCGTAGGCCCAGAAGATGTACCGGTGATAGCCCGGACCCTGTTGCTGCGGGAAGTCGTAGTGCGTCCACAGCGGGTGCAGTCCCGCCACCGCGTACATCCAGCCCGAGCCGTCCACGTTTCCGTCGCCGATAGTGGTGTCTTTTGCGCCGGGTAGGGTCGCCAGGTACGCGAAGGCGTCGAGCTTCTTGGGCCCGACCATCACCTGGTCGTATTTGGCGCCGACGAGGTACTTGTGCGGCAGGAAGTAGTGCCGGGCGGAGAAGGCGCAGACCGCGGCCAACGTGATGGCCGTGGCCACGAGCGCCCATTGTCGGGTGCGCTCCCCTCGCAGCCTCGTCAGCACGGGGTAGGCCAGCGTGAACAAACCGATCCCGGCGGCCGGGGCCAGCAGCAGACACACGATGGCCGACAGCCGGCGCGGGTCGCTGTAGAAGGCATCGGAGAACAGGGCCACCGCGCGGCCGATGAAACCGCCAAAGGGTGTGGAGGAGTGGACAATTGCCACGATCAGCAGTAACCAGACGGCAAGTGGCCAGTACACCCGCTTCACGATCAGTACGACAGCTCCGAGAAGGGCCAGCCAGAGCAGGGCGGACTGCACCGGGTAGTCGGCGAGGTGGCGGGTGTGCTGGGTGAGGGCGTCCAGCAGCGCACGCTTCTTTCCCCACGGAGTGGTGAATTGGTGTCCGGCGATGATCTCGGACAGCTGGAGCAGGGTGCGCAATTGCGGATAGAGCAGCACCAGAGAGACGACACCGGCAATGGCCAACGGCAAGAACCCATTTCCCACCCGGCGTCGGGGCTTGCGTTCCTTGCCGCGGTATCGGGACAGTGGTGCAAGGAGCCACCAGGCGGCCACGAAGACGACCGCCACGATGGCACCCGAGGTGTGCACCGAGGCGATTCCCACGAATGCCAGCACCGCCACCGGTATGCGGCTGCGGTCGGCGACCACGCTCGTGACGGCGATTACCGCGGGACCCCCCAAGGCGAAGGACACTAGGTTCGGCACGGCTGCCACGTAGAACTCCACGTATGGCAGCGCCGTGAATGAGGCCGAGAGTGCAGCGGCGGTGGCGGCGCAACCGGCCTGGAAGGTGCGGCTGGCGCGGCCGCGCAGCATCTGCCAGGCCAGCGCTGCGGCGCTGAGCGGGAAGAGCAGCGACCCGGCCACCGCGTACAGCGTGTAACTCGTCGTGGGAGCCGCGCCGGTCAGTTGGCTCAGCACCGCGGCCAGCCCGTGGAAGGCCGAGGGGTAGTAGAGCGTCGCGTGCGTCTCGACGTTGCGGAGGTCACCCATCCGGGTCGACGATGCTTGCCCGGTGTCGAGGATGTAGCGGATGGTGTTCCCGTGCCACATCGAGTCCCAGGTACTCGGGACCGATTGCCAGTTGGTCAGTCCACGCACGAATGCGTAGAAGATGAGCCCGGAGCCGATCGCGATGCCCAAGGCGACCGCGATCACTGCCGCACGACTTTGTGACGGGAATTGTTCGGCGTGCTCCTTTGGCCGCAGCCAACGCCACAGCAGCCGAGCGACGACGATCGCGCCCAGGAGCGCAAACCCGGCGGAGACTGAGTTCCACGGTATGCCGATTGAGCCGAAGGTGACGATGCACAGCCCAACTAGCCCATAGGTCAATGCAGGTGCGGTGACGGCGGCCGAATGTGTTGGTAGCCCGAAGGCTCGGCCAATCAGCCAGCCTGGGATGAACAGCAACAGCAGTGCCGTAGCCACCCCGAAAGCGAACGACATTGCTCTAGTATGACTACACGAGACGGCGCCGTTAACCGTCGTCCGTCGGGGCGTGGTGCAACGACGGGTTCAGCGCCGTGACCTGTGGTGAGCATCTAAGGTGTCTGGCATGGCTTATGACGTCGCCCGGGTGCGTGGTTTGCACCCGACCCTCGGCGACGGGTGGGTACATTTCGATACCCAAGCCGGGATGCTCATCCCCGATGCGGTTGCTACGACTGTATCCACAGCGTTCCGGGGATCCTTTTCCGACACGCGGGGTCCGCACCCCAGCGCGCGGCGCAGCGCTGCGGTCCTCGAGGCCGCCCGGCACGCTGCTGCCGATCTGGTGGGTGCCGACGCGCGCGGGGTGGTGCTGGGCAGTGACCGCGCCGTTCTGCTCAACTCCCTGGCGGAGGGGTCGTCGTCCAAGGCGGGGCTCGGCTATGAGCTGGTGGTGTCCAGGCTCGACGAAGAGGCCAATGTGCAGCCGTGGCTGCGGTCGGCCAACCGATACGGGGCCAAGGTCAAGTGGGCCGAGGTCGATATCGAGTCCGGTGATCTGCCGTCCTGGCAGTGGGAGTCTTTGATTACCAAGCCGACCCGGCTGGTGGCGGTGACGGCCGCTTCTTCGACCCTGGGAACGGTGCCGGATCTGCAGCAGGCCACCAAGCTCGCGCACGCGGTTGGTGGTCTCGTGGTGATGGACTGTTCCAGCCTGGTGCCGTATCGCGCCTTTGATATCGAGGACCTGGACGCCGATGTCGTCGCCTTCAACGCGACGGCATGGGGTGGACCACCGGTGGGCGCGTTGGTCTTCCGGGATCCTGCGCTGCTGGATTCGATCAGTTCGATTTCGCTCAACCCGTTGGCTAGCGGGCCCGCGCGCCTGGAGCTGGGCGGGCATCAGTTCGCGATGCTGGCCGGCCTGGTTGCCAGCGTGGAGTATCTGGCCGGTTTGGACGAGTCCGCGTCGGGCACCCGGCGTGAGCGGCTGCTGACGTCCCTGACTTCGGCGGGCGCGTATCTGGATTGGCTGTTCCGGTATCTGGTGAGCGCTCTGCGGACCCTGCCACGGGTCATGGTCATCGGGGCTCCGGAGGACCGGATTCCCGCGCTCAGCTTCACTGTGATCGGGATTCCCGCGGATCGGGTGGTGCAGCGACTGGCCGACAACGGGGTGTGTGCGATCGCCAACACCAGCTCGCGGGTGCTCGACGCCATCGGTGTGAACGAGATCGGCGGCGCGATAACGGTTGGGTTGGGGCACTATTCGACGGCCGCCGAGGTCGACCAGCTGGTACGCGCGGTCGCCTCGCTGGGCTGACCCGCCACCGGGTCAGAGCGTCAGTAGCACCTTTCCCACGATCTCTCCGCTCTCCAGCAGGCGGTGCGCCTCGCCCGCTTGGCTCACCGGGATCTCGGCGCCCACGATCGGCAGGACCTTCCCCGCCTCGACAAGTGGCCACAGGTCCTGGGTGACGGCATCGACGATCGCGGCCTTGCCAGACGGTCCGCCCAGCGGCCGTCCGCGCAGCGTGGTGGCGGTGATGGAGCCGCGTTTGGTGATCAGCTTGGCGATGTTCAGCTCGGCTACCGCGCCGCCTTGCATACCGATGATGACGAGGTATCCGTCATTGCCGAGAGCGTCGACGTTCCGGTCCAGGTACTTCGCTCCCATGATGTCCAGGATGAGGTCGACCCCGGCACCGTCGGTGAAGTTGTGAACTGCCTGTACAAAATCGGTGGCCCGATAGTTGATGGTCAGATCGGCACCAAGATCACGACAGGCGTCGAGTTTGTCGGGGGTGCCTGCGGTAATCGCAACCCGAACGCCGAGCGCCTTGGCCACCTGAATGGCATGGGTGCCGATTCCGCTCGAGCCACCGTGAATCAGGATGGATTGTCCGGCAGCCATTCTCGCCGTCATCACCAGGTTCGACCACACCGTGCAGGCGACTTCGGGTAGCGCCGCCGCGACATCAAGGTTGATGTTTGAAGGAATCGGCAGTACCTGGCCGGCCGGTACCACCACCTTCTCGGCGTACCCGCCGCCGGACAGCAGTGCACAAACAGCTTGTCCTACAGCCCATTCCGATACATCTGCGCCAACCTGGGCGATAACTCCCGAGCATTCGAGTCCCAAGATGTGACTCGCGCCGGGTGGCATCGGATACAGGCCCTGGCGCTGTAGCAGATCCGCGCGGTTAACTGCGGCGGCCGTTACATCGATCAGTATTTCGCCTGGTCCCGGAGTTGGGTCGGGAACTTCGGTCCAGCACAGCGCTTCTGGCCCACCCGGCTGGTCAACGGTGATAGCGTGCATAGCATCCAGACTATGCCGAGCTATTGGTGGTCGCCGGGTTATCAGACAGTGCGGGTGGAGGCGCGGTCGAGGCCATGGCTTGGTCGACGGAGGGGGATGGTGCATGAGTACACGTTCGGAGAGCGAGGTCCCGGGACTTGACCTCGCCGAATTTCGTTCGTGGCAAAACTTTTGGATAGCGACTAACCGGTTGTATTTTTTGTTGAACCGTAAAATGGTTGCTTCGCATGGTATTTCGTTGACCGACTTCCAAGTGCTTCAGCAATTGTTGCGGTCAGCTAACGGTAGTTGCCGGATGGGGGATATCGCGACCAGTCTGTTGGCCTCGCGTAGCCGGATCACGCACCAGGTGCGCCGCCTCGAGGAACAGGGGCTGGTGAAGCGGGGGTCGATGCCCCAGGACCGCCGGGCGGTCCTGGCGGCGCTTACCGAGCAGGGCCGCACGCTGGGCGAGGCGGCGATGCGTACGTACTCCGAATGTGTCCGCGAGCACTATCTGACCCGCCTGACCCGGCCACAGCAGGCGGCTATCGCCGAGAGTTTCCGGCGAGTGGGTGAGGGTGCCGAAGAGGCGCTCCATGACACCGAGGGCCGCGGCGGGGAGTAGGTCGCTCGGCGGAGCCGCTAGGCTTGCCGACGGTGGCGTGGCAGAGCGGCCTAATGCACTCGCCTTGAAAGCGAGAGACGGCTAACACCGTCCGGGGGTTCAAATCCCTCCGCCACCGCTCTTAACGCCGCAGCTGGACGGTGCGCAGCTGGGGATCTTTCTGGGTCCCGGCCCGGCTCGAACGGGCTGCCTCCCTCGCCGGCTGCGTGCGCAGCGGACCGCGGGTACCGGTTGACGCGGCCTAGGGCGGGCGCCGCTGATGCTGCCAGGCGGGATGCACGCCAGGCAACAGATTTACGACCGCGGCCGCGTGATGAGTTCTGTATGTACGGACGTCAAGCCTGTGGTCAGATCCAGTACCGGGCAGTGTGCGTCCACGGCCTCTTGTAGCTCGCGATATCGTTCTTCGCTGTCTGGCCCCGAGACCGTCACGGTGACGCGGATCTGCTGGAAGCCGGGCCGGACGCTGTCGTCCAGGCCGAAGAACCCGCGTACATCGAGGTCGCCCTCGGCGCTGGCGCTGAGCGAATCGACTTGAACCCCTAGTCTTTCCGCCCAGAAGCGATAGGTCACCACTTGGCAGGACAGCAGCGATGCCAGGTAGTACTCGACGGGGTTGGGCGCGGTGTTCTGTCCGCCGAGACCCGGTGGCTCGTCGACGTGCACGCGGTACTTGCCCAGGGCGATCGCGCTACCGACCGTGCCCTCCGGTTGGGCGGATGCCTTGAACACCACCGTTGCGGCGGCCGGGTTGTCGGCTACTGCCGCCCGGGTCGCATCGGTGATCGCGTTGAGGGATGTCGTCGAGGCAGTCACGCGCGGTGATGTTAGTGGGAACGGTGCCGCGCTGGGAGGTTTGCGTCCGCGGTGAATCCAACCAGCCGTGGACGTAGGCCTATTTAAAAGGAGAAATATCCTCTAAATTGGAGACATGGCTGACAGAGAAACACTTCCGCTGGCTGGGCGCAGAGATGAAGATCTTCCCGGGCACTGGCTGTTGGCGCGGCTGGGCAAGCGCGTCCTGCGCCCGGGCGGCCTTGAACTGACCACGCGGCTGTTGACCGCCGGGAAGGTGACTGATGCCGATGTGGTCGAACTCGGGCCGGGTCTTGGCCGGACCGCGCGCGACATCGTGGCGCTGCGCCCGCGGTCCTATGTCGGTGTCGACGACACCGCGGCGGCTACCCAATCGGTGCGTGATGTGGTCGCACCCTGTGGCGGGCGCGTGATCGTCGCCGATGCTGCCAGCACGGGCCTGCCTGACGGTAGTGCCGACGTCGTCGTGGGCGAGGCGATGCTGACGATGCAGAACGACAAGACCAAGCGGGCCATCGTGAACGAGGCCTATCGGGTGCTACGGCCGGGCGGCCGGTACGCGATTCACGAGCTCGGGCTCACGCCGGACTCCGTGGACACCGCCACCAAAGACGAAATTCGCCGTGCGCTGGCTCGTTCCATCAAGGTCAACGCTCGGCCGCTCACCGTGGCCGAGTGGAGCGAGCTGCTCAAGGCCTCGGGATTCGAGGTGGTGAGCACCGACCGGGCGCCGATGGCACTGCTCAATCCGCGTCGCGTCATCGCCGACGAGGGCGTACTCGGAGCCCTGCGCCTGCTGAAAAACGTTCTCCTGCATGGTGCGGCGCGCAAGCGAGTGCTCACCATGCGTCGTACGTTTCGGGAACACCGCAATGCGCTGACGGCGGTTGCGGTGGTCGGCGTGCGGCCCGAATGACGGGTAACCGCCGAGCGGGCCAGCAGCGCGAGCGGGTGCTCGGGCTGCTGCGGGAGGCAACTCAGCCGGTTGGGGTGCAACACATTGCTGACAGTCTGGGGATTCACATCACCACGGTGAGGTTTCACCTCAGAACCCTGGAAGAGCAGGGTCATATCGTCCGGCGCAGCGGCGGTGTCGGGCAGAGGGCGGGCAGGCCGAGCCTGGCCTACGCGGTCGCCCCGCGACTGGATTACGCCGATGTCGTGTCACTGTTCGCGGTGCATCTCGGGGGCACCGCGGCCGAGCGCGAATCACGAGCGGCGCTGGTCGGCGCCGACCTTGCACATCGGGTGAATGTTGCGCGGCATCGGGCTTCACTTCCTGCCGTGGATTTGGTGGTGGAAACCCTTGGTGAACTTGGGTTTACGGTGAAGTCCACGCTGATGTCCTTTGGGAGCGTCACCGTGCAGATCTGCTCATGCCCACTCGCCGAGATCGCCACGACGGCCCCGGAAGTGGTTCGCGGAATCCAGCGCGGACTCATCCAGGAGGTTCTCGACGTGAACGCCGACGCGGTCGGGGGACAGTTTGAGGTCACCGTATCGCCCGATGCCGGGAACGGCGACTGCACCGTCAGCCTGACTCTGGATCCACAGGTGAAAGGGAGATAGTCGTGGATGTCATATCGATAACGGCGCTAGGGGATGAGCTGGTCGAAACAGCGAGGAAGGCGCACAGCGGTCGGTCGGCGCACACGGTGCATGGTGGCAGGGGCCACGCGCTAAAGCAGGTGCTGTTGGCCCTCGGTGCCGGCCATAAACTCGCCGAACACGAAAACCCCGGCGCGGCAACCTTGTTGGTGCTCAGTGGGCGGGTGGAGATCGCGACAGCGACCGCGAAGGCAGCGCTGGCCACCGGCGACTACACGATCATCCCGCCGGAGCGCCATGACCTTACGGCGCTGGAAGACTCGGCGGTGCTGCTGACGGTGGTGGGCCGGGCGGGCTAAGCCCGCCGAGTGCATACCAGGCGCAGGGTGTTTCGGTGAGATGCCTGCGTGCGGTATGCGCTCGGCGAACTGAGCCTTACGCCTTGGGCCCGCCGCTTTCGGCCAGCCGCCGCACCGCGTCGATGAAGACGTCGATCTCGTCGAAGGTGTTGTAGAACGCGAACGAGGGCCGCACCGTCTGCTCCAGTCCGAGCCTGCGCAAAATCGGCTGCGCGCAATGGTGTCCGGCACGCACCGCGATGCCGTCGGCATTCAGCGCCTTACCGACTTCCACCGGATCGTGCCCGTCGAGCACGAACGACAGCACCGATGCCTTGTGGTCGGCCGTCCCCACCAGCCGCACACCGGGGATGGCAGCCAATTGCGGTGTCGCGTACTCCAGTAGCGCGTGCTCGTACTCGGCGATCCGGTCGATACCTATGCGCTCGACATACCGCAGCGCCTCGCCCAGTCCCACGGCGTCGGCGATGTTTCCGGTGCCGGCCTCGAACTTGTTGGGCGGACCCTGGAACACCGCGCGCTCCAGGGTGACATCGGCGATCATGTTGCCGCCGCCCTGCCACGGCGGCGTCTCCGCCAACGCGTCTTCGCTGCCGTAGAGCACGCCGATCCCGGTGGGGCCGTAGATCTTATGACCCGAAAAGACGAAGAAGTCGGCACCCAGCTCCTGCAGATTCACCGTGAGGTGCGGCACCGACTGCGCACCGTCGATGAGCACACGCGCGCCGTAGCGGTGCGCGATCTCGACGATCTGCTTGGCGGGCGTCACAGTCCCCAGCGCGTTGGAAACCTGGGTGGCCGCAACCAGTTTGGTGCGCGGACCGACCAGATCCTCGAGCTCGGAGAGCAGCAGGTTACCGGCGTCGTCCACCGGAGCCACCTTGATGACGGCGCCGGTCTTCTTCGCGATCAATTGCCACGGAACGATATTGGCGTGGTGCTCCAGGTGGGTGATGACGATTTCATCCCCGTGTCCCAGGTTCTTACTGCCCCAGGCATGCGCCACCAGGTTGATGGCCTCGGTGGCGCCGCGCACGAAGATGATGTTCTCGTCGGCCTCGGCGCCCAGGAACTTGCGGGCCGCGCCGCGCGCATCCTCGTATGCATCGGTGGCCCGTGCCGCCAATTCGTGTGCCGCACGGTGGATGTTCGAGTTCTCGTGCTGATAGAAGTGCACCAGGCGATCGATCACCGACTGCGGCTTCTGCGTAGTCGCGGCGTTGTCGAACCAGATCAGCGGCTTACCGTTGACGGTCTCGGACAGGATCGGGAAATCTGCCCGTATCGACGCGACGTCGAAGGCGCGTGCGTCTTCGTGGATCGGCGCCGCGGTCGGCGCTCCACCCAAGAAGTAGTAGTTCGACTCGTCGCCTCCCGTTGGCGCCACGGGGGGCGTCCACCCCAGATACGGCACGGCCGGCGCCTGGGAATGCGGAGCCACCCGTGGTGACGTGGTGGCGGGGCCCACAGAGTTCACCGAGGGGGTGGCGAGCACCCCGGGGATTGTCGGCACCAGGCCCGAGGGGACCGCGAAATCGGCGAGACCGGTTGTCGGATAACCCGTTGCGGCGGTGTGCGCCGCAGAGGGGCCCGATGTCAGGTCACCGCCACCGCCGCGAGGTGCCACCGGCACCGCTCCGGGAATGCCGTCGGGGGTCGCCGAGCTGAAAGCCGCGACCGGCGGGGCCACCGTTGCCGTCGACAGGGCGTCGGCGACGGGTGCGGGTGCATATGGACTGGCCAACGAGCCCGCCGTGGCCGCCGCGGAGGAACCGGCCGTCGCGTCGGGGACGTTGCCCCTGGGCGCGACGGGTACGGCCGGTCCCGGGGTGTCGATACCCGGTGCTCCGGTGGGTGTGGCTTCCCAAAACAACTGGGTGGCCAATGCCGACAGCTCCGCCGCAGAGGGGAAGCCCGGCGGGCTGTCGGTTACGGGAATCGCGTCACTTGTAGACATGGAACTTGTCCACCTGCACGTCGTCGAGAACGGCCAGTGCGTCATCAGTCAGCACGGCCAGCGACGAATACAGGGTGACGAGGTATGAGGCGATGGCCGACCGGTTGATTCCGGTGAACCGCACCGACAATCCCGGTGCCTGCTCGCCGACCAAGCCGGGCTGGAACAGGCCGACAACGCCCTGGCGCTCCTCGCCGGTACGCACCAGCAGGATCTTGGTCTTGGCGTCCTTCACCGGAACCTTGTCCGACGGGATGATGGGGATGCCGCGCCAGGTGATGAACTGCGCACCGAACAGGCTCACGACAACTGGTGGCACGCCACGGCGGGTGGCCTCACGGCCGAACGCCGCCACACCCAGCGGATGGGTCAGGAAGAAACCGGGGGTCTTCCACACCTTGGTGATCAGGGCGTCCAGGTCATCCGGTGTGGGAGCGCCACCGAGGGTCTTGATGGTCTGCTCGGGTGTTGCCTGAGCCAGCAGGCCGTACTCGGCGTTGTTGATGAGCTCGCTTTCCTGACGCTCCTTGATGGACTCGATGGTCAGGCGCAGCTGCTGGGCGATCTGGTCGTGCGGGCTGGAGTACAGGTCCGAGACCCGGGTGTTGATGTCGAGCAGCGTCGAGATGGTACGCAGCGTGTACTCGCGCGGGTTGGTCTCGTAGTCGACGTAGGTCTGTGGCAGCGGGGCCTCGTTCTCGCCCTGCTCCTCGCTGTGGATCGCTACCTTGTCGGGGTTGATGACGCGGTTCACCCGATAAATGCCCGCCTCGACGGGTACCCAGTTCAGCAGATGTAGCAGCCACCGCGGAGTGATCGTCGACAGCTGAGGGACGGTCTTGGTGGCGTTGGCTAGCTGCCGTGCGGCGAGATCGCCGAGGGCCTGGGATTCATTCTTGGCAGCGGGCACAGCGGTTTCCTCCTCAGCGAAAGGGATCAAGACCTGATGTCTTGAAATCCTAATCGCGATTGGGGCGGCGCATCAGGTAACGAATACCCGTGCGCCAAACTCCACGCACCCGGTTTCGGCGACCCGCCGGGTCGACGTGAATACGTGTCGGGTTCGCTCGCTCCAGGGAAGCGGCGCCGGTGGAAATCCCGGCGCGCGGCCGCGGATCCGTAGACTGGATGCATGCAGCACGTCGCACAGTCGCACCGACTCCGGGCGATCAGCGCGCTGCGCGCCGACAGCTTCGGGGCGCGCAGCGCCGCCGTGTGTTGCTGTTGTTGTTGATTCCCTAACCCCGCCCCTGGCACCCGGGATCGCCGTCTACCGACGTTGACGAGCTTCTGGGCTGCAATCCGCCGGCACAAGGATCAACCAACCCATGACCACTCATTCTTTGCTATCGCTCGTCGAATGGCCGTCTGCCCGCATCACTGGCAGGCGTCACGGCCACCACGCCGAGGTGCTCCCGCAGCGCCTGACGAGGTACCGCGGGGGCACCTATTCGTCCACCGTGGACGAGGTTGTGTTCACTGACGGAACTTCTGCTCGCACAGATTTAATTCGCCTGAACCCCACTGTCGCCGCGTATTCACTCGATATCGCGGGGATCGCCCCCAACCTGCCCTCGGGCTACGCGGTGGCCGACTGGCTGTCGGTGGCGAACCTGCGGGCCCGCACCCGCGAATCGCAGGTCGCGTGGATCTTGGCCAACTCCTTCCCGGCACTGTCGACGGCACAGCTGAGTCGCCGGTTGCGTGCGGCGGGGTACCTGGGCGAGGCGAACATCAAGGACCATGAGGCCATCGCGGGAACCCAGGCCGCCATCTGGTTCCTCACCAATGGGGTAGAGCTGGACACCGCTGCGCGCAATGTGCCCACCGCTACCCGAAAGTCCCCGTCCTTCATCGAGTTCGAATTCAAGGAGCGCCCGCAGCTGGGCGGTCTGACGGTGCGTACCAGTGCTGGGCAGCAGCCGGCCAGCGTACGGCTGCACGCATCCGTGAACGGGGCCGTGTGGCGCGAGGTGTCCTCTTCGGAATTGAACTTCACCGAAGGTGAGGCGCAGTACGTCAAGACGTTGGGCGTCGGCGCGACAGTTGCCGAAACCCGGCACGGTGCACCGGATCTCGGATATCGCTTCTACCGCCTGTACGTGCAGGGTGGTACCGCAGATGTCGAAGGTGTCGAATTCTGGTTGCATGATGCGCGTAATCACCGCAATGCCGACCGGGTGGTACAGCTGTACCGCTATCTGTTGGAGCAGTCGTTGCTCGCCGCCGGTCGGGTGGATCCGATCCCCGCGATCGATGATTCGCAGGCGGTGATGGCCGCGGGCCTGATGGGGCCGTTCGTCGTGGATTCGCAACGTCCGGTGTTGCTTTCGTTGTCCGAGGGTGCCAAGGCGATGGACATCTCCGGTGCGGAGCTCACCGGACTGGTGGACCCGGGCACCCGCTTTTATGTGCGTCCGGCGGAGTGCGTTGCGGCGGTGACGGTCTCGGTGGTCGACCCAGTGTCGACCGCCCGGGTACTCACCGGCGTGGCAGAGGGGCCGTTGACGCCACTGGCGCTCGTGCTGCCCGGTGCGCGCGAAGTTGTCGAACTCACCGTCGAGTGGGCCGAGACCACGCAACTGTCACGGGTGAGTTAACGCCAGAAGCGCGCGAACTCTAGGAATGCGTCGTTCTCTTCGGGTGCGCCGATGGTGACTCGCACGCCGTCGGCACCGAAGGGGCGCACGATGATTCGGGCTTCGGCGGAGGCTTGTGCGAACTCCGACGAGCGATCGCCCAGCGGTAGCCACACGAAGTTGGCCTGCGATGGTGGCACCTCGTACCCCGCCTCCCGGAGTGCTTGGGTCACTCTTGTGCGTTCGGCGACAACGTCATTGGTCCGTGCGAGGAGTTCCTCTGCGGCGCCCAGGGAGGCCACCGCCGCGGCCTGAGCGAGGCTGGACGCGCTGAACGGCACGTACACCTTGCCCAGCGTGGTGATCACATCGGGATCGCCAATCGCGTAGCCCACCCGCAGGCCGGCCAGGCCGTAGGCCTTTGAGAAGGTGCGTAACACAACAACATTGGGATGTTCGCGAACAAGGGCAATGCTGTCGGTGAAGTCTTCGCGCACATACTCGATGTATGCCTCGTCGATCGCGATGAGGATGTGGGGCGGTACCGCCTCGACAAACCGGCGTAGCTCGGCTGGTGGGACCACGGTGCCGGTCGGATTGTTGGGATTGCAGACGAAGATCAGCCGGGTGGTGTCCGTCACCGCGGCGGCCATGGCCGCCAGATCGTAGGTGTGGTCGGTCAGCGGCACCTGAACGGGAGTGGCCCCGGCGACCCGCACCACCAGCGGGTAGGTCTCGAAGGATCGCCAGCCGAACAGCACCTCGTCACCTACCGTGGCGGTGACTTGTACGAGCTGCTGGCACAGGCTCACCGATCCGCATCCGACCGCGATGTGTTCGGGCGGCATGTCCACGTGTTTGGCCAGGTGTGAGCGCAGCTCGGCGTAGCCGTTGTCCGGGTAACGGTTGATCCGCGCGGCTGCCTCGACGATGGCCGTGTGGACGCTGGGCAGTGGTCCGTGCACGGTCTCATTACTGGCGAGCTTGATGGCACCGGGGACGTTGCGGCCGGGGGTGTACGCCGGCAGTTCGGTCAGCTCGGGGCGAAGTCGGGCAGGCACTGGAACAGACTATCTGTGCATGTTGGACCGGATGGCGACCAACGGCTTTGCCTTCCGGCCTCGCGGACCTGTACTCTGTGCCCTCGGCGGTTCGGAATCCATTTATGGGTTCCGGTACCCTCGGGAAGTTCAGGAGGCGTGCCAGAGCGGCCGAATGGGACTCACTGCTAATGAGTTGTCCCCTTTACGGGGGACCGGAGGTTCAAATCCTCTCGCCTCCGCGTCGGTCTGCAGGCCAAACCTGTTGACCTGCAACAATTGAATAGCACGCGCCCGTAGCTCAACGGATAGAGCATCTGACTACGGATCAGAAGGTTAGGGGTTCGAATCCCTTCGGGCGCACCATTTATCAAGGAACGCGTATCGATCAAGCGGGCCATGCCGCTCATAGTCCGCCATTTTCAGGCCTACTTCCTGGTGCTGCTCAGTGGCGTCGCGCGCTTCCGGGCCTGGGGTCTGCCGCTATAGGTGGTGGGGTCCCGGGTCGTCGGTCAGTCGGAGTCCTCGTATCACTACGAGCGCAGTGTTAGGCTGCCTGGCAATCAGGTGATGTACGTCACCAAGTCGGAGGGGAGCCGATAGGTCGGGAGTTCTGGGGGTACCACCGGAGCAGATGCACCAGTCAGCTGCCAAGCTGCACGAGATCGCACGGAATCTGAAAGACCAGCACGAGCAAGCCCATGGTGCCGTGTCGGACTTACTCGCCGGGTTTGGTGAGAGCGAGTCTCGAGCGGCACTGGCAGCGCGGCTGGAGCAGTGGGAAGAGGAGACCCGCTCTCACCACCAGCACCTGACGACCCATGCGGAGAATCACGTCCGCATCGCTAACAAGTTCGTCGATGCCGACAACCTCGACGCCCAGGCCACAGGTGAGATCGTAGGCAAGCAGTGATCTCGCTGGAGCTGATGTTGCGTGCTCCGCAGATGTATCAAGAGGTAGCCGAGGCTGCCCGCCTGCGGGTGAAGGGAACAGCCAACGCAGCCGAAGAAGCCGATGCGGTAAGCAAACTGTCGGAATGGGAGGGGGTGAGCGCCGAGGCTGCCACCACCTATACCAAGCGAACGGTATCGATATTCGAGCAGTCGAAAGCTGCCGATCTGGGCCTCGCTCAGATGGCCGAAGTCGCGCTACAAAGCGCCACTAAGAGCGCCCAAGACATCAAGGCAATGCTCGAGAAGGCCGATGCATACCCTGCGGTAGAGGTGAACCTCTCGACCAACGAAGTTAAGCCCGCAGACATGTCCAACATGCATAAGGAAGCTCTCGACCGGGCATGGCGGAAGTACCAAGACATAAAGGATGAGGTGAAGCGGATACTTGAGGCTGGCCGAGCGACCGATATGCAATTTGCGTCCGGCATGCCAGAGGGAGGTTTCAGGAGCCCCGACGAGATCAAGGACTATCCGATACCTGATTCGCTGAAACCCCCTGTGCCTCCTGGAAAATCAGATAACTCCGGCCATTGGGTGTTTAGTCAGAACCACACGGGCGATCTGTCAGAGGCTCCCAGTGCCACGGGGTTCCATCCATTCGGGCCGGGTAGTGTCAACGGATTTGATAAGCCCCCCACCGTGGGTACCGATTGGTTCACCTCGAACAAGCCGTGGGTACAGGACTCATCGAAGCCACCCACAGTGCTTGAAGAGTCCTACGACGTCCGTCTTGCAGGACATGACTACACGGACATACGGAAGGTGATCCCCGTCGACGGCCACTATGTGACGGCGCAGTGGGTAGACAATGTCTACGACATGCGACACAACTACAGGCCAGTAGTCGATGGCTTCGAACCGTTCACTCAAACAGATTTCGGCGAATGGAAGCGCACCTCAATGACTGAGATAACCGATCTATCTAAGAGGTTCCCAACCGAGACGTTCCGGTATCCCATCGCGCAGCCGTGGCGGTTCCCTGAATACAACGGAATGCCCAGTGGGGGCGTAGTTGAACTGGCAAACGGAGCCGTAAAGAAGGTCTATTAGTGTCGCGCAGGAGTGTTCTGATAAGTGTCTCAGCTGTCATCGCCGTAGCGGCTTTGGTGTTGGGCGGAGTGTACTTACTGCGGTCGGCGCCGTCCGCGCCAGACGTGAGCTGTCAGACCGTTGGGGAACTGCTCAGGTATTCCGACGATGAGATGGTACGCCTTCAAAAGCACAACGAAGAGGTGGCCGAGACACGAGACGCTGACCGACAAGACGAAGCGATCCCGATGTATCAGAAATGGGCTGCCACCCTTAGGGATTACGCCGAGAAGATCTCCGACCCGGAGGTCAAAGGTACTGCGGTGCAAATGGCCGACGCAGCCGACGAGGTTACCGAGCGGGAGATTCAATTTCTGGGGAAACCGGCGGCAGGGCAGACCCGAGAGCAGCATCTGAAAGAGTCGACGGACAACATTGTGGCGGCCGTCCGCAAGGTCAAAGATGCCGAGGCCAAGCTGCGAATCAGGTGCCCGGTCGGATCCTCCGACACCAAACTCTAGCGTCGTTCCTCGATGGGATTACCGTCCTCATCGACCGGCCACGGTGGACGCGGGGTGGCAGGCATTTCTGGTGCGCCACCGTACAAATACGGATGCGGCATGTCGGGGTTTTTCCACGCGGGACGGACGTTGCGAGTCTTGTACATCACGAACATCCCCACGCCGAAGATGAGCAATCCGACCAGCGTTAGCAGGGGGGCCATGGATCCAGGGTATATGACCTAGGGCGCTACATTCCTGATTCAAACGCACGCGAACCCAGGTGTGCGGTTATGAATAGCAGCGGTGGTAATTCGATGGAAAGTCATGTGCGACAACGTCGCTAGCGTACTCTGGAGAACGCAGGCAAACGCACGAGTATGTCAGAAGGTTAGGGGTTCGAATCCCTTCGGGCGCACCAGGACTTCTTCACGAGTGAGTGAGAAGCAATGACACAGATTCAGCGATATTTCCCGCACCCACCCCATGAGGTGTGGTCGGCTCTCGTCGATCCGGCTTCGTGGTGGGGCAAGCCTGATGCCCCACCGGTCGATGTCACCGTGGGGAGCGCTTTCACGATGACGACCGTTCCCGTGGTGGGCACGCGGTTCAACGGCGTATTCGAGGTTGAGTTTCTCGACGCCGTTCCCTACGAGCATTTGACCTTGGGTCTGCTAGCCCACGCGTCTACAGGCCAGTCGGCGCGATGGACGCGTCATGTGGCCTTTCGCGAGCACGAGGGCGGCACTCTGTTGACGGTGACGAATAGGGGCGTCAATCTCGACGACGTCGATGAACGGATTCTGCTCCGGGTCGTCAAAGAGATTCAGGCGACCGAGTTGTACGGCATCGCCAAATTGTTGGACCAGCCGCGCCCGTGATCCGGAGAGAGTGCATGGGTTCGCTGCGCCTTGCGAGACGGCGTTACCTGCGTCGATAGACTTCCGGCATGACAGCGGCGCGTACGACGGAGTCGGCTACGTTCGGCGCGTGCCTTCGCGATCAGTTCGATGTGTTCCTTGATGAGCACAGGTCCTTGCTCCACGAGTGTCTCGACGGTTTGACCGAGGAGGAGGCCCGGCGCTCGCTGGTTCCTTCCCGCACCACGCTCCTGGGTTTGGTCAAGCATGTGACGTTTGTGGAGGAGGTGTGGTTCAACGAGGCGATCACATGTCGCTCCCGCGCTGATCTGAGACTTCCATCGACCCCCGACGAGTCGTTCCTTCTGGAACCCGCAGATGACATCTCGTCTGTACAGCGCCGATACCGCGAGGTTTGTGCCGCATCGAGGCAACGGGTTGCTCCACTTGCATTGGACGATCTGGTCATGGGGAACAGACGCGGTCCATTGCCCCTGCGCTGGGTGTACTTGCACGTGCTTAGGGAGTTGGCACAGCATCGCGGCCACGCTGACATCTTGCGAGAGCAGGTCATCGCGCAGCGGTAGTCCGGTCCGCCGAACTGCATGGTGTCTGCGCCACGCGACCCGTGTTAGCCCCTGGGTGTCGATAGCCCGCCGCGCAGCTGGCGGAAGCCCTGTCGGACAAGCTCTTCGGGTTCTCCCTGTAGTCCAGCGTCGGTGCTTGCCAACTGGATGATCGTGGAAAGCACCGCGTACGCGGCATTGCAGACCAGGCGCGGGTACAGGTCGAGGTCTCGGTCCAGGCCGGTGCGCCGTGCGACTTCGGAAAGCACGGAGCCGTCTTCATTGCTCGGTTCTGCCGCGGCATGGGCGGCCAATCCCGGGCTCAGCTTGGCAAGGCGCGTGACTGCGACAACGGTATCTACGGCCTCGGACGTGACCAGGCCCAGCATGGTTGCCTCGAGTGAATCGATGATCGGTTCATCGTCGGGGCGTGAGCACAGCAGCTCCACTCCCGTGTCCCCGTATTGGCGCATCAAAAACAGTACGGCGTCTTCCTTGCTGGTGAAGTAGTTGCGGAACGTGCGGGACGAGACGCGCACCGCGTCGGCGATGTCGTCGACGGTGACGGCGGCGAGATCCCCGCGTTCCAGCGCCAGCTCCAGTGCGGCGCGACTCAACGCCAGCTTGGTCTCGGATTTCTTCTGCTCGCGCAGGCCATTGGGCGGTGGCATGTGGCCATCGTAACAAACCTTCCTTTTTAGGAAACTTTTCCAAAAGCGGAAGCGTTCTACGGGTATGTCCGGCATCGCGGTGAGGCCGGGGGCACGAAGAAGAGGCGATTGACATGAGGAAAGCACTGGCTTCCCTGGGCATCGCCGCCGTACTGGCGGCCGGGGGCATTGCCCTTGCCGGTCCCGCTGCGGCGGCGCCCTGCGGCAAGGTTGTGGTGTGGGGTAACGGCGGCGGCGTGTGCGAATCCGACTTCGCGCCCGATGGCAGCTTCACTCGATGCGACACCGTGTACGTGCTCGGCATCGGGGGGACGAACTGCTATCGGGTGTACCCGTAGGCGCGCAAGAGTGGCACCTGGGACGTCCTGTACCAGAAGCTTCCCGGCACGGTGTCCAGTCCGCTAGCGTCGCCACCATGGTTGAGGACCTGACAGCTGACTACGTCATCGTGGGCGCCGGATCGGCGGGGGCTCCGCTGGCCACCCGGCTCGCCGAACGCACCAACGACCAGGTGCTGGTTCTGGAGGCGGGGCCCAAGGACAAGGACATGGGAATCCACATTCCCGCCGCGTTCTCGAAGCTGTTCCGCAGCGATGTCGACTGGGACTACCTCACCGAACCACAACCGCAGCTGAACAACCGCCAGATCTATTGGCCGCGAGGCAAAACGCTGGGCGGCTCGTCGTCCATGAACGCGATGATGTGGGTCCGTGGATTCGCGGCCGACTACGACGACTGGGCGGCGGTGGCCGGTGATCAGTGGTCGTTCGCGAACGTTGCCCCCTACTTCAAGCGCATCGAGACGGTGGAGGGCGCGACCGAAAGCGATGAGGGTACCGAGGGTGCGCTGAAGATCTCCAAACAGCGCAGCCCCCGCTCCAGCACCGCGGCGTGGCTGGAGGCCGTCAAGGAAGCGGGATTTGACGTCGAGCGGGCCAATACTCCTGAACCCAAGGGTTTCTCGGAGACCATGGTGTGCCAGAGCGGCGGACGCCGGTGGAGCACCGCGGACGGTTACCTCAAGCCGGGTCTGAGGCGCCGGAACCTGAACGTGGTTACCGAGGCCCAGGTGCGCCGAGTGCTGTTCGACGGCACCAGAGCCATCGGTGTGGAGTACGTGCGCGACGGCATCACACACACCGTGCGCGCGCGGCGCGAGGTGATCTTGAGCGGCGGCGCCATCAATTCTCCTCAGCTGCTGATGCTTTCGGGTATCGGTGATGCCAAGCACCTTGGTGAGTTGGGAATCCCGATCGTGCACGACGCCCCGCAGGTGGGCCAGAATCTGCTCGACCACCTGTGCTGCCCGGTGGGTTACGCGGTCGAGGCCGACTCGCTGTACAGCGCGGAAAAGCCGCTACAGCTCGCCAACTACTTCCTGCGCCATCGCGGCATGCTCACCTCGAATGTCGGCGAGGCCTACGGATTCCTGCGCAGCCGGGCCGATCTCGCACTACCCGACCTGGAGCTGATCTTCGCCCCCGCACCTTTCTTCGATGAAGGCCTCGGGGAGGCCACCGAGCACGCCATCGTGATGGGCCCGATCCTGCTCAAGCCGGAGAGCAGCGGTGAGATCACGCTGACCTCGCCCGATCCGCTGGCCAAGCCGCGCATCGACCCGCGTTACCTCAGTGACAGCGCCGGACAGGACCGCGCCGCGATGATGTTCGGGCTGCGGAGCACCGCCCGTATCGCCGAGACGCCGTCGATGCGGGCGATACTCGGCAAGATCCTGCGGCCGAGGAATCCCAGCGACAATCTGGAGGAGACGCTCGTCGCCGCGCTGCAGAGCAACTCACACACCCTCTATCACCCCGTGGCTACCTGCCGGATGGGTGCGGACGAGGCCAGCGTGGTTGCTCCGGATCTCACGGTGCGCGGTGTGCAGGGACTTCGGGTGGTCGACGCCTCGGTGATCCCGAGCCTCATCCGTGGTCACACGCACGCTCCGTCGGTGTTGCTCGGTGAGAAAGCTGCCGATTTAATTCTTTCTCCACAAGCATGAAACCGATCCGCGTCTCCGAACGTCTGACTGGATAGAGTCAGCAGTTGAGGAGTTAGCGGAGGGAAATCATGAGCGACGAGTTCGGTGTCCGGACCGAGGAGCTCGCGGCCATTTCCAAGACATGGCTGGGTGAGACGCTGCACATCAACGACATGCCATGGACGTCATTTCAGGATGCCTCGGGTTCGGGAAGCGAAGTCCTGGCTGCCATTCGTGACACCGCCTCGCCCGGAATCAAGGCGATGTCCTCGATTGCCCGCAGGTTCTCCGACATGGCAGGGCTCGTCGATACCTTCGCCACCAACGTGACGGCGCAGGACGAGAAGACCGCCACGTCGTTCGATGCGCTGAAGCCACGCTGATGCGCCCGACGATCAGTGAGCTCCGCGGCTGGAATCTCGACGCGCTCAGCAAGGCCGCTGACATCGCCCGCGACAACGCCCGGACGCTGGATGCGTCCTTGGACTCGTGCGACCGCGTCTTCAACGACGCATCGGGCTGGTTTGGCAAGACGCACGACGCGGCCCGGATCAAGGTCGACCAGGAGCTCGACCACGGTCGCGAGGTCCGGAATGTCCTGAACCGGTTATCCGATGACGCCGAGGACGCGGGACGAACTCTTAAGCACGCCAAGGAATACACGCTTCAAGACGTGGACGCTGCGGTCGCCGAAGGGTTCACGGTCACCGATACCGGAGAAGTCAGCCACCCGGATTCTGCGAAGGCACAGGCGGCCGCCGACCACCAGCGCCGGATTCAGGCGGGCCTCGACGAGGTGGCCCGTCTGGACGAGTTGTACGGCCGGAAGCTGCGGGAGGCCGTCAACGACCTGGAGGCCATGCGCGACGGACAGCAGGATGTCACGCTGCCGACGGGCGAGAAGATCGATCCCGATGCACTGGTCGACCGGGTTCGCGGCATGTCCGAGCAAGAGCGCCGCGCGTTCCTGGAGGGTCTGCCCCCCGAGACGGTGCACCAGATGGTCATCGCCGATCCCGAGTTCATGGGGAACACCAACGGTGTTCCCTTCGATGTCCGCGCGGACGCCAATGAGATCAACATCAGGAACGCGCTCACCGACGAGCTGCAGAACCCGTCACCCAATCAAGCCCGCGTCGATCAGCTCCGGGCGATGCTCGAACCGATGAATGATCCGTTCGCGACGATCCCTGCCGGAGGCTCGCCCGCCGACTTCAAGATCGATCGCAAGTTCGTGATGTTCTCGACAGAAGGCAACGGCCGGATGATTGAGCAGATCGGCGACCTCAAGCCCGGCGCACCCGGCGTCGGGGTCTACGTGCCCGGCACCAACACCAACCTCAACGGCAGCAGAAGCAACCACGACTCGGCCGTCAACCTGGCCAAGCAGAGCGGGTCGCCGGTCTTCCTCTATATGGAGAACGATTTTCCGCAGGGGCTGGACAAGGCGACTGACCCGTCCTACGGATTGGCAATGGCGCCGCAACTCGTCTCGTTCGGCAAGGAACTCGACGCCGAGGTCGCCCGCCATGCGCCGGGTACGCCAACCACGTACATCGGACACTCGTATGGCGGCTCTGTTGTCGGCACCGCCGAACAGATGGGTCTGCGCGCCGACCGCGTGTTGTACGCCTCGTCCGCCGGCACGGGCATCCTCAGCACCGAGTGGCATAACCCCAACCCGAATGTGCAGCGGTTCTCCATGACTGCCCCCGGCGACCTCATCGGCGCAGCACAACTCGCGCCCCGTGACAGCGATATCCCCACCAGATTCTCCCCGTTCCCCGGGGTGAATCTGGATCTGCCGCCGGTGATTCCACGGGCGCCGGACGGCGATATCGGTAATCCGCACGCGGGTAATCCGCTTGGTGGAGACCCGGATTCGATTCCCGGCGTCACCCGGCTGGACACCGGCTACTACAGCGACGACAACAAGGATCATCCTGGCGAGGTGGTGTTCGGCCCCAAGGGGCACGGCAGCTACTGGGACGACCCGAAATCTGATGCGTTCCAGAACATGGCGAACGTGATCAGGGGCGGTGAGGTGACCACGTACGTCGAACGGGGTATCGAGTCGAACAACGTCGACATCAACCTCGGAGACGACAGCAGCCTGAACGAATCGGTGAAGGACATCGCCAAGGCGTACGGCGATCAATGGTTGTCGGGGGCCAAGATCGGCCCGATCACGTTGCCGACCAATCCCAAATGGGAAGACCCCTACGGCAATCCGCACGTCACCGACAACCCCGGTCTCGGCCGGAAGGTGCAGGTCCGATGAGGCGCGCATGGACGATTGCGGTGGCGGGGCTGACGATGCTGACTGCGGTTTCGTGCAATCCCGGTGCGGGCGGCGAGCAAGGAGGTAGTACGAGCATGGAACCCACGACGGTCAAAATGTCCGATGCGCTGCGGGTCACGGCCGAGAATTTGTCGTTCGTCACGGCGGAGAAGGTGCAGCCGGGTGTCAACGACGTCGAGCGGATGGGCTGCCGCACGAGCTACAACTCGGCCCTCCCGGAGGGGCCGCCGTGGTGGTTGCGCCTGCAGCGCGATTTCGCGGACCCGACCCCGGAGCTGATCTCGGGCGTGCTGGATCGCCTCGAATCGCTGTCCAGTAAGGGCTTTCGTCGTCAAGAAAGCAAGCGGCCGGAGCCTGAGCCGGTGAACAGCCGGACCTACCGTGATGACGCCGGCTACATCGTGAGCGCCCGCGAAGACATTCGCGGCAATGGGGTTCGGGTGTACGTCGTCACCGCGTCGTCTCCCTGCGCCAACGAGGACTAGCGGTAGGTCACCAGATCCCTGTTGCCGCCGTCGCCGATCAGGTGGGTGTGGTCATTGAAGGAGAGCAGGCTTAAGCCGCGCTTACCGTTGACCAGTGACGTGATCGAAGAATTGACGACAACACGTTGTGCAGTAAGCCAATTCGAGACATTTCCGCCCCACAGATCGGCGACGATCATCCCGATGACCCCGGCTGAGGTGGCCACCACGGTGTCACCGTCACGTTTGGCGGCATCGGACATGGCGTCGAGCACGCGCTGCTGAAACCTGGTGTAGCTCTCCGCGTATCCGCCGGAGGGATCGGTGCTGGCCCATTGCGCCAGACCGTCCTCCAGGATGGCCTGCGTGTCACCCTTGGCCAGGCTCTTGACGGTGTTCACCGACGCCAGACGTCGCATCCGCGAATTGCCGACGATCTCCTTGTAGTCGTATTCGTCCCAGCGGTCATCCTGCTGCGGCTCGGATCCCAGCGCGAGCGCGATGGCCTCGCCGGTCTGCCGCTGTCGCTTCATTCCGCCGTGCAGGAGCCGGGTGCCGCTCAGGCCGCGGCGGGCGAGCTCGGCTGCCACGGTATCGGCCTGTCGCTGTCCGGCGCTGGTCAGCGGGCTATCGGGGCTGCTGGAGTAGTTGGCAGCCTGACCGTGCCGGACCAGGTAGATGACGCCCATGCGGGCAATCGTATCGACTAGCCGCCGCCGAGGACTCGCCGCTTCTCGGCCTCGAACTCGGCTTCGGTAAGCGCTCCGGAATCTCTCAGGGCAGCAAGGGATTTAAGTTGTTCGATGCGCACACCGTCGTCACTGGGTTCATAGGAGGATGTGGGCTGCGGATTGTTCAGCGGTGATGGTGGCGAGGAACGGGTGGAACGCACTCTCGTCAGCACGTAGGCGATCCAGCCGAGCGCTGCCACTCCGAGTAATCCGGCGAAGCCCCAGGTGAGCGCCCAATAGGGACTGCCGTGCCCGAAGGCCAGGCGCGGGCTGACGAACCCGCTCACGTCACCGTCGACCTGCACGTTGTAGATACCGGCGGCGGGGATCTGCGCGACCCACACCCGCCGACGGGCATCGCCGTTCACCGTCGTCGAGCTTCCGATGCTCTCGCGCACCTGGGGTTCGGCCACCCCGGGCGGCGGAAAGAGCGACATGCCGAGCTCGGGGACGAGTAGCCCGTTGTCGCCGGACACCCAGGAGTGAAAGCTGACAGTCACCTCACCGGCGGGCAATTCCAGCTGGGTATTGCCCGGGATCTTCACCTCGCCGTAGGCGTCGAACTTGTCGAACACGAAAACGTTGAGGATGAGGGTGGCGATGACGCCGATGACCCCACCGATGGTCATCGTGGTCAGTGCCAGTACCGAGGTCCGGCGCATGCTCATGTGCCGAAGTCTGTCACGTGCCGCGTCAACCGCCCTAGCATCGGACAGATGGACTTCGCCCCCTCCGCCCGTGCCGCCGAACTGACCTCCGCCGTCCGCGAGTTCATCGACGGGGAGATCATGCCGGTGGAACGTACGGTGCTGGCCCACCACGACGCGCTGCTGGGTGCGCGCGCCGGCACGACGGCCGAGCTGTGGGAGGTCCCAGCGGAGCTGGACAGTTTGAAGGTGAAGGCGCGCAACGCGGGGTTGTGGAACCTCTTCCTGCCGGATCCGGAGTTAGGCGGCGGCCTGTCCAATTCCGAGTACGCGCCGCTGGCCGAGCAGATGGGACGGTCGCTGTTCGCCCCCACCGTGTTCAATTGCAACGCACCGGATTCGGGAAATATGGAGGTGCTGCACCGGTACGGCAGCCAGGAGCAGAAGGAGGTCTGGCTCGAACCGCTCCTGGAGGGCGATATCCGGTCCGCGTTTTGTATGACGGAGCCCGACGTGGCTTCCTCTGATGCCACGAACATGGCGGCCACGGCCATCGTCGACGGTGACGAGGTGGTGATCAACGGCCGCAAGTGGTGGAGCACCGGTGTCGGTCATCCCGACTGCAAGGTGATCATCTTCATGGGGTTGACCGACCCGGACGCGCATCGATACGCGCGCCACTCGATGGTGCTCGTCCCGATGGACACTCCGGGCGTCACCGTCGAACGGATGCTGCCGACGATGGGGTTCTACGACGAGCCGGGTGGACACGGCGTGGTGTCGTTCGACGACGTACGGCTGCCCGTCGATGCCTTCATCGCGGGACCGGGCAAGGGATTCGAGATCGCCCAGGGGCGGTTGGGGCCGGGCCGTGTGCACCACGCGATGCGCCTGATCGGCCTGGCCGAGGTGGCCCTCGAGCATGCGTGCCGACGGGGACTGGACCGCACCGCGTTCGGAAAACCGTTGGTGAACCTGGGCGGAAACCGGGAGCGCATCGCCGACGCTCGCATTGCCATCAACCAGACCCGGCTGCTGGTGCTGCATGCTGCCTGGCTGCTGGACACCGTGGGCATCATGGGCGCGCTGTCGGCGGTATCCGAAATCAAGGTGGCCGCACCGAACATGGCTCAGCAGGTCATCGATATGGCTATCCAAATCCACGGTGGTGGAGGACTTTCCAACGATTTCCCGTTGGCGGCCGCGTGGGTCAACGCCCGCGCACTGCGGCTGGCCGACGGTCCCGACGAGGTGCATCGCGGTGTCGTGGCCCGGATCGAGCTGGCGAAATACGCTACCGACGGACAGTGAGCGCGTAACGCATCCCGCGGTGCAGGCTCGCCCCCACCAGAAGCCCCAGCGCGATCGAGAAGATCGCCATGCAGGTATCGAGCAGTGCGGTGAGGTTCGCATGTCCGGTGGCCGCGACCTCGCTGACGTTCACGAAGCTCAACGCGCCGGGAACCAGGCACCAGAAGGCGGCCAGTAGCAACACGATTGCCGAAGGCGCCCCCTTGAAGCGTGCCGCGAACAAGGCGAAGGGAACGACAGCGACCGCTCCGATGAAGCCCGTCATGGCAGGTGCCAGAAAGAGACCGCCGAGGCGCTGTCCCAGCATGGCGACCCCGATCGCCAGCACCAACCAGATCAGTGATCCGCGGGGCGCGGACTTGTACAGGTAAAACCCCACCGCTATAACAGGTACGGCCAGGGCGATCGTCCAGCTGCCCAGCGGCGGTCCCAGCGGCGAGGGCTCAGGCGGTCCAGCGACTTTCACGCCGATCACCACCCCGAATGCCAGCAGCATCAGCTGCGCGATGCCGTACACGATGCGCGTGGACCCGGCCATCAGCTGGGTGCTTGTCAGCTCCAGCGCCCCGATGGTGAGGGTCACCCCGGGCAGCACGGCGATCAGGGCGGGCGCCACCACGCGGGCAAGCCCCTCGCTGGGCACGTTCGCCACGATGAACGTGCTGATGACCGTCACCACGAAGGCGGCGACGGCGGGCATGGTGGCGGCGAGGGTGGGCATGGGGTTGGTGGCCAGCATCAGGACGCCGACGATCAGGCCCAGCACCAGATAGGCGGGCAGAGCCGAGGAGGTCGGTGCTAGGGCAAGCCCGAAGCCGAGGGTCAAGATGGTGTGTCCGATGACGGTGACGACCGTCCCGAAACGTGGTTTCAAACAGCGGATCTCGTAGATTCGGGCGATCGCGTCGGCCGGGGCGATCGCCCCGGCGACGGCCATGTCGGCGATGGTGTCGATGTGGCCGGCCTGGTCCAACTGTGCTGTGCTGCGGGTGGATTCCTCCACTTCGAGCTGGCCGGTGACGCCGTCGATCTGGATGATCAGCACCGTCGGCAAGACGACGGCGCGCAGCTCTTTGTCGGTGTACTGCGGTGCGATGTCATGCAACTTGGCCAACACCAGGTTGGTGGGCTGACCGACTTCCAGCATCGCGATACCGAGCATGCGCAGCATCGTCACGACTTCGGCGTCGTCGAAATGCTTGGCGTCAGCCAGGGGTACGGGCTTGTCCTTGAGAGCCTTCCGGACAAGTGTCTGTACCCGTCCACGCCCGGTCAGCGCCGTCATGCGCCGAACTGTAGTCGGGTGTCAGGCCTTGAGGTTCTTCTTCGCCGCGCGCCGCAGCTGGATGATTCGCACGCCACCGACCAGTGCGGTGAGCGCTGCTCCGGTGATGGCCGCGAACAACACCGTGATGCCCAGGGGCATCTGGATCTCCCACGCGAGGAAGTGGGTGGTCGTGTCCGTCAGGTTCTGCAGAATGAACACCAGCAGCAGAATCAGGATCAGCAGGCCAAGGATGACGCCGGTCCAGGTCGCCGCCGCGCGGGTCCGCTTGACCGCATTTTCCTTCTTGACGGCCTTCGCGGGGGGCAGAGGCGCCTGCTCGCCGACGGGGACATCGATGGATGTGTCGGCAACCGGAGAGTCCGGAGTCGTACCGGGGTCACTGGTCATATGTCCATCATTTGCTACATAGGCGGTTATTGCAAGCGCCCACGGTCGGCTTTTCGCGGAAAATGCCCCGCGGATACCGCGAAAAGCCGCCGCTTGGCGCAGGTCAGGCGCGGATAGTTCCTTGGCCCGCGATCAACGGCAAATCCAGCGGTGTCAGGAAGCCCGGTTTAGCGCCGATGACCGCTGGTATCGCGTTGATGGCCCGCATCCCGGTGGCGAGGCAGCCGCCGATCGCGCCGTCGCCGGTGCGTTCGTCGCGGAACACCGTCTCCTGGGTGATGTTTGGACTGCCCTTGATCTCGATGCGGTAGGCGTCGTTGTCGACGGACTGTGCGCGCGGCCAATGCGGTGCGGTGTCATTGGTGATCCGGTTGACGTGCTCGATGACGATCTTCGGCTTACCGCCCACCCACCCACGGATCTCGAATCGCACCGCGGCACAGTGGCCTGCCTCGATGATGCCGGTGTTGGGTTCCGCGCCGTAGGCGATCTCGGTTGGCGTCGCCCATTTTTCGTAGACGGTATCGATCTTGTCGAGTTTGACTCCGACGGCGTCGGCGATCATGGGAATGGTGTGGCCCCACGCGAGGATCAGCACCTCGGGGATTTCCAGCACCGCCGGTTGGTCCATGGGCGCGCCCAGTCCCATCGGCATGCTGAAATCGCCGTTGTAGTACTGGTAGTCGAGGAGTTCCTGTACCAGAACAGAATCCACCCGTCCGCCCACGCCCAGCAGGGTCATGGGGAACAGATCGTTGGCGAAGCCGGGGTCGATGCCGGTGGTGAAACAGGAGGTCTGGCCGTCCTCGCAGGCCTGTTTGATGTCGGCGAGCATCTCGGGTGGGCACACCTGCGGGTACACCCACGGTGTCATCGCGGTGGAGACGATGTTGTGCCCGCTGCGCAGTGCCCGGGACATGTTGTCGATGTTCTCCAGCGCGTACTGCGCCGTCGGCCCGAAGTACGCGACCGTGCCCTCGGTGCCCAGCGCGGCATCGATGTCGGTGGTGGCGGCCAATCCGGTCGGATGGCTACCGACCAGTGTTCCGACGTCCACACCGTCCTTGGCCGGATCGTGCACCAGTACGGCAGCCAGCTCGAATACCGGATGGTCCAATAGCTCGCGGATCACCAGCTTGCCGACAACCCCTGTGCCCCAAACGATGACGGGATACTTATCACTCATGCGAAAAACTCTCCTGCGTTGACGAACAAGGTCTGCCCGGTCACCATCCGGGCCCGGTCGGATGCGAAGAACACCACCGCATCGGCGACGTCTTCATCGGCGGGCATCTCGCCCAACGGGAATTTGGCCGTCAGCTCGGCCAGTACTTCCTCTTGCGTGATGCCGCGCTGCTGGGCGACCAGGCCGATGTACAGCTGAATCGGCGGACCATACATCCACGTCGGCACCACCATGTTGAGACGAATCTTCTGTGGCCCCAGCTCCTTCGCGAGCTGATACATGGCGTTCTGCAACGCTCCCTTGGATGTCGCATACGCGGACTGGGGTAGCTGCGGATGGAACGCCGACTGTGATCCGATGAAGACCACCGATCCGCCGTTCTTCTTCAGCTGCGGGACGGCCACCTGAACGAGTTGAAGCGTGCCCACGACATTCGTGCTGAGCATCGCCTGCCACTGGGACAGATCCGCGCCCTCGATGCCGCCGAACACGTCCTCTTTTGCGGCGACATTGACCAGTGCGTCTACCGTGCCGAACCGCTCGACGGCGGTGTCGATAAGGCCCTGGCACGCGGACGCGTCGGTGATGTCGGTGACCGCCCAGGCAGCGGTGCTGCCCGAATCATCGAGTTCGGCGGAGAGTTTTTCGAGGTTTTCCTGGGTTCGCGCGCCGAGCACCACATTTGCGCCGTCCTGGTGCGCCTTGAGCGCGACCTCCCGCCCCAATCCGGTACCTACGCCGGATATCACCACCGTTTTTCCGGAAAGAAGTCCTGTCATCGGCTGCCTTTCTCTCTGTGACCCACGCCACCAACCTTCTTAATACGTAACATGGTGTACCGTTATTTGCAATGACTACTGACGAGTTACCTGCGGGCAGGGGGCGCCGCCGCAGTTCCGATATCGACACCAAGGCGCTTGCTGCCGCGCGTGAGCTCCTGGTGGAGCAGGGGTGGGATGCCACCACCATGGTTGCGATCGCCGAGCGGGCCAGCGTGGGCAAGCCCGCGCTGTACCGGCGGTGGCCCTCCCGTGCGCACCTGGTCTTCGAGGCGGTGTTCGGTTGGACCGCACCCACCCGGGAGATAAGCGCCGCGGCAGGAGTGGGCGACTGGGTTCGCCAATCCTGCTCGTACACAGCGGAACTCTTCGAGCGACCCGATGTCATCGCGGCCGCCCCCGCCCTTCTCGGCCAGATGCGTACCGACCCCGAGCTGGGGCAGGCGCTGTGGGCAAGCTTCGGTGAGACGGGTGCCGAATTGCTGTCGCAGGTGATGCGTGCACAGCGTCCGGACGTTGGTCAGCAGGAGGCCCACGACCGGGCCAACGCCACCATGTTGATGATCATCGGAGCGAATGTCCTCGCGCGCCAGCTGCTACCCGACGACCAGGCGGAGGCGGTTATCAAATATTTGCCAGAGCTCCTGGCGGGCTCGGCCGAAGGACCCGCCGCGACGGCGTCGCCGGGTTAGCCACCGGAATCTTCCTGACGCTAAAGCCGGGCATGACGGCGGTTGCCCGGTTACTGTCGGAGGATGCGCAGGGCCGCACGACTCTTCGCTGCCGTCATGGCAGCGGTTGTCTTCAGTGGCTGTGGCAGCGCCAATCCTCTGGGCGGAGGCCCGCTTTCGGGTGACCTCAACACCCTGATCGTCGGTTCGGCCGACTTCCCCGAATCTAAGACCGTGGCCGAGCTGTATGCACAGATATTGCAGACCAATGGTTTTGACATCACCAGGCAGCTGGGCATCGGTAGCCGCGAGACCTACATCCCGGCGGTTAAGGACCATTCGATCGACCTGATCGCCGATTACACCGGAAATCTGCTGCGCTACTTCGATCCTGAGGCTACCGCTACCAGGCCCGATGATGTCGAGCTGGCGCTGCTGCGCAAGCTCGATGGCGATCTGGACATTCTGTCCCCATCACCGGCCTCGGACGCCGACACGCTGTGCGTCACCAGAGCCACCGCCGACCGATGGAATCTGCACTCCATCGCCGACCTCGCCGCGCACTCGGAGGAGGTAACAGTCGGCGCACCTTCGGAGTTCCTGCACCGCAGTGTCGGGTTGGCCGGCCTCAAGGCCAATTACGGCCTGGATGTTCCGGAATCGCGATTCGTGGCCATCAGCGATGGTGGCGGACCGGCGACGGTGCGGGCGCTGTTGGACGGAACGATCACGGCGGCCAACATATTCAGCACCTCGCCGGCCATCGCCGAGCATGATCTGGTGGTGCTCGAGGACCCCAAGTTCACCTTCCCGGCGGGCAATCTGGTGCCGTTGGTCAACGCGCAGAAGAAATCCGAGAAACTGAAGAAGGTGCTCGACGCACTCTCCGCGCGTTTGACGACGGAGGACCTCACCAGGCTCAATGCGGAAGTCTCCGGTAACAACGGTGTCGACCCCAAGGAAGCTGCGCAGAAGTGGTTGACGGACAAAGGTTTCGACAAACCGATAGGGAACTGATCGCGTGATCACCTTTGAGAACGTCACCAAGAAGTACCCCGATGGGACCACCGCTGTCGATGATCTCACCATGCACGTCGACGAGGGTTCGTTCACGGTGTTCGTGGGGCCGTCGGGCTGCGGCAAGACCACCTCGATGCGGATGATCAACCGGATGACCGACCCGACGTCCGGGGTACTGACTGTCGACGGGGCAGATGTCCGCACCGTGGATCCGGTCAAACTGCGGTTGGGCATCGGGTATGTCATTCAGAACGCGGGCCTGATGCCGCACCAGCGCGTCGTCGACAATGTGGCGACGGTGCCGGTGTTGCGCGGCGAATCCCGTCGTGCCGCACGCAAGGCAGCTCTTGATGTTCTGGAAAGGGTGGGGCTCGATCCCAAATTGGCCAGCCGGTACCCGGCGCAGCTCTCGGGAGGTCAACAACAACGTGTCGGTGTGGCGCGTGCGCTCGCGGCCGATCCGCCGATCCTGTTGATGGATGAGCCGTTCAGCGCCGTCGACCCGAATGTGCGCGATGACCTGCAGGCCGAGATGCAGCGCCTGCAGGCCGAACTCAACAAGACCATCGTCTTCGTGACGCACGATATCGACGAGGCCGTCAAGCTTGGGGACAAGGTCGCAGTCTTCGGGCCCGGCGGGGTGTTGCAGCAGTATGACGAGCCTGAGCGGGTGTTATCCAACCCGGCAAGCGATTTCGTCGCCGGGTTCATCGGGCGTGATCGGGGCTATCGAAGCTTGCAGTTCCGCGAGGCGGGTGAGTTGCCGCTGTACGAGATCAGGCAGATCTTTGAAACAGACGTCCCTGACCTCATCATCGCCCCGCGCAGCTGGGTGCTTGTCTGCAATCCCGACGGCACACCGTTCGGCTGGATGGACGACGCAGGCGCGGAGGTCTACCGGTCGGGAAAATCGTTGTACGACAGTGTGATCGCCGGAGGATCATTATTCGGCCCGGACGGGACATTGCGGCAGGCTCTCGATGCCGCACTGTCCTCGCCATCGGGGCTGGGGGTGGCCACCGATGAGGATGGCCGCGTCCGCGGCGGCGTCCGCGGGGATGACGTCCTCATCGCGCTGGACCGGCAACGCCGTACCGGGCAGCGGTGAGATGCGTTATCTCTTTACCCATCTCGGCGACGCCTGGCAGCTCTCGCTGATCCACGTGCGGCTGTCACTGGTCCCCATCCTCATCGGGTTGGCCATCGCGATTCCGTGTGGCGCACTGATTCACCGGCACCGGACCGCGCGGCGGATCACCACGGTGATAGCCAGCATTGTGTTCACCATCCCGTCGCTGGCTCTGTTCGTGGCGTTACCCCTCATCATTCCCACCCGGATCCTCGACGAGGCCAACGTGATGGTGGCGCTGACCCTGTACACCACCGCGCTGCTGATCCGTGCCGTGCCCGAGGCGCTCGACGCCATTGCCCCACAGGTGCGTGATGCGGCCACCGCCGTGGGATATCGGCCGTTGGCCCGCCTCGTCCGGGTTGAGCTGCCGCTATCCATACCGGTGTTGGTGGCGGGCCTGAGAGTCGTTGCCGTCACGAATATCTCGATGGTCTCGGTGGGATCGGTGATCGGTATCGGTGGCCTGGGTACCTGGTTCACTGAGGGCTACCAGGCCAACAAGAGCAGCCAGATCGTTGCCGGGATCATCGCCATCTTTCTGCTGGCCGTCGTCGTGGATTCGCTCCTGGTGGTTCTCGGCCGCGCGGCGACGCCATGGACCAGAGCAACGAAAGCCGTTGGTGCAGTGTGAACTTCCTCTCCGATGCGCTCGGCTACATATTCACCGCATCCAATTGGACGGGCCACAGCGGGCTGGGTGTGCGGATCGGTGAGCACCTGCAGTACACCGCGATCGCGGTGCTGGCCGCGGTCATCATCGCGGTGCCGATTGGTCTGATCATCGGGCACACGGGCCGTGGCACCTTTCTGGTGGTCAGCGCGGTCAATGCGCTGCGCGCACTGCCGACGCTGGGCGTGCTGCTGTTGGGTGTGCTGCTGTGGGGCCTGGGTTTGGTGCCGCCCACCGTCGCGCTACTCCTGCTCGGGGTGCCGCCGCTGCTGGCGGGAACCTATTCCGGCATCGCGAACGTGGACCGCACGGTGGTGCAGGCCGCGCGGGCCATGGGGATGACGGAACGTCAGGTGCTCTTCGGTGTCGAGTTACCCAACGCATTACCGCTGATTCTGTCGGGCTTGCGGACGGCGACCTTGCAGATCGTCGCGACGGCGACCGTGGCCGCCTATGCCAGCCTCGGCGGACTAGGCCGGTACCTCATCGACGGCATCAAGGTGCGGCAGTTCCACTTGGCATTGGTCGGCGCCCTTTTGGTGACCGCGCTGGCGCTGCTGCTGGATGCGTTCCTTGCCTTGGCGGTGTGGCTGTCAGCTCCGGGCACCGGGCGGCTGCGATGGGCTCCGCGTGATCTCGGCGGTGACTCAGGGGCGGGGGACAGCGGCGTAGAGGGGCGGGTCGAACCAGGTCGGCAGGCCGCGACACAACCGTGACGGCCCGCTGAAGGCCACCTCACCGGAGCGCAACACATCCGACCACGCGGAGTCGCCGCGCCACACTCGAGTCAGGCTGCGGAGCTGAGCCGTCACGCCGATGTTCGCGTCAAAGCCCGGGTCGGCATCGCAAAGGTCGGCGCCTTCGGGCGTGATGATGAGCCACCAGTGCCGCTTGTCGGCGGTGACGTCGCCGAAGCGGAAATGCAGCACGGTGCGGCCCTCGGGAACCGCGCTGCCGATGACGTGACGGCGCATATCCCAGAGCAGCAACTTGGGGTCTAGATCCTCGTCCCCGATCTCACCGATCCACCGGATCCCCCACTGGCTCAACATCTCGACGACGGGGCGCAGCTCACGGCCGGCGTCCGTGGGTACGTAGCGGTTGTCGTGACGTTCGGCGATCCCGGCGCGCACCAGCCGGTCCAGCCTCTTGGACAGCAGAGACGGGGACATGCGGGGCACTCCGCGCCGAATATCATTGAAATGCTCACTGCCGAGCAGTAATTCACGCACGATCAGCAGAGTCCAGCGCTCGTCGAGCAGCTCCATCGCCTTGGCGACTGGGCAGAACTGGTAATACGACGCACCCATGGATGAACGGTAGGCCGCCGACGTCACGGTGACCAGCCCCAGTACAGATCTTGTACTAGCCCAGGTGCGGCGATCTGCCTAGCGTCTATATGTATGAACACAGAAACAGCCCGAAGAGTTTCACTGTGGGCCCTGGGCAACTACGCCGCAGTGGCTTCTGAGGTGATCGCACCGCTGGGGCCGGTCCTCGTCGAGGAGTCCGGCGTCGTCCCCGGCGCCCGAGTATTGGATGTTGCGGCCGGATCCGGGAATGCGGCGATCCCCGCCGCGGGTATCGGCGCGAAGGTGGTGGCCTCCGACCTGACTCCCGAGCTGCTGGAGGTGGGGCGTGCCGTGGCGGCGCGGTCCGGTGCAGAAATCGATTGGCGGGTCGCGGACGCTCAGGCGCTCCCGTTTGGTGACGACGAGTTCGATGTCGTGATGTCCTGCGTCGGGGTGATGTTCGCTCCGCGGCATCAGGACAGCGCCGATGAACTGATCCGCGTCTGCCGGCCGGGCGGAACCATCGGTCTGATCAACTGGACACCGCAGGGATTCATCGGCCAGATGTTCGCGACCATGAAGCCGTTCGCGGCTCCCGCGGCGCCCGGTGCACAACCTCCGCCCTTGTGGGGAGACCCGGCTCATGTGCGAGCACTGCTGGCGGACAGGGTCACCGAGGTCACGGTGGAGCCGCGGACGTTGGTGGTGGACCGATTCGCCACCGCCGAGGAGTTCCGCGACTTCTTCAAGGCTTGTTACGGGCCGACGATCGCCGTCTATGCCGGTATCGCCGGTGATGCGGACAAGACCACCCAACTCGACGATGCGCTTATCGAACTGGCGCGACGGCATGATCGCGGCGACGGGCGGCTGTCGATGGACTGGGAGTACCTGCTGTACGTCGCGCACACGAGGAAGTGATTCGGAGGCGCCAAGGGCTCACGAGGGATCAATTTGCGCGGTCGCCTACGGTAGACGGGTGAGTAACCCCAGCCCGATGGACCCGGCGACTGGGCCCGCCGTGCTGACCTGGCGTGCCCACGACGCGTCGCGCATGGAATCCACCCGCGTTCAACTATCGGGTCGACGCATCCGCGCACACGGCCGTTTTGTGGCCGGTGCATCCGAGGCGCACCCCGCGTTCAGTGCCTCATACGACTTGGTGACCGACGAGACGGGATCCACCAATCGGTTGTCCCTGTCGACCACCGTGGCCGAACGGGAGCGGCAGCTGTCGATCGCCCGGGACGAAGAAGGCATGTGGACCGTGCAGAACCACGAGGGCGCGACACGCTCGGCCTTCGACGGCGCATTGGACGTCGACGTGGTGTTCAGCCCCTTCTTCAACGCGCTTCCGATCCGTCGCACCGGCCTCTACCAGCAAGAAGGCAGCACAGTGCTGCCGGTTGTGTACGTGACCCTGCCTGATCTGGTCGTCAGCCCCGCCACCATCAGCTACCGCAACGACGGTAAGGGCATCAAGGTGGTCTCTCCGGTCGCAGACACTACGGTCACCGTCGATGACGAGGGATTCCTGCTGGAATACCCCGGGCTTGCCGTCCGGATTTAGGGGACGACCCGCAGCACGCCGCCCTGCCGTCCGGCTTCGGCGAGCCGCTCGCGCCAGTCGGCGTCGGTTCGGCTGACGCCGCTGATGTCGAACCGCGTGTGCGCCTCGTAGCGTTGCCGCGCGGCGTAGCCGGCCTCCACCAGCAGCTCGACCGAATTCTCCGCGTTCAGGGTGTTCCACGTCGCCGCCAGCAGCGCCATGGCCTCCTCCAGGGCCGGCAGCACACCATGCGGATTGGATTCGCACATGGCGCGCACCAGCGACGGATCGGTGGCGGCCACCCGGGTGCCGTCCCGGAATGATCCGGCGGCCAGGGAGTACGCCAGGGGGATCCCGTCGGCGGTGACGGCCAGGGCCTCGGCGAGCAGGTGGGGCAGATGCGAGATGGCCGCCGCCGCGGCGTCGTGCTCGTCCGAGCGTGCCGGGACGACGACGGATCCGCAGTCCAGCGCCAGCCGCGTTACTTGAGCGAACACCAGCGGATCGACCTCGTCGTCGACACTGACGACCCAGGTCGCGTCGCGGAAGAGCTTGGCGTCCCCGGCGCCCCACCCTGACTCGGTGGTGCCCGCCATGGGATGGCCACCGACGAATCGTTGCGCCAGTCCGTGCTGGGACACCTTTTGTAGGACAGCTGATTTCACGCTGGTGACGTCGGTGAGCGGGCATTCGGGGGCCAGCTCCGCGATGCGCGTCAGGAGCGCGGGCAGGGCTGGGACCGGTACCGCGAGCACAATGAGGGCCTGGGCGTTGCGGGCGCGCCGCAACGCCAGATCCAGGTCGGCGGTGGCGTCGAAACCGGCCGCCCGTGCGGCGTCCGCGGCCTCCGCGGAACGGTTGTATCCCCAGACGTGCCGCCCTGCGGCGGTGGCCGCGCGGACCAGAGAGCCGCCGATGAGCCCGAGGCCAAGTACGCAGATCGGGGGGCGTTGGTGGTCGTGTTCGGCGGCGTTCATCCCATCAGGTTGGCACACGTGACCAAGTTGTTTGTGGTCACAACACGGGGTGGGGCACTACCGTATTGCCCATGGACGCACAACGTGCCAAGGCCGCAGGGCCCAGCGCCGAAAGCCTGGAGGGCTTCGGCGTGGCCGTCGTTCGTGAAGAGGGCCGCTGGCGGGTGACATCGTTGAAGGCTGGAGCGCTCACCGATTTGGCGGCAGCCGAAACCGAGCTACGCGAATTGCGCAGCGCTGGTGCCGTGTTCGGCCTGCTGGATGTGGATGAGGAGTTCTTCATCATTATCCGCCCGGCACCTGCGGGAACGCATCTGCTGCTTTCCGACGCCACGGCGGCCATCGACTACGACATCGCCGCCGAGGTGTTAGAGCGGCTGAATATTCCTGTCCCGGAGCTCGATTCCGATGAGCTGGACGAGGTCGATCCGTGGGAGGAAGGCGATCTGGGCCTGCTCTCCGATATCGGGCTGCCCGAGCCGGTACTCAGCGTGATCCTCAGTGAGACGGATCTCTATCCCGATGAGCAACTCGGGATGATCGCGGCGCGCATGGGCTTCGCCGACGAGTTCGGTGCGGTGCTCGACAAGCTAGATCGGTGACGTTTCCGGATGACGAGGCGCTGATTCGCGCGGCGCTGGTGGCCGCCGGGGAGGCTGGTGCCGACGATGTGCCGATCGGTGCGGTGATCTATGCCGCAGACGGAACAGAGCTGGCCCGCGCCGCCAATGCTCGTGAACGCCTGGGTGATCCGACGGCACATGCCGAAGTTCTCGCGTTGCGCGAGGCCGCCGCGAAGCATGGTGACGGCTGGCGGCTGGAGGGGACGACGCTGGCGGTGACCGTCGAACCGTGCACCATGTGCGCCGGGGCGTTGGTGCTTGCGCGGGTTGGCCGGGTGGTGTTCGGGGCGTGGGAACCCAAGACCGGGGCCGTGGGATCGCTGTGGGATGTGGTGCGTGACCGGCGCCAGGCCCACCGGCCTGAGGTGCGTGGCGGCGTGCTTGCCGAGGAATGCGCGGCCCTGCTGGAGAACTTCTTCGCGGCTAAAAGGTAAGTGGCCCGCCCGGCGCGCAGAGTGGTCGGGGTCGCGCGCCGGACGGGCCGATTCGGGAGGCTTACCGGTGCCAGTCGTTGCCGGGGCCGCGGTCAGGGCCGCGATCGGGTCCACGGTCAGGTCCGCGGTTGTCACCGGGGCCGGGGCCGTTGTTGCGCCAGCGGCCGTCGTCACCGCGCCAGTCGCCGGGACGGTCGCGGTCCAGGATGCCGTCGGCGTGGCATTCTCCCCAGTTCATGTTGAAGCCCCAGATCGGGTTCCAGAACTCGCCTGGGCACCAGTGGTACGTGGGCGCCGGAAGCTCTGGAGCCGGAGCGGCATTGGCGGTGGCGGCGAGGCCGAGCCCGCCGGCGGCTATGGCAGCGGAAGCGGCGATTCCAACGAGAATTTTCATAAGGAAAGCAAAGCATTCTTTGCTGGCAATCAACGTGCGCTATGCGTACAGTGAGCTGTAAATCTGCTGTCAGTCAAGATATTTCGTATGGATCTTATTTCCCACCCATTGCGTTGTGGCGGTGCAAGGCAAACAACCCCACCCACTGGAGCGAGTCCGGCGGGCGGGGTTGCTTCTCGATGAAGGTGGGCTAGGGCCTCCAGTCGCGATCGTGGCCATGCCCCCATTCGCCGCGGTCATGGTCATGCCAGTCACCACGATCGCCGCGCCAGTCGCGGTCGTGCCAGTCTCCGTCGCGGTCGCGATGCCAGTCGTCGTGGCATTCGCCGAATTCCCAGTTGAATCCCCAGATCGGATTCCAGAACTCGCCCGGGCACCAGTGGTAGTTGGGGGCGGGGAGTGCCGGTGCCGCGTCGGCCGTCGCCGCGAGGCCGAGCGTGCTCGCGGCGATGGCCGCGGATGCTGCGATTCCTACAAGAATTTTCATTGGTCAGGGCCTTCCCATCGTGATGGTGTCGATCTCCTCGTGCCGGTCTCGCTGATGGCCCGGCGGCGTCCGCCCGCCCCGAGAGGCGGATGTCGCGATGCCAACGAGAACCTGCACAAGCAAGATGGAAGGCCACTTTCCTTGGAGCCACGCCGCTGATTTCGTACAGCACGCTGGGAGTTTCCTGCCAGCCATGCGACTTCACGCATATGGATGGCGCGTTGCTAACGCCGCCGGGTGATAACGCGATATGGCGCTTTCGCTTGCGGCTGCAGCCGCGCCTGTCGCCGGTGGCCGGGTCAACCGATTGGGGGATCGGGCCGGCCTGCCTGTAGTCTCTTCGGCGGTGGCGTGTCCGAGCGGCCTAAGGAGCACGCCTCGAAAGCGTGTGACGGGTAACCCCCGTCCGAGGGTTCAAATCCCTCCGCCACCGCCATTACCCCCTGACTGTTACTGCAGTTCAGGGGGTATTTTTATGTGCGATTGCTGTCGGTCAGCGCATGTCCCAAGTGCTGCCGTAGGTGGTGACGCTGTCCCCTGCCGCGCTGATGAGCCGTGCAAAGGGGCGTAGCAGCACGCCCCCGGCAGCGCCGGTGACGGTTCCGTGCGCGTTGCTGACGGCTACGGCGCCCTTCGCGCCTTTGATAGCTACAGAAAACGTTGTGACTTCCTGTATCCCGGGACCGTTGCCGAGATCGACATTGATCCCGGCGCTGGGCAGCAAATTGGTGGTCTGTACGTAGGAGTCTTCAGCGCCGGTCTTGACGTTGGCCAGATTCGGCACGCCGCCGGTAGCGGCGGCATTGGCCAACTCCCCGGCCAGAGAGGGGCCGGCGACAAACGGATTGGGCACCCCATACAGCGCCGATACATTGGGCGTCGTGTAATTGAAATTGAGGCCAACCCCGAGTGACCACGGATAGCCCACCTGGTAGCCCAACTCCAGCGTGCCCTCAAAATCGGCGGCGCCGGGTCCGCTCACTTCGTAGGCGGCCCGCCCGGAATGAAACCACTCCCGTGTTAATCGATTGCGGTCCAACGGAAATACACCGTTGAGAAAGGTGTCCCATTGTTGAATGCGCAACGACCGGCCCTTGCCGTCAATCACGTTGAGCTCATCGTCGAGGCCGGCATGGGCTACGCCCAGTGATGGGCTCGTGGCAAGCAAAACCAACATCGCCAATACTGGCATCAACGGCTTTGGGGCCCTCCTTAGGGCAGTGAAAACCACACGCACAGTGCACTCCTTGCACATTCCCCGACCGGTTTAAACACATCGCAAGAACATGCCGCCTTTGCCACGCCGATGCCCGCGAAGCTCACCACAGCGAATTTGGGCACGCAACCGCTATCGCGCCGATGTGTGGTCCAAAATCTCGATCGGAACTCGTTGCTGTGTCACGTGGGGCCCTCTGCCTGCGATATCACTGCATGGCGTAACGGGACGGCTAGTGCGGCTTCATAGCATTCACAAAGATTGGAAGTGTCGTCTGGCATCGCCCAGTGCACAGTGGATCTGCTCGACTTGACAGAGTCGATCGGAAGCTGATGTGGGATCGTCAGTGCGGCAAGGGTATCCGCGCATTCCAAGAACTAGTCGCGCATTCCAAGAACAGTGTCACGCGAACTCGTATCAACGAGGTCCTCGGGATCAGACCCCTCCGGCACCGGCGTCGTCTGCGGCGGGTATCCGGTAGCGATTCGCCAGGCACTCTTCGAGTACGTATGCGGATCGCGCCGTGCTCTCCGACACGATGCGCATCAGCACCCTCTCGGACTGGTCGTGGACATCCACCCCATCGAGACACGTGGTGAGGGTGGTCCCGCCGTCCTCGGCAGTCAGACGGTGGCTGATGGTCCAGCAGGCGGGATTTCCCTCACGCACCGCGCCCACGAATTTAACGGCCAACAGCTCACCCGGATTCGCGGCGACGACCGTGCAATCACCCGTCCCTAGTAGTCGGGTGCCGATGATCGCGGGGTGGGTGACGCGGTACTCACAACCGACCTCGGGCCGGAACCCGTTGGTCTGTAGCGACCACAGATCAGGATCGATCATCACACGCCAGACCTGCGGCGGTGCGTAGGCGAAAGATCGCTCCAACAAGATCATTTCGGCGCCCTCACTTGGGCAGCTTAGACACCGTCAGACCTGGGGCCAGCCGAGGCCCAGTGCGATCTGCAGACCGACAGCGATCGCCATGCTGCCCAAGCAGATCCGATGGTCGCGATAGATGAGTCGGGCGAGGCGACTTTGGACCTCCGATGTGTCGGTGTTCTGCGCCAACCGTCGTGCATTGCCGAAGGTGCGCCCCGTGGCGATTCCGATGGCAGTCAAGGCAGCGGCCAACGACAGCCAGCAGGGCCCGCCAGCGGTCCGGCCCTGCGCGATCTCCACGACGATTGCCGCGACGGTCGCGAGCATTGCGACGCTGACCAGTGCACCCATAGGTGACGCGTCGGTGGTCACGCGACGGTAGTAGGCGCGGATGGAGACGAGCACTGAATCCGGTAATGCCGGCTCGCGATGGCTGCGTACCTGCACGTCGAACATCAGGTCAAACCACAGCACCGCGAGGAGAAATGCGCCACCGGCGGCGGCGATTGCGGGCAACCGTGTTCAGTCGCGGCGCAACGTGAAGAAGTACGGCTGGTCCATGTCCCGCAGGTCCATGATGCCCAGCAGTGTGTCGTCATCCACCTTGCGGAAATGGTCGATGATCGCCTTGTGGTCGTAGACCATGGCCGCGCTGACGGCGCCACGGAACTCGATATTGCGGAGCCGGGCGCGGTGCTTGTTGGTCCGGATCAGCGGCTTGAGCGCCGACAATGCGGTCGGTGACGTCCGCTTCACCATGGGAGACTCGGTCAGCCCGCTGATCCGGCCCGCGAGCCCCATCGGCGCCAGCATCGGATCGACCGCGAAGATATCGCCGCCACCATCGCTGAACAGCAGCGGATGCACATGGTCCACATCGTCGAACTGCTTGCCGTACCACCCCGACACCGTCAGGATGCCGTCCATCGAATGCCCGGTGGGCACCTCGCCGCCGTGCCAGCGCTGGCCGACCAGCTCCTCTGATCGCACGGGCTCCAGGTTGTCGAAGAAGACCAGGGCTTCCTGGGTAGTGGTGCCCTGCTCCAGCGCGTGCAGATCCGACGTCGATGTCATGCCCCGAGCCTACGACTGCGATAAGCCGCATGGGCGAAGAGCCGAAAGCCGGGAGGCCGACACGCCCAAGGCAAAATAGCCTCCGATGACTGACCAGTACTTCTCCATCGACGCCACCCTGCCGGGAACCGCGGGCCGGGCCGGGGTGATCCACACCCCGCACGGGGACATCCAAACTCCCGCCTTCATCGCCGTCGGAACCAAGGCCACCGTCAAGGCCGTCCTGCCCGAGACCATGGCCGCTCTCGGTGCTCAGGCCGTGCTCGCCAACGCCTACCACCTGTATCTGCAGCCCGGCCCCGACATCGTGGACGAGGCCGGAGGGCTCGGTGCATTCATGAACTGGCCGGGCCCTACGTTCACCGACAGCGGCGGGTTTCAGGTGCTCTCCCTCGGCTCGGGGGCACGCAAGGTGATGGCGATGGAGGTCGACCGGGCCCGCGCCGACAATCACGTCGTTGCCGGTAAGGACAAGCTTGCCCACGTCGACGATGAGGGTGTCACCTTCACGTCACACCTGGACGGGTCGACGCACCGGTTCACTCCGGAGGTGTCCATGCAGATCCAGCATCAGCTGGGTGCCGACATCATGTTCGCCTTCGACGAGCTCACCACGTTGATCAACACCCGTGATTATCAAGAGAATTCGGTACAGCGCACCCACGAGTGGGCGCAGCGGTGCCTCGACGAGCACGAGAAGCTGACGCGCGAGCGTGCCGACAAGCCCTATCAGGCGTTGTTCGGCGTGGTGCAGGGCGCACAGTACGAGGATTTGCGGCGTCAGGCCGCACGCGGATTGGAATCGCTTGTCAGCGAGGAAGGCCGGGGCTTCGATGGCTACGGGATCGGTGGCGCGCTGGAAAAACAGAACCTCGGCACCATTGTCGGATGGGTGACATCCGAACTGCCCGAACATAAACCGCGCCACCTCCTCGGGATCAGCGAGCCCGATGACCTGTTCGCGGCCGTGGCCGCCGGTGCGGACACCTTCGACTGTGTGTCCCCGTCCCGGGTCGCGCGCAATGCCGCCGTCTACACCCGCGACGGCCGGGTGAACATCACCGGATCCAGGTACCGCCGGGACTTCACCCCGATCGACGCCGAGTGCGACTGCTACACCTGCGCGCATTACACCCGGGCCTACATGCACCACCTGTTCAAGGCCAAGGAGATCCTGGCATCCACCTTGGCCACCATCCACAACGAACGATTCACCATCGGGCTGGTAGACCGCATTCGGGCCAGCATCGTGGACGGCCGCTTCGAGGAGCTGCGCGAAGAGACCCTGGGGCGCTACTACCGCTGAATCCCGACGGCCGGAGCGGCTGCGGTTCGGGCGCATCTCCAGATCCAGGCGCACACTGGACACATGCCTACTACGACTGACCCGGGCACCCTGCTACTTCAGGTGCTCGACCCGGCCAATCGTGCCAATCCATACCCGGTGTACCGCCAGCTGGTCGAGCAGACGCAGGCCGGCCCGGTGCACCCGCCGGGCATGGACGTGAGCGTGCTGGCGACCTTCGCCGACTGCAACGCCGTGCTGCGCCACCCGCACGCGTCGTCGGATCGCCGTAAGTCGAAGATCGTCCAGCGCCAGCTCGCACAGAATCCCAACCTGATCGCCAGGCCCTCGTTCTTGGGGCTGGACGCCCCCGATCACACCCGGCTGCGCAAGCTGGCTGCGAAGGCGTTCGCACCCAAGGTGATCAATGCGATGGCCGAAGACGTTCAGAACCTCGTCGATCAGCTTCTGGAAGACATCGCGCGGCGCGGCACCGTCAACCTGGTCACAGATTTCGCCTATCCGCTGCCCGTCGCGGTGATCTGCCGGATGCTGGGGGTACCGATCGAGGACGAGCCCGAATTCGGCAGGGCCTCAGCGCTGCTGGGTCAAGGGCTGGATCCGGTTTTCGCATTGACCGGTCAGGCGCCCGCCAACATGAACGAACGATTCCAGGCGGCCCATTGGATGTGGGACTACTTCGCCAATCTCATAGCGGCCCGCCGTCGCAACCTCGGAGATGATCTGCTGTCGGCCCTGATCCAGGTCGAGGAGGCCGGTGACCAGCTCACCGAGGAAGAGATTATCTCCACCTGCACGCTGCTGCTCATCGCCGGACACGAGACCACCGTCAACCTCATCGCCAACGCGTCGCTCGCTATGCTGCAGACTCCGCATCAGTGGAAACTGTTGGGACAGAACGCTGATCGTGCGGCGGCGGTCATCGAGGAGACACTGCGCTATGACCCGCCCGTGCATATGGTGGCCCGGGTCGCCGACGGTGATATGGCGGTTGGTGGCTTCACCTTCCCCAGCGGTGAGTGGGTGCTGTTGATGCTTGCTGCCGCGCAACGTGATCCGGAGATCGGCCCGGATCTGGACGTCTTCGATCCGGATCGCGCCGAGATCAAACACTTGGCCTTCGGGCACGGACCACATTTCTGCCTGGGCGCTCCGCTGGCGCGGTTGGAGGCCAAGCTGGCGTTGAGCTCGATCACCGCACGGTTCCCCGATGTGAGGTTGACCGGTGAGCCCAGCTACAAGCCGAACGTCACGCTGCGCGGACTGGCCGACCTTCCGGTACGCATCACCTAGTGGGCAACAGACCTGGCTAGACGTTCCTCGACGCGGTCCTGCACCACCGACATCGCCATGCAGACGATCCAGTAGTAAACGCCGGCGGTGACGTAGAGCGTGAAGAACTGGAAGGTGGGGGCCGCGGCAACCTGTGCCGTGCGCATCACGTCGGTCACCAGGATTGCCGATGCTAGCGAGGTGTCCTTCACCAGGGAGATCAGCGTGTTGGACAGTGGGGGCACCGCGACCCGACTGGCCTGCGGAATGACGATGCGCCACAACGTGGTGCGGTAACTCATGCCCAGACTTGAGGCGGCCTCCCATTGCCCGCGGGGGATGCTCAGGATGGACGACCGGATGATCTCGGCGGCGTAGCCGCCCACGTTGAGACTGAAGGCGATGACCGCGGCGGGAAACGGACTGATCTTCACCCCGAATTCGGGCAGCGCGAAGAAGATCAGAAACAGCTGAAGCAGCAGCGGGGTACCCCGGATGATCGAGATGTAGATGCGGGCAAGACCGGAGAGCACCCGACGATCGGACATGCGGGCCAGCGCCACCCCGAGGGCGATGACCAGCCCGATCGTAAAGCTGATGACGGTCAGCGGAAGGGTAACCGTGAGCATGGCGCGCGCCATCGGCCACAGGTTGTCCAGCACCAGTTGAGTGTTTGATCTGCCCTGTGCAGCTTCGATTTTGGTTGTCCCGCTTACGTTGGCCTTGAGGTACTTCTCGGAGATGCGGGTCAGTGTGCCGTCGGCGGATAACTGCTCCAGTGCCTTGTTCAACTCGGGCAGTAGACCGCTGTTCTTACGGGCGGCGAACCCCTGCTCGCTGCGTTCACCGGTGCTCCCGGCGATCTTCACCGCGGGGTCACCGGTGCTCGCCAGGTAGGCGTAGACCGCGATGCTGTCGTTGACCACGACATCGACCCGGCCCTGGCTCAACAGAGTGATGGATTGGGTGAAGCCCTCGACCGCCTCGACCCGGGCGCCGGCGTCGCGGGCGATCTGGGACCAGTTGCTCGTGGCATTCTCGGCCGCCACCTTGCCGCGGATATCGGCGAGGCTGTGAATGGTGTTGTCGTTGGCCCGGGTGACGATCACGCCCTCGCCGACCGCATACGGCGTGGACAGGTCGTACTTGGCCCGACGTTCCGGGGTGATGGTCACCTGATTGGCCACCACGTCGAACCGCTCGGCGTCCAACCCGGCGAAGATCGCGTCCCACGGGATCTCGACGAACTCCACGGGTCGGCCAAGTTTCTCGCCGACGGCGCGGGCGACATCCACGTCGTATCCGGTCAGCTCCCCGGTGCGCTCATCGTGAAAACTGAATGGCGCGTAGACGCCCTCGGTGCCCACCCGCAGCGATTCTTGTGCTTGGCCCCCACACCCGGCTACTGCCAGCAGTGTTAGAAGTGCGAGCGCGAGGGCACGAAACACCGCGGGAGGCTAACACAGTTCCGGTGCAGACAGGCTGCTTCGGATCAGCCCGGGTATATCCACGGGTCGTGCGGGATGCGCCGCACATCGAACTGTCCCAGCAGCTCCGCGGCATTGGCGGCCTCGTATCCGAGGGAGTCGCATATCAAATCGAAGGTCCGCCGCGCACCCAGATCGCCAACGGTCACCGCGCCATCGCGTTTGGCCAGCCGCGCGCCCGTGGTGTTCAGAACGAGCGGAACATGGGCGTACGTCGGCACCGGGTAGCCCAGCAACGCACCAAGGTAGGCCTGGCGGGGCGCGGAGGCCAGCAGATCATCGCCGCGCACCACCTGGTCGATGCCCTGCGCGTGATCGTCGATCACCACCGCGACGTTGTAGGCGATCACACCGTCGCCGCGGCGCACCACGAAATCGTCCACCAGACCGGTGTATTCACCGAGTAGCGCATCCTGCACGGTGAAGGCCGAGTTCTCCGTGCGCAGCCGCAGTGCGGGCGGGCGTTCGGGGCGGGCCGCGCGGTGTTGTGCTCGCTGAGATTCCGACAGGTTTCGGCAGGTGCCCGGGTATGCGCCGGGTGGCGAATGCGGCGCCGTGGGTGCCTGGGCGATATCTTTTCTACTGCAATAACATTCGAACAACCGGCCGCGAGATCGCAGTGTCGCCAACACTGACTCGTAGGCGGTGTTCCGATCCGACTGCCAGACCACGGGTTCATCCCACTCCAGACCGATCGCGGCGAGGTCGGCCAGCTGGCGCCGTGCCACGGTGGAGCTGGTGCGGGTGTCCAGGTCTTCCACCCGCATGAGGAACCTGCGGCCGGTCGCGCGTGCCAGCAGCCATGCCAACAATGCCGTGCGCAGGTTTCCTATGTGCAGGTCACCGGAAGGGCTCGGCGCGAATCGTCCGGCGCCGGTCACACCAGGCCCGGAACAATCTCGTTGAGACTGAATGCAACTGGCCGTTCGAGCTGTTCATAGGTGCAGGAACGTGGATCGCGATCCGGGCGCCAGCGGTTGAATTGCGCGGTGTGGCGAAACCGCACGCCCTCCATGTGGTCATAGCGGACCTCCACCACCCGTTCGGGGCGCAGCGCGACAAACGAGAGGTCCTTGCCGGCATTCCAGCGTGAACCGGCGTTCTTCTGCGGAGTGCGTTCACCGGCCTGATGAGCCGCCCAGTTCCAAGGATGATCCTCCAGATCGGTGACGAGCGGCTGCAGCTCCTGGAAGAGCCGCTTGCGTTCGGCCATCGGAAACGCGCCGATCACGCCGACCGAGGCCAGCGCACCGTCGTCCTGGTACAGGCCGAGCAGTAGCGATCCGATGGCGTCATCACCGGACTTGTGCACCCGATACCCGGCCACCACGCAATCGGCGGTGCGCTCGGGTTTGATCTTGAACATCACCCGTTTGTCGGGCTGGTAGGCGAGGGCCAGTGGTTTCGCGATGAGGCCGTCGGTTCCGGCACCCTCGAACTCCTCGAACCAGTGCTGTGCCGTGTCGTGATCGGTGGTGGCGGGGGTGAGATGAATCGAGGTGCCTGCTCCGGACAGCGCATCCGTCAGGGCGGCGCGGCGCTCGCTGAACGGTCGTCCAGTGAAGTCCTCGTCACCCAGCGCGAGCAGGTCGAAAGCGATGAATGAGGCGGGCGTCTGCTCAGCGAGCAGCCGCACCCGGGAATCGGCCGGATGAATCCGCTGCTGCAGCGCCTCGAAGTCCAGACCCGACTCGGTGGCGATCACGATCTCCCCGTCGACAACGCACCGCGGCGGTAGCTCGGCCAGCACGGCCGTCACCAGCTCCGGGAAGTACCGGGTCAGCGGCTTTTCGTTGCGACTGCCCAGCTCCACCTCGTTGCCGTCGCGAAAGACGATCGACCTGAACCCATCCCACTTGGGCTCGTACGACGCGCCGGCCGGGATTTTCGCGACAGGTTTCGCAAGCATTGGCGCGATAGGAGGCATGACGGGCAGGTCCATTCCCATATGATGACGGTAATGCCCACGCCCGCCGAGGAACTGGATGTCGACGGCATCGCCGTCCGGCTGAGCAACCCTGACAAGGTGTACTTCCCTCAGTTGGGGGCCGCTGGCGGCACCAAGCGACATCTCGCCGAGTACTACCGCACCGTCGCGCTCGGCCCGATGATGAACGCGGTGCGGGAGCGTCCCACGCATCTGCAGCGCTTCCCCGACGGCATCGACGGCGAGGAGATCTACCAAAAGCGCTTGCCCAAGCACTATCCCGACTACCTGGACAGCTGCGAGGTGACGTTTCCGTCCGGCCGCACTGCCGAGGTCCTGCGGGTGACCACGCCCGCCGCGATCGTGTGGGCGGCGCAGATGGGCACGGTGACGTTACATCCGTGGCAGGTGCGATACCCCGATCTGGACCACCCGGACGAGCTGCGTATCGATTTGGACCCGCAGCCGGGTACCGGATTCGACGAAGCCAAGTCGGTGGCGCTCGATGTGCTGCGTCCACTACTGGATGAGCTGGGGTTTGTCGCCTATCCGAAAACTTCCGGCGGCCGCGGCATCCACATTTATCTGCGCATCGAGACCCGCTGGGATTTCATCGAGGTGCGCCGTGCCGGTATCGCGCTGGCCCGCGAGGTGGAACGGCGCGCACCCCGGCAGGTGACAACCTCGTGGTGGAAGGAAGAACGCGGCGAGCGCATCTTCATCGACTTCAATCAGAACGCGCGTGATCGCACCATGGCATCGGCCTACTCGGTGCGGCGCACGCCGATCGCCACCGTTTCCACGCCGTTGACGTGGGAAGAACTCGCCGACGCCGAGCCCGACGACTTCACCATCGCGACCGTGCCCGACCTGCTCCGGAAACGTCCGGACCCCATGGCCGATATGGATGATGCGCCGCAGTCGATCGAGCCGCTGCTTGAGATGGTAGAACGGGACGAGGCAAACGGACTGGGCGATATGCCCTACCCGCCGAACTACCCGAAGATGCCGGGAGAACCGAAACGCGTTCAGCCGTCCCGGGATACCGATAGGAAGCAGTAGTGACGGTCCGCAGGATGTCGTGGCGGGCGGCTGGCCTATGGCTGGCGGTCGGCGTTGTGGCGGTGCTGCTACAGCATTGGCTCATACCGCTGAACGCCCCGAACAGCTTCGGACTGTTCAGCAATGGTGGCGATCTGATGACCTACCGGTTCGGGGGTCTGCGGGTTCTGCACGGCGAGCCGCTGTACGCCACAGAGATTCCGGATGCCGGATGGTTCACGTACACGCCGTTCGCAGGATTACTCTTCGCCCCTCTGGGTTTCGTGCCGTTGGGGACGGCGAAGGTTATCTGGTTCCTGGTGAATCTGGGGGCGCTGTTCGCCATCATCTGGCGGTGCTGGCGGGTTCTTGGATTCTCGGCCGATGGACCGTTGGCTGTCGCGTGTGTGGGAATGAACTTGGTGGCCTGGGATATTCAGCCAGTCCATGGAACCCTGTGGCAGGGGCAGGTCAATCTCGTGCTGGCCGCGCTCATCATCTGGGATCTCACGAGGCCAGCGGATGCGCGCTGGCGCGGTTGGTCGGTGGGTGTGGCCTCGGGCGTCAAACTCACGGCCATCATTTTCGTTCCCTACCTGCTGATCTCCCGGCAGTGGAGGGCGGCGGTGACGGCCATGGTCACGGCCGTGGGCACGGTGGTACTGGGATGGATTGTGCTGCCTTCGGATTCGTCCGACTACTGGCTGGGTGCGGTGCGTACCACTGGCCACATCGGTTCCCTGGACCATCCTGCCAATGCATCGATAGGTGGTGCACTGTCGAATATCTATGCGCCGCAATCGATGCCGACGTGGTTGTGGGTGCTGCTCGCGGGCGGAGCCGCGCTGCTGGGAATGGCCGCCGCCCGCAGAGCGCACGGAGACGGGCGGGAGCTGCTGGCCGTCACGGTGGTCGGCATGGTCGGGTGCGTGGTCTCTCCATTGGCATGGGGTCATCACTGGGTGTGGACGGTGCCGTTGATGGTGTTGTTGGTCAACCAGATCCTGATCGCTCGTGGTGCCCAGCGGTGGCGGTGGACGGCGGTGACGGTTGTGATCGCGGCGATCGTGTCCATGTGGTGGTATCTGATGCTGTACGTCCGCGCGATGCGGATAAACCCCGATTTCGGGTCGTATATCACCGCGTGGGACGCCGTGATCGCACAGATGTCGCGTGGCGAAAGAGTTTTCGACTCGGCCTTCTTTCCGTTGCTGTTCCTTGCGGTGGCCATTTGGATACTGGCAACGCGATCTCGTCCTGCCGGTACCGTGCAGTAATGAAACGTTGGGCGGTGGCCTGCGCCGTGGCGCTTTTCGCGGTGAGCGGCTGCTCGGCCTGGGATGAGCCCAAATCCACCCAAACCTCCTATACGCCACAAAAGACCGGAGCGTCGCCGATCCGCTACGACTCCGAACCCTTGGAGCAGCGTTTTCCGAAATTGCCGCAGCCGGTGACCGGTGAGTGGGTCCAGGGCTTCTTCGGCGACGAGCCCCTGCCCGGTCCGAACACCACGTATTGGGTGGACGCCATCATCGAAATGCCACCCCAGCAGTTGGCCGCGTACGTGGCACCCTTCCGCTCCAGCATGGTCCTGGCCACCAGGCCACGTCTGTGGAAGACACTCGATGCGGGTGTGCCGTCCTCCGCGCAGTTCGAACGCAGCGATGAGCTTGATCGAATGTTGTCCACCAACACCGCGAAGGGCGGATGGGAGGTCAAAGCGTTCGCGCCTAAGGACGGTTCGGTGCTCGTTTTGTCCTCCCAGGGGAAGGACGCGATCTAGGACCTGCGGGTGCGACGGTTCCGTAGACCGCGTGCCGGTTCGAGCGCTTCCCCGTCCTCGATGTCCGGGGTGGCTTCGGTGTCCTCGGTGTCCTGAGCGGCAGCCTCGACTGCCTCGTCAACCGCAGACTCCTCGGCAGGGGGTTCGTCGGCCTTCGCGGTCTCGTCCGTGTCCAGTGTGGGCTCGGTGACCTCGGTGGGCTTCTTCTTGGCCGGACGGGGCTTGCGTTCCTTTTCCGGGCTTTCGGCCACGAATGCCAGGTGATAGGCCGCGAAGGCCAGGATTCCGATCGCCCCGGCCGCGCCGTACGCCCCGAACTCCCAGATGCCGAACCGATCCAGGCTCAGCCAGATCTCGGCGGTCGCCGTACCGATGATCAGCGCACCGGCCAGGAAATGGCCGATGAAGGCCGCCGCCCGCAGCGTGAGCGCGAGCTGCGGTGTCGCGAACTCAGGCCGGCGGGTCTGTCGCCACCGGATCAGGGCGGGGACACCGGCGGCCGCCAGCAGTACCCCGGAGACGATGCGCAGGCCGGTACCTAAGGCGTGGCTGGTGGTCCCGTTCAGTTCGGGCCAGCGGGGCAGCACGAAAAAGAAAAAAGCAGTCCCGCGATCAAGGAGAGAGCGGCATGGCTGCTGGTCAGAACGATGGTCGCCGTCCGGCGTCCGGCAGCCATTGCCCTCCTTGATGCGGTCCTGCAGTGGCGGAGGATAGGGGATTTGAACCCCTGAGGGCTATTAACCCAACCCGCGTTCCAGGCGAGCGCCATAGGCCACTAGGCGAATCCTCCGTCGGTCATGGTAGCGGACTGCGCTGGGTGCCTATGTCCACCGTCGTCTTGACCGGCCCAGATGCATTCCGTCGTGAGCTCGCGACGAGCACTGCTCCGCCGATCAGCGCCGTCACCAGCACCCCGAGCAGGGGCCGGAATCCGAGGGCGTGGGCGAGGTAGGGCGCGGCGCTGGCGCCGAGAAAAACCGTGAAGCCGTACAGGGCGGTACCGGCACCGCGCCGGGGCGCCGCCCGATCGCCGAACATGGTGACCATCGCCGTTGATGCGATGGCGATACCGGCGACGAAGATATTGCTGCCCACGATGATGACGGGAACGGAGCCCGCGCCCAGGGCCTCCACCGCAAGCCCGACAGCGGCCAGCGAGTACCCGACCAACGCACCGGTTTCGGTACCGACCTTGCCCACCCAGGAGCCGACGAACGGGGCGACCAGCATCCCGGGAATGCCTGCCAGCCGAATGGTGGTACCCATGGACTCAGGCAAGTGCAACGCATCCACCAACTGGGTCGCCAGGCTCGTGTACATCGCCACGAACGACAACATCAGCACGAACACCGCGGCCAGCGGAACTGCGATGTCTCGGCGGGTGAGTAGACGGGCTTGCGCGGCGAAACCGGACACCACCCGTGCCGAGGAATCGCCGCCGCGCTGCTCCCGCATGACGAATGCCAGCGGTAGGACATTCAGCGCGAGTCCGGCCGCACTGACCCAGAACACCCATTGCCAGCCCCTCGCGTGGGTGATGAGGGAGGCCATCACCTGCCCGAGCACCCCGGCCATCAGATACGCGGTGGATACCGCACCGATCGCGGTAGTTGCCGTCCGGCGGGGCAGCGCCTCTCCGAGATAGCTCAAGGCGGACGGAGAGAACGCACCACCGGCGAAACCCTGCAGCACACGGATCAATCCGAGCAACGCCGGTGTGGGAGCCCACGGCACCAGAAGGGTGAGCAAGGCCATCACCGATACCCCGGCGATCAGCACACGTCGGCGTCCGAATCGATCGGTGACGGGACCGAACAGCAAGAATCCGGCCGCGTATCCGAAGAGTGCAGAGGAGAGGGCGGGCGTCATGTTGTGTCCGCCGTAGGACTCCGATACGGCATCGTGGATCGGAATCCACACGTAGAGCTGCATGGTGACCTGTAGCGCGCACAGCACGATCAGGACAACCCGCGTCATTTCTGCACTATTTGTCGGGCGGGGGTTCACCGGCAACCACCATGGGCATTGTCCGTCACCTCCAAGATTCGGCGATTCCCAGCAATTCTCCAGAATGCGCGGAACCTTCTTACAGGAAGGGCACCGACAATCATGGCGTGCCGCCGTCGGGGACATGGGTACTGGCCGCGTTGCCTGATTACGCGCGGAACAATCCGCTGTACGCGGGCCCCTCCCTGATCCATGGCTGGCTCCCGGTGGCGATTCAGGTCGTGGCGGCGCTGGCCCTGGTCGTTGGGCTCTATCGCCGACCGCGCAGCTGGCTGCGGGTGTGGGGGCCGGGCGCCGCGGTATGCGGTGCGGGCGCAGGCGCACTGGCGTATTGGTACATCACCTCTCAGGGGATGGCGGACAACCCGCCGCCGCTCATGTTGTGGATCTGGATCGGTTTTGCCGCAGTGGCTTTGGTTATCGCGATCGTCGGTTGGGTGGGCGCGCGGTGGCTGCGCCGAGGCGTGATGGTGCTGGCCGCCCCACTGTGCCTGCTGGCCGCGTTGACCGTGCTGAATCAGTGGATCGACTACTACGACACGCTGCGTCTGGCGTGGGCCGCGGTGACCGCGGGTCCGCTGCCCGGTGAGACCGATATGGCTGTGGCGCAGGATCTGAAAGGCAAGGGGCCCACGGCAACCGGGCATGTGGTTCCGGTCGACATCCCGGCGGATGTTGCGGGCTTCCAACACCGAACCGAGTACGTCTATCTGCCGCCCGCCTGGTTCGCGAGTCCCGCGCCGCCGAAGCTTCCCGTGGTGGTCATGATTTCCGGAGCGTGGTCGACACCGGCCGACTGGGTCCGTCAGGGAAACGCCGCCGGAGTCATGGACCGTTTCGCGCAGTCTCATGACGGAGTCAGCCCGGTACTGGTCTTCGTCGATACCGGTGGAACCTTCAACAACGACACCGAATGCGTGGACGGTCCTCGTGGAAACGTGGCCGCTCACGTCACCAAAGAAGTTATCCCGTATGTAAATTCCGAATTCGAGACGAGTCCAAATCCCGAGAACTGGGGCGTCGCCGGGTGGTCGATGGGCGGCACGTGCGCGGCCGATCTGGTCATCACCCACCCGGAGCTGTTTCACTCTTTCATCGATATGGCCGGTGACCTCACTCCGAATGCGGGCACCAAGGAGCAGACCGTGGAGCGGCTCTACGGCGGCGACGAAAGGCAATGGGCACTGTTCGACACGCTCACCGCCTTACACAGTCACCGTCGATACCAGGACGTGGCGGGGTGGCTGGACGTCTCGACAACCGCGAAGATCAGGGCGGGACAGGAGCAGCTCACCGGCCCGATCGCGGCTGCCCGGCTGTGCGACGCGGCGGTGCCCGTGGGGATCGACTGCGCGGTGGTGAGGCGCACCGGCAACCACGATTGGGCATATGCGCAGGAGGCATTTGCCCAGGCGTTTCCATGGATCGCCGGTCGGCTAGGAACTCCCGGGGTACCACGCGCCCCGTTGCCCGTGCCCAATGCGTGAATAGCAAGCATTGGCAACGTAATCCGTCACATTGTGGGTGCGCCAGACATACCGCAAGATGTGTGCATGCGCGCCGCCTACATCGAGCAGCGGGGACCCGCCGAGAACATCCGGTACGGCACGCTTCCCGAACCCGACATCTCGCCCGATGAAGTGCTCGTCAAGGTCGACGCGGTGGCGGTCAACCCGGTAGATACCTTTGTGCGTTCAGGCTCGTACCCCACCGCGATTCCACTGCCGTTTGTGGTGGGACGCGACCTGGTGGGCACGGTCGCGCAGCCGTCTGGGGGCTTTCGGGCCGGCGACCGGGTGTGGTGCACAAGTCTCGGGTATGACGGACGGCAAGGGGCCACAGCGGAATTCGCCGCAGTCCCGGTGGACAGGTTGTACGAGTTGCCCGCCGAGGTAGATCCGGTGACGGCCGTCGCGGTGGCACACCCCGCCTCTACCGCCTACCTGGCGACCGTCGAGTACGGCGAGATCAAGGCAGGGGAGACGGTGCTGATCGTCGGCGCCGGCGGGAACGTGGGGTCGGCTGCCGTTGCCCTAGCGGCGCGATCCGGTGCGACGGTGATCGCGGTGTCCTCGGCGCGGAGCCGGGACAGATGTCTGCAACTCGGCGCTCACGAGGTGTACGACTACGCCGCCGATTGGGCACCGCTGGTCAGCAAGACACATCATGGTGCCATCGACATCTACCTCGATACCTCGGGTGTCAACGACGTCGTCGCGGCGGTGGATCTGCTTGCGCCGCACGGCCGAATCGTCCTGATATCGGGTGACGGAACTCCGGAGACACAGCGGCCTGTCCCACTTGGGCCGCTGTACCGCAAGAGCGGGTCCATTCGCGGGTTTGTCATGTCCAGGGCCTCGACCCGTCAACTCGCCGCCGCGGCCCAGCGCATGGCGGTTCTGCTCGCCGAGGGCGAGCTTGTTCCGAATTTCATTGACTTGATGCAGTTTTCGGAAGCCGCGCGGGCCCATCGGCGTATCGAGACCGAAGTGATGGGCGGCACCCGTCTCGTTCTGCTTCCCGCCTGATTCCCGGCCACGACCAGGCGTTTGCGTCGATCCGGCTGGTGGACTTGACGGACCCGAAAACCAACTTGACGGACCTTTCGCGGATACGTCGCTGCCCCCTACCGCCGGTGCCAGCCTTTGATGCGTGAGCCTCTTCGAAATCGAAACCAGCGCCTTCTGCACCGCTTCCCCCGACGAGCTGTACGCATTGGTCAGCGACCTCCCCGAGAGTGGTCGCTGGAGCCCTGAATGCATTGGTGGACAATGGATATCAGGCGAACCGGGCCAGGTCGGTGCCCGCTTCCGTGGAAACAACAACCGTGCGACCGATGTCGTCGCCTGGGCGCCCGTGGTGCGCGGCGGCTGGCAGACCGAAAGCGAGATTGTGGCGGCCGAAGCGCCGAAGCAATTCAGCTGGTCGATCCTGAACCGTTCCGGTGAACTGCAGGAGAGCGTCTGGAGCTACTTCGTCGACGCTGCCGAGGGCGGATCGATCCTGCGGCACCACTACCGGATGGGCAGGCCCACCGAGGGCATCACCGAAATCATGTCCCACCTCGACGAAGAGGGTAAGGAACGTTTTGTCCGCGAATGGGGCGACAAACTCCGCGCCGATATGCAGACCACCGTGGACGCCATCGCGCGCATCACCGAGGAAGCCAGTGTTGTCCAGAAAGCCGGAGTATCCCAATGATTCTGCAGCGCATCGGAAACCGCGGTATCAAGCTCGGTACGCTCTTCGAGCGCGCGGCACGCAAGCACCCCACCAACACGCTGACGCTGGACCATCGACCGTCGCTGGCCCCGCAACTGGAAGGCACGTCGACCATCGCTCAGGTGGCGGCGGCCGTTGATGACATCGGGCGGCGGTTACGCGCTGCCGGTGTCGTGCCGGGAGACAAGCTGGTCATCCACAAGTCCGACGGTTTTGATATCACGCTGGCGGCCTGTGCCGCGGCCCGCGTCGGTGCGGTACCGGTTCTGTTGTCCCCCAAACTCGATGGCCTGACCGTGGCGACCCTCATCGGGCGCGTCGGCAATCCGACCTTGCTGACCGATGCCGCCAAACTGGATGGTGACCTGGCCGGTCAGCCCATCGCCGAACTCACCTCCCGCGTGCTACTCGCCGAGGGTGAGCATCCCCAGGCCGTGACGCTGTCGGCACTTACTCCCGCCGCGGCCGCACCCGCCGCCGTGCCCAGCCCGCATGATCCCGCACTCATCACCCACACCTCCGGGACCACTGGGGTGCCTAAGCTTGCCGTGCACACCAACTTCACCTTCGAGGCGCGGTATCGGCCGCAAGCCGCCGTAGCGGCACTGGTGCGCCGCCGTGAACCCCTGGTCATCCACGTTTCCTTCGTACATTCGCGCCTGGTGACCGCGCTGGCCATCGCGATTCTGCGTGGTTTCCCCGTGGTGGTGCTCGTCGACGACGAACCCGAGCACGCCGCCGAGATATTCCTGCGGGTGAAGCCGGGAATTCTTGAGGCTCATCCGAACACATTCATCAACTGGGAAGTGCTGGCCGACGATCCGCGGCGACCGCTGGCCTCGGTCAAGTACTTCAGCAGCACCTTCGATGCCATTCACCCGCGCACCGTGCGTACCCTGCTGGCGGCCACGCAGCGCCGGCGCCCGCTCTTCGGGCAGCTCTACGGTCAAAGCGAGGTGGGGCCGATCGTCGCACGTGGCTTCAGCCGCCTGCGCTCTGCCGATTCCGATGGACGGTGCGTTGGCTATCCGTTCCCGGGCATGACCGATGTGCGGATCGTGTCGCGCAATGGGCAGCCGCCGTCGGCGGAGAATCCCGGCTACATCGAGGTGCGCACCGACGGGCGAATCCGTACGTACCTCGGCGAGCAAGATCGTTACGACAAGCAGCTCGACGACGGTTGGTGGCGGATGGGCGATGTCGGCTACCGCACTCGTTGGGGCTGCATCCATCTACTTGACCGCGAGGTCGACCTCATCGACGGTTTCGGCAGCACCCTGGCCGCCGAGGACCGCCTGTTCCTGGCGGTGGATGAGCTCAGCGAGGTGATCATCGTTGCCGGCCCGGGCGGGCTCGCGCAACCGGTCGTGTGCACGAAAAATGATGTGCCGCTGAATCTGAACGCGTGGGATGCGGCGGCAGCACAATTGCCGCCGATGGCTCCGCCGTTGCATCTGCGTCTTGATGAGCTGCCGCAGACAGCGACCACCAAGATCAAGAGACTGGAATTGTCGGCGCGGATCGGTGCGGGGGCCATCTGATGTCGCGGCTCATTGTGGTCGGCGGCGGTATCGGCGGCCTTGCCATCGCGTTGAGTGCCGCAGCCTCCGGTAACGACGTGGTCGTGTTGGAGCGGGCGCGCGAGTTCGCCGAGATCGGCGCTGGTATCCAGCTTGCACCCAATGGATTACATGCTCTCGGCCTGCTCGGTGTGGGTGAGAAGATTGAGCGGATCGGCGTTCAGGTTGATTCGTTGCGACTCTTCGACGCCACCGTCGACCGGTTGATCAACGCCATGAGCCTGGGCGCGGATTATCAGCATCGGTTCGACAGCCCCTACCTGGTGGTGCACCGCGCCGAGCTGCACCGCATCCTGGTGGACGCGTGTGCCTCGGACCCGCGTATCGAACTACGTAGCCGTAGTGAGGTATTCGGATACCAACAGGATGCCGGGGGAGTGCGCGCGCTGCTCGCCGACGGCAGCAGCGTGGACGGCGACGGTCTCATCGGCGCCGACGGCATCAATTCGTCGATCCGGCGGGCACTGCTCGACGACGGTGAACCACGAGTCGCCGGTATCACGGTGTACCGCACCACGGTGCCCATCGATCAGGTGGACGAGAGCCTGCAATCCAACTCGGTCACCTGGTGGACCGGGCCCGGATGCCACCTGGTGACCTATCCCATCGCGGGGGGCTCACTGCTGAATCTGGCGGCAAGCCGTACCGATGGCGTCACACAAGCGTTTTCAGGCGTCGAGGTCAGTGAGGCGCGAGTATTGCGGGAGCTGGCGCCGTTGCGTGGAACGGCCCGCAGTCTGCTCGAACTGGGGCGGGAGTGGAGATCCTGGTCGCTCGTGGACCGCGACCCGGTGCGGCAGTGGTCCGATGGCCGCGTCGTGTTGCTGGGCGATGCGGCGCATCCGATGCTGCACTACGCGGCGCAGGGTGCCAGTCAGGCGCTCGAGGACGCGGTGGTTCTGGGCGCGCTCATCGGCGCCGACCCGGACAGGCTGCCCGGCAGATTCACCAGGTACGTCGAGGCGCGGCGTGACCGCACCGCCGATGTGACACTTGCGGCGCGGGACAGTATCGGCATTTGGCATGCGGCGGGCGACGCCGCTATCGAACGTAACGAGAAGTTGGGTGCCATGCGTGATTCCGATCTGCATGACGAGTTGGCCTGGATGCATGGTGACACCGATTTTGGGCTGGCGGCAGTCACCTCGGCGGTAGGGGCGCGATAAATGTCGGACCAACAGATATGCATCATCGGTGCGGGACCGCGCGGTCTGGCGGTGCTGGAGCGTCTGTGCGCCAACGAGCGTCAAGCGCCCAGCGCGGACCGAATCGTCGTGCACGTTGTCGATCCCTATTCGCCGGGCGCCGGATCTGTCTGGCGTACCGATCAATCCTGGCATCTGTTGATGAACACCGTGGCATCGCAGATCACTGTGTTCACCGACGACAGCGTCGCCATCGAAGGGCCCATCGAACCGGGGCCGACGCTTTATGAGTGGGCACAAAGTCTTGCCCTGCTGGGTGATCCGTCGCGTAGCGGTGAGAAGGCCATCGCGGAGGCACGCACGCTGCGATCCAACTCCTATCCCACGCGTGCCCTCTACGGTCATTACCTCAGTGACAGTTTCGCGCGTGTCGTCGGGTGGGCGCCCGAGCACATGACGGTGCGAGTCCATCGATCCCGTGCGGTGGCGTTGGCCGACACCCACGGTGATATCGATGGGCCGCAGGGGGTTCGGCTGGAGAATGGCACGAGGTTGCATGACCTCAGTGCCGTTATTCTCGCTGTCGGTCACGTGCCCGCCGGTCTGCGTCCCGGCGAGGCTCGAGCTGCTTCCCTCGCCCGTATTCATGGGCTGACGTACGTCACACCGGCGAACCCGGCCGATATCGATCTGTCCACCATCAAAGCCGGTGAGCCCGTGGCGGTTCGGGGTTTGGGGCTGAACTTCTTCGACTACATGGCACTGCTGACGGTGGGTCGGGGCGGAAAGTTTGTCCGGGACAACGGCGATGACGGAGGCCGGCTGGTGTACCGCGCGTCGGGGCAGGAACCCATTCTGTATGCCAGCTCGCGCCGCGGGATCCCGTATCACGCACGGGGTGAGAATCAGAAGGGATCTTCAGGTCGTTACTTTCCGCGGTTGCTCACGGTGGAACGCATCGCCCAGCTCCGCGAGAACCTCGGCGGTCTCCTGCAGTTCCGCCGCGACCTGTGGCCGCTCATCGCGCGAGAGGTGGAATGTGTCTACTACGAAGGGCATCTGACGCAGCGGGGGCTGTCGGTGCAAGCCTTCTCCGAGCGGTACCTGCACGCTGACGAGAGCGAACTGCACGCGATCTTGTCCGAGCATGACCTGCTCGAGATCGCCTGGGAATGGGACGACCTCGACCGCCCTTGGGGTAAGCGCACATTCAGCGGTCCGGACGAATTCACCGCGTGGATTCTCGAGCACCTGCGTGCCGATGTGGTGATGGCGCGCGAGGGCAATGTCGACGGTCCGGTGAAGGCCGCACTGGATGTATTGCGGGACCTGCGCAACGAGATCCGGCTCGCGGTGGACCACGGTGGGCTCGACGGTAAGTCGTACCGGGATGAGTTGGAGAGCTGGTACACCCCGTTGAATGCCTTTCTGTCCATCGGTCCTCCGGCCCAGCGGATCGAAGAGATCATCGCGCTGGTGGAGGCCGGGGTCATGCATCTGGTGGGACCACAGATGCAGGTGCGCTTCGACACTCACGATCCGGCCGTGGTCATCGAGTCACCCCTGGTGCCGGGCTCGGCCGTCAGGACGCGCAGTCTCATCGAGGCGCGATTGCATGAGCCGGATCTGCGCCGGAGCAGCGATCCACTGCTGATCTTCCTGCAGGAGACCGGACAATGCCGCCCTTACGAGATTCCCACCGATGATCACAAGGCCTACCAAACCAAGGGATTGGCGGTGACCGAGCGCCCGTACCGCTTGATCGGTGCCGACGGAAGGGTCCACCCGCGCCGGTTCGCCTACGGAGTTCCCACCGAGTCGGTGCACTGGGTCACCGCGGCGGGTATCAGGCCGGGTGTGGATTCGGTGACCCTGGGCGACGCCGATGCCATTGCGCGCGCCGCCTTGGCCAGCGCACCCAGCCCGGTCGCGGATGTGGGTGATCACGGGGTGTTGGTGTGAGCGGTTTCCTGGAGACCGGATTGCTCTCACCTGTCAGCGCCGGCACTGTCGCCGAGGCTGAGTTGACCGATGCCGCGTGGCTGCAGGCGATGCTCGACGCGGAGGCCGCGCTGGCTGCCGCGCAGGCCGATATCGGAGTCCTGCCCAGGGGGGCCGCGGATGTCATCGCCAAGGCCGTGGCCACCCACGATATCGACGTCCGCGCCGTGGCACTGTCCGCGCGGGAGACCGCTAATCCCGTTGTGGGTCTGATCAAAGAACTGACCCGAGTGGTGGGTGAGATCGATCCGAGCGCGGCCGATTACGTGCACCGTGGGTCGACCAGTCAGGACATCCTCGATACCGGCGCCATGATCCTGACCAAGCGCGTACTGGCACTTGTCGCCACGGACCTGGGTTATGTGGCCGAGGCACTCGCCGTCCTGGCGATCGAGCACAGGAATACCGTCATGGCCGCTCGCACACTGGCGGTGCAGGCGGTGCCGACGACGTTCGGGCTCAAGGCGTCTGGTTGGCGGGAGCTCATTCTCGAGGCACGTACGCGTGTGCTCGCGGTGGCAGCCGCACTTCCGGTATCGCTCGGGGGCGCGGCGGGCACCCTGGCGGGGTACCTCGAGTACGCCGGACCGCAGGGCGCCGAACCCGGGGCGTTCGTCGAGAAACTGAACGCCGCCTTCGCAACCCGGACCGGACTGGCCCCGTCCGGGTTGCCCTGGCACGCGTTGCGTACCCCGATAGCCGATATCGGTAGCACCACGGCGTTTGTGGCGGGTGCCCTCGGTAAGTTCGCCATCGACGTTCTGACGTTGAGCCGCACCGAGATTGCCGAAATCGCCGAGCCGGCACCGCCAGGGCGCGGTGTTTCCTCGGCCATGCCGCATAAGCGAAACCCGGTGTTGGCCACGATGATCAGATCGGCCGCACTACAGGTTCCGGCGCTGAGCACTATTCTCACGAACTCGTTGCTCAGTGAGGACGAACGGTCCGCGGGGGGATGGCATGCGGAATGGTTGGCTTTGCGCGAATGTCTGCGTCTCACCGGAGGCGCGGCACAGACGGCCGTCGATCTGAGCCGCGGACTGCAGGTGCGTGCGCAGCGCATGTCAGACAACCTTGCGTTGCTCGGTGGGCAGCCCTCGGCCGAGCGGCTTGCGGCGGCACTGTCCCCGCGACTGGGCAAGGGTGCTGCGAAGGCCGCCGTCTCCGCTGTGATCGACGCGGCGGTCGGGCGCGGCGTGAGTTTGCGCGAGGTGGCTGTTGCCCAGCCCGAGATCACCGCGTGGTTGAGCGAGACCGAGATCGATGAACTATTGGACCCGGTCACCTATGTCGGAGCTGCAGGTCAGTTGGTTGAGGGGGTCATCGAGCGCTAAACCCGAGGGAGCCACCTGCGGGAATTTTCCCTCACGTCGATTCTTTGCGAACTGTTCGCGCGCAAGAGTCTTGACGGTGCCATACCCCGCCCTTACCGTTGCCACGCACACACGGCAGACGGGTAGTTGGTATTGACTGACATACAGGTGAGTGGGGCACGCGAAGGAGGTCCCACCGCGTTAGCTGTGCTGCGGTTGTTGGCATCGGGAACCGCGCCCGATGTCTTCGAAGCACGGCTCAGGGAGATCGCCCGGGAATCCTCGCCACCGTGGAGTGCTGCGGATTTACACCGTGCCCGTGGATACGCCGAACGCATCTACGGGCTCATCGAGACACAGAATCAACGTGAGGCCCGGCTGTCCAACCTGGTCGGCGTGGCCATCGAGTTGCTCGGATGCCACGATATCGACGAGGCGTCGACCACTCTGGTGAAGCGGGCGCGGATCATGCTCGACGCCGACTTCGCGTTCATCTCGGTGCGCGATGACTCCGGACCCGAGGTGCGACATCATGTCCGCTACGTCGATGGGTCTACCACGGCGATCAATCGAAGCCTGTACTTCCCGATCGGCGACGACATCGGACTGGTGAGTCAGTATCGGCCCGGCCACGGTCCGGTGTGGACCGCGGATTACTCGTCCGACACCCGGTTCAGCCGGGCCAGCGACGGCGACGCCGCCATGCGCTCGGAAGGTGTGCACAGCCTGATGATCATGCCGATGGAGCATGAGGGTCAGCACTTCGGGAACCTCTATGTCGGCTCACGGACGGTGCGCAGCTTTACCGCCGCCGAGCGGTCCCTCTTCGTGAGTCTCTGCTCGTTCGCGGGTATCGCGCTGGCTCGCGCCGACGAATTCTCCAGCAATACCGCGCAAATCTGTGAGTTGGAGCAGCGCATCGAGCTGCGGACCAAGCTTCTGGATGCCGGGGCCGGCCCTGGTGGCATGGACAGCTTTGTCCTTGCGGCGGCGGAACGTTTGGGAGTCGCGATGCGGGTGACCGGACATGACGGCGCCGAGATCGCCTCGTACAAATGGGAATCCGACCCCGAAGACTATGTGACGACCGCGCTCACAGTGGGCGACGACTACCACGGCGAACTGTCGGTGGCCAGTCTGGACGACACACCGGTCTCGGTGTATCCGCTGAAGCTCCAGGATCTGGCCACCACGGCCGCGGTGGTGATGTCCGGCGATAATCGGATGTCGTTGTCGGTCTCCCAGTTGCGTGACGACCTGCTCCACGATGTACTGGATTCGCGTCAGCGCGACAATCGATTGGTTCAAACCTACGCCCGCCGTTTGTCTTTGGATCTCAACCAGCCGCATATCGTGGTGATCGTTCGACCCGAACGTGGTGGACTGGACCGCGCAGCACTGTGGTCGGCGTCATTCGCCTCTCGGGTGGGTGGGCTACGTGCCACCCAGGACGAGGTGGTGGTGCTGCTCGTACCCGGATCTGACCCGGGCCGGACCGCACAGGCGGTATGGGACGAGACCACTACGCATCTGCGCATGCCGGTCACGGTGTCCTCGGCGGGGCCCTCGGACCGTGTCGAGTCTATCGAGGAGACCTATCAGGACGCGCTGCGCTGTATGGACGCCATGAGTGCGCTGGGTGCACTCGGAACAGCGGCTGCCGCAAACGAACTCGGATTCCTGGGGGTGCTGTTGTCGCGCCACCAAGACGTGGAGGGATTCGTCAGATCGATGGTCGGTCCCGTCATCGACTATGACGACGAGCGTGACACCGACCTACTCCAGACGCTCGATGTGTATTTCACGGTCGGTGCCAGCCCCACCCGCGCCGCCAAGATCCTGCACACACATCCCAACACGGTGGTGCGCCGGCTGGACCGGGTGAATGAACTACTGGGTGACGGTTGGCAGGATGCCGAGCGCCTCCTGGACACGCAGCTCGCCATCAAGCTGTGGAAAGTTCGTGGTTCGCTGCTCACTCGCCAGACCGGGTGACACCAGGCATCCCACCGTCGCGGCGATCGACACGAGGGTGGCGTGACGGTGCCATCCGGTGAACGAACGCCCCGCGAAGTCCTGCATGCCCATGCGGTTCGCCAGGTGCAGGTATCCCTGCTGCACGTGATCGGCCAGCGCCACCTGGTGTGCCTGAGACGAGGTGGAGAACTCGGGGTCGTTGGTCAGCCAGAGTTCGGTACGAGCTCGCGAATGATCCAGCGGTGTCATGCCGACGAGAGTCAACGGTGTCCGTGAACGGGCAGCGGACGGGTCGGCCAGCTGAACCTTCGCGATGCTGATCAGGTGGCGGCGTCCCTGGTAGACGTACTGTTCGGTGCGTCGCGAGCCCTTGGTGGCCTGCACGATTTGTGCTGCCGGAAGTACCCGGCCCTGATAGCCCACGAACGCCGGGTCGACAATCTGCAGTTGCAGGTCACCCGATACACGTGAGGTCGCGACCTGGTGGGTCAAGCTGCCGAACAGCTGGGTCAGATCCGCGCTGTTGGCGCCCAGCAGGTCGAAGACCACCGGGGCATTCGACGGCCGGGCCACCTTGAGGAACTCCTGGAAAGCCGTGAGTGCGCATCCGCTGACCGATTCCAGCGGGTAGTCCTCGGGGATCGAGGTCTTGGACTTCTTGGTGGCCGATTCCAGCCAGGGCTGCGAGAGATGCAGACGCCAGCTGACTGGCACCGCGAAGCCGTCGGCCGCCAGCCACACGCTGAGTGCCAGCTGGCCGTTGACCGCGCGCCCGGCGCGGGGGCAGTAGCGGCGGTCCACTCCCACCGAGTGCACTCCGGCCTTGGGAATCAGCATCGGCGTGACCACCCAGGCGGCGGGGTGATAGGCGCTGGTGAGGTAGCTCGTCAGATCTCGACGGACCGACCACCAGTCCCACGTGGAGCTGTTGACGAAGTGATGCAGGTTCTGCTCACTCACCTCGCGCCCCATGGACTGGCCCATGGTGGCGGCCATGTTCCGCGCGGACTTGCGGCCGCGGACCTTCAGCAGACCGGTCACATAGTCCTCACCCTTGGCCCGCTGGTCGCACCGTGGCAGTGATCGCAGCACGTCGGGGCACACGTGCGCTGCCACCGACGCCATGGCGTCGACCGGAGAAACACGAGGACGTGTGTCGAATAGTTCGGGTGCGGCCTGCACCTTGGTCGCAGATGTCATGTCTGGAGCACCTCAATGAATTAGCGGGTGATCGATGTCGACCTCAGAATGGGCGAGATGCGGCGCTGGGAACAGGTATTGGCACCACACAAAGTGACGGACTATGCGTGTGGCCCGCTACACCCAACGCGGTGGACGAATAGGTGATGACAGATATGTGAACAACCCCGTGACCAGCGAATGATTAACCGCATCCTGAGTCACTAGGTGGCGCAATGGGGTGCTTGGGGGGTCAACTTGACGGATTGTCTCCGAACTGACGAATTGAATTCGCGATTGTTTGGTGCGCGATGCCCCATCTCGAAGATAGAGAGGTGATTACCCGGCGGGCGTTGCTAGGCACGACATTTGCGTTGGCTGGGGCGGCGGCACTTGCGGGCTGCGGCTCGCAGGCCAGTGCGGCGGATCCGCAAGTTTCGGTCACCGGTGGTGCGATCCGCGGGGGGACGGCCGGAAAGGTTCACGTCTTCCGTGGCATTCCCTATGCGCAGCCGCCGACCGGGGAGAATCGATTTCGTTCCCCGCGCCCGGCGGTTCCGTGGCGAAATACTTTGAACACCACACGGTTCGGCTCTGACTTCATCCAGCCGGCCGGCGGTGACCCGGTGCGCCAGGAAGACGCGCTGTATACCAATGTCTGGACGCCCACGGTGGACGCGGGAGCCAAGCTGCCGGTGATCGTCTATATCCACGGTGGCGGCTGGTCCCGGGGAGCGGGCAGTCTCCCGGTCTACGACGGGGCGGCACTCGCCGAACGCGCCGGAGCTGTCGTCGTCAACTTCAACTACCGGCTGGGTGCCTTCGGCTTCTGCGGTCATCCCGCGCTCGAAGATCCTGACACCGGACTGCACACCAACTGGGGTCTGCAAGACCAGATCGCACTGCTGCGGTGGGTTGGTGAGAATGCCAAGGCTTTTGGCGGCGACCCGGCCAACATTACGCTCGTCGGCACCTCGGCAGGCGGTGCCAGCACCTGGCAATTGGCCCTGCACCCGCAGACCAGGCCGCTGCTACGCCGAATCATCAGCGTCAGCCAGGCTCATGTCTGGAGCCCGTATCTGAGCTTGACGCCCGACGATGCGACGGCGGTGTTCGACGCCCTGGCCGCGGCGCAGGGGGTTTCGGTCAAGAACCTCAAAGAGGTCCCGGCCGACAGGATCCGCGACTGGTGGGTGGGGCAGTTCGCCTTGCCGAGGTCGCAGCGCGTGGTCAAGAGCGGTCGGCAGTATCGCGGCCCGGTTCTGGATCCGGTGTTGCTTCCCGCCTTCGACGTCGATCAACCGATACCGGACATCCCCACCATCTCCATCTACACCAGCACGGAGGGGTCATTCTTCACCGGACCCAACGCGCCCGACCCGCAACCGCAGCCGACGGATGCGGCGTCACTGCACGCTGCCTTCCGCGACATCCTCGAGCAGGGCGTATCGCCGTTATCCGATGCCACCGTTGCCGATGCTGTTGCCGTCTATACAGATTCGGCACGACAAGATGGTCGGCCAACCGATCCGCTGTCGTTGTGGACCGAACTGTGGGGCGATGCGCTGATCCGGCACGACATCCTTGCCTTCACCCGCCGCGCGACGATCGAGCGGCGTGCGCCGCTGTATCTGATGGAGTACGCACACCCGGTGAAGCCTCCATACTTCGGCGTACCGCACGAATCGACGTCACCTTTCCTCTTCGGCACCTACGCGCACCCTTCCAATGTGGCCAAGTTCGGCGACGGGCCGAAGGAGCGGGAAACCTCTGCCGCTTTCATGGATCTGGTGGCGGAGTTCGTACATGGCCGCGCACCGGCCAGTCCGCGACTTCCGCAATGGGATCCGGTTGGCCAGGACTTGCGGCAGCTCGTGCTGCGGGACGGTGCCGGAACAATCGCCACCCCTACCAAGACCACACAGCTGGGCGTTCTTGACGCAGTCCAGTGGGGCAAGTGAATCAGAAATCAATCGAATGGAGATCACGGGAATGACTGCGCCATCACTGCTGCTCGACACGGGACGTGCGGTACAACAGCCGGTCTGGGAGAACCATGCACACCTGGAACGTGTGCGTGCCGAACTCAGCGAGCTGCCCGCATTGATCGGGGCCGACGAGATCAGGACCCTGCGCACGCTGCTGAGCACCGTCGCTCAGGGCCGCGCCACCATCATTCAGGCGGGCGACTGCGCGGAGGATCCGCAGGAGTCGACCAATGCGCACGTGGCCCGCAAGGTGGCGCTGCTCAACGTACTCGCCGGCACGATGCGGATGAAGACTCACCGGCCGGTGCTGCGGGTCGGACGCATCGGCGGCCAATACGCCAAGCCGAGGTCCAAGCCCACCGAGACGATCGACGGTGTCGAACTTCCCTCTTTCCGTGGACATCTCGTCAATGGTCCGCAACCTCATCCGGTGCATCGGCGTGCCAATCCGGATCGGATGCTCGCCGGCTATTGGGCCGCGAACCGGGTGATGGGGCATCTGGGTTGGCGGGTGCCGTCCTCGCTCTCGGTCATCGAGCCGCCGGTGTGGACATCCCACGAGGCGCTGCTGCTGGATTACGAGGCTCCGCAGCTGCGCCGCGACGGCGAGAACCGCATGGTGCTCACGTCCACGCACTGGCCCTGGATCGGTGACCGGACCCGGCATCTGGACGGTCCGCATGTCGAATTGTTCTCGCGCATCGCCAATCCTGTGGCATGCAAGGTGGGTCCGTCGATGACGACCGAGGATCTCCTCGCGCTGTGCGACAAGCTGGATCCGGAGCACGAGAGTGGGCGGTTGACGCTGATCGCCCGGTTGGGTGCGTCGGCTGTGCGCGACAAGCTACCGGAATTGGTTGCCGCGGTGCGTGAATCCGGACACCCCGTGATCTGGCTGTGCGATCCGCTGCACGCCAATACCGTGTCCACCGAGTCCGGGTACAAGACGAGGCATGTCCAGACGGCCATCGATGAGGTCCGCGGCTTCCGCGAGGTGCTTGCCGAGGCGAGTGTGCACGCGGGTGGGTTGCACCTGGAAGCCACACCTGACGACGTGGTCGAGTGCGTCCTCGACGGCTCGCAGAATCACGAGGTAGGTCAGCGGTATTCGACGCTGTGCGATCCGCGCCTCAACACCGCGCAGGCCACCGAAGTGGTGTCGGCATGGTAGCGGTGGTCACCGGCGCAGGCGGGGGAGTCGGATCTCGGGTGGTGACCACCTTGGCTCGTCGGGACGAGCGGGTTGTCGCGGTGGATGTCGATGAGGTCGCCATCAAACAGCTCGTCGAGTATGCCGCCGACGAGGGGTTGGACATCATCGGACAGGTGCTCGACATCACCGACGACACCGCGGTGGCCGTCGGGGTATCGGACATCGAGTCTCGGATCGGCCCGATCACCTCATTGGTGAATGGTGCTGGAGTGCTGAGAACAGGTGCAGCGGTGGAGTTCTCCGATGCCGATTGGGCACGGACCTTCGACGTCAACGTGCGCGCTCCCTTTGTTCTGAGCCGTGAGGTGGCTCGATACATGATCCCGCGCCGCGCAGGGTCGATCGTGACGATCGCCTCCAATGCCGCCCTGGTGGCCCGCAAGGGGATGACGGCATACGCCGCATCCAAGGCTGCGGCCAACGCGTTCACCAAGAGCCTGGGGCTGGAGCTCGCCGAGCATGGAATCCGATGCAACGTAGTGGCACCCGGCTCGACGGACACTCCCATGCTGCGCGCCATGCTGGGCGATTCCTCGGACTCCGGACTGGTTGCCGGCAGCCTGGACGACTTCAAGCCTGGGATTCCCCTGGGGCGCATCGCACAACCACAACACATCGCCGACGCTGTGGCCTTTCTTTCTTCCGACCAAGCCGCCCACATCACCATGCACACGCTGGTGGTCGATGGCGGCGCGACGTTAGGGGTTTGACCAATGACCACTGCCACCCGCGGCATCCCGATCATCGCCGCGTACGACTTACCGACCGTGGATCTACTGCCTGCGAACACGGCGACATGGCAGATCGACCCCGCACGCGCCGTATTGCTCATTCACGACATGCAGCGCTATTTCCTGGCGCCGCTGCCTGTGTCGTTACGTGATCAACTGGTGAGCAATGTCGCGGCCATCCGCGACAGGTCGGTGGCCGCGGGCATCCCGATCGCCTACACCGCTCAGCCTGGCAGCATGACCCAGGAGCAGCGTGGCTTGCTCAAGGACTTCTGGGGCCCCGGGATGCGCGTGGACGAGGATCACCGTCAGATCGTCGATCCGATCGCACCCGACGCGGGTGACTGGGTCTTCACCAAGTGGCGCTACAGCGCCTTCCACCGTTCGGCGCTGTTGGAACGGATGCACGCAGCGGGACGTGACCAGTTGGTGATCTGCGGCGTCTACGCACATGTGGGTGTGTTGATGACGGCGGTGGACGCGTTCACCAACGACATCGAGACCTTCCTTGTTGCCGACGCGATCGCCGATTTCGATGACGAATCGCACTGGATGGCTTTGGAATACGCGGCACGACGGTGTGCCGTGCTGACCGTCACGGACGAGGTGCTGACATGAGCGATCTACTGGGACGTGTATTGGCGGGAGCAACCGGGCCATTCGCCTTGCTGTACCGCCCGGAATCCGGCACACCCGATGCCGTCGACGTCGTCACCGGCACAGTGACGTCCGTCGAGCGGATCGCCGACCTTCCGCTGCGCGACGGGCGCAGTGGGCATGACCTGCTGGCCTTGGTGCCGTACCGGCAGATTGCCGAGCGCGGATTTGTAGCGCCCGATGACGGTGCGCCACTACTGGCGCTTGCCGTCGAGCAGCAGGAGTCGGCGCCGTTGTCGGAGGTATTGGACCGAATTCCCGAGTATCCGGTAGTGGTGGGCCACAGCGATTTCGACATCGACGACGAGGAGTACGCGCGTCTGGCCTCGGGAATCATCGCCGAGGAGATCGGCCAGGGGGCGGGCGCCAACTTCGTGCTCAAGCGGAACCTGTTGGTCCAGTTGCACGACTATTCGATCAACACCGCGCTGACGCTCTTTCGGAGACTGTTGGAGCGGGAGAAGGGCGCGTACTGGACGTTCGTGGTGAGTACCGGCGAGCAGGTATTCATCGGCGCGACCCCCGAACGCCATATCAGTGTGCAGGATTCGTTGGCCGTGATGAATCCGATCAGCGGAACGTATCGATACGGTGCCAACGGCCCGAACCTGGATGCGGTCATGGAGTTCCTCGCCGACACCAAGGAATCCGACGAGCTCTACATGGTGGTCGATGAAGAGCTGAAGATGATGGCCCGAATCTGCCCGGACGGTGGGCAGGTGCAGGGACCGTATCTGAAGGAAATGGCGCGGCTCGCGCACACCGAGTATCTGATTTCCGGTGTTACTGATCGAGATCCGCGTGAGATTCTGGCCGAGACGATGTTCGCGCCGACGGTGACGGGAAGCCCACTGGAGAACGCGTGCCGTGTCATTCAACGGTATGAACCCAAGGGGCGCCGGTACTACAGCGGCGTTGCCGCATTGGTCAGCACAGATACTGCCGGTGTGCGGCAATTGGATTCGGCCATCTTGATCCGCACCGCGGAGATCGCACCGGATGGTGCGCTTACCGCCGGCACCGGCGCCACCATCGTTCGGCATTCCAATCCCGCGAGCGAGGCCGCTGAAACCCGCAGCAAGGCGGCAGGATTGCTCTCCGCTCTGACGACACGCCGGGAACTTCGCAGTCATCCCCGTGTTACGGAGGCACTGGCTAGCCGCAACACCGGCATCGGGACCTTCTGGCTGGGACACGGATCGGGAGAGAACGCCGCGAGTCTGGTGGGCCGCACCGCGCTGGTGGTCGACGCCGAGGACACGTTCACCTCGATGATCGGATTGCAGTTGCGGGCCTTGGGTTTACGAGTGGACATCCGCCGATTTGACGAGGATATCCAACCCGGCGCGCATGACATCCTGGTGCTCGGCCCCGGCCCGGGCGATCCGACGGCAGTCGATGTTCCGAAGATCGCGACACTGACCGCCTTGACGAAGACCGCACTGACTCAGCGTATTCCGTTCCTATCGATCTGCCTGAGTCATCAGGTGCTCTGCCGGCAGTTGGGCCTGCCCGTTCGTCGTCGTGAGCAGCCCAATCAGGGTGTGCAGCGGCAGATCGATTTGTTCGGAACCGAGCGACATGTCGGGTTCTACAACACCTTCGCCGCGGTGACGAGCGGCGAGTGGGTCGATACGCCCGCAGGACGGGTGCAGATCAGTGCCGATGCCGTGACAGGCGAGGTTCATGCGGTGCGCGCCAAGCGGTTTGCATCCATCCAGTTCCACGCCGAGTCCATCCTCACCCGCGATGGCGTGGGGATCTTCGGTGAGCTGCTCACGCCGCTGGCGACGGATGTTCCGGTACTAGCATGACGAGTGTGCGCATAGACATTCACGCTCACCTGTGGTCTGACGACTATCTGTCGTTACTCGACGAGTATGGGAGGGCCGGTACCGATGTCCATCGGGGCCTGGGTGCCGGGGCGACGCGTACCGATTTGGATGGGCGTTTCGCGCTGATGGATGAGGCGGGTGTCGACCTGCAGATCCTCTCGGCTACACCGGCATCGCCTCATTTCGAAGACGAGACGGCGGCCGTCGAGAGTGCCCGGTTCGTCAACGACGAGTACGCGAAGCTCGCCAGTGAGTATCCGGGACGGTTCCGCGCGCTGGCGTCACTGCCGCTACCCCACATCCCGGCCGCGTTGGAGGAGCTGAGCCGTGCGATCGACGATCTGGGCATGTACGGCGCGTCGATCACGACCTCGGTACTTGGCCGGTCGATAGCCGATCCGCTATTCGATCCGCTGTACGAGGAACTGAATAGCAGGGGCGCAATACTTTTCGTGCATCCAGCAGGGTGCGGTGCGGACTCGTCCTTGATCACCGATCACTCGCTCACCTGGTCGATCGGGGCGCCGATCGAGGACACGATCGCCATCATGCACCTCATCGTCGCGGGCATCCCGTCGCGTTATCCGGATATGAAGATCGTGACGTGTCATCTGGGCGGGGCCTTACCGATGGTGCTGGAGCGCGCGAACCGTCAGGTGACCGAATGGGAAGCGACACATTGTCCGGAAGCACCCAAGGATGCCGCCCGGCGGCTGTGGTTCGACACGGTGGGGCATGACCACACTCCCGCGCTGCGGGCCGCTGTCGCATCGCTCGGCGCCGACCGGTTGGTATTCGGATCGGACTTCCCGTACCAGGGAGGCCCCCGGTACGTCAGTTCCGCGACCTACATCCAGGAGGGTCTGTCGGCCGAAGACGCGTCGCTGATCCTGGATCGCAATGGAGCTGAGCTGCTGGGGCTGGTCGGCGATTAAGCGTTTGTATCGGAGTGCGGTTGCGGTGCGCTATTCGATGCCGACTCGGAAAGGCGTGACCGAACATCCTCGGAGAATGGTGTCGAGAGGCGCGAGCTTTCATCCATCAAAACAATGACAGAGAGGGCTCTCGCGACACACCGGTTTTCCTGAAAGATGGCTTGGCGGAGTTTGAGTGAACTGCGCCCGACGGAACCCACCGCTGTGCCGATAGTTACTTGGCCTGGCCATAGCATCTCGCCCAGGAAATCGATCTCCAAACGTGCGATAACAAACGCCCTGTTTGGCTCCAGGATTCGTCTTGTGCTGTCGTGTAGAAACTCGACTCGCCCGGTTTCCAACAAGGTGGAGAAAACGGAATTGTTGATGTGTCCTTGCCGGTCCGTATCGGCATAACGCAGCTTGTCGTGTGAATGCAGCGGAAACTCTGCAAGAGTTGGAATTTCAGCCATTCCCGCTGGTCCTTTCCTAAGCGAATTCGAGGGCACAGACGGTATTGCCTCAATCCGATTTCACGATATCGGAAGGTAACACCCACCACGGTTCGGGGCGGTATGGCCCACCCACTAGACTGATGGTTGGACCCCGCGCGGCGTCTATCCTGTGAACTCCCCCAGGGCTGGAAGGCAGCAAGGGTCAACGGGCTCTGTCGGGTGCGCGGGGTCCCCTTTCCGAAGATTGCGACCTCCAGATGCCCCGCAGGGGCGAATAGGGGAAAGCCGTGTCATTCTTGTCGCTCGGACCCGACGAACTCGCAGCTCAGCATCGGTTGCAGCAGGAGAACTACAGCCAGCTCAAGGCCAAGGGGCTCTCGCTGGACCTCACTCGTGGCAAGCCGGCACCCGAGCAGCTGGATCTGTCGAACGGACTGCTGGCGCTGCCCGGTGACGGCGACTACCTCGACGGCAATGGCACCGATACGCGCAACTACGGCGGCGGTAACGGCCTTCCGGAGCTGCGTGCAATCTTCGGTGAGCTACTCAGTGTTCCCGCGCCCAACCTGATCGCGGCCAACAACGCCAGCCTTTCCCTCATGCACGACGTGATCGTGTACGCGCTGCTGCACGGAACCGTCGACTCACCCCGGCCGTGGGTTGAGGAGCCGTCACTAAAGTTCCTGTGCCCGGCGCCCGGATACGACCGTCATTTCGCGATCACCGAATCCTTCGGCATCGAGATGATTCCGGTACCGCTGCGCGAGGACGGCCCCGACGTGGACCTCATCGAGGAACTCGTCGCCTCCGACCCGACCATCAAGGGCATGTGGAGCGTTCCCGTCTTCTCGAACCCAACCGGAACCGTCTACTCGTGGGAGGTCGTTCGCCGGCTGGCCCAGATGAACACGGCGGCACCGGATTTCCGGCTGTTCTGGGATAACGCCTACGCGGTACACACCCTGACGCATGATTTCGTCCGGAATGTGGACTTGCTGGGGCTCGCCGAGACCGCCGGACATCCCAACCGACCGTTGATCTTTGCGTCCACCTCGAAGATCACCTTCGCCGGAGCCGGCGTCAGTTTCATGGGCGGATCACTGGCCAACATCGCGTGGTACCTGCAGCACGCCGGTAAGCGCAGCATCGGGCCCGACAAGGTGAATCAGCTGCGGCACCTGCGCTTCTTCGGCGATGCCGAGGGCGTCAAGCTGCACATGCAGAAACATCAGCAGATCCTCGCGCCCAAATTCGAGCTGGCGCTTGAGATCCTGGACGACCGATTGAGCGAGAGCAAGATCGCATCGTGGAGTGAGCCCAAGGGCGGATACTTCATCAGCCTCGACGTGCTGGACGGCACCGCCAAACGCACGGTGGCCCTGGCCAAGGAGGCTGGGATCGCGCTCACCGAGGCGGGCGCCACGTTCCCGTACCGAAATGACCCGAATGACAGGAACATTCGTCTGGCACCGTCGTTCCCGCCGCTGGAGACCGTCGGCGCCGCCGTCGATGGTCTGGCGACGTGCGCGCTGCTGGCGGCAACCGAGAAGCTGCTGGAGCGCGCCAACTAGGGCGCCTGCTGCACCTTGTCGATCTGTTTGTTGAGCAGCGTCAGCGCCAGCTTGTCGTTGTCACTGGTCCAGGGCTCCATGGCGTGAAGGACCTTGACGGTCACCGTGGTGCCGCGCGGATGTGCGGTGAGCGTCTTGACGGTGATCTCGACGGTCTGTTCACCGTCCATGCCCAGGCCGCCGGTGAAGACGGCTGCGATCGCGTCCACGCTCGCTCCCGAGACCTTCTCCGTCTTGACGCTGCCGGTCCCGCCGATCCCGTCGAGGTCAAGCGTGACGGACCCACACCGCCCCGCCTTCTCCTGGATGGTCTGGAACGAATCGGCGATCCCTTTGCCAACCACGACGTCCACACGAAGAGACCCGTCCTCGTACTGTGCGGCGGCCTGATCGAAGGTGACCGTGTCGTGGTTGACGAACATGTTGCACTCGGATGGGCTGACCGTCGGGCCGTCATCACCCGGGCGCTCAAGCACCTCATAGGTGCCCGAGCCCTCGGGGAAGTCCTGGCGGGGCAGCAGGAGTTTGGCGGGATCACCCTTGGGCAGCCCGGGTGAACCGTCCGACTTCGGTTCACCCGAGACGACGCTGGTGCACGCCGATACGAGGATCAGTGCGGCGGATATCGCGCTGATGGACAGCGTGCGAGCCACGGGACTTCCCCCATCCGTCATGTGCGGATTAGCCTAGGGCGCCTTTTGCACCTTGGCGATCTGCTTGTTGAGTAGATCCAACACCAGTGCGTCCTGCTCGGGAGTCCACGGCTCGATGAATCGGTCGACCTCAATGCGGACGGTCGTGCCCCGGGGATGCGCGATCGCGATGTGCGACTCGACGCCGATCTGGTCGCCCTCAGGTCCGAGAAGACCGCCGACCTTGACCAACTTGGTCTCCGCGGAGGCACCGGGCAAATCGGAGATGGAGACATGCGCCTTCATCGCCACCCCGTCGCCCTCCATCTGGACGGATGCGCATTCCTGGGCGCGCTTCGCGAGGTCGTCGAAGGACTGCTTGATACCGAGCCCGACACTGCTCTCCGCCATCACGGTGTCCGAGTCGTACTTGGCGCGCGCCCTGTCGTAGTCGCCGTCTCCCTCGGAGATGAACTCGTAGCACCCGGGCGGGTTGACCTTCTCCGGCTTGGACTTGTCCGCCTTGTCCTTGTCGAGTTTGAGCTTGTCTTCGATGGTGAACGTCCCATTGCCGGCGGGGAAGTCCTCCCGGGTCAGCAAAAGTGCGGTCGCCGGGCCCTCGGGCAACTTCACGGTCGGCTCGTCGGCCTTCTGGGTACTCGACGACGGCGCCGGTGACTCACTCGGCGATTCCTTGGAACAAGCGGAGGTGAATGCGAGTGCGATGACACTCGCGCCAACCGCCAACACAGTGTTCATATCAACGCGACGTGTCCTCATGCGCGGACTTTAGCGAACAAGATCACCCAATGTGGCCGTTTGTTCGTCAGGTGGCCCGCCAAGGTCGTCTGCGGTCGCCGGTACCCTTGCTCTCCGTGGCCCTGTACCGCAAGTATCGCCCGGCGACCTTCGCCGAAGTCATCGGCCAGGAGCACGTCACCGGACCGTTGACCACCGCGCTGGACGCGGGCCGCATCAACCACGCCTATCTGTTCTCGGGGCCCCGTGGCTGCGGTAAGACGTCCTCGGCCCGCATCCTGGCCCGCTCGCTCAACTGCGTGCAGGGGCCCACCTCGACGCCGTGCGGGGTCTGTGATTCGTGCGTGGCGCTGGCGCCCAACGGATCGGGCAACGTCGATGTCATCGAACTGGACGCCGCCAGCCACGGTGGTGTGGACGACACCCGTGAGCTGCGTGATCGGGCCTTTTACGCACCCGCGCAGTCGCGCTACCGCATCTTCATCATCGATGAAGCGCACATGGTCACCACCGCGGGTTTCAACGCGCTGCTCAAGATTGTCGAGGAGCCACCCGAGCATCTGATCTTCGTTTTCGCCACCACCGAGCCGGAGAAGGTGCTGCCGACCATCCGGTCGCGCACCCATCACTATCCGTTCCGCCTGCTGGCGCCCAAGACGATGCGGACGCTTGTCGAGGCCATCTGTGCGCAGGAGAACGTCGCCGTCGACGATCCGGTGTACCCGCTGGTGATCCGCGCCGGTGCCGGATCCCCTCGAGACACCCTGTCGGTACTGGACCAGTTGCTCGCCGGTGCGGACGAGGAACGCGTGACCTACCAGCGGGCTCTCGCACTGCTGGGCGTCACCGATATCGCACTGATCGACGATGCGGTGGACGCGCTCGCGGCCGGTGACGGCGCGGCGGTGTTCGGAGCCATCGAAGGCGTGATGGATGCCGGACACGACCCGCGCCGATTCGGCACCGACCTGCTCGAGCGTTTCCGCGATCTTATTGTTCTGCAAGCGGTTCCGGATGCGGTGGAGCGCGGTGTGGTCGATGCGCCACAGGACGTGCTGGAGCGGATGCGCGAGCAGGCCGAGCGCATCGGGCCCGCGACCTTGACTCGATACGCCGAGGTGCTGCACGCCGGGCTCGGGGAGATGCGGGGCGCGACGGCACCTCGGCTGCTGCTGGAAGTGGTGTGCGCCCGACTGCTGCTGCCCTCGGCCACAGACGCGGAATCTGCTGTGCTGCAACGCGTCGAGCGTATCGAGAAGCGTCTGGACATGTCGGTGCCCGAGGCCGGTGGGGCAGGCGCGTCGCCGCGCTTTGTCCGCAAGTCCCAGGCCCCCTCCGCCCCGGCCGCCGAAACAACCGCACCGCCGGCCCCGGCGCCCGAGCCTCCCGCGCCGACTCCGCCGCATACACCCGCTCCGGCTCCGGAACCCACCCCGCAACCGGACCCAGTTCCAGCGCCAGAGCCTGAGCCAACCCCGGCACCTGCTCCGACGCCCGAGCCGGCCCCGGAGCCGCCCTCACCGCCCGTTCCGGAACCAGAGCCGGAGCCGGAACCAGAGCCAGTTCCAGCGCCAGAGCCGGAACCTGCCCCCGAGCCGCGTCAGCCGGGGGCACTTGACACCACTGCCGTGCGCAACGCCTGGGCCGAGATCCGATCCAAGGTCAGGGACCGCAGCCGGACCACCGAGGTCATGCTCTCCGGTGCCACCGTGCGTGCCATCGAGGGCAAGACCCTGGTGCTGTCCCATGATTCGCCACCATTGGCCAAGCGCATCACCGAGTCGCGCAATGCCGAGGTCATCCGGGAAGCGTTGAAGGATGCGCTCGGGGTGGACTGGGAGATCCGTTGCGAGGCGGGCAGTGCGGACGCCGGCGCCCCCGCCCAGGCGCCGAAAGTCAACAAGGCCCCACCGCGGGTCGTGACCCGGCCCAGCCGCCCGACGCCCGAGCCCGAGCCGGCACCCGAACCTGAACCGGAACCCACGTCCCCGGAGGACGAGGAGGAGCAGATGCTCGCCGAGGCCGGGCAGGGCGAGGCGGGTCCGCGACGCGATCCCGAAGAGGTTGCGCTGGAACTACTTCAGAACGAGCTGGGCGCTCGCAAGATTGACCCCAGCTAGGGCTGCCACCACGGGCGCAGCGGCAGCGAGGACCCGCCGCGCGCATCAAGTTTAGTGGCCAGCACCTGGTGTAGCTGAACGACATTGCGCTCGAAGCCCAGTCGTGAACCGGCCATGTACAGGCCCCACACCTTCGCGGTGGCCTCGCCTACCTCGTCGACTGCCTCATCCCAGTGTTCGACGAGGTTGGCGCACCACTCCTTGAGGGTCAGTGCGTAATGGTGACGCAGATTCTCCTCGTGCAGCACCTCCAGGCCAACGTTCTGGATCTCGGTGATGATTTTCCCCGACCCAGTCAACTCCCCGTCGGGGAAGACGTAGCGGTCGATGAAATATCCTGCGACGGCCGAGGTTCGATTGTCCGGCCGGGTAATGCAATGGTTGAGCAGCAGGCCGCCGGTCTTCAGTCGCGACTGCAGAAACCGGAAGTAGGCGGGATAGTTCGCGATGCCGATGTGCTCGGTCAGCCCGATCGACGAGACCGCGTCGAACTCTCTTTCTGTGGTATCGCGATAGTCCGCATGGCGGACCTCCGCCAGATCCGAAAGGCCTTCGTCGGCAAGGGCTTTCTGTGCCCAGGCGGCCTGCTCGGCCGATAAGGTGACACCGGTGGCGTGTACGCCGCGCCGTGCGGCGTACCGGACCATCGATCCCCAGCCGCAACCCACGTCGAGCAACCGGTCTCCGGGTTTGAGCGCCAGCTTCTCGAAAACCAGCCGGTACTTGTTCTCTTGTGCCTCTTCCAGCGTGGCCTCAGCGTTCGGATAGCAGGCACACGTGTAGGTCATGGACGGGCCGAGTACCCACTCGTAGAACGCGTTCGAGACGTCGTAGTGATGATGGATGGCCTCGGAATCGCGGGTCTTGCTGTGCCGGAATCCCTCGACGACCCGCCGCCAACGGGGCAGTGCCTCCTGCGGCGGCGGTGCGATGGGCCGCAGATGTTCGAAACCGATCGACCTGACGATGTTGGCCAGCACGCGCGCGGGCGGTCGCTTGAAATCCAGTCTGTCGGCCATGGCCTTCAACAGTTCATAAGGGTCGCCCGGGTGCACGCCCTGCATTTCGATATCGCCGGAAACATACGCCCGCGCCAGCCCCAGGTCACCCGGTGCCGTCGCCAAATACGTTGTGCCGCGCGGCGTCAGTAGATCGAGCCCCAGTTCGGCATTCTCCGGTCCGGCCTTGCTGCCGTCGTAGGCGCTGAAGCGCAGCGGCAGGTCTCCGGCCGCCATGATTTCGAGAATCTCGGCGAGCGAGAGCTTGCCGTTCTCGCCCCGGTCGTTCTTGGCCTGAGTCGTCGTCATTGTCGCCGTACCGCCTTCGCATAGAGATCCAGCAATCGGTTATCGGGGTCGTACATCTTCTTCAACGTCCGATAGTGCTCGCCGCCGTACAGAGCCTCGAACTCTTCACGCGGATAGAAGGATTCGGAGTACAGCGATTTGTGTCCACCCAGTTCGCTGACCTTGTGCTCGATCCGCCGGTTGGTGGCTCCATCGACGGCGCCTGCGGGCACCGAGGACCAGAAGCCGATGTTGACGTACGTCTGGCCCGAGCGTATCGGATACAGCGGCCATCCCGCGTTGTCGCGTAAATGCAACGGACACAGCCATACCGGTTCAATGGGTACTTCGTCGAGGAACCATCGCAGAAACTCCGCGGTGTGACCGATCGGTACCTCGACGTCCTGGACGACGCGTTCCCGGGCTGGGCGCCCGTTAAACTTCTCGATGCGGTCGGCGATGTTGTAACGCTGATCAAGGCCGATCATCTTCCAGTAGACGCTGCTGCGCCGATACTTTCGCGGCCACAGCCTGCGGATGCGTGGATTTTGCGCGCCGAACGCGCGGGAACACCAGAACCAGTCGGTGTCCCAACGCCATAGGTAGTCGTGGATGCTCAGCCGATCGTGACCGGTGCCGTCCGCATGCTGGATCGAGCGATAGTAGATCTGTTGTCCCGTGTAATCGCTCACCGGGCCGGGCGCATCCGTCTGGGTGCCCAGACACAGGTAGGACTCCTCGTCGGTGAACACCACACCGTCCAGATAGTCCACTCGTTCGCCCTGGAAGGTCGCCGAATCCACGATCGACTCCATCGCTGCCACGAGTTCATCGAGGCCATGGAATCGGATGTGCCGCAGGGCAACAAACCGTCCGACGGGTTCGAGCTCGATGCGTAGCCGCACCGAGTAGCCCAGCGTGCCGTACGAGTTGGGGAAGCCTCGATAGAGATCTGTGTGTTCGTGCGCCGATGCGGTGACGATTTCGCCCGCGCCGGTGAGGATGTCCATGTCGAGAACCGACTCGTGCGGAAGCCCGTTGCGGAAGGACGCCGATTCGATCCCGAGCCCGGTGACCGCGCCACCCAGTGTGATGGTCTTGAGCTGGGGCACCACCAGCGGTGCGAGTCCGTGGGAAAGGGTGGCCGCGACCAGGTCCTCATAGGTACACATGCCGGCCACGTCGGCCGTGCGATTGACGGTGTCCACACTGATGACACCGGTGAGGCCCGAGGTATCCAGGCCCGGTGTAGTCGACTTTGCCCTTGCGCGGAACAGATTTGAGGTGGGCTTAGCCAAACGCACGGTCGCCGTCGTGGGAATGGCCCGGTAACTCCGTAGTAGCCGGTTCACTCCCTCGGCGTGCGCCGATCCTGACGAGATAGGCACAATTCCTACGCTAGCCCGGTTCTGCGCGTGGCGCACCCGAGAACGTGATTCGGATGCCAAGCGCGACTGTCGGAAACTAATCCAGGGTCAATCGTCCTAGCCGAATCGGTGCTCCGCCAAGCTGTTCGTCGATGCGGAGCAGCTCGTTCCATTTCGCGGTGCGTTCGGATCTGGTGATGGAGCCGACCTTGAGTTGCTCGGCACCCCACCCGACCGCCAGGTGCGCAATGGTGACATCCTCGCTCTCACCCGATCGCGCAGACACGATGGTGTCCCATCCGCAGTCGTGAGCGGTGTCGTGCGCCGACTTGGCGGCGCTGAGTGTGCCGGCCTGGTTGGGCTTCACCAGTAATCCGTTACACGCTCCGGCCTCGGTTGCTCGGCGCACCCGCTCGGCATTGGTGACGGTGAAATCGTCACCGACTACCAGGACGCGGTGTCCCACTGTCTGGGTGAACTCCGCCAGGGCAGCGGGATCGTCCTCGGCGAGTGGATCCTCGATGGAAGCGATCGGATACTTATCTATCCACCCGATCAGAACCTCTGCCCACGCATCGGAGTCGAGCTCGGTGCCATCGAGCCCGAGGCGGTAGCGGCCGCCGCTGCCGAATTCGCTCGACGCGATGTCCAACGCGATCGTGACCTGGGCTCCCGGCTGCAACCCGGCCCGCTCGATGGAGGCGACCAGCAGTTCCAGTGCGTCCTCGTTGGAGTCCACCACCGGCCACCATCCACCCTCATCTGCCACCCCGGCGAGCCGGCCTCGCTCGGAAAGCAAAGCCCCGCATGCGCGATGGATTTCGGCGACCCAGTTGAGGCCTTGTTCGATGCTGTCGGCTGCCGCGGGCACCACCATGAAATCTTGAACATCGGTGCGACGCGCGGCATGGGCGCCCCCGCCGATCACCTGAATCTCCGGCAGCGGCATGGCGGCCGTTCGATCACCGATGAGATAACGCCACAACGGAATACCGTGCGATGCGGCTGCGGCGTGTGCGGCCGCCATCGACATGGCCACCGACGTGTTACCGCCGATGAGCGCGAACGCGTCCGAACCGTCAGCCGCGGTGAGCGCCGTGTCGACGGCCTTCTGGTCGGTGGCGTCGATGCCGACCAGATGCTCGGTCAGAGCGCGGGCGGCTGCCACCGCAGCGGTCACGTCGTAACCGGCGAAAGGGCTGCCGCCGTCCCGTAGATCGGCGGCCTCGCCGCTGCCCCGGGACGCACCCGCGGGAGCGATCGCCCGCCCGATGCTGCCATCGCCCAGCAGCAGCTCCGCCTCGACGGTCGGCCGCCCGCGTGAATCCCATACGCGTCGAGCGTGCACACCACTGATGTGTGTTCCGGTCATGGTCCCTCTAACTGTTGTGTGACGGCCAGCGGATCGGTGGCCGATTCATGCAAGGCCTGCCCTGCGCGGGTGCGCAGTGAATCGCGTTGAGAGGCGGACAAGTAGTCCACGGGCGATCGTCCGTCGATGCGAGCGAGAGCCAACGCGGGTAGGAGGCGCGCGGTCCGGGCGGCCACCGTATCCGGCGATTCCCAGGAGACGCCCGCCAGGTACGCGGTGCAGAGTCGGCGGCTCGTCTCCCACAACCGCTCGCGGTACTCTGGTTTCCATATCCGCTTGAGCAGCAGATGATTAAGGCAGAACGCGAGATCGAAGGCGGGATCTCCGTACCAGGCACATTCGGCATCGGTCAGCACCGGTCCATCCGCGGTGACGATGACGTTCTTCGGGCTCACATCTCCATGCACCAGTGCGATGTGCGTACCGGCGAGGTCATCGGCAAGTTGGGAAAGGGCATCGGCGTGGTCCGGCAGGCGCTCTGCCGGATAGCGTAGATACGGCTCGATTCGTAACGCCTCGAACAGGTCATCGGATGCGAATTCGCTTGCCACCGTGGCGTCCCCGGCCGTGTGCGCATGCACGGCAACGAGGCGTACGCCGAGTTCCCTGCCCACTTCTGGATCGATACGCCCGTTCGCAAGATCTTCGCGCCAGGAGGCAATGGGCCCCAGATCTGTCATCGCGAACGCATGCAGATCTTCGACGGCCAGGACAACCCGGGGCGTGAAAGACGGAACGATCGTCGCCGCGCGCCGGAGATAGCGCGCCTCAAAGATATTGCGCTGCAACGGTGCTACCCAGTGAGCCTGTACCCGAAGCCGCTCGATGGCCCGCTTGACCACCACCGATTCGCCCGAACTCAGCCGAACACGCCACACGTCGGAGGACACCCCTCCGGTCAATGGTTGTGCCTCCGCAGACACAAGTCCGGCGTGCGAGAGAAGCTCGACCACCCAGTCAGGTGGTGCCATGCGCACCTTCGGATTTCCACCACAGCGCGTTGAACCAGATGCGGGCGAGCGTGTCGATGGCCTCCTCGTCGGTGACCGAGCTGCGTCCGGTCTCCCCACCCTCTACCAGCCAGACGTAACAGAAGTAGTCCATCATCGCCCCGATCGCCGATGCGGTGATATCGGGATCCATCCCCGGGGAGTACTCGTGTTTCTGCAGTCGCCGAATGTTGTTGGCGATCATCGTGCGTGCCGGGGCGCGCAGGTCTCGCCAGTACTCGACGAATGCCGGGTCTATCTGCGCGGCCTGGAATACCCCGGAGAGCACAGGGGCATGGTCGCGATAGGTGGTCCAGTACACGGTGACGATGTCCCGGATCACGTCATATGGTGCGCGATCGCCCGTCTCGACGGTGTCGCCGCGGGTGTACGCCTCATCGCGGAACTCATCAACCATGGTACGGAGAAGCTCGGCCTTGTCGGTGAAGTAATTGTAGAAAACCCCGACGGATTTCCCGGCCTCGGTGGTGATGTCGATGACCCGTGCCTCGGAGTACCCGACCCGGGAGATGACCTCACGCGCCGCATCCATCAGGGCGCGGCGCGTGCTGCGGCCACGTTGTGTCGAGGGCTGCTCGGCGGCCACGGGCCGGATCGCTGAATCGCTAGACATCACCACCCCGCCAAGGCTACATTAAACCTGAATCGAGATTCAGGTTCAGTCCGATCGCGTGTCATTCCCTAATGATTGCGCAGGTTGCGAGGTTTTGATGACGAGTTCGACAGCAGTGCAGACCGATGCAGTTCAGCGAGCGCGTGACCTCGCATCCGCTATCGCGGCACGGGCGCTCGAGGCCGAGCGCTTGCGCCGGATGCCCGACGAGACCATTGCCGAACTGTCCCAGTCGGGTCTGTTCAGCCTGATGGCGCCGCGCCGCTACGGGGGCGACGAGGCCAGTCTGGAGACCTTGGTGAGCGCGGTCATCGAGGTGGGCAAGGTCTGCGGATCGACCGCCTGGACCTTCTGTATCTACGGAATCCACAACTGGCTCGCCGGGTTGTTCCCCGAGGAACTGCAGGACGAGATGTTCGGCTCGGTTCCGCCGGGGTCTCCGTTGCTGTTTCCGGGCAGCTGGTCGCCATCGGGTATCGCCACTCCCGTCGAGGGCGGTTACAAGATAAGCGGACGTTGGCAATTCGGCAGTGGTGTCTGGCATTCGTCGTGGGCATCGGTTGCCGCGGTGGTGCAGCATGACGAGCCGCCGAAGTATCCAGATCTGCGCACCTTCATGATCCCCAGGAACGATCTCGAGGTCATCGACACCTGGTACACCTCCGGTCTGCGGGGTACCGGGAGCATGGACATCGCCGTCAGCGACGTCTTCGTCCCCGAGCATCGGGTGCAGGAGTTCGGTCCGCTGGCGCGCGGGCAGTCACCCTCGGCGGAACTGCACGGGTCTGCCATCTATCGGATACCCCTGTTCTGCGCCCTCTCCAATGTCGCGGCCGCGCCGGCGGTGGGGATGGCGCTGGGGACGGTGGAGCTGTTCACCGAGAAGATCAAGACCCGGGTGATGCGGTACTCGATGCAGGAGCAGTCCAAGCTGGCCACCGCGCACCGGCGCATGGGACATGTTGCGGCGCAGGCTGAGTCGGCACGCACCCTGCTATTGCAGACGGTGCGAGATGTGGAGGACAAGCTGCGCTCCGGCGAGGGGCTGGCCACCGAGGATCGGGTGGCTGTGCGCCGCAACTGTGCCTACGTCGTCGAAGTCTGCAAACAGGCCATCGCCGAGGCGGTCGAGGCATGCGGTGCCTCCGCGCAATACGAGGACTCGCCGTTACAGCGCCACTTGCGCGATGTGAACACCTTGTCCACACACGTTGTCTACGACACGGATTCGGCCTACGAGCTGTTCGGCCGGGTGGAATTGGGACTGCCGCCGGGATCTGTCGCGTTCTGATGAGCACTGGCTCGTGAATACGCAGGTGCCCGAGCTCAACGGGTTGCGGTGTGCGCGCGACGATCGTGTCCTGACTGTCCTGATCGACAACGGTCCGCTCAATCTGCTGGACGGGCCACTCATGTCGAGCCTGTCACGGCTGGCTCGTTGGCTCACTGATCGCGACGACGTGACGGTGGTGCTGTTCGGCAGCGCCAATCCCGATTTCTTCATCGCACACCTGAATGTCGAGATTCTGCAATCGGATTCGGCCCGTACTGCCGACTCGGTCGAATCCTTCCAGCGGTTGGTCGGCAGGTTCCGCGGGCTGCGCCAGGCCACCATCGCACTGGTTGAGGGCAGGGTCGCGGGCGGGGGAAGTGAGTTCCTCCTCAACCTGGACATGCGTTTCGCGGTCCGTGGCCAGGCCATCTTCAATCAGGTGGAGACGGGGCTGGGGATCGTCCCGGCGGGATCTGGTCCGCAGCACCTTCTCCAGGGGCTGGGTCGGGCGCGTGCGCTTGAGGTGATTTTGGGTCATGAGGATTTCGATGCCGATCTCGCGGAACGATACGGCTGGGTGAACCGTGCTCTGGACGCAGATGAGGGGTGGCCGTTCGTGAATCGGCTTGCCCGGCGGATCGCCGTCAATCCGCTCGCACTGATCGCGGGAGCCAAGAGCACGGTCGATGCGCTGGTCACCGACCTGGAGCCGGGGTTGGCCGCGGAGCGGGCAGCCATCGTCGCCGCATTCAAGGATGAGCACAGCACCCAGAGAATCGCGCGCTTTCTGCAACGGGGCGGTCAGACGGTGGACGGTGAACGTCGCCTCGGCGATCTCGTGGCCGACCCTTAGACTGCGACTACAACCAGTAGTAGAACCAAGTCGTAGCGAGGGAGAACTCATGGGTCAGGTCAGTGCGTCCAGTTCGGTGTTGATCAACGCGACGCCAGAGACAGTGCTCGCCGCTGTTGCCGACTACCAGAATGTGCGCCCGCAGATCCTGTCCAGCCACTACCGCGACTACCAGGTGCTTGAGGGCGGTCAGGGTGAGGGCACCGTCGCGTCCTGGAAGCTTCAGGCCACCGAGTCGCGCGTGCGGGACATCAAGTCCAGCGTCAGCGTCGCCGGGCACACCGTCATCGAGAAGGATGCCAACTCCACACTGGTGACCAGCTGGACCGTCGCACCTGCCGGAACCGGCTCGACGGTCACCACCAAGACGGCGTGGACGGGCGGCGGTGGCATCAAGGGATTCTTCGAGAAGACCTTTGCGCCGTTGGGGCTCAAGAAAATTCAGGCCGAAGTGCTGGAAAACCTGAAGAAGACGGTCGAAGGTTCGGCGACCTAACCGCCGGGTGCAGGCGCCGCCGCCGGGTCTACACCCGGCGCCGGTGCGGTACCGCTGAGGTATGCCACGATGCCCTGAACCACGGCCTGCGCGTATTTGGCGCGGCCCTCGGGGCTCGTCATCATCGCCGAGTCCTGGGCGTTCTTCATGTTGCCGAGCTCGACGAGAACCTTCGGGTGCTGGGCAAGGTTGAGGCCCGCCAGGTCAGAGCGGCCATAGAGCCCGCCGGTGCCGATGTAGGTCGCCGGTGTCAGGCCGGCGGCTTGCAGGCTGTCACGCATGGTCTTGGCGAAGCGCAGCGTCGGCTCGCCCTGCACCGCGTTTACCGGCGGATTCGAGTAGTTGACATGGAAGCCATGACCACCGGCCGGGCCGCCGTCGGCGTGGATACTCACGACGGCATCGGGGTTGAAGCTGTTCTCGATCTCCGCGCGTTTGTCGATGCACGGACCGAGCTTGTCGTCGTCGCCACGGGTCATCGCGGTGCGCACGCCGAGTTGGGTCAGCTGCTGACGGATGAGCAGCACGGTGTTCCACGCGAAGGTGTGCTCCGGGTACCCGCCATCGGTAACGGTGCCGCTGGTCTGACAACTCTTCGTGCCGCCCCGACCGTCGGGCACCTGGTTGTTGATCGACCCGTCATTGGCCCCGTTATGCCCGGGGTCCAGCACGACGATGCGTCCGGCGATGCCGGGTGCGGCCGCGGCGATGGGCGCCGCCGGCGTCACGATCGGCAGCACCGTGACCGATGCCGCCGTCAACAGCGCCGTTCCCGCCAGGCCCATGGCACGACGGAGCGGCACGGCACGCGACATCTGGTGTCCGAAACTCACTCGCACCTGGCCACGGTAGCCCGGACGGCGGCTACCCTTGTTGACGACCCGCCGAGGCCCGGCGAGCGTGACCAAGTTGATACCCGGTCGTTTGAGGCGAGAAGGAGATTTCATGCAACCCGGAGGCGCCCCGGATATGTCAGCCCTGCTCGCGCAGGCACAGCAGATGCAGCAGCAGCTGATGGCCGCTCAGGCGCAGATCGCGGCGGCCGAGGTCACCGGGGAGTCCGGTGGCGGCCTGGTGCGGATCACCGGCAAGGGCAGTGGCGAAGTGATCAACGTGCAGATCGACCCGAAGATCGTCGATCCCGAAGATGTCGAGACACTCCAGGACCTGATCATCGGTGCGTTGGCCGATCTGACCTCGAAGACACAGGAACTGGCGAGCCAGCGGCTGGGCCCGCTCGCGGGTGGCCTCGGCGATCTTGGCGGAGGGCTGGGATTGCCCGGTGTTTGAGGGCCCGGTCCAGGACCTCATTGACGAGCTGGGCAAACTGCCCGGGGTTGGACCCAAGAGCGCGCAGCGCATCGCCTTCCATCTTCTGGGTGTCGAGGCTCCCGATATCGATCGGCTGACCGCAGCCTTGACGCGGGTTCGCGATGGCGTTCAGTTCTGCGAGGTCTGCGGGAACGTCTCCGATAAGGAGCGCTGCCGGATCTGCTCGGACCCACGGCGCGATCTCGCATTGGTCTGCGTTGTCGAGGAACCCAAGGATGTGCAGGCGGTCGAGCGCACCCGGGAATTCCGCGGTCGTTATCACGTGCTCGGTGGCGCGCTGGACCCGCTCTCGGGTGTCGGTCCCGACCAGTTGCGGATTCGGGAGCTGTTGACGCGCATCGGAACCGACGAAGACGGGGTCTCCATTTCCGAGGTCATCATCGCCACGGACCCGAACACCGAGGGTGAGGCGACGGCCACCTACCTGGTACGGATGCTGCGCGATTTCCCCGGACTGACCGTCACCCGGTTGGCGTCCGGTCTGCCGATGGGCGGCGACCTGGAGTTCGCGGACGAGTTGACCCTCGGGCGCGCCCTCTCCGGCCGCCGCCCCCTCTGAATTCCCTTGCCTACCTTCAGGGGACGATGAGGAACTGTGCCTGACCGGGGTTGCCTTGTGCTCCCGACACCGTCACCGATGTCCCTGGATCACCGGGTGCGCCCGGGTTCGGTTGAGGTCCCGGTCCACTGCAGTCCGATGAGGACGAAAACACGCCGGTGGTTGCGCCGTTAGCGCCGACCGATCCGCCAGGACCGTTACCGCCGCCGATCCCGCC
>NZ_LJYL01000030.1:0-116325 GCF_001440135.1 Mycobacteroides sp. H003
GCCGGATGCGACGAGAGTCGCACGTCCGGTGCGGAGGGCGGGCCGGGGAAACGGGCCAGGAGCAATCCCGGCACCGCGCCCCGGTCCGACCCCTACATCATCGGCAAGAACCACCAATCGGCCATCGGCACCCTGGTCGAACGCAGCACCCGCTACGTCATGCTGCTGCACCTACCGGCCAGCCACAACGCCGGGGCTGTTCAAGGCGCTTTGCTCGATGCCATCTCTACGTTGCCCACACACCTGCGCCGATCGCTGACCTGGGACCAGGGCAGCGAGATGGGTCTGCATAAGCAATTCTCCATCGCCGCCGACATGCCGGTCTATTTCTGCGATCCCGGCTCACCTTGGCAACGCGGCACCAACGAAAACACCAACGGGCTTCTGCGCCAATACTTCCCAAAAGGCACAGACCTATCCTTGCACACCCGAGCCAATCTCGACGCGGTGGCTACAGAACTCAACTCACGGCCCCGCAAATCATTGGATTGGGATACACCTGCTCAACGCCTGGCCACCCTCATTGACGTCGCAGCCTAGGCTAAACCATCCGTGAAAGGTGGAACCAACGAGGATTTGTCCGCCTGATCGGCGCCGCCAGTCCTCCAGTGTTGGCACTCTCCTGCGCTTTCAGCTGCCAACGAGAGAATGTGCGCTCGATTTCTGCTGAACTCGCCCCGCGAGGCAACGGGCCACGACGCCCAGGACTAAACGCGAACATCAGCAACGACGCGCCCGGATCCGTGACTGCCGTGATCTCACGGGCATATGCAGCACGCGCTGCGTCACTGAGCCCATGGAAGCAACCGACATCGAGCACTAGCTGATATCCGCTTCCGATCGATTCGGGCAGATCAGTGACATCACCAACCACAAACGTGGCGTTGACTCCGGCAGCTTGCGTCTTCTCGCGTGCTCGGTCTACCGCCTTCTTGACCATATCCAGACCGGTCACCTGCCACCCGCGGACCGCCATCTCCACGCTGTGATCGCCTGTCCCGCAACCGATGTCGAGTGCTCGGGGCATCTCAATCTGTACCGCTGATTCCCGATCAAGGATGGTACTTAGATGCTCGCGAAATCCTGATTGCGCTCCGGCGTCCTCCCATGGCGTCACACCGAGCTGATAGGCCAACTTATACATACGGCTCACGACAGCACCCCCATCTTGAAGCATTCCGACGCAAAATACTCCACTATCTACGCACATATGCAGATTCTGATCAATACCTCCACAGTTTGAAGCCAACGACTTGCCATCACACAGTTGAACGAAAAAACCAGGCAACCACTAATCTCGGACTCCAGATCCAGTCACCTGTGTTGCAACGAACCCTTGAATCCGCCGGTGGGGGTGGGGGCGCTACCGGGCCGGGGTCGGCGTATGCGATGCCGGTGCTCGCGAACAGCACCAGGGTGCTGCTCGCGAGCAGGACGGCTCCACCATGCTGACAAATTATGTTGAACAGAAACATGTCTCGCTCCTAGTTCAGGATGTAGGGGTCGCCATACACGGACAGTTGTGTTTGTTGAACCGCGCTGGCGACCGCGAACGTCGCGTAGGAGCGCACAGTCACCGGGCCGCCGCAGGCATCCACCTTCAAGTGGACGTCTTGCATATCTAGTCGCCCTACGCCTGCCGTCACCGGCATGGTGCCCATCGCGACGGTGGTGATCACGCCCGGTTGCAGGTCGGTTTGTACGAAGCCGCCGATCGCCCCGCTGCCGCCTACCTGTACTCCCGGCTGGCCGCTGACGGTCGCCCCGACCGACCCCGTCAACTGCCCGGTGCCGCCAATCTGAAGGCCCTGCGACACGTCGATCTGGCAGCCGACTTGGTAGCCCGCGACGAAATTGGCCGCGGTGACGGGATTGCTGCCGTTACCACCGATGTTCGCCTGCGCGGACAGCGTCATGAACGCCTCGCGCGAGTTCTGTGCGCCGGCCAGGTTTGGGACCGCATTGATCACCTCGCCCGAGAGGGCAACGGTCAGATTCCAGCCATCGAAGGTCGTGCGTTGGCTGGATTGCGGAGCCATCTCGGCGGGGGCGGCCCAGCTGGATGCCGGCATCGCTAGGGCGCACCCGATGGCCACCACAGTCGCTCCGGCGAACCAACCGGAGCGCTTCGATCCATCCATAATGATCGCCTCCTCAAATAGTTTGTATAACACTAACGATTTGATTAAAACAGATGATCAAGATAGATGTACTGTTGGGGCATGACCGAGTTCCCGCCGGAGGATCACCCCAGGCCAGCGGGGTTGTTTGGACCACTGTTCGAGATTCTTCTGCGTCGCATGCATGTCGAAGTGGCTGCCGTACTGGGTGAGCACGAACTGCGACTCCTGCATATCGGCGTGCTCAACGTCTTGGATGCGGCCGGCAAGCAGTCGCAGGCGGACCTCGCCGACGCCTTGCGGGTAGACAAGACCACGATGGTTGGGCTTTTGAACGATCTGGAAGCTGTTGGCTTCATCGAGCGGCAGCGGTCCCCGGAGGATCGCCGCCGCCACGATGTGGTGATGACTCCGCTCGGAAAGCGCCGGTACGCCGAGATAGTCGACGGGCTCAGGGGAGCAGAGGCCCGGGTGCTCTCCGCCTTGAGTGCCACACAGCGATGTGAACTTTTCGTGTTGCTCGAAAAGGCATTCCTGGCGGAGTCCGGGGATGCCGCGGCCGACGGCGATTGATCAGGTGAGGCCGGTGACGAACCGGATTCGGCCCTGCACCGTGATGTGATAGCTGATGCGGTGGAGCACCGCATCGCTGTCGCGCACGGCCAGATCGACGAGTAGGCCGTCGAACAGACTCTGGATCGTCTGTCCGGGCTGTAGTCCGATGCCGGTGCGTGTCCTGAAACGCCAACGGTCGACGGCGAATCCGGCGTCGATCGCCTGATGCCGATCGAAGATCGAGCTCAGGGTTGCGAAGGGGATGGCGCTGTCCACCTGGAACCACGGGAAGGCCCCGGCAGGAATAGGAATGTTGTGCCGCGTCGTGATCGCCTTGAAGGCATCGCTCATGTTCGGGGAGATCAACGCTTGATTTCGTGACCAATCCACGCTGGTCTGTCCGGGCATGTTGACGATGGCGACGCCATTTGTCTGGAAGACAAAGCGTTGATCGACGATCGACGACGGTTGTTGCTCGTTGACCGCCAGCGCCACCGGAGTGAAGAAGTGTGACTGACTTTCGAAGTTCGGAATGAGGACCATGATGCACGCGCCTTTCGTCGCCGGATGAAGGTTCTTCCAGCGCAGGGCCATTGCGATAGATCCGTTGTCGTGCTCGGCCGAACGTTGGTGATGCGACGGTATGGGGGCGCCGGAGCAGAGGCGCGAGTAGTGCGCTACCCGACTTCGGTTTACGGTCTCAGTGTGCAGCCCATGCTTTGGCGCGCTCCAGCTCGTTCAGGCCGAACATCGCGATCTCGCCGGGAACCATCCATGAGAGCGCATGCAACGTGTGCGCTACCCATTCCTTGTCAGTCACCACGGCGATCTTTTTGAAGGCCGAATGGCGCTGGAAAAGCATCCCGAAGCCCAGCTTCAGATCTTCGGCCAGCCCGCCGGAGCCAAAACCCTCGTAGTCGCTGGCGATGACCTCAACGATCCGTAGTTCATCTGACGCCAGTGATTGTTCGATGACTGGTGTGAACTCGCGTAGTTCGTCGCCGGCCAGCCTGCCGGACACCCGGAATCCAATGACGCCCTCCGGCATATCAGTCAATTTTTCGATCATCGTTCCATCGTGCTGCAGACCCGTTTGCCTATCAAGGCACGGGTGCACGCCGGAATCGAGCTTTGAGCGACATCGCATGTTTTTCCACCACGAACCAGCTCAGTGCCGCCAGTGGCAGGGTGAGTGCAGTCGCAACCAGGAAGAACAGGAATGGTGGCAGGACGGCGAGTCCTGCGACGGCCAGCAGCTGCTGGATGGGGAATGCGTAGATGTAGACGCCATACGACAAGTCGTTGCCTAGGTTGAGTCTTTTGTCATGGATGAGGGCACCGGACACGATGACCACATACGCCAATGGCAGGGCGCCGATTACTCGATAGTTGGAGGTCAGTCCCGAGAGCGCAAGAATGCCAAGGCATATCGCGACAAAGGACCATCGTGCGGGCAGGGCGTCTCGATACTGGTGTAGCAGCGCCCCGGCCGCGAACATCAGCGCAAACCGCGCCACCATCTGCGGAATGGTCTCCATCGCGAAGACCGGATACGACAGATATGCTGCGGCACAGAGGAATAACACGAAAGCGGCGGGAACAACCCATTGCCGCTTCAGTGCTCCCGTTATTCCCAGAGCCGCCACCGCGATGTAGCAGACGAATTCGAAGATGAGCGTCCAGATCGACCCGTTCCAGATGCCAGGCCACGGAATGTTGCGCGGTGTTCCGTCGATACCGGCGTAGAACACGTTGAGCATGGCGTTGTTGAGGAAGTACTCGAACGGTTTGGAAGAGCCCAATAAGCTCGCTGCCGAGCCGCCTTGGATGGCGACGCTGACGGGGGCGATGACGAACGCCGTGATCGCCAGGCATATCCATAAGCCGGGGAAGATGCGCAAAGCGCGGGCGATGAAGAAGTCGCGCGGACTGGGGTGGCGCATCCAGCTTGCGGTGATGAGAAACCCTGACAATGCGAAGAAGCCGTCGACACCTACTTGTGCCAGTAGTCCTTCGTATGCGGGGAACGGCAGGCGGTGTCCGGTGAGTGGCCAGGAATGCCACAAAATGACGGTCGTCGCCAACCCGAGCCGCCACGCGTTCAGCGCGTTCTGTCGAGGATCGAATACTTGTCCGAGAGTCATCTGACCCCCTGCGTAGAGCTAGGTGCGCACCCACTAGGTGGCGTTGTCGAACTATGCGGCGAATGCTTACGCCCGTTGCGCGGCCCCGTGCGACCGGGATGAGCGCACCATACGCCCAATCAAGATCATGGATGACGAGTTCTCGGCCAGATAATTGGAAAACGCCCATTTTCGACCTGGCTGGTCGGTGTAGGCGAGAATTTGGTTGATGAAACAGGTAGAGGTACCCGAAGAGCTGGTCGCCGCCGCGGCGAAGGCGCGGACCGTCGCGGTGCTCACCGGCGCTGGCATGTCCGCCGAAAGCGGGCTGCCCACCTTTCGCGATGCGCAGACCGGACTGTGGTCGAAGTACGACCCGATGACATTGGCGACACCGGAAGCCTGGAACGAAGACCCTGGGCTGGTGTGGGCGTGGTATCAGAATCGGCGCATCCAGCTGATGGCGGTGCAGCCCAACGACGGCCACCGCGCGTTGGCGCAGTGGGGATCTCGCCGTGACGTCAAGATTGTCACCCAGAACGTGGATGACCTCCATGAACGTGCCGGCAGTGCGGAGGTCACCCATGTTCACGGCAGCCTGCTCAAATCGCATTGCGACACCTGCCGGACAGGATTTGACGTGAGTGTCGCCGTGCCCGAGTCCGAGCGGGTCGCACCGCCCGAGTGCGACTGCGGCGGAAAAGTCCGGCCGAGCATCGTGTGGTTCGGCGAGATGCTTCCCGAGGTCGAGTTCGGTCACGCCGTCGCGCATGCGCAGAACTGTGAATTGATGTTGCTCATCGGGACCTCCGGCATCGTGTATCCGGCGGCGGGACTGCCGCAGCTGGCACTGAGTCGTGGGGCGACGGTTATCGAGATCAACCCGCAGGAGACCGACCTGTCCTACCGTGCGGATCTCGTGTGGCGGGCCACCGCTGCCACTGCACTGCCGGCCCTGGTAGAGGCACTTTCGCTCTAGCGGGCGGGCTGAGTACCGTTGGCCCGTATGGGAAACACACGAAGTATCGGCATCCCTCGGGTAGGTGTGGGGCACTGGACCAACGGGGCGGCCGAGACCGGCTGTACCGTCATATCTCTGCCGCCGGGCACATGCGCGTCCTGTGAGGTGCGCGGCGGTGCGCCAGCCTCCCGCGAGCTGGCCGCGTTGGCTCCGGACAAGTCGGTCGTCGCGATCGATGCGGTGGTACTGACTGGTGGTTCCGCCTTCGGACTCGCGGCCGCCGACGGCGCCATGCGATTCTTCGAGGAGTCGGGTAGGGGTGTGCCGACACCGGGCGGGCTTGTCCCGGTGATCCCTACGCTCGCGCTGTTCGATCTGGCGGTCGGAGCGGCAGCTGTTCGGCCGTCTGCGGACGATGGATACGCGGCGGCACGAGACTCGGCCGATGGGCGGCATTTCCAGGTCGGGCGGGTCGGCGCGGGGACCGGTGCCTACACCTCGCACTGGCGCGGCCCGGACGGGCGTCGGCATGGCGGTATCCGGTACGCGGAGGTCGCCGCACAGGGGGTGATCGTCGGCGCGCTGGTGGCCGTCAACGCCTACGGCGACATCGACCTGGGTGGGCCGGAAGTATCGCTAGATTCGGTGGCTGCCCTGTCTGAGTTTTTCGGGTTTGGCGACTCACGTCAGCACACCACAATTGGGGTGGTCATCACGAACGCCCAGCTCGACAAGGTGAGCTGCCATATCGTCAGCCAGGGCGCACACGATGGGCTATCGCGTGCAATCACGCCGCCACACACGCGATTTGACGGTGACGCGTTCATTGTCGCCGCGACCGGGCAGGTACCCGCTCATGTCGATGTTGTGCGGCTGATGGCCCTTGACGCTGTGGCGCGCGCGATTCGTTCGGGCTAAACGTTTCACCTCACGGCGCCCGACTCAGACGTCCGTTCGTGCCGCCCACCCTTGCGCCGGTTACGTTATTTTAGATAACGTATCTATCGAGGCGAGTATTCACCTCAAGGTCGAGGTGAATGTGGATGGAGGCATGCGTGTTTGAGCAGCCGGGCAATGACATCCGATTCGACGGACGGGTGGCGATCGTCACCGGCGCCGGTGGTGGGCTTGGGCGCGAATACGCTCTACTGCTCGCCAGTCGCGGCGCCAAGGTCCTCGTCAACGACATCGGATCACCCGACGAACTGTTGGGCACCGGGAGCTCCGATACCCCGGCCAATTCGGTGGTCGCCGAAATTCACGCACTGGGTGGCGAGGCCGTCGCCGACACGAATACCGTCGCCACCGGGGACGGCGGACGGGCCATTGTCGCCGCCGCCTTGGACGCATGGGGGCGAGTTGATGTCGTCATCAACAACGCCGGAATCGTCGGCCCGATCAAGACATTCGCCGAACTCACCGACGAGGACGTCGATACCGTGCTCGGTGTTCAGTTGCGCGGCCCGTTCAATGTATTGCGTCCGGCGTGGAAGGCGATGGTGGACCAGGGATACGGGCGGATACTCAACATCTCCTCCAGCAGCATGTTCGGCCAGGGGGAGGCGTGCACCTATCCGACCGCCAAGGCCGCAATGATCGGCATGACAACCAATCTGGGTCTCGCCGGACCGGCGTACGGCATCAAGGTGAACGCGCTACTCCCGGTCGGGTTCACGCGGATGGTGGAAAACATGCCCGAGCCTGCGCTCAGTTGGCTTCGTGAAACCTTCCCGGCGGCAGCCGTGGCGCCGGTCGCGGCCTTCCTGGTGTCCGAAGATGTGCCATGTTCCGGTATCAGCTTCAGCGCCGGTGGTGGACGTTTCGCACGGGTTCTCCTCAGCGAGACGCACGGGGTGACCTCGACGGATCTCACCATCGAGGAGGTGCGCGAGAGATTCGACGCGGCGATGGAGACTGCCGGCGCCGCCCCTATCGCCAACGTGGGTGATGAACTAGCGCTCTATGCGGCCGCGCTTACCGCGACATGATGGCGTGGTGTTCCTGGACAATGCCGCGACCAACTGTCGCATCAGCCCACAGTGGCTGACCTGGTACAGGTTCGATTGCTCTGCGGTGCTCCTACTGGGTTGCGTGGGATCAAAGACTGAACTGGACGGTCGGCAGACTCGAAAAGCACAACGCCACTGACCATATTCGTGATGTGGAGCGCGCAACCCGGCGCGCAACATCGATACCAAGGAACCTGACAAGTCGTCTGGGTGAGGTGGTGAACGATGGCCGATTTTCGGACAACGGTGTGCATTGTGGGAGCGGGCCCAGCAGGCATGCTGCTGGGCTTGCTATTGGCCCGTGCCGATATAGAAGTAGTTGTACTAGAGCAACATTCAGACTTCATTCGGGACTTTCGCGGCGATACGGTGCATCCCTCGACCTTGGAAATCATCGCCGAGCTTGGCCTGTACGATGAATTTGAACGGCTATCACACCAGAAGGTCTCAACTGTCGGTGTGGTGCAGGATGGCAAGCGTTTCAACATAGCCGATTTCAATAAGCTCGCTGTTCGTTTCCCTTACATCGCATTGGTGCCACAGTGGGACTTCCTGTCCCTTCTGGCGCGAGAGGCAAAGCGATACGACAATTTTCGGCTTCTCATGTCAACTCAGGCGCTGGGCGTGACGCGCGATCGCGGTCGCATCACGGGCGTCAGGTTTCGCGACCGTTCAGGAGAATTTCGTATCGAGGCGGCACTTACAGTGGCTGCCGACGGCCGTCATTCGGCACTGCGCAGCGATATCGCGTTTACACCGAAGGATCTTGGATGCGCCCTCGATGTTGTCTTCTTCAGGCTGCCCCGACTGGAAACTGATCCCGCAGAGGGCATTTGTGTGCGCCTGGGACGGGGAAAGATCTTCGGAGCTACCGATCGCGGCAACTACTGGCAGATGTCGTATGAGACAAGTCGCGGTGGTTTCGAAATACTGCGGAGTCAAGGGATAGAAGCCTTGCGTGCGGACTTGGCGCGGTTGGTCCCGTTCATGGCAGACCGAGTTGACGATATACGTGGGATCCACGATGTCAGCGTGTTGCAATGCCGTATCGACCGGCTTCGTCGCTGGCATGTACCCGGGCTGCTTTTCATCGGTGACGCGGCGCATGCCATGTCGCCGGTGGCCGGACTTGGCGTCAACCTCGCCATCCAGGACGCGGTGGCAGCCGCAAATATTCTGTGGCAGCCCATACGGCTTGCACAGGCAGCTGGTATCGAAATTGACTGTGCCGCTTTGGCGAAGGTTCAGCGCAGACGCTGGGCGCCGACAGTGCTGTCGCAAGGATTGCAACGAATGGTTCAGCGGTTCGGTATCGATGGCGCCTTGAGCGGAAGGCGGCAGCCGCGGTTCCCGGAGGTTCTCGATCGATTCGAAGTGCTGCAAAAGTCCATGAGCCACGTGATTGGTGTCGGGTTCGGGCCCGAGCACGTGCGCTCTCCGCAGCACGCCTGCGCTAGATGAGGAGATGGTTGTGCTGGAAGAAGTTGTGATCGTTGGCGGTGGTACCGCAGGTTGGATGACTGCGTCGTACCTCAAGGTCGCGTTCGGTGACAGGATCGCCGTGACAGTGGTGGAGTCGGCGCGGATAGGGGCAATCGGAGTGGGCGAAGCCACGTTTAGCACAATTCGACACTTCTTCGAGTATCTCGGATTGGAGGAACACGAATGGATGCCATCATGTTGCGCCACATATAAACTGGGCATCCGTTTTCAGGACTGGCGCAAGCCGGGCCATCATTTCTATCACCCCTTCGAACGTCAGCGGGTGGTAGACGGATTCGGTCTCACCGACTGGTGGCTGGACAATCCGAGGTCCGACAGCTTCGATCGCGATTGCTTTTTGATAGGTACCTTGTGCGACAACGATAAGTCGCCACGCCGCCTCGATGGATCGTTGTTCATGGGCACCGACGGCGAGAACACCGCATATCGAACGACACTGTCCGAACAGGACACGCAGTTTCCGTACGCGTATCACTTTGATGCGTCGCTGCTGGCGGACTTCTTGCGAGACTTCGCGGTACGCCGTGGCACCCGCCACGTAGTCGACGACGTAGTGGATGTTCTGCAGGACGATCGTGGCTGGATTAGCCAGGTGCGTACTCGCGCGCATGGCAGCATCGGGGGTGACCTCTTCATCGATTGCACAGGATTTTCCGGCCTGCTACTGGGACGTGCAATGGGGGAGCCCTTTGAGTCGTATCAGGGGAGCCTCCTCAACGATCGGGCGGTAGCCTTGCGCGTCCCGACCGACCAGGACCGCGGGCACCTGCCTCCCTACACGACCGCGACAGCCCAAGACGCTGGATGGATTTGGAGCATCCCCCTGTTTGACCGAATCGGTACCGGCTATGTCTACGCCGAGGATTACTGCAGCCCCGAGGATGCGGAGCGTGCTCTGCGCGACTTCGTCGGTCCGGAAGCGGAAGGGTTGGAAGCCAGTCATATTCGGATGCGCATTGGGCGGAGCCGAAGAAGCTGGGTGGGGAACTGTGTGGCGATCGGATTGGCCAGCGGGTTCGTTGAACCGCTCGAATCAACCGGGATCTTCTTTATTCAGCACGGCATAGAGCAGCTGGTAAAGCACTTTCCTGACGCGAACTGGGAGGAGAGTCTGCGAGACTCCTACAACCGCGTGATCAACCGATGTATGGATGGTGTCCGCGAGTTCCTCGTGCTTCATTACTATCTGGCCGCGCGCGTGGATACTCAGTACTGGCGTGACTCAAAATCCGTCCAGCTCCCTGCTGCTCTCGCAGAACGGATCGAGCACTGGCGCAGCAAGTTACCCGACACCGGGTCTGTCTACCCCCACTATCACGGATTCGAGCCCTACTCATACGTATGCATGTTTGTCGGGCTTGGTGGAATCCCGGCACGGCCGTCGACGGTTGTGAGGTACCTAGATGCGACGCGCGCGCAGCGTGAGTTCGACCTACTTGCGCAACAAGCGTCACGTCTGCGGCATTCATTGCCGACCCACCGCGAGTATCTCGCTCAGATGTACTGAACCGCAAGAACCGAAGCTCGTACTCGGCCTGCCAGATCGATTCACTACATACGTGTGGGTTCAAGGTTTCGCCACCGCTGGCTTTGCGGTCCAGCGCCACCGTGATGTCTGGGCAGACGAGTGGTGTGGAGGCCGCCCCTGCGGACGGAGGATGAGAAGTGGACAAGAAACGAAACCCGAGGAGTCTTCGCGGATGACACTGGCGCCGAATGAAACACATGGCACAAAGGGACCTCTGCGCTCAAGGTGCGTGACCGTTATCGGCGCTGGTGTCGCGGGACTCGTGGCGGCGTATGAGCTGGAACAGCGCGGACACCGTGTTGAGCTTCTCGAGGCGCGCCCGACCGTGGGCGGGCGTTTGCATACGCATAGTTTCTCGTTGGGCCGAAAGGGACCCATCGCAGAACTTGGTGCGATGCGGATCCCAGCCCGGCACTGTCGAACGATGAAGTTGATCGATCAGCTCGGGCTATCGGATCGAGTACGGCAATTCCGCACCCTGTTCTCTGACGATTCCAACTACCTCGCAACACCCGAAGGTCACGCACGAGTACGCGATGCGTCGCCGGCACTGGTAGCCAAGTTCCTTGCGGATAGTGCTCTAAGGCAGCATTATCCAGATGATGCGGTGCTATGCGCATCATGGCTGGCCGCGAGTGTCAATGCAATTGCGCCCGATAGGTTCCGCCATGGTCTTGGCGCGGATCTCAATGTCGAGCTGCTCGATCTACTGCGGCGCATCGATCTAGCGCCGTTTATCGTCACGCGAAGTGGTATCCAACGTGTTGATCTCAACCGGTTCTTCGCCAACCATCCAAACTTCGCGTGTGGAACCAGACTCAGCCTCTTCTTCGCCGATGTCGTTACTGAGACATCATCGGCACTGTTTCGCCTGGAGGGCGGAATCGATCAGATCGCTGTCCGTCTGTCGGCGCGGTTGCGCGGTCCAATCCACCGGGGGAGCCGGGTTACCGGCCTGCATGTTGTGCGCGACGGGGTATTCATAGAGACGCATCGCGGACTGAACACCGAGTTGATCCGGCGCGATTGCGTGTTGTGTACGGTGCCCTTCTCTGTTCTGCGTGGAATCCGGCTGTCCGGCATGACCGCAGACAAGATGACAATCATCCGCGATATGCGTTACTGGGCAGCGACCAAGATAGCTCTGCATTGTCGTGAGGCGTTCTGGGAGCGCGATGGGATAAGCGGGGGAGGTTCCTTCACCGGCGGATTGGTACGCCAGACCTACTACCCACCGGTCGAGAGCGATCCTCGACTGGGTGCGACATTACTAGCCAGCTACACAATTGGCCCTGATGCAGACTTACTGGCGCAGATTCCGATGGAGCAACGCCTTGCCATGATCCGCGCGGAACTCTGCAAGATTCACCCGGAGCTCAGTCAACCAAGCATGGTGTGCGGCAAGGTGATGAGAGCGTGGGGTGACGATCCCCTGAGCATGGGTGCGGCTTCGGTCAGATGGGGCAAGGATTCAGATACAGCGGAGGAAGAACGGGTGCTGGCGGCAGCACCTCAGGGCGGTCTGTTCTTCGCCGGAGAACACTGCTCGTCCGTCCCGGCTTGGATCGAGGGGGCTGTGGAGTCGGGGTTGAATGCCGTCAGTCAGATAGACGCCTACATGCAGTCGACCGGCGTGGGCGCCATGGTTTGTGACGGAGGCCGTGAGGGCGGTGCGGCGTGACTGCGGCTTCAGAACGTTCTGTCGATGTATTGGTCGTCGGCGGTGGGCCCACAGGACTCGCCATGGGAATGGAACTACGATCGCGCGGTGTCGATTTCGTGATCGTTGAGTCTGGCGACGGTACGGTCACGCATCCGAAAGTGAGTGGCATTGGCCCGCGGTCGATGGAGCTGTTCCGCCGCTGGGGGGTTGCGGAGAAGATCCGCCAGTCTGGTTGGCCCGGTGATCATTCACTGGATTGCGCATGGGTCACAAAGATCGGTGGCCATGAGTTGCATCGAGTTCGTGGATTCACCATGGATACGCGACCAGACTACGACCACACACCAGAACCGGATGCGATCTGTCCGCAGCATTGGCTGGCGCCTTTGCTTTATGCCGAGCTCGGCATCGCCCCCGCGGGTCCAATCTTGACACGTACCCGACTCGATAGCTTCGACCAGGACGACGAAAGTGTGTGCGGCCGGGTCACAGACCTCGTGACGGGTGCGCAATCGGAAATCCATGCGCGATATATGGTCGCGTGTGACGGTACTTCTTCAGACGTCAGGCATGCATGCGGTATCGCGGCACCGGCGTTGCACCGGACAGAGACGTTCCGCAACATACTGTTCCGTGCGCCCAAGCTACGCACGCAGCTGGGGGATGCGGCGGCCGGTTTCTACTATCTGATGATCTCCTCCGCGCTGAGATTTCCCGTTCGGGCGCTTGATGGTCAAGAACTCTATCGATTGACCGTCGGGCTGCAGGGCGATCGGGAGGCGATGGATGATGCAGAAGACTTGGTACGGAGAGCAATTGCGTTCAGCACTCCGGTTGAGGTGTTGTCAGACAACGAGTGGCGGCTGGTCCATCGCGTCGCGGAGACATTCCATCACGGCAGAATCTTCTTGGTCGGCGATGCTGCGCACACATTGTCTCCATCAGGCGGTTTCGGCATGAACACCGGAATCTGTGGCGCCGCCGACCTCGGTTGGAAACTAGCCGCCACATTGGGTGGATGGGCCGGGCCCCACCTGCTTGATAGCTATACGGTTGAGCGTAGACCGGTAGCCCTCAGGGGGGTGGAGGAGGCCAATCGGAATCTCGTCCGGGCGATGAAACGCGAGGTTCCGGATGGACTCGGGGATGATTCGGCGCACGGTGAGTGGTTGCGCGCCCGGGTTCGGGATGAGCTTGCCGACAGCGGGTTGGCGCGTGAGTTTGATGCGCCCGATATCCATCTTGGTTTCAGATATGAGAACTCTCCGTTAGTGATTCCCGACTCTGAGGTGTGCCCCGCGGTGTACGTTCCGTCGGGCGCAGAGGACATGAGGCCCAGCACGCGCCCCGGATCGCGCGCACCGCACGCCTGGTTGACGACGGGAGAATCGACACTGGATCTGTTTGGCAATGGATTCGTATTGCTGTGCTTTGCGGCCTCCGGCCGGATTCGACGGGTGGAAAGAGCGTTCGCAGACAAGGGCGTGCCGTTGAAGGTTATCGCTGAGAGGCAGCGTGATATCGCCGAACTGTATGCGCGGCGATTCGTACTTGTCAGACCAGACGGGCACGTCGCCTGGCGTGGTGAACGGCCCCCGGTAAACCCGGAGGAACTTGTCGAACGGGTGCGGGGCTCATACTCGAGATGACGGAAACCACTGATTATGGCGCGCTGCCATCATTTTCATTGACCGGATGGACTTCCGCCGATATCGCGAACCCGTACCCGGTGTACCGCCGGTACCGTGAGGTGTCGACGGTCCATCGCGGCAACGACGGGACACATTATCTGCTCGGCTACGATGAGGTGGCGAAGGTCCTCTCCAGCAAGAGTTTTGGACGTCGCGCAGCTACTGCGGGTCATTCGGGGACTGGCGGCCTGGTTCCGGCTGAGTGCGCGGCCCTGCGGAGTATGGTGGAGAGCTGGCTGGTGTTTCTCGACCCGCCCCGTCACACCGAGATAAGATCCGTGCTCGCTGGGCGTTTCTCTCCTGCGGTGGTCGCTGGGTTACGGCGGCGCATTGCCGTAATCGCCGCCTCATTGCTTTCACGCTGCGCCCTGGAGCCGGAATTTGATTTGGTGCAGGCGTTTTCGGCTCCCTTCCCGATCCTGGTGATTTCGGAGCTACTGGGCGTGCCAGCATCAGACTGGAAGTGGTTACGAGACAGGGTGATGGCCATTCAGGCGATAAGCAGCAGCCGAAGGTTGACGAGTGGCGTTGAGGTGTTTCGGCTCGCGGACGCCGCGGCGGCAGAACTCAGTGAGTACTTTGTATCGCAGGCGAGGCAGCGGCGGAGAGCGCCCAGAGAGGACTTGGTGTCTTTGATGGCGTTCGATAACGCTCTTTCCTCCAGTGAAATCGCCTCCAGTTGTGTACATCTCATGTCAGCAGGACACGAAACGACGACGAATATCCTGGGCAAGGCGGTACTGGCTCTTGGCGCAGATCGGCGGGTGCTGAGCCTGCTACGGGCATCACGGAGTGTGCCGATCTCTGCCGTCGAGGAGCTGGTTCGATTTGATAGCCCGGTTCAGTCGGTGACCCGCTGGGCGTACCGGGACGTGTGCTTGGCGGGGAGTGACATTGCCCGCGGTACTCGGGTGGTCGCAGTGCTGGGTGCGGCTAATCGTGATCCCGCACGTTTTCCTGAACCGGATGTCCTGCGCCTGGATCGCGGTGCGGGCTGCGGTGTTGGGTTTGGGCACGGAATTCACTACTGCCTCGGTGCAGCGCTCGCCCGCGCCGAAATTGAGATCGGCCTCGATCTGTTGCTAGGCGTACTCGGTGAGTTCACTGTCAAAAGGGTGGAGTACCCATGCGACATGGTCTTTCATGGCCCCTCGTCGCTTGTGCTCCGCCGCAGCTAGCGTTCGTCGCGATGTTGATCGGCGCGAAGCAGAACTTTGTCGAGATGCCCTAGCACGCGGGTGATCGTTTCCCAGCTGAATGGATTGGCGATGGCGGCGATATGTCCGTCTGGACGCACCAGGACGAGTTTTGTGCTCTTGGTGGCCCGGTATACGCGGCATACTTCGGTTTCGTTTCCGGTAAGTAGATGCGTGTTGACGTCGGCGGTATATCGAGCTGCCAAGAGGTTCCGCAGCTGGGCGGCTTGAAATGGATCGATAGTTCCGATCAAGAGAATGTGATAGTTCGGTGAGTGCGTAAGTGCCATGACATCGCGGGCTGAGCCGCGGGGATTGGAGAGGGTCGCATAGGGTGCCCGATCGCCGGCGTGAGGGCCCCGGCCGCTGGAGTCCGGGTGATCGATGGCAGTACTGGTTCGGTAAGCAATCCATAGCTGGGAGAACATGTCAAAGAACAACTTGCGCACGGGCGGCAGTCGGCAGGCTAGCCCGATAGCACGCGTTGCGACGTGCGTCCGCATCCACAAGGCCACGGGGCTGGTTGATGTCTCTAGCTTGAATCCGATGTCAGTGCGGGCAAGCACGGCGGCGGCGACCGGGCGACGTTCGTTTTCATACGTTTCCAGGAGCGAAGCCGGCGCCTCGCCGTTGACAACCTGTGCAAGCTTCCACCCGAGGTTCACCGCATCGCCGACTGCAAGATTGAGCCCTTGTCCTCCCGCAGGGTTGTGAATATGGGCGGCGTCGCCAACGAGAAAGGAGTGGCCGATTCGGAAACTTCTGCTGATGCGGCTGTGAAATCGAAACATCGCTGCCCACACGATCTTCTGCAACTTCGCATCGACCGAGAAGTAGGACTCAAACCAGTGCCGCAGGTCGCTATCGTCGAGACTTGCGTAGGCGTCGTGTGACAGGTTGTCCGCTTCCGGCCCGCGATGAAAGTCTGGGGGCACTACACCGAAGAGCCGATAGCGCCCGCTCGCCAGCGGAAGCACCCCCACGAATCCGCCACGTGTGAGATTCAGTCGCATCTTTTGCATACCAAGGTTAACCGCCAAGTCGACGTCAGCCAGAAGTCCCTTCTGCGTGTACGTTTCGCCGCCAAACTCCTGACCAGTAAGACGCCGGACTGTGCTGCTCGCTCCGTCCGCGCCGACGAGCCAACGAGTAGAAATAGTGTTAGCACCCATGGAGCCCATAATGTTCACGCGCACCCCGTCGGCCATTTCAGCGATATCCTCTACCGCACTGCGCCATGAGACATGTATGCCATGCCTGGCAAGTGCGGCGACCAGAATACGTTCGGTTACGAACTGTTCTAAGGAAAGTGCGTAGGGAAACCTGGTTCGAGCTGCCGTTCCGGTGCCTGCTAGGGGCAACTCGCCCACGTGCCTGCCGTTCTCGTGAATGGCTACATGAGTTATCGGTACCCCGCTGGCAACGGCATGATCGGCGACTCCGAGACGGTCGAAGTGCTCCAGTGTCCGGGCGTGCACGATGGTTGCGCGAGATTGCTGTACAGGCCCGGGCTTTCGATCGACAATCTGTACCCGCACTCCGTGCTGCGCGAGCAGCAGGGCGGTGCATAGCCCGCTCGGTCCCGCCCCCACGACGAGAACGTCACAATCGTAACCTGTTTCCATAACTGAACCTGTTGTCTAGTAAGAGGATTCCTGCGGCACTTTTCAGTATTCCGATGCTTGGCCGGGGGCTCATCCTGCGTGTGAAGCGATACACACCACGCATACGCATAGTTTCTATTGCGATGGCACTCAGCTCAGTGCCGCCTGATGAAGCCGGAAGTACCTTCGCGGTATGACCGCTGGTAACCCCAAAGATTTGATTCCGGATGAGGCCCCGTACTTCGATGATCTCGCCGAGATGTACGAGAGCTTCACGGCAGTAAGGGACGCACGTACCAGTCCGATTCGTACATGGCTGGTCGAACATCTCCCCGCAGGTAAGCGCGCACTCGACGTTGGCTGTGGCACAGGCAACAACTGCGTCATGCTGGCCGAACATTACGACGATGTGGTGGGCGTGGACGTCGCCCAGCGCATGCTCGATTTAGCGGCCGTCAAAGAGAGCCGAGTGCCTATCCGCTACGAATGCCGCAGCGCGCTCGAGCTGTCCCCAGATGTTGATGGCCGATTCGATCTAGTGATGTCGGTGAACACGGTGTTCCACATGGGGTCGGCGGCGACGGTGCTACCCCGACTGCGCGAACTCGTAGCGCCCGGTGGACGACTGTTGATTGTCGATGTCACACGTCCGGATAGCGACGCTGACACCGGTGCCGCGTACTCCTATGCCTTCGACAATGCCCGCATCGTCTATGAGGCATCCGGAAGTGCAGAGCTGGCGGCTTCTGCCCTGCGCATGATGCTGCAACCGCGGTGGCTGGAAATGAGATCAGTGATTACCCCGCAAACCGTTTCGGAGTTTCTCCGTGACTACACCGCCGTACTACCGGGTGTACGCATCACTCATGACCTGATACCCACTCTGGTCGCAGCTGCCTGGGACGCTGACTGAGATCCGGAACGGAGTGCATTGACAATGAGCGTGCTCAACGTGCCGAGAGTGCATTTCGCAGGTGTCGCAGTGACACGCCTGCCGACCGGGCCGCGCAGCGGGCTGTTGGATCTCGCTACCAACCAACCACTCACTCTTGACGGTCCATTTCCACTCGAGCGCCCGGCGCGGGAATACGACGAGTTACTGGAAGCCGGCGGCAGCCGATTCGATCACTCGGGCGCGTTGAAGGCCGACGGTCCATTTCACACCCTGAAGGGATGGAATTTCGGTGGGAACGGGCATTTTTGGATCGACGCAAAAGTGGTTTCCTGCGAGCGGGTGTCAGGTGTGGTGGACACCGATGACGTTCTCGTCGGACGAGACGTGGACTTCTGGGGGCACTACTGCGAGTACACGGCGAGCACGGCCAATCGGGCAAGGGTCTTCGACGTAGATCCTTCGTCAAACTGGACCACAACACTGATGATTGGCCAGTTGGCCCTTGGTCGCCGTGGCCGCTCCCATGATGTCGGATATCTGCTGACCGGTGATGTCAATGGATACTGCCCTCCGCGTTGGCAGAACTCCCGTCACGTCGACCAGGCCGGTGGTCATCCACTTGCGCAGTGGTTGCGGCGCTCCACGTTGTTCCAGTTCGCGATAGGCCGCGACGAGGGTCTGCAATGGCTGGAGGGCGCTGGGGCCTCACCGGCCCTTGCTGCGTTGCGTGCATTGATCGATTCCGGTGCGGCAGATGGCATTGTGGTCCAGTTTGCGTTGACCGGAATGGAAGCTCCGGTCGCTCCCGACGCACCTGATCGGTGGGGGCTGCGCGGAACAATTGGTCCCTGGCGTGCCACGGAGCTGCGGACCTACCCAGCGGGCCGACTACTTGCTCCGCGATCACAGGGCGCCGTCGGCGAGGATGTTTTGCTTCACATGGCGAGCGTTCGTGTGGAGGGCTCAGAGGTAACAATGAACCTGGTTACCGCGATTCCTGCCGTGCGACGACGTGCGCGAGAGGGCCACCCGCCAGTCACCCGTGTTGACGAATTGATCGATATGGGGGATTTCGAACTGCAGACAACCGCGGGGGAAGTCATCGCCGTGGTGCCGCGAAAGGCCTATCTCGACAGCAACTATCACCTGACCTCCGGAATTCTTACTGTTCCGAGGCTTGATAAAAGCCAGGAGAATCCGGATGCTGCTCTGCGATTCGTCGGCTCCGGCCGGGTATTGCTGGAAGAAGCCGAAACGGTGGTGCAGTCAGACGACGCGAGCTTGTTCCTCGAACATCCGAACTCGCGCACTGGCGAGGAGTTCGCCGTTGATATTTCCGTGCGTTCGTATTTCAGAGGAGAGCCCGCTGCCGCCCAGGCGATAGGCGTCCGGCAATTCTTCAACCCACGGGCGCTGCCGCTGGATTCGGCGGCGCAAGCGCCTGGAGCACGTCCGGAAGATGTAATGATCGTCGCGCTACGTAGGTCAGGCACTGCCGGGTACACGACGAACGTCACCGTGGGCACAGATGCCCACGGTTTTGGAGTTGTCACGGTGAAAGGCATCCGTGCCGGCACCACGCGGGTACTGCTGCAGCCTGAAGGGGCGCCACTGCCTGGGTTGGAGAGTGCTTGCGGCGCATACGACAATGACGACCAACTGGGCTATTGGCCTACCGTGGGGAGTATTTCAATACGGGTGCTCCCAGATCGTTGGTACCTGGACGACTTGCATGACAGCGCCATTAGTTTTGACCTCTTGTACCGAGAGGTGTTCGCGTACTACGAGCTGCTGTACTCGTTCATGCGGACAGACGTATTGAGCCTCGCCGATGAGTTCAAGGTTGAGCCCTACGCCAGGCTCATCTGGCATGTCAGCGATCCGGCACATCGCGACCGAACCTACTTCATGCCGTCGACTCGCGATATAAGTACACCTCAAATCCGTTTGTTGCAAAGGTATTTCCTCGCGTGCGAGGCCAAGCGTCAGACTCCGCCTATCCCTACTGGGCGTCGTGTTCCCATCGAGCCGATCACTACACGTAACGAACTGCACGCCGCCCTGGATCAGGCGTTGTCGATTGAACTGGCGGTAATGATCCAGTACCTCTATGCGGCTTACTCAATTCCTACTCACGGCGCTGCGAAACGCTATGTAGAAAAGGGAATTTGGACGGAAGCGCAGTCCGCTCTGGCGTGCGGCCGCGGGCCGGGGACGCTGGACAACGGATACCGGGGGCTCCTGATGAACGTGGCCAGGGAGGAGATGATTCACTTCCTCGCCATCAACAACATCAGGATGGCAGTGGGCTTGCCGTTCCAGGTACCACGGCTGGATTTCGGGCGGCTGAATGGCACGCTCTGGACTCCACTGGAATTGTCTCTCGAACCATTTGGGCCTACTGCAGTAGAGCGGTTCGTGGAACTGGAACGACCGCACGAGCTGGTACCTGGCTTGGTGGGTGATCGACCCACGCCGCAAAGACCTTATCGATACGGCTCATTGAGTGAACTTTACGCTGCGATTCGGGCCGCGATTCAGCTAATGCCAGATGTCTTGGTGGCCAAGAAATATCAAGGAGGGGGAGGACACCACCTCTTCATGCGTGAGTCGGTCAATGCAATCCACCCGGATTACCAGTTGGAAGTCGACGATGTTGCCAGTGCGATATTCGCGATCGACTTCGTTACCGAACACGGAGAGGGCGGAAGGATCGCATTGCCCAACGCTGGTGAAGAGTCGCACTTCGAAACATTCCTCGGGATCTCTGCGTCGCTGGCCCAAGAACACATGAATATGCCACTAGCAGAACGTGTTCCATGGAATCCGGCATACCCGGTGCTGCGCAATCCGACACTGCACACTGTGGACGCCGCAAGGTGCCATGTCACCAATGCGCCCGCGCGGGTAGCGATGACAGCGTTCAACCGTTCCTACCAGTTGGCCGCGCAACTCATGGTGCAGCACTTTGGCTACTGTCCCGCGGGCAACTTGCGACGATCTCCCGTGATGAATTGGGCGTTAGACATAATGGTCACCGTGCTGCGCCCATTGGGCGAGCTGATTGTCACCTTGCCATCCGGGCTGGCGGGAAAGACCGCAGGGCCATCGTTCGAGCTGGAAAGTGATCCGCGGTACATTCCGCGCCCCGAAATCGCGATGGCATGCATGGCCCGTGAAGCAGATGAAATCGCCACGCTGGCTCGCGACTGTCCTGGATTGACTGTTGCCGTGCCGGACGTTCTGACCTTCCTCGGGGAACAGTTCCGCGTCTTTGCAAGGGGCCAACACTGATGGATGCGCAACGTCTCCAGGGACTGGAACTCACTCGCGCACAATCCGAGCAGTGGATGGCGGTGGATCCTGCTGACGGATCCGCAGGCAACGTGGCTCACTGCGTAGAACTCACCGGCCCTGTCGATTTTCTATTACTCGCGCAGGCATGCAATTTCGAGCTTATGGCATCCGGTGCCGACGTGATCAGATTCTCTGAACACGCGGGCCGCCCATATCAATGGTTATCTCGAGGACTCAGCAGAGATCCGCTTTGGGTGGACCTTACCGAAGAGGCGGACCCGGTCGCTGCGGCGTATTCGTGGATGCGCCGTGATTACACCGAACCACGCCCTATGATGTGTAATCCGCTCACGCTCTGGGCGCTGATTAAGGTGGGGCCGGATCACTATTTCTGGTACGTGCGGTCCCATCATGCCGTGATAGACGGCTACGGCGGCCTCGCGATCACCGCCCGGATCGCCGACCACTACTCGGCGAGGGTTCAGGGTGAAGAGCCGGCTCCCTATCGCGGCCTTTCGGTGTCAGAACTCATCACGCTGGAACAGGAATACACGAATTCTGAAGATTTCGGACAGGACCGTGCCTACTGGGCCGGGCGCACGGCCGAGCTAGAAATCGCAGTACATCACCACGCGGCAGAGACGCGCAGCACGCTGGAGCACCGTGCAGCGGCCGGGCTTAGCGCAGAACTAGGCGTGAGGCTGGATGCTGTTGCCGAGACGGCGGGCACAAGCATTGCCAGGGTCCTGACGGCTGCGCTCTGCGGATTCGAATCAGTGCTGTCAGGCCAGGACACGGGCACAGTGGCGCTTGCGGTTGCCGGCCGGCGGACCACGGCGCTGAAACTCTCCGGCGGGATGATCTCTAACGCAATACCGATCGCGCTCCACTGTGGGTACCCGGTCACCAGAGACGGTTTGATTAAAGCCGCCGCCTCCGCGGTGTCCAGCGGTCTGCGGCATGCGCGGTATCGGTTCGAGGATATAAGACGCGACGCCGGTGCCGTGGGATATGGGAGGAATGCATTCGGGCCCACGGTGAACATACTTTTGGCCGACAACATCGTGCGGTTGGGCGTGGCTAGGGGCAAGTACGAGATCCTCACCTCGGGGAACACCGAGTACCTGCATTTCGACATCTACCGATCTGGGCCCGAGAATCTCCTACATATCAACCTTATTGGGAACGATGCCTTCTTCACCGCGACAGATATCCGGGAACGGCTAGATCGGTGTTTGAGATACCTGCGCGAGTTCTTGAGTGCCCCTGGCGACACCCCACTCGGCAAGATCAACACACTCGATGATGCGGAACGGCGCCGGGTACTTACCTGGGGCAACGGCGAGGAGCTCGCGCAGGATGCCGTTCTGCCCGAAGAGTCCTCGCTCGGGGAGATCTTCCAAAGACGAGTGGCCACTCACGTAGATGAGGTGGTGATCCGCAGCGACGGCACTTCGTGGAGGTACCGAGAATTCGCAGGCCGCGTCAATAGGCTGGCTCGACAGTTGATCGAACTGGGTGTTGGGCCCGAGACCGTCGTGGCGGTTGCGATGGTGCGGTCGGCGGACATGTTGGTGAGTATGTACGCGGTGATTGTCGCAGGCGGCGCTTACCTTCCCATCGATCCGGCGTCGCCGGAACACCGCAATGCACATATCGCAGAGGCGGCCGCACCGCATCTTGTTCTCACCAGGAGTAGTGACCCTCATACCCGAGGGTTGCCGGCATCTGTCCCCGTCATCGCGGTCGACAGGATTGAGCTGTCGGAGTTCTCCGATCGCCCCGTCGTCGATGCCGATCGAAGGTGCTCACTTCGGCCGGGTCACATTGCCTACATAATCTTCACCTCTGGTTCGACCGGAAGGCCCAAGGGAGTAATGGTCGATCATGCGGCCATCGTTGCCCATCTGAGATGGATGCAAGCGCGATACCACATGAGTTCCAGTGATGTGGTGTTGCACAAAACCCCTGCCACTTTTGATGTGTCGGTGTGGGAGATGCTGTGGCCAATCTTATATGGAGCGCGAGTAGTGATTGCCGCTCCAGATGGGCATACCGATCATGCCTACTTGGAGGCTCTCATATGCACCGAGCAGGTAACGATTGCCCACTTCGTACCTTCCGTGTTGGAGGTGTTCGCGGCCGAGGCTGAGCTATCGGCCTGTCAGAGCGTGCGGATGATCGTCTCGTCGGGTGAAGTGCTGCCGGCTGATCTGGCCAGCCGCCTACGCGCGGCCGACATCGAGATACATAACCTATATGGACCCACGGAAACAACCATTGATGTTACTTCACACCAAGTTTCGGAGTCAGATACCGATACGGTACCGATAGGCGCACCTGTCGCGGGTACCCGGCTCTTCGTCCTGGATGGATGGCTGAGGCCGGTACCGCCAGGAGTGCCGGGTGAATTGTATGTCGCCGGAATGCAGTTGGCGCGCGGCTACGTCAACTGCTCGGGATTGACTGCGCAGCGCTTCGTGGCCTGCCCCACCGCTGCGGGGGAGCGTATGTACCGCACCGGCGATGTGGTGCGGTGGGATGCGTCAGGTCACTTAGAATATTTGGGACGCAAGGATTTTCAGCTGAAGTTACATGGAGTGCGCATTGAACCGGGTGAGATAGAAGCCGTCTTGACGGATCATCCTGCGATCGACCGCGCCGTGGTGATAGCGCATTCGGAGGGGCGAGCAAAAGATCACAGGCTGGTGGGATACGTCGTGGCGGCAGGCGACTTCGGCGTGGCGCACGAGCGCGACACAGTACATCGCTGGCGTGACGTCTACGACGAACTGTATGGCGATGGGGCGCGAGATCAGCCGTCCCGACGTGGCTTGGGGGCCGAAGACGACTTCACAGGCTGGAATAGCAGCTACACCGGGGCGCCGATTCCGTTGGATCAGATGCGTGAATGGCGTGACATGACAGTGAACCGCATTCGTGAACTCGGACCGCGACGAGTATTGGAGATCGGTGTTGGCTCGGGGCTGATTCTGTCGAAGATCGCACCCCTGTGTGAGGTCTACTGCGGTTCAGATCTCTCGCCCGTGACTGTGGCCCGCCTGGGCCGGTGGCTGGGTGATGTGAAGGAGGCTTGGGCTGGGCGCGTCCACCTTATCGCCGGTGGGGCAGACGAATTGAGTGACTACGCCACCGGACACTTTGACACCGTCGTACTTAACTCAGTTGTGCAGTACTTCCCCAGCGCTCACTACCTGCGGCGTGTTGTTGATCGGGCCCTGCGGGTACTCGCGCCAGGCGGTGCGCTGTTCATCGGTGATGTACGAAGTTTGAGATATCTGCGGGAACTCGAGACCGGGGTGGAATTGGCACGGGGAAGTGATGGCCATTCGGGCGATGTACGTCGGCGCGTGCTGAGGCGATTGTCGAATCAGCGTGAACTGTTGGTGGATCCGCACTTCTTCTCCGAGATCGCTCACGAGTTCCCCGGCGTTGTGCACGACATCCAGCTCAAGCGGGGCAGCTCGATCAACGAACTGACTCGTTACAGATATGACGTAGTCCTACATAAGATGCCCAAACCAACTGTCTCCGTGAAGAAGGCGGCGCACGTCGAGTACGTCGATATAGATGCCATCCGGTCGCTACTCCTGGGGCAAGGTATGGAATGTGTTCGAGTGCTGGCTATTCCGCATCGGGGCTTGTTGACTGAAATCCGGGCGGTCGACGAGCTTGCGAAAAATATGAAAGACCTAGCGACACCACGGGATCGTGAGGGCAGCGCCGCTGATGGACTGCCTGAAGGACTGTTGCCAGAAGATCTCCACACGGCGGCGGCCGAGTGCGGCTACTCGTGTGCGGTCACATGGTCGGCGCGACGCGGCTACATGGAGGCCGTCTTCGTGCAGACGTCCGCGTTGAACGGCAGATGCATCGTCGATGCCTACGTCCCCGGTACTTCGAGCCGTTCTGCTAAACCAACGTCGAACAAGCCGATGGCTGGTGTCCTGGCCGAGGCCGTGCGTGAGTTCGCCGCGGCACGGCTGCCCGACTATATGGCGCCGTCGGTGATCGTGGTGCTCAGTGAGTGGCCGTTGACCGCGTCGGGAAAGCTGGATCGTGCTGGACTGCCCGCTCCGTCGATGGTGCAGGACAGGTACCGTGCTCCCACCTCCGAAGCAGAGCGGCTCTTAAGCGGCGTATTTGCTGAAGTGCTCGGAGCGGATCGGGTCGGCGTCGACGATGACTTCTTCGCGCTGGGAGGGGACAGCATTCTCTCGACGCAGATCGTGGCGCGGGCGCGCAGGATCCCCGTGGTGTTTACGTCACGCGATGTGCTCGAGAAGCGCACGGTAAGACGGTTGGTTCAGTTCATAACGAGTGGAGAAAAAACCCCTGCCCTGCAGGAAGTCTCCGGCGGAGACGTGGGTGAGATGGAATTGTCGCCTGCGGCCCAATGGTTGATGGAGTTGGGAGGCAATGGTTGCGGCCGCTTCCATCTCTCCACGCTGGTCAGATTGCCTAGAGGCATCGATCGGCGCGCGCTTGTGTCAGTGCTCACTGCGGTGATCGGACAACACGCCATGATGCGCGCTCGGTTGTGCCGCAAAGAAGTGGGATCCCAACAGGAATGGCGAATGGTTGCGGGTTCGGCGAGCTCGATAGACGTCGATGCGCTGCTGATCCGCGTCCAAGTCGAGAGTGGTCAAGGTATTCCGGAAGGCGTCTGGGAGGCGGCGGTAAGCGAGTTGAACCCATTCTTGGGCAACGTGGTCCGAGCGGTATGGCTTGACTGCGGACCTGACGGTGAGGGCAGCTTGTTGCTGGTGGCGCACCACCTGATTTTCGATGGCGTGTCTTCACGGATCGTGCTGGAGGACCTGGCGGCAGCGTGGGCGGATATCGAGGCGGGACGACCGCTCGCCCTATCGGCGGACGGTACCTCGATGCGAACCTGGTTGCATGCCTTGCGTGCCGAGGCGAGTTCGGCGTCTCGGGTGGCGGAGCTTGCGATGTGGAAATCGATGCTTGAGGGGCCAGATCCGCTGCCGGGGATTCGGGCGCTTGATCCGGCGGTCGACACCACCTCGAAAATCCAGCGAGTGCAAACATTTATTGACGCTGAAACAACTTCGGCAATTCTTGGCCCCGGGCTGGCAGGGGAGGAGCCTCAGCTTGGCGATATTTTGATGGCTGCGTTGGCAGTCGCCGTGGCACGGTGGCAGGGCCGAAGAGGCGTGGTGCTGCCGTCGGTACTTTTGCGGCTGATAGGCCATGGTCGTCAGGAGCTTGCGGGGGCGGACCTATCGCGGACGGTGGGGTGGTTTAACTCGATATATCCACTACGGATTGACTTATCCGGCATTCATTTGGACGAAGATCCAGCAGGTAATCGCGATATCGCCGCAGCGGTATTGGCCGTCGCCCAGCGTGTGCAAAGTATCCCGGATGGCGGTGTTGGGTATGGGCTACTTCGGTATCTGAACCGAGACACCGCACAGGAGTTGCCTGCTGAAATGCCAGGCCGGATTTGCTTTAACTATCTCGGTCAAATGCAGACCGATACAAAGGATGCCGGTGCATGGAAGCCAATCGTCGAGGGACTGTATGAATCCATGCCAGACCCCGGGCTGCCCGCCGCCGCGGCCCTGGACATCACCGTGGTTGTGATCGACGGCCGGATGATTGGGGATTTCGGATTTCCCACGTTGTTGTTTGAGATGAGGGAGGTGCAGGAGCTGGCCGAATTGTGGGCTGACGTGTTGTCCAGTTTGGCCGTAACAGTGAGTAGTAGGTAACGAAGGGCACGAGCCCTTGTTCGATGAGTTGGCAAGGTGCACAGCTGAGTTGATTGCATGGCGCAGTGTCTTCTTAACTTGCTTTAAGCCAGGCTCCTGGTTTTGCGATTACGGTTGATCATGGCCTCTTTCTGTAGGGTGGGGCGGATTGCAGCCTTGTTCTTGTTGATTCGAGTTGACCATGACAAGAGGTTGCGGTGGAGAAGGTTAGATGGAGTTCACAATCATTGCGGCCGTTGCGCGGTCGCAATGATCACGTAAGGCGCATCGTCGAGATACTGGATGTTGCGGCAAAGACGCGGCGCTGCAAGATACTTCTGCTGGAGTCTCCGGTCGGCAGCGGCAAGAGCCGGCTCCTGCTCGAGTCAATGTTGTTGGCCGACCGCCGCGGCTACGCGGTGATCGATGGTCTCCCGGAAAAGCCGCGCGTCATGAAGTCCTCGATGACACGAGCCTGTCAGCTCGAGTCTCAAATCAAGGATCTGCTCAGGCGGGGGCCGGTTTTGGTGGCCGTCGATGATCTCCAATGGGTCGACACCCCGAGCGTGGAAGCGTTGTTGGGCTTGGTTGATAGGTTTGCAGGCGTCCCGTTGGTGTGGGAATTTGCGCTCAGGCCAGGAGGTTTGGATGATCTCGGCGGGTATTTCTTTAGGGCGATGAGCCGAGATGGGCGAGCCGAGTGGCTCCAGCCACTGGGAGCGTTATCTGAGTCGGCGATTGCCGAAGTTGTCGGTGATCTGCTCGAGGCGGAACCCAGTCAGGATCTGGTGAGATTGTGCGAGTGTTTTGACGCCACTCCGCAGGTCACGGTGCAGCTGATTCAGGGGTTGATAGAGGATGGCGCGATCGAGGTAGATCACGGTGTGGCGAAGCTGAAACCTGAGAAACCTGATCCTTATGCCGGTGAAACCATAATGGCACCAGCATGTTTGGCATCTCTGGTGTCAGATCGACTTTCTGGGCTGCGGGGAGTAAGTCGAGAGGCGCTGCAAGTGGCGGCCGTTTTGGGCCGGGTGTTCTGTCCGGAAGATTTATCGGAGATGCTCGGATGTTCTCCGGCGGAGTTGGTGGCTCCGCTGTCGGAGGCCGTGGCCGCTGGTTTGATTGTTGCTCAAGCGGTTGACTTCGCCTTTCCGCATGATCTGATCCGCCGTGCGGTGCTGGGGAGCGTCCCGGCTCCCTTGGTCCCGCTACTGCATCGTCAAGCCGCAGCAATGCTGGTCGAACGAAACGGTGGACACACGGAGAGGTCCGCTGTGCATTTGTTACATGGACACGCGAATGATGCGGAGGCGGCTGGGATCATCGCCCGGATCGCTGAACGATTGATGTCGGTTGCGCCTGAGTCAGCTGCCACCTTGGCATTGCGCGGAATGGAGAAGGCGCCCAAGGGTAGTCGTGTGTACCTGAGGATGGCCGGCATTGCGGTCGTTGGGTTGCTTCGGTCCGGGAGTCTAGCTCGAGCGGCCGAAATCGCTGAGCAGGTCATGCGCGACCCGTGGGAGGGAGCCGGCGTAATGGTTGACCGGGTTCGGGCGGGCCTGATTACCGCGATGGCGCTGCGCGGAGAGACAGACGGAGCTTTTGTGCTGGCATCGCATTCACAAGGTCCTGCAGACGGTCGTGCTGTACGTCGTACCCAGCTGGTGCGGCTGGCGCTTTCGTTCTTTTCGCAGATCGAGTCTGTCGAGACTACGGCCGAGGGGATCCTGTCCGATTCGACGTCATGCCCAGCCTCTATGACGATGGCGGCGATGTCGATACGTGCGACGGTGTCCTGGCGTCGAGGCAAGGCTTCCGATGCGTTGTGCGCAATCGAGGAATCGGTTGACCTGTGGCAAAGACAATCTGGCGACTCCTTTGATTCCTACCCGTTGTGGCAGAAGGCGTGGATGCTGCTGCGGATGCAGGAGTTGGACGCCGCCGACGGCGCAATCGAGGCCCTCGGCCGGGTTATTGAGTCCAGCAGGACGGAAGTGCTGGTTCCGGTCTATTTGTCGTTGCGTGGATGGTGTCGACTCGCCCGCGGCGATGTGGCCGGAGCAGAAGTGGACGGCTCCGATGCGTTGAGCTTGTGCTATCGCTACCGGATGCAACTGCCCGTTCCGTGGCTGCACGCGTTTCTGGCATGTACTGCGCTACGCCGTGGCGAGCTGGGATTGGCATCCGACTGCGTGCAACGCCTTGACGAGTGTCTCCCGCACAATCAGCAACATCCGTTGTGGGGGCTGCGGTGCCTGATCCGCGCTCAGGTAAGTGCGGCCGGCGGTGAGCCTGGGACGGCGCTCCGAGCTCTGCTCGACGCTGGCGACAGCCTGGAACTGATAATCGCGGACCCTGCGTCTGCAGCCTGGTGTGTGCGGCTGGCGCGGAGTGTCGGCCACGAATCCTTTGCTCGGGATGTAGTACGGACTTCCCGGATGATCAGCGAGCTGAACCCGGATCAGCCATTCTTGGCGGTAGTGGCGGATCACTGCCGGGCACTGATGGACCGTGATGCCGTTATCGTCAAATCCCTTGCGGGCCAATATACGGATCCGTGGGTTCACGCTTCGGCGACAGAGGACGCCGGGGTGTTGCTGGCAGCAGTGGACCGTGCGACCGCGGTAGCTGAACTCAGTGCCGCGATGGCGGTTTACGTGGAGTTGGGCGCGGACTGGGACGCTGCCCGGGTTCGGCATCGGCTGCGTGACCTCGGTGTCCGACGGCGGCATTGGAGTCACACCACGCGTGCATCCACGGGTTGGGCAAGTCTGACCATTGCCGAGGAGAAGGTGGCGCGGCTGGCCGCTGGAGGTCTCACCAATCGCCAGGTCGCGCGGGAGCTCTTTATCTCTGCCCACACAGTGGGGTTCCATCTGCGCCAGATTTACCGCAAGCTGGAGATTCGGTCGCGGGTAGATCTGGCAAGAATCGCGCCACCTGAAGTGTGCGATGTGCTGGGTGGCGAGCGGGGAGAAGGATGATCTGTGATTCACCCACAGGTGGTGGGGCTGCACGGGGAGGCGCATTTGTTGTCGCAGTTGTCGTGCTCATCGCGGCCGTAGCGTGCGTCTCTTCAGGTCCGCGTTCCAGAAAGCCGACCATTTCCGGTGATGGCACAGTGGTCACTTTCCCTGTCGGCGAAGACGTTCTGCGGTTGGATCTGCGCGACCTCCGTGTGAACGGAGCGGCGGAGCTTTCACGGGCGACCGTGACACGTATCGGTGCGCCGAGTGCGGTCCGGATAGACGATCGCGGGGCGGTGACGTGGAGCTATCCAGACAGCGGATTTACGTTTACCGCGACTGCTCGCGATGGCCGTCTCGTTGTCGATGTGACGAGTGATCGAGATCAGAACCTGGCATGGCCCATTGCGGGCGCCGATGCCACTGACTTGCAATTGCCGCTCGGGGGCGGCGTGAGCATCCCAATTCACGATCCCACCTGGACCAAACCCGAGGTGGGTATCGTGGGCGACCATCCCATACAGGAATTGACCATGCCAATCTTGGGCTACTCCTACGTGGGCACCGGGGTCAGCTATGTCGTGCCCACGGATCTGGGCTCGACGCTGACGCTGGACTCCAATCTGGTGGGCACGGTGTCGCACACATTCAGCAAGAGCCGCGGCACCCAGAACTATGCCGTGTCTATGGCGATTACCGATGGATCGCCCACCGCCGCGGCACGGAGTTACCGCACGCTGCTCCAAGGGCAGAACAAATTCGTCACCCTGGCCGACAAAATCAAGGCCAATCCGGACGTACAAAAGCTGATCGGGGCATTTCACGCGTACACGTGGGCCGGTGGGCGTGAACCTGAAACAGTGCTGAGACTGCGTGCGCTGGGGATACGGCGAATGTGGCTTGGGTATGACGACGATGGGGACCCGCCGATGAACTCCGCAGCCGTTGAGGCAGCGAAAGAAGCTGGGTATCTGATTGGGCCGTATGTGTCCTTTGACAATGCCCAAGACCCAGCGGGGGAGATCGATAATCCCGGGTCGCGATGGCCGGCGGGCATCTATCCCAATGCCTGTGTCCACACCGCAGAAGGAAAGACAGTCAACGGATTTCAAGACCGCGGCTGCTACCTGAGCTCGCAAGCCCTAGCGCAGATGCCTGACCTCGTGCAAGCGCGGGTTCGCTCGCGCACGGCAAACGGTGCCAACAGTGTCTTTGTGGACGTCGACGCGACCGGTATGACTTTCGATGACTACACACCGGGCCACCCGATGACACAAGATCAAGACCGGCGTAACCGCGTGAATCGACTCGACGAGATTGGCAAGCGGTATGTGCTGGGTTCGGAAACGGTGGGTTCCTGGGCCGCGAGCACCGTGGCGTTCAGTCATGGATCCAGCACACCCATCATTTCCGCCCTGTGGCCCCTGGAACGGGACAAAGGAATCTGGGGAGAGTATTGGGGGGAAGACGGACCTCAGTTCTTCTTCAAGCAAGTTCAGCTCCCAGCGGTGCTGCACGACACGATGTTCAACCCAAAGTATCGAATTCCACTATATGAGAGCGTATTTCACGACTCGGTGGTCAGCACTGATAGGTGGGAGCTGCCGTTCAACAAGTTCCCTGCCGAGAAGCGGAATCGGGCGCTTTTAGCGCTGCTCAATCTGGCCCCAATGATGTATGCCTTGAATACAGACACCCTTGACCGTGAAGGGGCTGATTTAGCGGCCCTGCAGACGTTCTATTCCAAGCTGAGCGACACCGCGGGTACTGAACCACTGTCCGCATTCGAATGGCTCACTGCGGATCGACTCGTGCAGCGGACAGTTTTCGGAGACAGGAAGCTCACCGTCACAGCCAATTTTGGTGATGTGCCCTACGCCGATGTTGCCCCGGGTTGTGTGGCGGCAGAACCGGGTGGTGTCTTCTGTCCGTGAACTCACACGGAGTAGGCGGGCAGCACCTTCTCCCAGTTTTCGATGTCGCCGTGTACCGGGCGAAAGATGGGGTGCGGGCGCAGCCGCGTGGAACTGTTGGTCGCGAGAAGCTCCGGATTGCGTTGGGCCAGTTTGGTGTCCAGTAGCCAGCGTTCGTAGGCGAGTTGCCCGCGATGCACGTCGATCAATGGTTCGAACGCGGCCGCGGGAAAACCGATGAGCTCACGGTTGAACCGATAGCCGCGCTGGTCGGCCTCATCGGCGAGGCCCGCCAGGTAGGCGCCGACGGCGGCAACTGGCTCTGCCAGCGATGTGAACCGTTCCAGCTGCGGGTGGTTGCGGTATCCGCGAGTGCGTCCTTGCAGCACCTTCTGCGCCAGGAGACTCTCCCGCCAGCACGCGACCAGCCCCTTGGCATCGAGGTTGCATGGATGTAGGGACCACAGTCGCATGCCTTCTCTGTACCTGACGGCAGCGATGGTGGCCGCGCAGACACGGTGCTACAGGTTCACCAACTCGCGCGACCGCTGCCAAAGTTCCTCTTGTGCCTGCTGGTTGGAGCGGATCCGGACGGCGGGCAGTACGCCCAGACCCGGGGTCGACGTGAAGAACTGCCCGCTGATTGTCGCGAGGTCATCATCGAGCACCAGCCGAATGCCCATCCGGGCTCCCTGATCGGGGCGCCGCACGAATGGTGTGCGTGAGGCCAGGCCCGCCGCGGCGGTGAGGATGCGGCTGTCCCGAACCAGCCCGGTCGAGACCATGCCCGGGCAGAAGCAATTGACCGTCACCCCGGTGCCCTCCAGCCGCCGCGCGAGTTCCTGGGTGAACAGGATGTTCATCAATTTGGACTGTCCGTACCGGACCTCGGAGCCAATGGCGTTGTAGGAGCGTGGTTCTGCGAAACGGTCCAAGTTGATGCGCGGCCATGATCGGTGCGCCTCGGATGCGGTGATGACGATGCGCGCGTGATCCGCGGCGATGATCGGCTCCAGCAACAGGTTGGTCAGCAGAAACGGTCCGAGGTGGTTGGTCGCCGTCATCAGGTCAAAGCCGTCCACGCTGGGCTTGCTCGACAGGGAATGAATGCCGGCGTTGTTCACCAGGGTGTTGATCCGGGGGTGCGTCGCGGCGATCTCGCGGGCCGCTGCCCGCACCGAGTCCAGGTCGGCGAGGTCGGCCTGGATGTACTCCGGCGCGGTGATCGCCCCGTTCTCGGCCGCCAGCTCCCGGATCGTGTCGGCTGCCTTGACGGGGTCGCGTGCCACCAGCGTGAGCAGCGCCCCGCGCCGCACCAGCGCACGGGCAATTTCCTTGCCGATCCCATTGGTGGCACCGGTGATGACGATCCGGGAACCGGCGATGGGGCGATCTGGATAGGTGGCCATGATCCTCCTCAATGAGCGAACTCGATGCATTCAAATGCTGACAGTATGTGAATGCTATGAGCATTGCAATGGGTGCGCGGTGGTGTCAAGGACACAGACGTCAGAAGAGGGCGGCGCGAACTCGGCCTCACGATGTGGGACGAGGTCAGCACGGCACCCTATAGGCGCGTGTGTTGGACCGCAGATTCACTCCGACGGGGTCGACCCCAGGAGTATTTGAATAGTGTTGCTGAGCTTTAGATCCCGAAAGTCAGGGTGATCTTCGCGCCCGGTTCAAGATGTGTTCCGGCGGCGGGATCTTGCGCGATGATCCGGGATTTCTGATCGGAATCATCCACGGGGACCTCTTTGGTCGCGACGCTCACCCGGCCCAGCTTGCGCAGCACCGGCTTCACGTCGGTCCACTGCAAGCCGACCAGCTGGGGCATGACGCCCGGTTGGATCACCGGAACGGTTGCACTCGATGGGCTTGACGGCGCTTCTTGGGTGGCGGGTGTCGAGCACCCTGCGAGCAGCCCCCCGGCAATGCAGATCGCGGCCACCGTTCTCATCGAGCCCCTTCCCAATACTTTTGGCGCAAAAGTCCTTTGGCCAGCTTACCGGTGGGGGTGCGCGGAAGGGTGTCGGTGAAGTCAAAGGTGCGGGGAACTTTGTATCGGGCGATGCGCTCGCGCAGGAATTCCGTCAGCTCGGCGGCCAGCGTGTCCTGGTCAGCCGACGGGTCGGCGGGTTGCACCACGGCCTTGACCGCCTCGCCCATCTCGGCATCGGGCACTCCGATCACCGCGACGTCCAGCACCTGGGGGTGTAGTGCCAGGGAGTTCTCGATCTCCTGCGGGTAGATGTTGACGCCGCCGGAGATGATCATGAATGCCTTGCGGTCGGTCAGAAAGAGGAATCCGTCGTCGTCGACGTATCCGATATCGCCCGTCGTGGTCCAGGTGTCATGCTCGGGATGGCAAGCGCTGCGGGTTTTTTCGTCGTCATTGTGATAGGTGAAGGGTCGTTCCTCGCGTTCGAAGTACACCAGCCCGGCCTCGCCGGTCGGCAGCTCTGTACCTTCCTCATCGCAGATGTGCAGCACGCCCAGTGCCGGGCTGCCGACAGAGCCCGGTCGCTTGAGCCAGTTCGCGCAGTCGATGAATGTGACGCCGTTGCCTTCGGTCGAGGAGTAGTACTCGTAGAGGATCGGCCCCCACCAGTCGATCATCGAATGCTTCACCTCGACCGGGCATGGCGCGGCGGCATGGATCGCGACCTTCAAAGACGACGTGTCGTGCCGCAGCCGGGTTTCCTTGGGCAGCTTGAGCATTCGCACGAACATTGTGGGTACCCATTGGCTGTGGGTGATCCGGTACTTCTCGATAGCCGCCAAGGCGTCATCGGCGTCGAAGCGTTCCATCACCACGGCGGTGCCGCCCATCGACTGCACAAAGCCGCAGAACCGCAAGGGCGCGGCGTGGTAGATCGGTGCCGGCGACAGGTACACGGTGTCGGCGTTGAATCCGTAGAGATGAGCGAAGAGCATCGCGAACGGATTCGGTTCGTCGACCTGCCGATCCATGAGGGGAACCTTGATGCCTTTGGGGAGTCCGGTGGTTCCCGAGGAATACAGCATGTCCGATCCCGCGGGCTGCGAGGGCAGTGGTTCGTCGGCGGCGCCGGCCAGGGCGTCCTCGTATGAGCCGTACCCGGGTACCTCGCCGCCGAACGCGAGACGCTGCGTGACCGCCGGAATATCGTCGAGAATTGCCACGGCCTGTTCGCACACACCGGCGGCGACCACGAGTGCTGTTGAACCTGAGTCGTTGACGATGTAGCTGACCTCTGCGGGGGCCAGATGGTGATTGACCGACGTGATGTAGAGGCCCGAACGCAATGCGGCCCAGTACACAACGAACACCTCGGGGGCGTTGTCGCTGAGCAATGCCACATGATCGCCCTTGCGCAGTCCGGTGTCGTACCAGTACCGGGCCAGCCGCCGGGATTGCTCGTCCAATTGTCCGTAGGTGAGGGTGGCTCCGGAGCCTGCCATGACGACGGCGGGCCTGTCGGGGAACTGGGCGGCGTGGGTACCTGGGTACACGGGCGAAGACCTTCCGACGGCATTGTCTGCGGGCGCCGTCGACTGTACTTGACGGGTGTCAAGTTCGATCCCGGGCCCCGCCTCGATTCAATACGAGCGGATGTCTTGTGAGCCTGGTGGCACGCCACGAAGATTCTGGTCCGTGACCGACGAACAGTCCGGCGCCCCGGCATCTACCGAGGGCCAGCCCACAACCTCCCTCATCGCGCGCATCGGCGTCGACTGGTGGGCAACCATCATCGCCGGTGTGATCGCCCTACTCGCGGTGGCCAATGTGCTGCCCAAGATTCCGTGGTGACTCGATGACGTCAAAGACCGAGACGCAGAACGCCGACGAGGCGTACGAAAACCCCGAAGCAAGCTTCACCTCCACGCGGCCACTGGACTACGTTCCAGGCATCTTGCTGCTCATCGGTGTGGGCTTGCTGGGCAAGTACGCGCAGATTTGGTGGAAGGACCTCGCCAAGGCGCAGCACTGGACCGTCCCCGATATCGAATATGTGTTGTGGGCCATTGTGATCGGTCTGTTGATCACCAACACCATCGGGTTGCACCGCATCTTCCGCCCGGGTGTGCAGACATACGAGTTCTGGCTCAAGATCGGCATCGTCGCGCTGGGTGCGCGCTTCGTGCTGGGTGATGTCCTCAAACTGGGCGGCACCAGCCTGGTGCAGATCCTGATCGACATGACGGTGGCGGGCGCCATCATTCTGTTGGCGGCCAAGTGGTTTGGCCTGAGCGGAAAGCTGGGTTCGCTACTAGCGATCGGTACTTCGATCTGCGGGGTGTCGGCCATCATCGCGGCCAAGGGCGCCATCCGTGCGCGCAATTCGGATGTCAGCTATGCCATCGCGTCCATCCTGGCGCTGGGTGCGGTGGCGCTGTTCACCCTTCCGGCGATTGGCCACGGGCTCGGACTGACTGACTATGAGTTCGGCCTATGGGCGGGCCTGGCCGTCGACAACACCGCAGAGACGGTGGCTACCGGGCGCCTGTACTCCGAGCACGCCGGTGACATCGCGACGGTCGTCAAGTCCACGCGCAACGCACTCATCGGCTTCGTGGTGCTCGGGTTCGCGTTGTACTGGGCGGCCCGCGGTGAGGCCGAGACCCTCGCGCCTGGGATCAAGGCCAAGGCGGCCTTCGTATGGGACAAGTTCCCCAAGTTCGTTCTCGGGTTCCTGGCGGTGTCCACCGTCGTGACCCTCGGATGGCTGACCAAGGGGCAGGTCAACAATCTGGTCAATGTGTCCAAATGGGCGTTTCTGCTGACCTTCGCCGGAGTCGGACTGAACACCAACTTCCGGGAGATCGCCCGCAGCGGTTGGCGTCCCCTGGTGGTCGCGGTGATCGGTTTGGTTGTGGTGGCGGCCGTGTCGCTGGGCCTCGTTCTGTTGACATCACGGGTCTTTGGCTGGGGTGCGCACATCTAGGCCCGGTCTCAGGTAGCGGCAGGGTGTCGTCACGCACACGTAACCGGCACGGACTGCGGACGCAACATCGCGCCACGATCCTGTGCGTCGATGTCCACAGAAGTCGCTGCCTCAACAGATGCCGGCGCAATTCCCGTAGATGCGCGCGAATCCGGGTCCGCCGAATATGAGAACGAGCCGGTTCCGCCCCATTCGCGCCGAAGTCTGACCTCGGTCGGCGCGGTGTGGCTCGGATTCCCGATGATCCTGACCTGTGCGGTGTTCGGCGGTCTCATCGTCTACTCGGTGGGATTCTGGCGCGGCATGTTGGCGATCGCATTGGGGAATGCGGTGCTGACCGGCTACGTGGGCGCCTTGAGCTACCTGGCCGGCAAGACCGGAAAGAACTTCGCGCTCACCGCGATCGGGACGTTCGGGCGACGCGGATACCGCGTGGTCTGCGCGTTCCTGGCGACCGTGGTGATCGGCTGGTTTGCGTTTCAGACGGGTCTCACCGGCTCGGTGTTGGCAGGCAGCGCCGGATGGGACGCGCGGTGGACTGCTCTTGCCGCGGGTATCGGCTATGTGGCGGTGACGCTGGTCGGCATCCGGGCGCTATCGCTGATCGGTCTCGTCGCCGCTCCGTTGTATCTGCTGCTTGGTGGGGTGGCAATTGTTCTGGCCCTGCGGAATTCGACGCTGTCGGATGCCTTTGGATACGGCGGGGCAGCGGGCTCGGCCGCGATGAGCATGGGAGCCGCGGTGACGTTGGTGGTCGCCTGCTTCATCGATTCGGGGACCATGACCGCGGACTTCACGCGATGGTCACGCGATGGGCGACAAGGCTTTTGGGCGTCGTTCGCGGCCTTCCCGCTGGGTAACAGCATCGCGATGGTGATCGGCGGCATGATCGTGGCCCTGGGTGCTGCCCGTGCCCCCGCGACAGACGGTGGGAACTTCCTCGGTGCGCTGATCGATGCGGGTGGCTGGCTGGTGCCGGTATCCATCGCATTCGTCTTCGTCAACCTGGGATCGGTGTGCACGCATTGCCTGTACAACGGCGCGGTCGGCTGGAGCCAGCTCACAGGCCACAAGATGCGATTGCTTGCGGTGCTGCTGGGCGCAGTGGGGGTGTTGTTGGCGGTGCTTGGGGTGTGGTCGCATTTCGAGCAGTGGTTGACCCTGTTGGGTGTTGTGGTCCCGCCCATCGGGACGGTGCTGATCCTCGATCAGTTGGTGCTGCCGAGGTACGGAATGGGTGTGCGCGAATCGGCCGTTCGGTGGGAATCCTTCGGGGCATGGGGGGCGGGTGCGGTGTCGGCGTTGGCCGCGCACCTGTGGGCGCCACAGCTTTCGGATGCTCTCGTGGGAATCGGCACCGCTGCGCTGGTCTACATCACGGCGCGACGCACCGTTCAGCAGGGAGTGGCGGTATGACGCGACAGGTCGATGCGCAACCGTATTCGTGGCCGTTCGACGGTCCCGTGGACCCCGAACACACCGCGGTGCTGTGCATCGACTGGCAGGTCGACTTCTGCGGCCCCGGCGGATATGTCGACACCATGGGGTATGACCTGTCGCTGACGCGGGCGGGGCTGGCACCGACGGCCCGTGTACTCGCGGCGGCGCGCGCGGCCGGCATGACCGTTATCCATACCCGTGAGGGCCATCGGCCGGACCTGTCCGATCTTCCGGCCAACAAGCGGTGGCGCTCGGCCAGGATCGGCGCGGAGATCGGTGTGGCGGGACCCTGCGGACGAATCCTGGTGCAGGGGGAGCCGGGGTGGCAGATCGTGCCGGAGGTCGCCCCGCTACCGGGCGAGCCCGTCATCGATAAACCCGGCAAGGGGGCGTTCTATGCGACCGACCTCGATTTGGTGTTACGCACCCGCGGCATTCGATACATCGTGCTGACGGGCATCACGACAGACGTCTGCGTGCACACCACCATGCGTGAAGCCAACGATCGCGGTTTCGAATGCCTCATCCTGTCGGACTGCACGGGCGCGACCGATCCCGGAAATCACGTGGCCGCGCTCAAGATGGTGACCATGCAGGGCGGAGTGTTCGGCGCGGTTGCCGATTCGAATCAGCTGCTCGCGGCGTTTTAGACACCGGCAGATCAGGGGGTCTTTACACCCAACGTCACGCGATAGGCGACGATGGAGGGGTGAACTGTCAGGAAGTGCGCGAGCAGCTGTCGGCGTGGGTCGACGGTGAGCAGGCAAGCGTTGCGCGCAAGCGTCTGGATGAGCATGTGCTCTCCTGCGCGTCCTGCCGGGAATGGCTAGGGCTGGCGCGCGGGCTGGAACGTCAGTTCGCCTACGCGCGTTCGGCTCCGACCCACGACCTGACCGGGCAGATCCTGGCTGCCGCTGCTGTCGAACCCCTGACCCGAACGGCCCGTTACGCGCACTGGGCCCGTCACAACATCAACCGGTGCGCTTTGGTGCTCATCGGGCTGCTCCAACTGGGAGTGGCCGGTATGCAGGTCGCCGGAATCGACTTCGGGATGGTGTCTTCGCATCACCACGGTGCGATGACCGGAGCACACCTCATGAACGAATCCACCGCCTGGGTGGTGGCGCTCGGTGTGGCCATGGTGATCGCCGGTGTTCGTCCGGCCGCCGCGGCCGGAATGGCAACGGTGCTGGGAGCGTTCGCGCTAGTACTCACCGGATACGTCATTAATGACGCCGTCAACGACCAGGTCACCCTGGCCCGCATCATCAGTCACTCGCCGGTGCTACTCGGATTGATCTTCGCGCTGCTGGTCCTGCGCGACTACCGCGCGGGGCGTACACCGCCCAACCAGCATCGTGCGGTGTTCCTGGATGAAGTGGCAGCCGGGGAGCGGCATCTGCGCTCCGCCGACAACTCAGCCGCCTGAGGCTCCGGCGCGACGGCCGGCCACAAATCCCCACACGAGGTCGATGGCGAGGAATGCCGCCAGCGAGATTCCCAGCAGCGGTGTGAACCAACCGATCGCGATGACCAGTAGGGCAAGGGCCACCAGCTCCAGGGGCTTGAGCGCGAGCAGGCCTCCCCGCTTCGGCGGCACCGGCAGGCGCCCGCTCCTGGTCGGGCGTCGGCGCCACCACATCAGGTAGCCGCGGGTTATGACGGTGATCAGCCCAATGACGATGAGCGCCACGAGGATCTGATTCGGGATGCCGAACAGGATGCCCATATGGCCGTCGATCGCCCATTCGGTCGATTTCTGCAGCAGTGACCAGTCAGAGAAGTTACTGCGCCCGGTGATCTGTCCGTTCGATGGGTTCACCGTGATGGTGTCCAGCTGCGTGGGGAGATCTCGCTTGCGCTCGGCCACCAGCCAGGCCGTATTGGGCTCCGGCGGTGGTGTCATCCACAGCGGGCCGCGCAGCCCGGCCTCGTGCACCGTCTGCAGCACCTTGTCGATGCCCGCCAGCGGCTCTCCTGTCGGCATCGGGGCGGCGCCATGATGTTCATGCCCGGTCATGGGCTTGGCGGCCGCCGGATCGAGTTCGGTGGACAGCGCCGGCCGGATGGCCTGGGTGATGTTGCCGATATTGGTGCCGGCATACCGCGACCAGGTGAGCCCTGTTACCGAAAGTGCCAGCAGCCCAACGATTATCCAGACTCCCACGGCGCCGTGCCAAGTCAATCTGCGTCGGCGTGGGGTGGCATCGCGGTCGGGGAGTGCGATCCTGCTCAGCCGTGCGGTGCGGCGGCGGTAGCCGATCCACAGGAACAGGCCGCCAAGAGCCACCACCCACAACCAGCTGGCGGCGAGTTCGCTGTAGTTGCGCCCGAACGCGCCCAGATGCAGGTTCCGGTGAAGTTCGTCGAACCAGGCACGCACCGGCAGCCACTCGCCGTAGGTGGTCAACGTTCCCCGGATCTGGCCGTTGTACGGGTCGACGAACACGGTGCGTGAGTAGTCGGCAGGCACGTCCTCGGTGGCGAAGACGATCCGCGTGGAGTCATCGGGGCGTGCGGGTGGGCGGATGGATGTCACCGTCCCTGCCGGTTGTGCCGCGGTGGCCGCCGCCACCTGTTGTGAGAGTGGCAGCTGCTGGGATCCCACCGAATCGACTTTCAGTTCATGGCGGTACACGGCGGCGTCGACCTGCCCCACCAGCGCATAGGCGAGCCCAGTGAGCGCTGCGACCAGAAGGAATGGCCCAACGAGGAGCCCCGCATAGAAGTGCAGACGCAGTACGATCGGTGCTAATCGTCCCCACACGGTGTCGGGCTGGGACTCGCGGGCCTCGGGCCGATCCTCGGTATATGTCACGGGATATTGGTCGGATGAACCGGTTAAAGAGTTCCCGCTGTTCACCTCGGAACGTCTACGACATAGAGTAGGAGTCGTGGCCACCGGCACCGACGACGATCAGCTGCTTGAACTTGCGCTGTCCGCCGGTCGTGGCGACCAATCTGCCCTCGAATCTCTGGTCAAAGCGACCCAGGCCGACGTGTGGCGATTCGTCGCTTACCTGGCCGATACCGGTGTCGCGGACGATCTCACTCAGGAGACCTACCTGAGGGCACTCGGCGCACTCCCGCGCTTCGCCGGACGCTCGACGGTGCGCACCTGGCTGCTATCGATCGCACGCCGGGTGGTCGCCGACCATATTCGCCACCTGAAGTCACGGCCGCGAATTGCGCATGGAGCCGATCTGGAAGAGGCCTCGCTGCGCCGTCCGACCCACCGGTTCGAGGAGCTGGTCGAGCTCAAGGCACTTCTGGCCGCGCTCGACGATGACCGACGCGAGGCATTGGTGCTGACTCAGGTGGTCGGTCTGTCCTATGCCGAAACCGCCGACGTGTGCGGTTGCGCGATCGGCACCATCCGCTCTCGTGTGGCCCGCGCCCGTGACGAGCTGATCGGCTGGGCAGAGCCCGACGATATGACGGGCTAACGCGACAAGCGTTCGGCGATCTCCTGGAGGTTGGCCTCCATTCCCACTCTCCAGTCCTGCAAGCGGCGTGACACGATGCGTGCCTCCTTGTCGGGCATCGCCTCGATGGCGGGCGTCAGTCCCGAAGGGCCTGGGCCGAGGCGTCCCCACTGCCGGACGATGATTCCGTCGCTTGCCGGCTCGACCTCGAAACCCCAACTCGCCGCATACGTGCCCCCCTCGGAGAGCACGTTCCACACCCAGCGGGACTCGGGCTCGACTTCGGTGATCACCGAAATGGTTTCCCATTGGCTGCCATCTCCGCCATTGGTGCCCTTGAACCGCGCACCGACCGCGACCTTGTCGGCGCCGTCGAGCCAGTGGACGTTGATGAGTTCACCGGTGCAGTAAGTGGGGAAGGCAATATCGGTGACCAGGGCCCAAGCCTCGGCAACTGTGCCCGACATCCGTTGGGACACTTCGATAGTGGGGCAGTCGCGGTATCGCATAGGCTGATCCTACTTATGCGATGGAGGACCGGATGCGTATTGGTGTGACGATCGAGCCGCGGTTGCCGGGTGCTGCCGACTTTGCGCGGCGCGCAGAGCAGCTGGGCGTCGCCTCGCTGTGGGTGCCCGAGGTGTGGGGATATGACGCCCTGACGGGGCTTGCCTACCTGGCGGCCCGCACCGAGACCATCGGGCTCGGAACCTTCGTCGTTCAGCTGGGGTCGCGATCACCGGCAATGCTGGCGACGTCGGCACTAAGCATCCAGCAGCTCTCCGGCGGGCGCTTCATGCTGGGGGTTGGGACGTCCGGGCCACAGGTGATGGAGGGATGGCATGGCGTGCGCTTCATCAAGCCGGTCCAGACCACCCGGGAGACCATCGACATCGTCCGGATGGTGGCGCGCGGGGAGCGGCTCCAGTACGAGGGACAGGTGTACACGCTGCCGCTGCCCGGCAGCGCCGGAAAACCCTTGCGGCCCTTGGTAGCACCGCAAAATGTGCCCGTGTATGTCGCGGCCATGGGTCCGGCCAACCTGGCGCTCACCGGTGAACTTGCCGACGGCTGGCTCGGTAACTCCTTCATCCCGGAACTCGCCGAGGTGTTTCTCGGCCCCATCCGTGACGCGGCGGTGTCGGCCGGGCGGCAGCTGGGCGATATCGATCTGGTGGCGCCGGTCGCTCTTGAATTCGCTGATACCGCAACCGATGCTGCCGCAGCGGTCAGGCGTCAGGCCGCCGGATATGCGTTCACCATCGGCGCCATGGGGGCCTCCGGCCGAAACTTCTACAACGAGGCATTCACCCGGCTCGGATACGGAGAGGGAGTTCGCGCGGTCGAAGCACTGTGGCGCACGGGCGATCGCGATGCAGCCCGCGACGCCGTCCCCGACGATCTGGGTCGTCTCACCAATCTCGTGGGCACCGACCAGATGATCCGTGAGCGGCTGGAACGCTATCGTGCCGCGGGCATCTCGACTCTGCTGGTGAAGCTCGACACGCCCTTCGACGAGCAGCTGCGCGCGCTCGATCGCCTGTTCGCTCTGCTCTAGAGCGCATGCACCGCAGTGGCGATGGGGGTGTTGCCCTCGGTGAGGAAGAGGATGTCGTGCGTTGTGTTCGGCGCGGGAAGCAGTTCGGCGACTACTGCCGCGACATCGGCACGGGTGACAGATCCGCGTCCAATCTTGCTGGCGGACAGGGTGACTGAGCCGGTTGGCTCCTCATCGGTGAGTAGGCCCGGGCGCAGGATGGTCCAGTCCAGGCCATCGCGTGCCCGGAGGTCCTCTTCGGCGGCCGTCTTCGCGATCACGTAGGCGATCCACGATTCGTCTCCTTCGGTGGGTGCGGGCTCACCGGCGCCGAACGCGCTGATCTGAACGAAACGCCGTACCTGTGCGTACTCGGCGGCTTCGGCGAGCAGGACGGCGGCGGCCCTGTCCACGGTGTCCTTGCGCGCCGGGCCGCTGCCCGGTCCCGCTCCCGCCGCGAACACGGCGGCGTCCGCCCCCGCGAGGGCCACCGCGACCGATCCCACCGCGGCCGACTCCAGGTCGAGAACCAGCGGCCGTCCACCCCATGACTCCACATCGGCGGCATGGTCGGGATTGCGGATCAATGCGACGGCAGTATCGCCGCGCGCCGCGAGCAGACGGACCAGATGTGCGGCGATCTGTCCGTGACCACCGGCGATGATGATCTTCTGTGGCATGCTCTTCCTCTCGTAGTCCACGATCGGCAACCCCGCCGATCGTTCGGTCATTCCCGGTCGCGGCTCGTCTCACAAGGTGTGCTTGTTAGCTGTCAACAATCTTTTGTTGGCCGTGAGCCCTGGAATCTCATTACGCTCGGGCGTGCCGGACGTAGCTGGCTGACTTCTATGAGGAGTGGACATGGTCGAGATCCCAGGGACAATTGATCCAGTCCAACCGTATCGCCCGCACGAGCGGCCGTTGGCGGGGAAGGTGGCCGTCATCACCGGCGCATCGGCGAACATGGGCGCGGCGCTGGCCCGGACGTTGGCTCACGATGGGGCCCACATCGTTGTGCACTACCGCAGCGATAACAAGAAGGAACCGGCGGCCGAGGTGGTCCGGCAGATTCAGGAGGATGGCGGCGAGGCGGTCAGCTTCCAGGCCGACCTTACGGTCCCGGAGAACTGTACGAAGCTCGCCGACGCTGCCTTCGAGGCATTCGGCCGGTGGGACATCCTGATCAACACCGCGGGAATGATTGTGCGGAAACCCTTGGCGGATATCACCGAAGAGGAATACGACGGGGTCTTCAACACCAACGCCAAGACGGTGTTCTTCATGATGCGGGAGGCGGCGCGCCGCATGGCCGACGACGGCCGGATCCTGAGCTTCGTCACCACGATGGTCGGTGCGCTGGCGCCCACGTACAGTGCTTACGCCGGATCCAAGGCGCCCGTTGAGCATTTCACCAAGGCACTGGCCAAAGAGGTTGGCGGGCGCGGGATCACCGTCAACTGCATCGCACCGGGCCCGCTGCAGACGAGCTTCTTCTACCCGGCCGAGTCTGATGACAACATCGCCTGGCTGCAGTCGATGAGCATCAACGGCAAGATCGGGCGCGGTGACGACATCCTGCCCGTGGCCCGGTTGCTGGTTCTTCCCGAATCGGGGTGGACAACCGCACAGACCATCTTTGTCAACGGCGGCATCATCTCCACCATCAACTAGGAATTCTGTCCTCAATGACTGATACGACGGCCAAGCGCCGTGCCCTGATCATCTTGTCGTCCGCGCGTGCGCTGCCGCTCAGCTCACCGCTGTCGACGCCGCAGATCCCGATCGGGTTCTTCCACGTGGAGCTGGCGCAGGTGCTGGCCGAATTCGAGGGTGACTACGAGTTCACGCTGGCCACCCCGGACGGTGCACCGCCCCAGATCGACATCAACGGCTTCTCGCTACCGTGGCACGCGACCGACCGGATGACCGAGGTCTATGCGAGCTCGGTCGCGGCGTTCTCGGCTCCCGATTTCGATATCGACGCATACCGCCGCGAGCATGCCGATCTTGTCGAGCGCCGCGAGCGTGAATTGCAGCTGCTGGAGCGCCATCTGGGCTGGCTCCCGATCACCGAACCGCTGCCCTCAACGGACGCGGAGGTGCGCGCGTTCCGCCCGGAGGTGGTGCGCCGGGTGGATGCTTTGGCGCCGCGGCCGTATCTGTCGCTCTCCGAGCTGATCGGCAGGCACCGAGACCCATCGGAGCCCTTCAGCCTCGCCGACTTCGATTTCATCCATGCCCCGGGCGGGCACGCTCCGATGGTCGATTTCCACAAGAACGCGTGGCTCGGCGAGGTATTGCACACCGCCCGGGAGAACGGCGTGTACATCTCGTTGATCTGTCACGCGCCGATTGCCCTGACCTCTACGAACCTGCGGGTGAACGCCGACGGCGCCGTCTACACCGTCGAAGACAACGTCTTCGCCTCGGCCGAGATCACGACGGTGGGCAGAGAGGGTGAGACCGGCATGCTCGACCAGGGGTACGTACACATCCCACCCGGCCCGACACGTCTGGAGTACTTCGTGGACGAGGGGCTGCGCGAGGCCGGTTTCACGGTGACCACCGCGCCCATTCCTACCTCGCTGATCCTGCTCTCGGGCAACGAGATCGGCCTCGTCACGGGCAACGGCCCGCAGACGGTGGACATCCAGGCGGCCGATATTCGCGCCGCTGTCGACAAAACCTAGACTGGCACCGTGCGGAGAATTGTCGAGAACATCGCTTGATCCCGGTCACCATTGTCTCGGGTTTCCTGGGCGCCGGTAAGACGACGCTGCTGAACAACCTGTTGCGCAATACGTTGGGTGTGCGAATAGGTGTGGTGGTCAACGACTTCGGCGCCATCAACATCGACGCCATGCTGGTCGCCGGTCAGGTTGACTCGACCATGACGATGTCCAACGGGTGTCTGTGCTGCACCGCCGACGACGACGAATTGGGCGGCATGCTGACCGTGCTCGCCGGTCGCGACATCGATGCCATCGTGATCGAGGCGAGCGGCCTGGCCGAGCCGTTGCCTTTGGTGCGCATGGTGCTCGCCGCGGCCGCCGACGATAACCGGATCGGGTACGGGGGACTCGTCACAGTCATCGACACCGCCCAGTACGAAGATGTCGCGGTGCGGCACCCGGAGATCGCGCAGCACCTGTCATTGGCAGATCTTGTGGTCCTCAACAAGATTGACCTGGCCGATGCCGGCGACCGCACTCACCTACGCGCCGTCGTCAAGGAACGCAACCCGCGCGCGTCGATCGTCGAGACCACCGGAGCCGATGTCGACCCCCGGCTGCTGTTCGACAAGAAGGAGCGCCCGGCACCGATCGGTCAGCTCTCGCTGGAGGACCTCATTCGCGAGGACCACAGCCATGACGAGCACGCCCACCATCACTACGAAACGGTGGAGTTCGCCACCGAGCAGTCTTTGCATCCGCGGCGGCTCATCGAGTTTCTCGACAGTCAGCCCGCCGGTGTGTACCGCATCAAAGGGTTGGTGCGGCTCGGTGACAGCACGCTCGCCGTGCACACCGTGGGGGATCACATCAGCATCGATAAGGCACCCAAGCGGGCGGGGCTGGCATCGGGAGCCAATCTCGTGCTCATCGGTACGCATTTGGACGGAGACACCATCACCGAGCGCCTGCACGCTCTTGTCGATGATGCACCGGACCCCGATCACGAACGGTCGATGCTGGTCCTGGGAAAGTATTTGCGCTAATCAGACGCCACGTCTAGTGTTACTTCTCGTGCAGCGTCAACTCGTAGTAGCAACCCGCAGCGGGGTCTGATTCAGACCGACCCCTCGCTGTGGGTCGAAGCTACTACCTGTCGGTCACTTTCCCTTTCGGATGAAAGACCGGCACATGCACTCCTCAACAACAATTCCCCCGCGGACCGACCCGTTCACAGACCGCTTCGGCGTCCCACTGCCACGCGGCCTGCGCGAAGAGGCAGGCGAGATGTCCTGGACCTCGTTCTGCCAGACCTATGAGCGCCACGCGGGCTCGCTGCGGCTGGGCCAGTGGTCCGAGAATGACGGCATCTACCAAGCGACGCTCGCCATCGGTGAGCGCATCGAATCGTCCACGGCCGCCGCGTGCGGGCCCATGGCCGCGCTGACCGCCATGCTGTCCGAACGCGGGATACAGATGGAGACGCTCAGCTTCCACCAGCTGCGGGACGGCGATCAGACCTTCACCTTTGTGCACGGCACCAACGGCGCCAGCACCGCCTGGGCGATGGGACGCGCGCATGATGCCATCGCGTCATCGCTCAGGGCGGTCACCGCATGTGCCAATCGTCTGGCCTGCTGACGCCCCTTCGGGTCAGTGCAAGGGCCGCAGGACGATGGGCATGCCGTCGATTGGCAGCGGCATACCGGCGTAGTCCCATTTGGCCTCGTAGTTGGGATGGGCCAGCTCAAACCGGTACCGGCGCAACAGCCGGTGCATGACGGCCTTGATCTCCAGCTGGCCGAACACCATGCCGATGCACTTGTGCGCACCCCCGCCGAACGGTGAGAACGCGTACCGGTGCCGTTTGTGCTCGTTGCGCGGTTCGGCGAAACGGTCGGGGTCGAACGTGTCCGGATCGGTCCACAGCTCGGGGAGCCGGTGGTTCATGCCCGGCCAGATGTTGATCATGGTTCCGGCCGGGATGTGGAACCCGAGTAGGTCGGTATCGCGCACCGCCGACCGGATGTTGAACGGCAGCGGTGTCACAAGGCGCAGCGCCTCGTTCATCACCAGGTCGAGGCTCTCCAGCTTCTCCAGCGAGTCGATGTCCAGCGGTCCGTCGCCGAGACGGTCCGACTCTTCCCGAACCCGTTCTTGCCATTCGGGATTCGCGGCCAGGTAATAAGCCATGGTGGTGGTGGTCGACGTCGTGGTGTCGTGCGCGGCCATCATCAGGAAGATCATGTGGTTGACGATGTCGGTGTCCGTGAAGGCATCGCCCTCGTCAGTCTCGGCGTGGCACAGCGCCGTCAACATGTCTGCGCCCGACTCTTTTTGGCGCGCAATGCTGACCCGCTCGGCAAAGTACTCCTCGAGCAGCTTGCGCCCCTGCAAGCCCTGCCACCATTTGAACGGGGGCAGACCGAAGCGGAAGATCGCGCCGCCGGCGCGGGTGGTCGCCACGAACGCCTTGTTGACCTTCTCGAGCCGCTCGTGTTGTGAATGCGGCTCATTGCCCATGAACACCACCGACGCGACGTCGAGGGTGAGTTCCTTGATGGCCGGGTAGAACAGGAATCTGCTGTCGTTGGTTGGCCATTGGGCGACGATCTCGTTCGCGACCGAGTCGATCTGTTCCACGTAGCCGGCCAGGCGGCTGCGCAGGAATGCCTGCTGCATGATCAGGCGGTGTTCGCGGTGCTCCTGGAAGTCCAGCAGCATCAGTCCGCGGCTGAAGAACGGTCCGATGACCGGAACCCAGCCCTGTTGGGAGAAGTCTTTGTTCGCGTTGCTGAATACCGCCTGGGTGGCGTCGGGACCCAGCGCTGCGACGATCTTGCCGATGGGTGTCTGTGACCAGCTGACGGGGCCGCGCTCCTGGTACATGTTGAGTACCCAGTCGATGCCGCCGCGGAACATCTCGATCATGTGCCCGAGCATCGGCAAGCCCTGGTCGCCCATCACCGGCTTCAGACCGCTTCCGGGTGGCGGCGGAGCCAGCTCGCTCAGTGGCCAGTCGCGATTGTTGAGGTAATTCTCGACGTATGCCATCCCCGGAAGGGTGTTCATGGTGGGAAGACGTCGTTTGGCCTGGTCGATGAGGTAATCGGTGCTGCTGATCGTCGCCATGGGGCGTGGCTCCTTCGCTCGCGACGAGCACATCGGTGTGCTCCAGATCATCTTCGCCACAGGACTTGACGGGTGTCAAGTTCTGTTCATACGGTATTTCAGTGCAAACTGTGCAGGTGGTCAGTCCAGCGCGCAGTGGCACGCAGACCCGTGGCGATCGCCAGCGGGACGCGATCATGACGGCTGTCGCCGAGCTCATCGCGGAAAACCACAGCTTTGCCGACCTCTCGGTCAGCGCCATCAGCGAGCGGGCGGGCGTCGGCAGGTCGGGGTTCTATTTCTACTTCGACAGCAAGTACTCGGTGCTGGCGCAGATGGTGGGCGACGCGTTCGCCGAACTTGACGAGCTCACCGACTACTTCGCGCCGCGTGGTGAGAAAGAGACGCCCGAACAGTTCGCCAACCGCATGGTGGGCAGTGCCGCCGCGTCTTTCGCGCACAACGACCCGTTGATGAAGGCGTGCCAGGAGGCACGGATCACCGATCCGACGATCGCGGGTCTGCTCGACGACCTCACCGATGTCGTTATCGAGAAGATCATCAAGATCGCCGAGATCGAGGTGAATGAGCGTGGTGCCCAGCCAATCTCGGATGACCTGCCCGCGTTGGTGCGATCACTGGTAGCGCTGACCGCGTCGACCGTGTCGGGTGACAGTTCGTTTGTCGGCCGCAACGTGGACCCAGCACGGGCGCTCGGGGTTATCGAGACCCTATGGCGTGTCAGCCTTTTGGGGCGCTGACTGCGCCGTCTCTGATCGGCGCTGCAGTACCGCGCGGCGAACGCCGTAGCCGATCGCGCCCAGAACGGTAAGCGCACCGAGCCAGGGCAGGAGTAGTCCGAAGAGCAGCAGCACGCTGTTGCCCGCCGACACGAGCCCGTCCCAGCCGCGCTCGATCTGTCCGAAGAATCCCTGGTACTTGGGTGGTGTGGGTGGGAGGCCGACTTCTTCGGCCAGGAATGTCACGGTGACCGAGCTGTAGGCGACCTGTTCCCCGAGTTGATTGCGCTGCGCGCGCAGGCTGTCGAGGTCCGCCTGACGCTTGGACAACTCGGTCTCGGCCTGGATCAGAGCTTCGGTGTCCTTGGAGTCCCGCATGATGACCAGCAGCCTGTCGACGGAGGTCTGCAGGGCGGCGATTCTGGCATCCAGGTCCACTCGCTGGGCGGTCACGTCATCGCTCTTGGTGTCGGCGGACTTGACCTTGCCCAGCTCCTTGAGTTCACGAAGAACGCCGTCGAGCTTGGCGGCGGGGATACGCAGGACGATCGAGGTGTGCGCGCGAGCCGATCCTGATCCGGCGTCTTCCGAACGGCTCTCCACCCGGCCGTTGGCCGATTCGGCCAGGCCGGCCGCTTTGTCGGCGGCCTCGGACGGGCTGGAGACGGTGATGGTCATGGTCCCGGTCTTGACGATGTCGCGTTTGGCATCGATGGGCGGTCCGTGCTGCGGGGCCTGTTGCATCGAGTCGCGGAGCGGGGCCGCCGGGAGTTGTGTGTAGGTGGGCGCCGCGGTGGCGGGGTAGCCGCCTTCCTGGGGTGCTTCAGACCGGGGGTGCGAGCCTCCCGCGCAGGCCGTCGTGGCCATCAGCACTACTGCAATTGTAGTTGCCCAAGGTAACCAACTATGGCGAGATTGCGTGTCATCAATCGTCATATTCCGAAGGTACCGTTTGCTATTGGACCGCGCAGAAATTCAAGATCGATGGCCGGTACGGTTCAGTGATGGCATACGAATTCACCGGTAAGCGATGCTTCGTCACCGGGGCCGCCAGCGGGATCGGACGGGCCACTGCGCTGCGTCTGGGGCGCGAGGGCGCCGAGCTGTTTTTGACCGATCGCGCCGCGGACGGGTTGGAGTCCGTCGTCGCGGAGATCAAGGCCGCCGGAGGGAAGGTCAGCGCCTACCGGGCGCTCGATATCTCCGACTACGACGCGGTGTCCGCCTTCGCGGCCGACATCCTGGCGACCCACCCGAGCATGGATGTCCTACTCAACATCGCGGGCATTTCGGTGTGGGGATCGGTGGACCGGCTGTCGCATCAGCAGTGGCGTTCGGTGGTCGATATCAACCTGATGGGGCCCATCCACGTCATCGAAAGCTTCGTCCCCGCGATGATCAAGGCCCGCAACGGCGGCCAGATCGTGAATGTGTCGTCGGCGGCCGGGCTGGTGGCCCTGCCATGGCATGCCGCCTACAGCGCCAGCAAGTACGGACTGCGGGGCGTCTCGGAGGTGCTGCGCTTCGATCTGGCTCGGTACAAGATCGGCGTCACGGTGGTTGTCCCTGGGGCGGTCAACACCCCGTTGGTGCGCACCGTCGACATCGCGGGAGTGGACCGTGACAACCCCTACGTCAGTAAATGGGTGAACCGATTCGTGGGGCATGCGACCTCCCCGGAGAAGGTGGCCGAACGGATTCTGCAGGGTGTCCGCCGCAACCGCTATCTCGTCTACACCGGGATCGATATCCGGGCGCTGTATCTGTTCAAGCGCACGTTGTGGTGGCCCTACAGCGTTGCGATGCGGCTCGTGAATCTCGCCTTCACGAACGCGCTGCGGCCCGGACTGCAGAAGGCGGGATCGAATCAGCCGCCGTCAGATTCCTAACGCCACCAGCGGTCGAACGGGGTGACCGGGACGGTGCGCTTGTGCCGGGTCTGCAGGTACCAGCGCTCGATGCGGTCGGCGGCCTCGACGGTGACCGCCTTGCCTTCCAGGTAGTCGTCGATCTGCGCGTAGGTGACGCCGAGCGCGACCTCGTCGGGCAGTGCGGGCCGGTCATCTTCCAGATCGGCGGTGGGCACCTTGTGGGAGATGCTTTCCGGCGCGCCGAGGTGGGAAAGAATCTGCGCACCTTGGCGTTTGGTGAGTCCGGTGAGCGGGGTGACATCGACGCCGCCATCGCCGAACTTGGTGAAGAATCCCGTGACCGCCTCGGCGGCGTGGTCGGTACCGACCACGAGGTGCCGATGCTGACCGGCGACGGCGTACTGGGCGACCATGCGTTCGCGGGCCTTGATGTTGCCGCGGACGAAGTCAGAGGGCGTCTCGCCCAGGGCGTCGGCGACCGCACTGGAAACCGCGTCAGAGGCGTCCTTGACGTTGATGACGATGGAGCGGTCGGGGTCGATAAACCTCAGGGCCACTTGGGCATCGTGCTCGTCGGCCTGCACCCCGTAGGGCAGGCGGACGGCGATGAACTCTGCCTGAACCCCTTCCAGTCGTGACTCCTGCGCCGCCAATTGGCACAGCCGCCCGGTCAGGGCGCTGTCCTGTCCACCGGAGATGCCGAGCACGAATCCCGCTGTCCCGCTGGCCCTTAGATAGTCCTTGAGGAATCCCACCCGTCGCGACACCTCGGCAGCCGGATCGATCGTGGGGGAGACGTCGAGGGCGGACCGGATCTCTTCGCGAAGGGTGCTCATTGCCCGACTGTAGAACGCCGGATCAGCGTGCGCACACCTTGCACACCAGGTCCTGCCACGCGTCGCCGAGCTGAGCTAATGACTGGCCGTTGGAGGTGGTGGCGAAGTGCACGTAGCCGGGATCGATGATCGACATCAGGGCATGGGTCTGTGCGTCGAGGTCGCCGGTGCATTCGAGCTGGGCCAGCAGTGACCGGATATGTGTGCGGACGAGCATGGTCGGCGGTGCTTTATGCCAGGCGTCGGCGTCGGCGGTGGTGGCGCGCGCGAGGTCGAGGTGCCGTTCTAGGAAGGCGAGTCGGGCGCGCCCGAACGCGATGAGCCGGGTCAGTGGGGGCGCATCCGGTCCCAGCGGCGGTGGCCCGAACATGAAAGCCTGCTGCTCGATGTGTTCTTCGTGGTCCAGCAGGGCCAGCAGCAGCCCGGTGCGGCTGCCGAATCGGCGAAAGAGGGTTCCCTTGCCGACGCCCGCCGCGTTGGCGACGGCATCCATGGACATGCTCTCCGGGCCGACCTCGTCCAGGATCTGACGTGCGGCTTCCAGCAGGCGGACCCGGTTGCGAGTGGCGACGGCACGCTCCCGGGTGGGATTCTGCGCAAGGTCGACAGAAAGCAGGGGTATTTCTTGACCAGGCATAACGCCTCAATACTAGCCGCTGGGAATCAAACGGACCACGGTCCGTATTGTAAAAGGTGACAGAGAAGCAGGATGTAGGTGCGACAAACGCGCCGCTCTGATGAAAGGTGTTCCCCATGGCCGAGAAAGTGGCAGAGAAGAACGTGCTGGCAATCGTCGGAAGCCTGCGTAAGGCATCGCTCAATCGGCAGCTCGCCGAGGCCGCCGCTGAGAGTGCGCCGGCCGGTGTGAGCGTCAGTATCTTCGAGGGCCTGGCCGACCTGCCGCATTACAACGAGGACATCGACGGCGACAACGCGCCCGCATCCGTGGAGTCGTTGCGTGCCGCTGTGGCCGATGCCGATGCGGTCCTGCTGGTCAGCCCCGAGAACAACGGCACCGTCTCCAGTGCGCTGAAGAACGCGCTCGACTGGCTGTCCCGTCCGTTCGGCAGCAGCGTGTTCAAGGGCAAGCCCACCGTGGTGATCGGAACGTCGGCCGGAAGGTACGGCGGTATCTGGGCGATTGACGACACCCGGAAGGTGGCGTCCATTGCGACCGCCAATGTCCTTGACGACATCAAGGTGGCCGTGCCGTCCTCGGCCTTCGACGGTAAGCATCCGCGGGAGCACGCCGAGACGGTCGCCGAGCTGACCAAGGCCCTGGACGCATTGACGTCCGTCAACGATTAATTCGCAAAGGCATCACTGGCGGTCATGCCCGGCGCCGCGCCGGGCATGACCGCCTCTGTCTTCGGCCCGTAGACGATTCAGCTTCTGGATCCGGCCCAGGTTTCTTTCATCGCGGAGACGGACGCGACGCTGATCGCACAAATCACCAGCAGCATCAGCCCGACAGCCCAGTTGCCCAGAGCGTTCTGCAGCGGGCCTGCGATCAACGGCGGGATGGCGCCTCCGAAGACGCCGGCCACGTTGAACGCCACCCCGGTGCCGCTGTAGCGGGTGCCCACGGGGTAGGACTCCGGAAGGAAGCTCGCCATCGGCCCGAATGCGAGGCCGAACAGCACGTAGGTGATCGCCATCGCGGCAAGGTAGGCCCAGAACGGTCCGCTGCTCAACAGGGGAGTGACCAGTAACGTCCACGGAAGTATCAGCCCCATGCCGGTCAATATCACCCGCCGCCGGCCAAATCGGTCGCTGAGGATTCCGCCGGCCGCGGCGGACACCATGAGCACCACCGCCCCGAGCGCGCCCGCGGTCAGGATGGCCGCGCGGGAGAAGTGCAACTCGGATCGGGCGAATCCAGGGAAGTAGGTGTTGGTCATGAAGGACAGCGTGAAAATGATCAGCATCGTCCCGCAGGTGAGCGCCAGCGTGCGAGGGCTTTCCGTAAGCACATGCCGCAGAGGCGATTTGACCAGCTTGTCTTGAGCCTTCGCGTTCACGAATTCGGGTGTCTCGGCGACGTGGAGCCGGATGTACAGGCCGACCGCCACCAGGAGCCCGCTGGCGATGAAGGGTATGCGCCATCCCCACGACAGGAATGCGGGGCTGTCTTCCCCGACGGTGACACTGACGATGAGGAACACCAGGCTGCTGAGCAATAGCCCCGTCGAGCTGCCAATCGGCACAGCGGTCGCGGCGCGGCCACGATCGCGGCTTGGCGAGTATTCGGAGGACAGCAGTGCCGCCCCGCTCCACTCGCCGCCGACCGCGAGGCCCTGCACGAGGCGCAGTAAAACGATGGCCGTGGGTGCGGCGGCCCCGATCGAGGCGGCGCCGGGAACCAGGCCTACCGCCATGGTGGCGAGCCCCATGGTGATCAGGGTGACCACCAGGGTGCCCTTGCGGCTGAAGCGGTCTCCGTAGTGACCGAACAGCGCGGCACCGAGGGGGCGTGCCAGAAACGCGGTGCTGAAGGTGGCGATGGAGGCGAAGAGCGCCAGAGAATGGCTGAGATTCGGGAAGAACACCGCGGGGAAGACGAGCGCGGCCGCCGTTCCGTAGATATAGAAGTCATAGAACTCGATGGCCGACCCGACTGCGCTGGCCATGAACACTCTGCGGGGGCTCGGTTCCATGCGTGGCAGCTTAGGGTGCGTGCCCGCCAGGTCCTGAAGCTGCGGAACGTGGCCGAGGACTCTCCGGTCCGGCGAACATATAGGTGTCCGTTCCGACCGGGTACCGGGGTACCACTCCTGCGGGCGGGGCCGCCGCCGACGTGGGACTCTTGCGCTAGATCGCGATCTGTCCCCAGATTCGTCCACAGAACTTCACAGTTTCCACAGACTCGCCAGGCGAAAAGGTTTGCCCGGCGGTGGGCGATCTGCTAGCCGGTGTCGGTGCCCGGTGGTAGACACCACATATGTTCCAGCCATCTCGGAGGGCCCGGACACGCCCTGGTTACGACACGCCGGAATTTCAGGGGTGTCAGGTCTCACGACCAGGGAATTTCACGAATGTTGTTCAGAACATCTTGTATGGGTTCCGATTGTCGGACACTAGGTGTAGTGTCTGGAACACCGAAAGGCCGGGAACCACTCCGGGCCGCCCGGCCCGGATTTTCGCCAGATCTTCTGGCCGATCCCGGCGCTCAGCCACCACGGGCGGCGTGGAATTTTCCCGGGTGCTGGACTGCTGAAAACTTTGTTGAGATGTCTACGATCGATTCGCTGAGGAGCTACGCATGAGCATCACCGTCTACACCAAGCCCGCGTGCGTACAGTGCAACGCGACGTACAAGGCCCTCGACAAGCAGGGCATCGAGTACAACGTCGTGGACATCACCGAGGTCCCCGAGGCGCGCGATTACGTGATGGCACTCGGCTACCTGCAGGCGCCCGTGGTGGTGGCCGGTGACGATCACTGGTCGGGTTTCCGCCCGGACCGCATCAAGGCGCTCGCGGGCGCAGTCGCAGTCTCTGCCTAATAAGTAGTAAGTAGTACGGGAGCCGGGCATGGCCCATCTGGTCTATTTCTCCAGCGTGTCGGAGAACACCCACCGCTTCGTTCAGAAGCTGGGCGTTCCCGCCACCCGGATCCCGCTGCGTGGCGATATCCAGGTTGACGACCCCTATGTCCTGATCCTGCCGACCTACGGCGGCGGGCACCCGGTGCCCGGTCAGGCCGCGGGATACGTCCCCAAGCAAGTCATCAAGTTCCTCAACAACGAACACAACCGGTCTTTGATCCGCGGGGTCATCGCGGCCGGCAACACCAATTTCGGCGCGGAGTACTGCTACGCGGGCAAGGTCATCTCAGCCAAGTGTGACGTGCCATATCTGTACCGCTTTGAACTCATGGGCACCGCTGAAGACGTGCAGCAGGTGCTGGCTGGACTCGACGAATTCTGGAAGGACACACCGTGGCGCCAACCGCGACAACTGCAGAACCTGTGACCTCTGCGCACGGCTCGGCTCACGGCGAGCTGGACTATCACGCCCTCAACGCCATGCTCAATCTGTATGACGCCGACGGCAAGATCCAGTTCGACAAGGACGCCGCCGCGGCTCGGCAGTACTTCCTGCAGCACGTCAACCAGAACACGGTCTTCTTCCACAATCAGGACGAAAAGCTCGACTACCTGATCGAGAAGGAGTACTACGAGCGCGAGGTGCTCGACCAGTACTCACGCAACTTTGTGAAGTCGCTGCTGGATCGGGCCTACGCCAAGAAGTTCCGGTTCCCGACCTTCCTTGGCGCGTTCAAGTACTACACCTCCTACACGCTGAAGACCTTTGATGGAAAGCGCTACCTGGAGCGCTTTGAAGATCGCGTGGTCATGGTCGCGCTGACGCTGGCCTCCGGTGATCTGCAACTGGCCGAGAAGCTCGTCGACGAGATCATCGACGGACGCTTCCAGCCGGCAACCCCGACATTCCTCAACTCGGGCAAGAAGCAGCGCGGCGAGCCGGTGTCCTGCTTCCTGCTGCGGATCGAGGACAACATGGAGTCCATCGGGCGTTCCATCAACTCGGCGCTGCAGCTGTCCAAGCGCGGTGGCGGTGTAGCCTTGCTGCTCACCAACATTCGTGAGCATGGTGCACCGATCAAGAACATCGAGAACCAGAGCTCGGGCGTCATCCCGATCATGAAGCTGTTGGAGGACTCGTTCTCCTATGCCAATCAGCTCGGTGCCCGCCAGGGTGCCGGTGCGGTGTACCTGCACGCGCACCACCCGGACATCTACCGCTTCCTGGACACCAAGCGCGAGAACGCCGACGAGAAGATCCGCATCAAGACGCTCTCGCTGGGTGTGGTGATCCCGGACATCACCTTCGAGCTGGCCAAGAAGAACGAGGACATGTACCTGTTCTCGCCCTACGACGTCGAGCGCACCTACGGGGTGCCGTTCGCCGACATCAACGTCACCGAAAAGTATTACGAGATGGTCGATAACGGCCAGATTCGCAAGACGAAGATCAAGGCGCGCGAATTCTTCCAGACCCTCGCCGAGCTGCAGTTCGAGTCGGGTTACCCGTACATCATGTACGAGGACACCGTGAACCGGGCCAACCCGATCGAAGGCAAGATCACCCACTCGAACCTGTGCTCGGAAATCCTGCAGGTGTCGACGCCCTCGCTGTTCAACGACGATCTGTCCTACGCCAAGGTGGGCAAGGACATTTCGTGCAACCTGGGCTCGCTGAACATCGCCAAGACGATGGACTCACCGGACTTCGCGCAGACCATCGAGGTGTCGATCCGCGCGCTGACCGCGGTATCGGATCAGACGCACATCTGGTCGGTGCCCTCAATCGAGCAGGGCAACAACGATTCTCACGCCATCGGCCTGGGGCAGATGAACCTGCACGGCTACCTGGCGCGCGAGCGCATCTTCTACGGCTCCGAAGAGGGTGTGGACTTCACCAACATCTACTTCTACACGGTGCTCTACCACGCACTGAAGGCATCGAACCGCATCGCGGTCGAGCGCGGCAAGGCGTTCGGCGGCTTCGAGAAGTCGAAGTACGCCAGCGGCGAGTTCTTCGACAAGTACACCGAGCAGGTGTGGGAGCCGAAGACCGAGAAGGTGCGCCAGCTGTTCGCCGATGCAGGGATTCGCATTCCGGTACAGGAAGATTGGCTGCGGCTGAAGGAGTCGGTGCAGCAGCACGGCATCTACAACCAGAACCTGCAGGCGGTGCCGCCGACCGGATCGATCTCCTACATCAACCACTCGACTTCCTCGATCCACCCGGTGGCCTCGAAGATCGAGATCCGCAAGGAAGGCAAGATCGGCCGGGCGTACTACCCGGCGCCGTACCTGACCAACGACAACCTGGAGTACTACCAGGACGCGTACGAGATCGGTTACGAGAAGATCATCGACACCTACGCCGCGGCCACCCAGCATGTGGACCAGGGCTTGTCGCTGACACTGTTCTTCAAGGACACCGCCAGCACGCGTGACGTAAACAAGGCGCAGATCTACGCATGGCGCAAGGGAATCAAGACGCTGTACTACATCCGGCTACGGCAGATGGCGCTGGAAGGCACCGAGGTCGAGGGCTGCGTCTCCTGCATGCTGTGAAGCACTTTTGGTAAAGAAGCAGGCCAGGGAAAATGCTCCCTGGCCTGCTTCTTATTCAGCTAAGGCCAAAGACCTTGCGAATGTGACGACATCTCCGTGCCTCCGAACCGGTGTGGGGCGGTGATGAGTAGGCCCTTTTACTGCATCTGCGAGCGATGCGGTGGGCGTGGGACAACTGGATTCATTCGGACCCCAATACGTCAGTTGGAACTGCGGAGCGAGGTGCTCTCGTCTTTCGCCTACGCGTTTGCCGCTGCTAAGTCCTTCTCACGCATCGGCATGTCTCTCTGCGAAGCATGATGTTTGCTATCCGTCTGGACAGTGGCGAGCGAACGGGCGTAGTGTCGTGTCCTCGAGGGGTTTGCGCTGATTCGACGGAGGCGATGTGGCGGGGAATGGTGAGTCAACTGAACAGCTGACAGCGGTGGCGGTAGCCCGCGATAAGGCTCGTTCCGATGAAACCACACAGAAGTTGCCGGTGCGTGATCTTGAATCCGGGCGCACTGCTGGATCTGACCTCGGGCACCGGCTGGCGGCTTTCGCTGTCGGGGGTGTTCTGGTGGTTGGTGCGGTGGCTGCGTTGCACCACCTGTACCGCAGCGGTGATAGTGCCACCGAGCTGATTGGCTGGGCCGGACTGCTGCTGCTGGCTATAACCGCGCTTGGTGGTGGGGTCAAGCTTGCGATGTGGGGCGTCAGGCCGGTAATGGCCGCGCTACCTGACGCAGTGAAAGGGCGCCTGTCCGAGCCGCTGCTCGCTGTCATGGCGGCCGTTGCGGTAATCGTTGGTGCGTTGGGTATGTGGTGGACGTTCCGCGGTGGGTATGCGATCTGGTGGCAGCACCTCACCGGGGAGAGTCAGTGGTCGCTGCCGCTGGGAGTTGGCCAGATGCTGGTGGCGGTTCTGGCCGGCGCTGCACTGTTCACCGGCGGCAGGTATATGACAGGCCTGGCTAAGGAGACGCTCGCTGGCTCGGGTCTGCTCATTGAGCGTGACCAGGCAACCGGCAAGCGCCGCGCACCGGAAGGGTTGTGGCATCCGGGCCTGGTGGCCGCACTCATCGGCGGTGGTTTGGGTTTGGTGCTGCTGGCGGCTGGGATTACTCCGCGGTTGTATGTGTGGATCACGGGCCCGGACGTGTTTCCTGCGGTGGCGGCGATCACTCTGGTCCTCCTGTGGGCAATCGCCTCCAACCTGGGGTGGTGGAAAGGTCTTGTGGGTCTGTGGAAGTGGGCCACGGATGCCTCGCAGAAGGCTGCCGCGACTGCGGGTGTTGTTGCGGTGTTGATGTTCTCGGCAAGTGGTTTGGGTTTGGGGTGGTTTACTCCGGCCACGGTGCCGCAGGCGCGGGCGGCGTGCCCGCCGGATTGTGGTGGTCCTGGTGGTAGTGATGGTCCGCCTGGGGGTGGGCAGATGTTTCAGCCGCCCAGTCAGGGTGGCCCGCAGATGCCGGACTATCAAGGTGGCATCAATCAGGCGCCGCTGGATCAGAACAACGGCATCAGTATCTACAACACTCAGGCACCCTCAGTTAGCAACAATGGTGCTAACGGGTCCAGTGGGCAGCAGGGGTCTCAGCAGGGGTGGGATCAGCCCGCGCACGGTACTCAGATTCCGGATTATCAGAACGCGACTCCGTATACCCAAGGACCGGGTAAGCCGAATCCGGATTTCAACGGCGGACAGGCCAATCCGGGATCGCAAGGCGGCCAATCGAATCAGGGTGTGCAGCAGCCAGCCCAACAACCGCAGCAGGGCGCGCAGCAGCCACCTCAGCAGCAGCCGCCGCAACAAGATACGGGACAGCAGCCGAACCAGTCACCGGATCAGCAGAAGATCGACGATCTAACGCGCCAGCTGCAGGAAAAGCAGCAGCAGTCCGGTCAGGATCGGCAGCGCATTGACGATCTGACTAAACAACTGCAACAGGGAAAGCAGAACCAGAAGCAGCAGTCGACGAAGTTCCCGTCGAAGGACAAGAAGAAGGACGACAAGGACGACCGCGACGATCAGTCGCAGAACACCGATCTGGCCTCGCTGCTACTTGGTGCGGCGTCGACGCGGCGTCGTAAGCAGGACGAGCAGGAGCAGGGGCCGGATACGCAGGCGCTCGGTCAGGATGCATCCCAAGCGGTGCAGGGTCTTCCGGGCGATGTGCAGACCTATGTGCAGTCCGGTCAGCAGATCGGGCAGTCGTCGGGGCAGGCCGCGCAAGGCTTCGGGTCCGCCGCGCAAGCAGGTGCCTCGCTGGCCTCATCTGCGCAATCCGGAGCGGTGAATCCGCAGGATGCGATCACGGTGGTGCAGGGTGTTTCGCAAGGCATTCAGGGGACCGCGGACGCGATCAATGCGGGCAGTCAGATCGTGAAAACCGCTCAGGGAGAAGCCGATCAAGTCGCCCAAGCGGTCGGCGATGCTAACCCGCAACTCAAACCGCAAACCGAGCAATTCACGCAACTCAACGACACCGTGTCGAAGGGCACTGAGGGGGTCGGGCAGGTCGCCAGCGGTGTATCCCAGGTATCCGGCGTGGTGAATTCGGTGAGCAGCATGGGATCGGGTGGTCTGCCCACGGACGCGGCGGGTGAAGCACCAACTGAGATGGTGGGGTGGTCGACTTCGGCAAGCGGTCCAGCAGCTTCTCCGATGAAATTCGGTGGCCCGCAGCCCCGGCTGCCTGCCCCGCCGGTGCCGCCTGACCCGCCGGTGCCGATGACGGGTGACCAGATTCGACAGGAAATCGCTGGGCTTCCCCGCGGAAAGAATCCGCCGATCAGGCAGGTGCCTACAGATGCGGACCTTCGTGGTTGGTATGACAAATGGTCGCGGGGTGGAAATCCGATCCAGGATCCCAATTACAAGGGCGACTGGGTGCAGTTGCCGGACGGCACGAAGGTGAACTGGAGAGACACGAGCGGAAGGTCTGAGGGGCCGGCGGTCGATGTTGTCTATCCAAAGAACAGCGAGGGGCGCCCGACAGACAAGGTCCACAGGGCCCCAATTGCGGAGGGAGGTGGCGGTGTACCGAGAGAGGGGGCTGTGGCGCCTGCGGCTCCAAGAGCCGGTTCTCCCACGCCAGCCGCCGCTCCAAGGGCCGGTTCAGCACCAGTTGCCCCTCCGGCACCTCGGTCCGGGGGCTTTCCAGTTGGCCCGGCGCCGGGAATTCTCGAGACGATTCCGCACCAAATAGTTCCCAATGACCATGAAATTGCCAATGACATCATCGGTGGGTCGGGTAACTTCGAAGAGGAGGACCCGTAATGAGGATCGAAACGCCGCTGACTGCAAGGGAATCAACGGAGGTAGAGATGGCCTATGAGAGTTTCACGCCGGGTCAAAAGGTCCTAATCGAAGGTATGGGCGATTGGGTGGAACTTGCCCTTGTCCACTGGCATGTGCAGCAATCAGATCCCAAAGCGCCTCTTAGCACAGTCCAGCGCAACACTCTTACACTGATCCGTTCACTTACGGATGATGGGCTTTTCGAACTAGGCTCGTATCCTCCGAGCGCGTCAGGATTTGTTCGGGCCTCTGACACGGAAGGCGCACTGGGCCAGATTGCAGACGCATACGTTAACCACTTTGCCGACGGCGAGTGGGAGCGTAAATGGTTGCTTAATATCACTCCTAAGGGCGAGCAGATGGCCCAGCCTTTTATGGAGGCATACAGGCGTGAGTGGGACGCGCAATCTAGTGAGTAAGGCTTGATCACGCGTTGGTAATCGGCCGTCAGCCTGTTGCCGCACAATAAGCGGATTTAGTTCGCCGGCGCGGCTGCGATTACCTCTTCGGCGATCCGCGGGCTCATAGGCGATTCCCATGCCGCCGCGATGTTGGTCGGATTCAGGCAACAGTGCGAGCCCAGCGCCTGCGAGTAGTTGTGTCCGGACCTCGAGCAGCGGGGTAGGCGATCTACAACCGTCTAAGTAGGTCTAAGTAGATGGAACGACGTCAGTGCAGATAAATGGCTTCTCCTCGAGTAGCTGATCGATCTGTAGGGGTCGCCTGCGCTCGGGCACATACCCGAGCGAGGACGGCCGGCGAAGTGAACCGAGATCGTGGTCGACCATTACCGACGTACGAAATTCTGTCTATTATGGCGTTATGACTCAGGGGATTTCGCGCCGCTGGCCCAGGGAGTGGGCTGGGCTCGCCGTTTCTGTCATTGCGGTGACCATCGCCGCGGGAGTCGGCGGCGCGGCCGCGACGCGGGCTGCGGACACCTACGGGCGCCTGCAACAACCTGGCTGGGCGCCACCGGCTTACCTTTTTGGTCCTGTATGGACGGCGCTGTATGTCTTGATGGCGATATCGGCCTGGCTGGTATGGCGGTCAGAGCCATCACAGGAAAACCGTGTGCCGCTCATCGTGTACGGCGTGCAGCTCGTCCTGAACATGGCGTGGACACCGTTGTTCTTTGGACTTGGCTGGCGGGGAGTGGCATTCATCGAGATCCTCGTGCTGTGGGGATTTGTTGCCGCGACGGTGGTGCTCTTCTGGAACAGAAGCCGTTGGGCCGCAATCTTGTTGCTTCCCTACGTGGCATGGACGACGTTCGCGGCGGTGCTGAATTTCTCGGTGTGGCAGCTGAATAGCTAGTGGTCTTGCCTGGATCGGTAACGGTGCAGTGCGATGTTTCTTTCCTCTGCGTGATCGAGGATGGGTGCCGGGTACCCGCGCGTATGACCGGCGGGATGTTTCCACGGTGTGATAGCCGAGGCTCCGGGCAGGTGCCGTAGTTCCGGGATGTACTTGCGGATGTATTCGCCGTTCGGGTCGAACTTTTGCGCCTGAGCCGTGGGGTTGAAGACTCGGAAGTACGGCGCCGCATCGGTGCCCGTTCCTGCGACCCATTGCCAGCCGTGCGTGTTGGATGCGCTGTCGGCATCGATGAGATGGTTCATGAAGTGCCTGGCTCCGTGCGGCCACCAGATGTGGAGATCCTTGGTAAGGAAGCTTGCGGTGACCATCCGTACTCGGTTATGCATCCACCCTTCGGCAAGTAGTTGTCGCATGCCGGCATCCACCAGTGGGTATCCGGTTTCTCCGCGTTGCCAGGCCGTAAAGCCTTCGCCAGGTTCGGTATAGGTCAAATGCGCTAGCGCATCGGTCAAGTCGGCGCGCGCGGAGTGCGGTTGGTGGTAGAGCACGTCGGCATAGAAGTCTCGCCAGGCAAGCTCCGACATGAACTTGGCGGCGTCTTGGCCCGCGATGGCTGCCAGGTCGGCAAGCAGCGTGCGGGGGTGTATTGCCCCGACTTTGAGGTAGGGCGAGATCCTGGATGTGGCGTCCATGTCGGCGCGGTCACGCCCTACGGCGTAGCCCGTCAGCTCGCGTGTGAGGAAGTGTTCCCACTGCGCGCGGGCCGCACCCTCACCCGCGGGAGGCAATGTGATGCTGCAGCTTTGGCTGATTTCGGTGAGTAATGACCTGGCGGGGCCTGATTGTGCAGGCTTGGGAGGCTTAACCCAGGAAGGACTGGTTTTCAGCTGGGCGGGGCGCGGCCAGTGGTGTTCGCGCCAGGCGCGCTCGAATGCGGTGAACACCCGATACGCAGACCCGTCTGATTTGGTGATTCGGCCCGGCGTCACTGCGTAGGGCGAGCCCGTCTCGATCCAGTCCACACCAATCTTGGCCAGCGCCGCCGATACCGACGTATCCCGGCGCCTGCCGAAGGGGGTCGTCTCCCGGGCCACGTGCACTTCAGTCGCACCGCAACGTTCCGCCAGCTCTACCAGGATCTGTTCCGGTGCACCGGAACAGACGCAGAGCCGCCCATCGAGTTGTTGATCAAGGTCAAGAACGTTGGCGGCAAGCCATGCATCTCGCGGGCGGGCTGCGCTGCGAAGCAACTGCGGGTCCAGCACAAAGAGGGCAAGTACGTCACCGCTCGCGGCGGCAGCTTGGAGCGCGGGATTGTCGGCCAACCGCAAATCGCGGCGGGCCCACCAGATAACGGTCACGAGCCGGTATGACTTCCCAAGAGATGTCCCAGGGCGGGACCGATACTGGGAGTCCGGAAAACATGCCGACGGTCCAATAGCGTTGCGGGAGAAACACGCTGACTTGCCATCGCGAGCTCGTCGGCACCCTCGCGTCCGAGCAGCAGTGCAGGGCCGAAGGCGGGCACGGGTAAGAGTGCGGGGCGGTGGACTGCCTGGGCCAGTGCGCGTGTGTAGTCGACGTTGCGAACCACACCGGGGGCCACGGCGTTAACGGGACCCGATAGTGAAAGGTCCCACAGACACCGGTGATAGATGTCCACCAAGTCGTCGATACCGATCCAGGGCAACCACTGGGTGCCGGAGCCCAGACGCCCGCCCAGACCGGCCCGGAAAAGCGGAAGCAGGAGCTTGAGCGTTCCGCCGCGTGGTGACTGAACGATGCCGGTGCGGACGGTGACAACGCGGGTCTCGGCACCCTCGCCGGCTAACGCTGCCTGTTCCCAACGAGCGACCACATTGGAAAGGAAGTCTGCCGTCGGCGGGGGAGGGCTAGTCTCGGTGAGCGTTTCGTCGTCTCGATTCTTCCCGTAGTACCCCACCGCTGAGGCGCTCACGAAGGTACCGACACCTGCGGATGCGGCGGCTCGGGAAAGTAGGCGCGTGGGCTCGATTCGGCTTGAGGCGATCAGTTCTTTGTGCCGCTGGGTGAAGCGTCCGGCGATGGTGGCACCCGCCAGATGGATAACGGCATCAACGCCTTCCAACGCGGCCGGATCGGGATCATCGGGTTCCCAGTTGCGGTCGGTGCGGTTCTTGGGTTCTCCGCGAACCAGGCGGATCACGCGGTGCCCACCTGTGCTGAGGAACGCGGCAAGAGCGGTGCCGACCAGGCCTGATGCCCCGGTGATGGCCACTGTCGAGGCATTCATTCCATGGTCGGCTGCTCTGCGGTGCGCGGCCAGATCTCCGGTGAGTTGCCGGTGCCGATACGCGATCAGATCGGCGAGAAGCCGTCCCGGAATGGGAGTCTCGATTGTGTCGCGTACCCGAGTGCTGCTATCGCCGACGGGCTCGAACTCGTGAATGTGCCGCCAGGGCAATGCACCACTGACCGCCGACCTCAGTCCCGTCGCGACCGCCTCGTCGACGAATCGTCGGCCGGGCAGGAACGCTTCCCGATCGTGCCGGGCGATCCAGCGCAAGCCTCCCGGTAAATCCAGGACCGCAGTCCCGTCGCGCAGCGAGGCCGCCTCGGTACGCATCTCGACCGGCGCCCACGGCGCCGCCAAGCGATTGAAGGCGCCCGGCCTGGAATGCCAGGCGAACACGTCGTCGACGGGCGCGTCGACAATCACCGAACCACTGATACCCATAAGTCTCCGATCATCGGGAAGTCTAGTTCCACCGTCCTCTGCGTTGTCCCTCAGAAGGTGTCGTCACCTTGCGCGTGGATGGGAACTGCGATCTCGTTGCGTCGAGCGCACGAGAGTGTCCACGGCGGGTCGTAGAACCAGGCTTGCGGATCGCCCGAGGTCTTTATGTTGCTGTCGCGCAGGGTATTAAGCAACTCGTCGGTTCGTTTGGCGACGGCGGCGGCCGATCGGTCGCCGCTGAAGCGCAGCACCGCGAGCGTCTCGGCCGGCACTTCGGTGAGCCGAATGCTCTCGTCGCCGGGAGTGGGCAGGCTTGCCAGCGTCCATTTCGCCGGCATGTAAAACCGGATTATTGAACCACCAGTAGGACTTGACAATTGGCTTACCGGAGCCGTCATGGCGATGGTGTCGCTTTGTTGGGCTACCGGTGCGGTCATCGAGATCTTGGCCTGCCGTTGGTTCTTGCCGAAAATGTAACCCGCAAGGCGGCGAAAACCCTCGCTGCGTGCCTGGTCGTCGTCGGCCAAGACGGTGGTTTCTGCCGCGACTCGGCTGCTGTACTGCCTGATCTGGACCGAAGCGGTCAGTGGCCGTGACGAGTATTGCGGTTCTTCGGTCCCCGAACGGATTCCGACGATATTGCCCGCAGCCTTGAGTAGTTCGGCCCCCAGAGTCCACAGCGGCACGATGGCACTCAATTTCTTGCTCCTTTCGACAAGCGCTACTTCTCGAGATACGGGATGTGCAGCTTCGGGAGGGTGAATTGGGCGACGTCGATGTAGCCGATGCGGAAGTAGTTCGCACATCCGGTGAGGTACTTCATGTAACGCTCGTACACAACCTCGTCCTGAATGGCGATGGCCTCATCCTTGTGTTCCTCGAGTGCTGCCGCCCATAGGTCCAGGGTCTTGGCGTAATGCTGCTGCAGTTGGTGAACTCGCGTGCAGGTGAAGCCCGCCCGCTCGGCATGCTCTCGCACCATCTCGATGGAGGGTAATCGCCCGCCGGGGAAGATCTCGGTGACCATGAATTTGATGAAACGCGCCAGCTCGAAGCTCAGCGGCAGGCCCTTGGCGATGATCTCGTTGGGGTGCAGCCCGGTGATGGTGTGCAGCAGCATGACACCGTCGTCAGGGAGCGCGTTGTAGGCGAACCTGAAAAAGTCGTCGTAGCGGTCAAAGCCGAAATGTTCGAACGCGCCGATCGACACGATCCGATCGACCTTGCCGTCGAACTCTTCCCACCCGTGCAGCTGGACGCTCTTTGACCGGGTGCTCGAGGACGCCGCCAAAAGCTTCTCGACGTGCGACTTCTGATTCTTGCTCAGAGTCAAACCGATGACGTTGACGTCGTACTTTTCCAATGCGCGATTGAGGGTGGCACCCCAACCGCACCCCACGTCCAGAAGCGTCATCCCGGGCTCCAGATGCAGCTTGCCCAACGCCAGGTCGATCTTGGCGATCTGAGCCTCCTGGAGAGTCATATCGTCGCGTTCGAAGTAAGCACAGCTATATGTCTGGGTCGGGTCGAGAAAAAGACGGAAAAAGTCATCCGATAGGTCGTAGTGGGCCTGAACATCGGCGAAATGCGGGCGCAGTCGCGGTGAGTCTGACATCTGGGCAAAACCTTTCCTAGGCGGTGCGGGGAACGTCTACCTGCCGGTCTTTCTTCTGCGGGTGTACGGGCGCTGCTGCACCGGGCATGTATGTGCAGCTCTGGGGTCATTCGGTGCTAAACGCCATCCGGATGGGTCGGTTACCTAAAAATTTGAGCTTGGGCTGTGGCGCCGCTCATAGACGCAATACCCATCCGCGGGCAGGTTTACTCCGAATACGGGGTGTGAGTGCAATATCTGGCCCCGACGGGTCACGGTCCGTCGCCGTCATCGGTAGTGGTGTGGCCGGACTAACCGCAGCTCACGTGCTTTCTGCCTACGACCGGGTCTCGTTGTATGAGGCCGATGGGCGTTTCGGGGGACATGCCCACACCCAGTTCGTCGATGCTGGCCAAGGCGCCCCGACCGCGCTCGACACCGCGTTCTTGGTGCACAACGACCGCACCTACCCCACACTGTGCCGATTGTTCGACAAACTCGGTATCGCCACCTCTGACACGGATATGTCGATGTCGGTGCGTGATGACAGCACTGGGCTGGAATACGCGGGCGCAAGGGGCGTGCGCGGCCTCTTTGCGTCGCCCGCGACAGCGAACCCTCGCTATCTATGGATGCTGGCAGAGATCAAGCGGTTTCATCGCCACGCCCGCCGATTGCTCGCTGCCCCCGATACGGACGACAACGCCCTGAGTCTCGGGGATTTTGTTCGGCAGCGGGGTTTCTCACAGTTCTTCCTCGGCCGCTTCCTGACACCACTGGTGGCCGCCGTGTGGTCGTGCCCGCCCGGGCAGGCCATGGCGTATCCGGCGCAGTACCTGTTCAGGTTCCTGGACCATCACGGCATGCTGTCGGTATTCGGGTCGCCGCAGTGGAAAACAGTGGTAGGGGGCTCGCGCACGTACGTCGACGCTGTGGTGCGCGGCCTACACGAGGCATTCACCGATTCCCCTGTCACCCAGGTCAGACGGATTCCCGAGGGCGTTGTGGTGACAGCTGCGGGGCACCCGCCGAAGGTGTTCGATGCCGCCGTGATCGCGACGCATCCCGATCAGGCGCTGGCCCTGCTGGCGCAGTCGACCGCCACCGAGCGCGAGGTGCTGAGAGCCATTGGTTACGTGAGCAATTCCGCGCAACTACATACCGACGAGTCACTGTTGCCGCGACATCCCCGTGCCCGTGCGTCGTGGAACTACCTGTGCGGCCAAGGCGGCCAGGGCGTCGTGGTGACGTATGACATCACCCGGTTGATGAGACTGCCCGGTCCGCGCAGGTTTCTGGTCACCCTCGGCGGCGAGCATCTGGTAGACCCCGGGGCGGTGCTTGCCGAAATGACCTACCAACACCCGGTCTATACGCCGCAATCTGTTGCTGCCCAACGCAGATTGTCAAGTCTCAACGATGGCCGTATCGCCTTCGCCGGTGCGTACCACGGATGGGGTTTTCATGAGGACGGTGCCGCATCGGGCCTACGTGCCGCACAAGCATTGGGTCGGGACTGGCCGGTCAGCGTGGCCACCAAGCGCGAGCATCGCGTGGGAGCACGATGAGTTCGGCGACGGCGGTTCCCTGCCTGTACCGCACCCGGATCATCCATGTGCGGCGTTCGCCGGTGACACACCGGTTCGCCTATCGCGGCTACTGCTGGTACATCGATATCGACAAGCCGCCGCGCCTGCCCTTCGGTCTGCGCGCCTTCGCCAATTTCCAAGCACGGGACCATTTCCGGGGGAATGCTGACGACACGCTGCGCCAACGCGTGGATCGATTCTTGGCCGCGCACGGGGTAGAACTGGGCGGCGGTACGGTCACCGCGCTGCTGCAGGCACGGGTGTTGGGTCACGTCTTCAACCCACTCAGCTTGTACTGGTGCCATGATCGCCACGGCAATCTCGTCCACATCATTGCCGAGGTCCACAACACCTATGGCGGACGGCACGCATACCTGCTGCCCCCGACCGCCGATTCCACAGTGGACAAACAGCTTTACGTGTCGCCATTCAACGGTGTCGACGGACAATACCGAGTTCGAGCCACTCGCCCCGGCGAGACATTGAGCATCAGTATCTGGTTGCAGCGAGGCGGACATCTGCCGTTCTTCGCCGCGGTGCGCGGCACCCGGCGCCGGGCCCGGGTCGGTGAACTGTTGTGGTTGCAGGCCGCCGCGCCCCTGGCCCCACTGATGGGTGCGCTGGCCATCCGTAAAGAAGGGATCAGGCTGTGGCTGAAAGGGCTGCCGGTGGTAGAGCGCACACCTACACGCGAGAGGGAAAGGATAGCGTGAACGGTCATCTCGACAGCACCACTACCGATGCGCGTGATATCGGGGCGCATCGCCCGCTGGATATCGCGCCGGTTCCTTCCGGGCCGCTGGCAGCGGCACGGGCGGTAGTAGCCGACAAGCTGCTGCGCCGTGCGGCCGCGCGGCTCCCGGTGCGGGTGGTGTACCCGGACGGGTCCGTTGTGGGAGCAGCAGATACGTCCCTGCCCACCATGAGAGTTCGGCAGCCGACGGCACTGGCACGACGTCTGGGTCGATCCGGCTTGATCGGATTCGGCGAGGCGTACATGGCTGGAGACTGGGACTGCGACGATCTGCCCGGCTTTCTCACCCCATGGGCAGCATCAATGGGGGAGTTGATTCCCCCTAGCTTGCAACGCTTCCGGCATCTCACCGTGCCGCGCGCTCCACGGACTCAGCGCAACGAGTCACCACAGGCCCATCGCAATGTTGCGCATCACTATGACCTGTCGAACGACTTCTTCTCGCTTTTCCTGGATGAGACGCTGACCTACTCGAGTGCGCTGTTCGACCACATCCCTGGCTCAGCAGCGATGCTGGCGGATGCCCAACACCGCAAGATCGATCGCTTGCTGGACCACGCACAGGTAGGCCCCGGCACCAGGGTTCTGGAGATTGGTACCGGGTGGGGGCAATTGTGTTTATCGGCCGCCGCTCGCGGTGCGCACGTACGGTCGGTCACCTTGTCGAGCGAGCAACGGGAACTGGCTCTGCAGCGGGTACGGGCTGCCGGTCTGTCTGACCGAGTGCAGATAGAGCTGCGCGACTATCGAGACGTTCAGGGCCAATACGACGCTATCGTGTCGGTGGAGATGCTCGAAGCGGTCGGATTCGATTTCTGGACAACGTATTTCCAAACCATCGACCGTTTGCTCAAACCAGGAGGCCGACTGGCCCTTCAGGCCATTACCATGCCCCATGAGCGGATGCTGGCCAGCCGCAACACCCATACCTGGATACAGAAGTACATTTTCCCCGGCGGTCTGCTTCCCTCGGTACGGGCAATCGCCGAAACAACCACGGATACCACGCATTTGCGGACCATCGAGACAATGTCCCTGCGGCCGCACTACGCCGAAACACTGCGGCTATGGAGTCAGCAGCTCGCGGCCCGGCGCGAGAGCGTACTGGCGCTTGGATTCGACGACGCCTTCTACCGTATGTGGCAGCTGTATCTGGCGTATTCGGAGGCCGGGTTCCGATCCGGATATCTCGATGTCCACCAATGGATTTTCCAGCGAGGTCAACAATGAACTTCTTCACCGTGATGGTGTGCTCGCTGTGCGCTGTGGTGGCCGTGCACAGTGTCACTTTCCTGATCGGCTACCGCATAGGCCGCTACAACGTGGTCGACGTCGCGTGGGGCCTAGGGTTCATCGCAGTTGCCGTGGTGTGTACTGCGTTCGGTGACGGTGATCGGCAGCGCCAGCTTCTGCTGCTCGCGCTCGTCGGTATATGGGGTGCCCGGCTCTCGTGGCACATGTGGGTGAAGTCGGCTGGGAAAGGCGAAGATCCGAGGTACCGCGACCTGCTTGGTGGCGACTTCTCGGTGCCGCATGTGCTGCGTAAGATCTTCGTCATCCAGGCCGCTGCCACCTGGTTGGTATCCCTACCCATCCAACGCTCAGCCGTTGAAGGGCCAACCCCTGAATCGCTGCGTCCCGTAGTAGTCGTCGGCATCGGGTTGTGGCTGTTTGGAATGCTTTTCGAAGCGGTGGGTGATTTTCAGCTGCGCCGTTTCAAACAGGACCCGGCCAACAAGGGCAAGATCATGGAGCAGGGCCTATGGGCTTGGACTCGGCACCCGAACTATTTTGGTGATGCCTGCGTGTGGTGGGGGCTGTGGTTGATCACCATCACTGGCTGGCAATCGTTGGCAACGGTGCCGTACCCGGTGCTGATGACCTACTTCCTGGTCTACGCCACCGGAGGTCGCCGCACCGAGAAGGCAATGGCCGGGCGGCCCGGATTCGCTGACTACCAACGCCGGGTCTCATTTATCCTGCCGCGCCCCCCGAAACGCGAATCGCCATGAACATTCTCCGCGATGCGTTTAGGCTCACGGGCGTGACTGGCGACCTGGATACCCTCTTGCGCGATGTCGCCGACCGTGATTCCGCGGCATTCGCCGCTCTCTACGATCACACCCGCTCGCGTGTGTACGGTCTGGTGCTGCGGGTATTACGGGACCCCGGCTATAGCGAGGAGACAACGCAAGAGATCTACCTACAGATCTGGCGTTCCGCCCAAAGCTATGACCCGACCGCCGGATCGCCTCTGGCCTGGATCATGACCTTGGCTCATCGGCGCGCCATCGACCGCGTGCGCTCGGAGCAATCCGCCGCCGACCGCGAGTCGCGCTACGGCGCCGCCACTATCGAGCGTGCCGCCGACGAGGTCACTGAATCGGTGATCCGTAGCGAAGAGCAGCGGCAAGTCACTGAATGCCTCGACACACTCACGGATACACAGCGCCAGTGCCTACATCTGGCTTACTACGACGGTTTGACTTATAACCAAGTCTCACAACGGCTTGCCGCTAATCTGGCAACTATCAAGTCTCGTATGCGTGACGCAATCAAGGCGCTGCGCCGATGCCTGGGGACACCATGACCGAACCCAACGACCTCATCACCGCCGCGACTCCATACGCACTGCATGCGTTGCCCGACGATGAACGAGACGACATCGACCGGTGGTTGTCAGCCGGCGCGCCTGAACACACGCTCTCGTTTACCCAGGAAGTGCGTGCCACACGCGAAACCATGGCGGCCCTGGCGGCAAGTACCGCAGTCGAACCCCCGGCCCGGCTTCGACCGCGCCTGCTCAAGATTGTGGCCCGGGATATCCAAAGAGATTCCGGGGCAAAAGATATCAACCGCTGGAGAGCACCTCTGGTGGCTGTTGCGGCCGCTACCGCAATCGGGCTGGCGGCGGCTGGGATCGGAACTATCCTGCGGCCTCCGCCACCGTCCGCGCAGCAGGTCTTCACCGCAACCGATGTGCGAACGGTCAGCGGTTCTATCCCGACCGGTGGTACCGCGACGGTCGTCTACTCGAGGCAGAAGAACACGGCGGTGTTGGTGATGAACAATGTCGCACCACCACAACCCGGCACTGTGTACCAAATGTGGCTGATCGGCGACCGCGGGCCGGAGTCGGCGGGAACCATGGATACTCAGGCCGTCGCACCGTCGACCACAGCGGTCATACCCCACCTCAACAACTCCACCGCACTGGCATTCTCTGTCGAGAAGGGCCGCGGCTCGACCTCGCCGATGGGCCCGATCATCGCGCAACTGCCGCTGAACCAGTAGCCGAAGGCCCGTTGATCTCTAACGGATCAGCGGGCCTTGTCTGCGCGCAGCGCCTTCACGCGCCGCTGTTCGCGTAGCACCTCTTGGTAGCTCTCGCGTTCGGCGATCAGCCAGGGCGGCTTCTCCTCGAGCAGCTGATCGATCTGCTCGGTGGTCAGCGCGCCCTCGACACCCCCGCGTGTGAGGCCGGAAATCGATACGCCCAGCTTGGCTGCCACCAGGTTCTTCGGGTGCGGTCCATGCTTGCGGAGGTCTTTGAGCCACTCGGGCGGGTCTGCCTGCAGGGCGGCCAGCTCGGCGCGGGTGATCGGGTTCTCCTGGAACTCCGCAGGGGTCGCCTGTAAGTACACGTCCAACTTCTTCGCCGCGGTGGCGGGTTTCATGGACTGCGCGTTCGGCCTGCTCATGGCATCAGCCTATCGGTAGCCTGATGCGGTGACCCCGCCCTCGCTCACTCTCGGGTACGTCCCCGGCGGGACGCCCGCGAAGTGGGCCCGCATCTGGGCGGAGCGTCATCCCGGGGTCCCGCTGCAGTTGCGAGCGGTCGCCGCAGCCGACGCGGCGGACGCGGTGCGGGCCGGCGTCGTCGATGTGGCCTTGTTGCGGCCGCTACCCGACCCAGCCAGGCTGGCGGTGATCCCTCTCTACGACGAGACAACGGTGGCCGTGGTTCCGGTCGATCACCATCTCAGTGCTGCCGACGCGATAACCGCGGCGGACCTCGATGGCGAGCCGACGCTGGTGCCGCTCGACGATGTCCTGAACTGGGATGACGCTCCGGGCAGTCCGGTGAAGCATCGACCCGAGACCACCGAGGAAGCAATAGAACTCGTCGCGGCGGGGCTGGGTGCGCTCATCGTCCCGCAGTCCTTGGCGCGGCTTTATCACCGTAAGGACCTCACCTATCGCCCGATCGCCGACGCGCCCACGTGTCCGGTGGCGCTTGCCTTTCCGGAGGGCACGCAGTCGGCACTGGTCGAGGAATTCATCGGCATTGTGCGTGGCCGCAAACCCGGTTCATCGCGGGGGCAGGCCGAGCCGGCGCCGAAACGTACCGCCCGCGAGAAGACCCTGGCCAAGCAGGCCGCCCGCGCCACCGCGGGCAAGGTCGCCCGCAAGCCGGGACGAACCGAGCGCGGTCGGCGCTGACGGGTGTTCTCCACGGCGCCGAGTCTGAACCTCACGACGGTTTGCGGTCTAACACCGTCGTGAGGTTCAGACTCGTCAGTGATCTAATGGGCGCGTGAAGCCCAACGAATGGCTGGAAGCACTACGAAAGGGGATAGCCGCGGTCGTCGCGACCCCACCCGAGCATCTGGACCGGGAAGCGCCGTCCTGCCCTGGCTGGACAGCACGCGACGTCGTGGCCCATCTCGGCGGAGTGCACCGCTGGGCCGTGGGAGTCGTTACCGGTCAAAAGATTCCGTACGCGGATGTTGATCCGGATGCCCCGACGGGGGAGGCCGTCATCAGGTGGTATACCGAGCGCGCAGATAGCCTGGTCGCCGCGTTGACGTCGAACGACCTTGATGCGCCGACGAAATCGCCGTTCGGTGAGTGGCCGGTGCAGTTCTGGTATCGCCGGCAGGCAAATGAAGTGGCGGTGCACCGTTGGGATATTCAGCACGCGTACCTGGGGTGGGACGCCGACCCTATCGATGCGACTCTCGCGGCCGACGGCATCAGCGAGTGGTCGGAGCTTTTCACGCCCAGGCGTATCGGGCGTGACGGCGGAACTCCGCAGGACCTGCGGGGAGCGCGAATACTCCTGCACGCCAACGACGGCGGTGGCTCGTGGCTGTTGCGCGCGGACGCCGAAGCAATCGGCATCGTGGAGGATGACGCGGAACCAGATGCCACCATTACGGCATCGACGTCCGATCTACTGCTGGCGGTTTGGCACCGGGTTCCGTTGTCACACTTGACGGTCGATGGCGATGTTGCCCGTGTCGAACGGGTGCTGGATCTAGTCCGGATCTAGAACCGCTGGGCTCGAACGGCGCACCAGCCACGTGGTGATGGTGGCGATGAGCAGCAGCGCCAAGCCGATCCACAGTGCGTCGAGTCCGATGCGGTGGTAGGTCGCCGCACCCAGGACGGCGCCGACGGTCAGGCCCGCCCACAGCGTGATGTAGCGCAGCCACACCCACCGGGGGCCGCCGAAGAACGCATCGACGAGTCGCTGCCCAGCCTTGACCACCGTGCCGGTGATGTAGGTGAGGCCCACCTGGACTTCGCCGGAGCGCTGGAAAACCGAGTTCATGGAGCCCATCGCGAGTGCCGTCAGGAGCAGCGCCGCGACGCCCGCGCCTAGTTCTTGGGTGATCGCCGCCGCAGCCACGGTGCTTGAGGCAACCGCCAGCACGGCGACTCGTTCATGTTGGCCGCTGATGCGTGACGCGATCGCGCCGACCATCACTCCGATGAAGAACATGCCGATCAAACCGGCTGCCTTGTACGCGGATTCCCAGTGCTGGGTGGCGGTTGACGCCGCCATCCTGGTGGTGTTCCCGCTCATGAATGACAGGAAGTACCCGCCCAGATGCACGAACCCAATCGCGTCGAGAAACCCTGCGACACTGGATAGTCCGGTGGCGAGCACCATCTCACGCCGCCGGATCGACCACACGGTGAATCAGTGCTTGTGACCGGGGCCCTGGGCCCGCTTGTACAAGACTTTGAGCATGTTGTCGCGGAAGGTCGCGTTGTCCATCAGCTTGATGCCCTTGTCGCACAGCCACGGGTTGCCCAACGCACGGTGCATGATCCGGCCGCGGCGGTACTCCCGGCCCCAGGCATCGTTCATCCGCTGCTGGTAGTTGGTGAAGTCCTGTGGACCGGCGTTCTGCAACGCCGCCACCGCGCATTCGCCTGCCGCCAAACCGGATTCGAGCGCCTTGGAGATGCCGGCGCCGCTGACCGGCTTACCCGCGCCCAGCGCGTCGCCGGCGAACAGCACGCCGGGGCGCCAGGGCGGCCACGCGGTGAATCCCATGGGTAGGCGCCAGGCGCGCACACCCTTGTTCTTGCGCAGCTCAGCCAGGTCGGGCAGCTCCCACTCCCTGGGCAGCTTCTTCATGTAGGTGTCGAGCACCTGCGCGGCGTTGACGTCCTGCCACTTCTTGTAGCTGTTGACGTACCCGATGCCGATGTTGATGCGTCCGGCGCCGAGCGGGAAAACCCAGCCGTATCCGATCAACGCGTCGTTGTTGTGGTGCAGCCGAAGGTCGATATCGAGCATGTTGGAGTCTTCGCGATTGGCCTCCATCTCGGCCCGGATCGCAATCGCGGTGTACCCCTTGACCTCCGAGTCGAGGTTCATCGCGCGCTTGATGGGGGAGTAGGCGCCGTCGGCGACAATCACCGCGTCGGCCGAGATAGTTTCGCGCGATCCATTCGCGGTTTTGACTTCGATGCCCTTGACCAGGTCGCCGTCGCCGATTGGGGCCACCGCCTCGGTGGACTGGCGCACTTCCACGCCTGCGGACTCGGCGTGCTTGAGCAGCAGGGTGTCCAGCTCAGGGCGGCGCACCACATGCCCGTGATCAGGCATACCGGGACGCTTGGGGAAGGTGAGCTCCCAGACACTGCCGCTGTCCACGCGCACACCATCGACGCGATGGAACTGGGCGACCTCATGGGCCAGGCCCATCTTCTGCAGGTAGCTCACCGCACGGGCGGTCAGGCCGTCGCCGCACGGCTTATCCCGCGGGAACTCGGCCTTGTCGACGAGAACCACTCTGGCGCCGGTACGGGCGGCTTGCCAGGCCGCGGATGACCCGGCCGGGCCCCCGCCGACTACCGCAATGTCGTAGTGCTTCTCGCTCACGTATCAAATAGTAAGGGCCGAGAGTGCGGCTATTCGCCGTCGGGCTTGGTCACGCCCAGGCTCGAACCCGCACGGTTCTCGTATGCGCTGCGTGCGTTGGTGTCGATATCGAGGAACACGCGATCGGTTCCGGTCTTTTTGCTCATGAACCGGCGGACCTTGGTGGGCAGGGAGTTGACGATCGTGGTGACGGCACCGAGTGGCTTGGGGACGGTGACCTGCACGCGCGGTTTCTCGATGATGCGCACCACTGCCGCGGCGATGTCTTCGGGTTCGACGGGTTTCTGGGCGCCGGTCGAATCGGTGCCTGCGATCAACTCGGTGTTGGTAAACGTCGGCAGTACGGCGCTGACCTGGACCCCTTGTGGCTCGAACTCGTCGCTCAGCGCGCGGGACAGCCCGACAACACCGAACTTGGACGCGTTGTAGACGGCCATGCCGGGGGCCGCCATCAAACCGGCCACCGAGGCGATGTTGACGATCTGACCGCCGCGACGCGCCACCATCTCGGGAAGTGCCAGGCGACAGCCGTTGATGACGCCGTACAGATTCACCTCCAGCATCGACCGAATCGCGCCGTCGCTCGTGGACAGGAATGGTCCGATCGGCATAACACCCGCGTTGTTGATAAGCACATCGACAGGTCCGCCGGCACCGGCTGCCTCCAGAAAACGCTTGAACGAGGTGGGGTCGGTCACGTCCACGGGGTGGGCGTCGACATTGCCTTCTTCTTTGAGGCCCTCGACGGCCGCGCCGAGTGCCTCAACATCACGGTCGCCGATCACCACGCGGGCGCCGCGCCGCAGCAGGGCGGTGGCGGTGGCGTAGCCGATACCGCGCGCGGCACCGGTAATGGCGATGTTCTTACCCGTGATTTTGTCCATGACCACGGACTTTACACGTGTCAAGTTTGTGTCACTGGGAATTCTGCCGAATGAGTTCGACACGCTTAACCACAACACGTTGTGTTGCGCCGCGATGTCGGCCCCCAGGGGTAGTGTCTGTCCCACAGTCAGCGAATCCCGCGAATCTGTTCGACGTTCTCCAGGAGTGGTCTCGTGAGTGAAAAACTGAAGCTGGTCAGCCGCGTCTCGGCGATCAACTGGAACCGGGTTCCCGATGAGAAGGATGCCGAGGTCTGGGACCGGCTTACCGGTAACTTCTGGCTTCCCGAAAAGGTGCCGGTGTCTAACGACATTCCGTCGTGGAACACCCTCACGGATTTCGAAAAGCAGTTGACCATGCGGGTTTTCACGGGCCTGACACTGCTGGACACCATTCAGGGCACTGTGGGCGCGGTCAGCCTGATCCCTGATGCGATCACTCCGCACGAGGAAGCGGTGTACACCAACATCGCGTTTATGGAGTCGGTGCACGCCAAGAGCTATAGCTCGATCTTCTCGACGTTGTGCTCGACGCGAGAGATCGATGACGCGTTCCGCTGGTCGGAGGAGAACCCGAACCTGCAACGCAAGGCCGAGATCGTCATGCAGTACTACCGGGGCGACGAGCCGCTCAAGCGCAAGGTTGCCTCGACCTTGCTGGAGAGCTTCCTGTTCTACTCCGGCTTCTACCTTCCGATGTACTGGTCGAGTCGCGCCAAGCTCACCAACACCGCCGACATGATCCGCCTCATCATTCGTGACGAGGCGGTGCACGGGTACTACATCGGCTACAAGTTCCAGAAGGGTCTGGAGCGCGTCGATGAGGCCACCCGCGCCGAGATCAAGGAGTACACCTACGACCTGCTCTACGAACTGTACGAGAACGAAACCGATTACACCGAAGACCTTTACGACGAGGTCGGGCTCACCGAGGACGTCAAGAAGTTCCTGCGCTACAACGCCAACAAGGCCCTGATGAACCTGGGTTATGAGGCGCTGTTCCCGCGCGAGGAGACCGACGTGAACCCGGCGATCCTGTCGGCGCTGTCACCGAATGCCGATGAGAACCACGATTTCTTCTCCGGGTCCGGTTCCTCATACGTCATCGGAAAGGCCGTGAACACCGAAGACGAGGACTGGGACTTCTAGAGCTGCCAGGTGGGTAAAGCTCTGCGTGGTGCTCTGATCGTCATCGAACTGGTCGGCATAGACGTCCAACGTCATGGCCGTGCCAGCGTGCCCGAGCATCTTCTGAACGGTTTTGACGTTCGCGCCTGCTGAGACCGCGAGACTGGCTGCGGTGTGCCGCAGATCATGTGCGGAGTATTCGTGATGCGGTGACTGTCTTGGTGAACCATCCAAGGGTTGGGTGCAGGGAGGGCCGCCTCCCGCCGCGGCGTTACGGGCCCACCACATCGCGGCCACCGGCGGTCTGCCGGACCGAGTAGTCCAGTTGCCTAGGGCTGCGCGTCCGTGCTCAACCTGTGCGCTGCGTGCCAGTCATGCAACGACCACAAGGCCAGGACCGAGGACCGTTGATCGCCTACCGCCACTCGCTCGGTGATTGCTGACGATCGCAAAGGACGTTCCGCCAGAACCGATTCGGCTATGGCGCTGGTGATCAGTGTTGCCGGCGGCTAGCCAGTCTCTCCTGATATAGGGGCCTAGGTCATCTTTTTTGGTGGCATATGGCCATCGCATTGGTTTGGGCTTGTCGCCTTCAATCTCATTTCAGCAACGCGCGTGTGCGCACGAATTGAGCTGATTCGTGGTTCTTCTCAAGGATGGTTTTGGAGGACCGATGGTGGCCGGCTACTTCACTCGTCCGTACCGGGGACTATCGGCTGAACAATGGCGCTCTAAGCGTCGACAGCATTTTCTGGAGGTTGGACTGGAGGCGATGGCCAGCTCGGGTGGCCGGGCCACGGTTGCCTCGGTGATCGCTACCGCAGGATGCAGCGCCCGCTACTTCTACCAGTGCTTCGAAGGGGTGGAAAGCTTTCTCGTAGAGATCTTCGATTGGATTGTCGAAGACTGCAGCAAAGCGGCTGTCGTCGCGATCGAAAGATCGTCAGGCCATCCGTATTCCAACGTCAAAGCCATTGTCGTCGGTGTAGTCGATGCCTTGACGGTGGACCCGCGCAAGGCGCGTTTTTTACTCGATCCGGCGATCGGCGGCTCGCGGTTAGCGTCTCGGCGTAGAGAGCTGACCGGCGAGGTTGCCTTCGTGCTGCGCCAGGCGCTGGAAGTAAACACCGACCATCGCGACGCCATGCGGGTGGCCGTACAGGCTGAGGGCCTAGTGGCAGGCGTGAGTGGCGTGATTCGGTTGTGGCTTGAAGGTCAGTTGCGCCTCACGCGTGAAGAATTGGCCCAGCAATGCGGTCGCTACGTCAGCGAAGCGCTGTGAATCGCAGCCTTACGCGAAGGCGCGGCAGGGACCAGCGGGCGCGGATAGTGCAGCGCATACCTGACAGATTGCTGTGCACAACAGGCCCTTGATGCGACGATACGTCCGTGGTTGAGGACGTCATGTCGCTGAGGTATCAGAGTCGATAGCCAAGGCCGAAGCTCTAATCCGAAACACTCAGCGCTACAGCTCTAGGCATCGACACCATCGCCTGCGTCTGGCCGATATGCGCAAGGACCTGTATGAGGCTCACCGCCCCATCGATGGCCTGCACCATCGGTATCCGGCTACGCGAGACGTGCGACACTCACCTCAGACAGTTCAGGGGTGGGCGTCTACTGCTGAACAGTCCCTCGGCGCCGGGGGACTGTTCGCCGAGAACAAATGAACGGCCGGTGAACTGTACTGATGTCACCTCGCGCTGTGAACCTGCTGCAGGGACACTATTAGCGTGACGAGCACATCGATTATCGGTTCGATCCTGTCCTGGCTGTCTGCGGGATACCCCGAGGGAGTACCCCCCACGGATCGGTTTCCACTGCTGGCGCTGTTGCGCCGCACGCTGACCGAGGAGCAGGTCAAGGAAGTCGTCGCCAAGCTGACCGATCCCCAGTCGTCCGCGCAGATCGACGGTGTGGTGAGTCAGGACGAGATCGAGAAGTTCATCACGGACGTGACGAAGGATGAGCCGACCGCTCAAGACATTTCGCGGGTGGCCTCGCGCTTGGCCGCAGGTGGCTGGCCGCTTGCCGGCGTGGACTCCACCGCGCTCAACGCGTAACTAGAACGCCCAGTTGCGTTCTGGGCTGAGTACGAATCCGTGTGTACCGCGGAGATCGTCCACCAAACATGCCGTGGTCTTGGGTGCCAGGGTGGCACATGTCAACGTGGTCTGGCTGCCGTCGTCGTTGTGCACTGGGGCGGCTATCTGTACCTGGTGATTGCCGGGCAGCACCGGGACACGGGACAAATCGGGGTTGCCCTGCGATTCGCCCACGGTCGCAGAGGTGCCGTTGTTCCGTGCATAGCTACCCAGATCCAGTTGCGCAGACCCGGAGCCCTTAGGCCCGATGCAGGTCCACTGAAAGTACGGATTCCATCCGGCGCTTTCACACAAAACCCCATCGGGTGTCGCGAACCGGTAGACCTTAACGCTGAAGTACTGCCGGGACTCGACGGCGGGGAGCCCGCTGATGTCGGGGAAGCCCGAGGGCGGGTCGGCGGCAGCGGAACCAGCGCTAACGGTTGTCGCGCACAGCAGCGCGACCGATGCGCACACGCCTAGCCTGACGCTGCTCTTCACACACGGAAATCTACCGCCCGCGTGTCGGAGCCGGTGCGGTGGAACCCGACGACGAGGGAACGGTCGAGGGACGGTCGATGATCGTCGAGAGCGGCCCGCCGATTCGGTACTTGGCCCCTCGGTGCTCGTCGGGGAGGCGATCACCCTTGCCCAGCAGCTTGTGGCGCAATGTCCCTGATGCGTACTCGGTTTGGTAGGCACCACGTTCGGTCAGCACCGGAACGACGTACTCGATGAAGTCCTCGAAAGTGCCGGGGGTGATCGCGTAGGCCAGATTGAAGCCGTCGACATCGGTTTCCTCCACCCATTCCTGCAGGGTGTCGGCGACTTCGGCGCCCGAGCCGACCACACGCGGTCCCATGCCACCGATTTCGCCCCACTCGGCGATATCGCGCACCTTCCACTCCCTGCCATCATCGGTGGCGGACTGGAACGCTGCGACCGCCGACAGGATCGCGTTGGAGTCCACGTTTCCGATGGGTTCGTCCAGGCCGTAACGGGCCAGATCCACGCCCATCCAGCCGGACATGAACACCAGCGCGCCCTCGGCGCTGCCGTAGCTCAGCAGCTCTCGGTGCTTAGCGTGCGCTGCTTCGGAGTTCTCGCCGGTGACCACGGTGGTGAGGTTGAAGATCTTGGCGGAGTAGGGGTCTCGCCCGGCGAGCTCCAGCTCGCGGCGGATGGTGGTGACCGTCTGGCGTAGCAGCTCTTTGGTGGGGGCCGCGGTGAACACGGCCTCGGCGTTCTCGGCGGCGAAGCGCACCCCGCGCGGTGAGGATCCCGCCTGGTAGATCACCGGGGTGCGCTGCGGCGATGGTTCCACCAGGTGCACACCGGGGACGGTGAAATGCGTTCCCTCATGGCCGATGTGGTGCACCTTGTCGGGATCGGTGAAGACACCACGCGCGGCATCGCGGACAACGGCGTCATCCTCCCAGGAGCCCTCCCAGAGCTTGTAGAGCACCTCCAGGTACTCGTCGGCGTGGTCATAGCGGGCATCGTGCGCGGGCTGGTCGGTCTGTCCCATGTTGCGCGCCGCGGCGGGCAGATACCCCGTGACCACGTTCCATCCGACCCTGCCTCCGGTGAGGTGATCGAGGGTGGATAGCCTGCGCGCGAACGGATATGGGTGTTCGAATCCGGTGCCCGTGGTGACTCCGAAGCCAAGATGTTCGGTGACAAGGGCCATCGCCGAGACCAGGAGCAGGGGATCGGCGACCGGTATCTGCGCTGCCTGGCGGATAGCGGCCTCATCGCTGGCGTCGTAGATGTCGTAGGTGCCGAGTACATCGGCGATAAACAGTCCGTCGAAGCGACCGCGTTCGAGGAGCTTGGCCAGATTCGTCCAATAGGACAGATCCTTGTACCGCCACGACTGGTCGTCGGGGTGCCGCCATAGGCCGGGGGATTGGTGCGCAACACAATTCATATCGAACGCGTTGAAACGGATGACGCGGGTCATCCCCTCAGCATCGGCACCCCGACGACATCAGTCACCGGTTGTACTCGGGATGAAACTTACAAAGTGGCGGTGTCGATCACGAACCGGTACCGCACATCGCTGGCCACGACGCGCTCGTAGGCCTCGTTGATGTAGTTGGCGTCAATGACTTCGATCTCCGAGCCGATGCCGTGCTTGGCGCAGAAGTCAAGCATCTCTTGGGTTTCCGGGATGCCGCCGATCAACGAACCGGAAATGCTGCGCCGGTTGGTCAGCAGCGGGAAGCCGGGGACCTCGATCGGGTGCTCCGGCAGACCCAATTCCACCAGGGTGCCGTCGACACCCAGCAGGCCCAGGTACTTGCCCATGTCCAGGTTCGAGGACACGGTGTTGAGAATCAGGTCGAAGCTGCTGCGCAGCGACTTGAAGGTGTCCGGGTCGGCGGTGGCGTAGTAGTGGCTGGCGCCCAAACGCAGGCCGTCTTCCATCTTCTTGAGTGACTGGCTCAGGACTGTCACCTCGGCGCCCATCGCCTTGCCGAGCTTGACGGCCATATGGCCGAGGCCGCCGAGTCCGACGACAGCGACGCGCTTGCCGGGGCCTGCGTTCCAGTGCCGCAAGGGAGAGAAGGTGGTGATGCCTGCGCACAGCAGTGGCGCGGCCGCGTCCAGCGGCAGGCTGTCCGGGATGCGCAGCACATAGTTCTCGTCGACGACGATGGCCTGGCTGTACCCACCCTGGGTCTGGGTGCCGTCACGATCCTTGGCGCCGTAGGTGCCCACCATGCCGCGCTCGCAGAACTGCTCCAGCCCGGCGAGGCAGCTCGAACACTCACGGCACGAGTTGACGAAACAGCCGACGCCGGCATGGTCGCCCGGCTTGAACTTGGTTACTTCGGAGCCGACCTCGGTGATGACGCCGGCAATCTCGTGACCGGGGACGATGGGGTAGTTGGCGCGGCCCCACTCGTCGCGGACGGTGTGGATATCGGAGTGACAGATACCGGCGAACTTGATGTCGATGAAGACATCGTGGGGCCCTACTTCGCGCCGTTCGATAGTGGTGGGAACCAGAGGGTCCTTACCGGAAACGGCGGCATAAGCCGACACGGTGACCATATATGCATCCTTTTGCGATAGTTAACATTGCTACCGATTAAAAGCCTACTCGGCCCCGCTTATTCCTGTCCGATGGGAGAGAGCGCCCAGCGCCCCTCGCCTATCAGCTCCAATTTCTGGGTGTGATGCTGGTCAACGGTGCTGCGATGGCTGACGCTGACGACGGTGCACTCGGGCACCTCGGTGCGGACAAGGCGGTAGAGCGCGAACTCCAGGCCCTCGTCGAGTGCCGAGGTGGACTCGTCCATGAAAACCACCTTGGGCTTGATGAGCAGAATGCGCGCGAAGGCGACCCGCTGCTGCTCCCCAGGGGAGAGCACCTTGATCCAGTCGGACTCCTCATCGAGGCGATCCACGAGGTGTGCGAGAGACACCTTTTCCAGGATCTGGCGGAGTTCGTCGTCGGAGAAGGTTCCCGATTCGGCAGGGTAGGAGAGCGCATCACGCAGATTCCCGAGCGGTATGTAGGGAAGCTGCGAGATGAACATGGTCTCGTGTTCACCGCCGGGTCGGCTCCAATGGCCGTCCGCGTAAGGCCACAACTGGGCGAGGGAACGCAGTAAGGTCGTCTTACCGCCGCCCGAGGATCCCTTGATGACAAGGGCATCGCCCGCGTTGAGCTCCAGGTTCACATCATCGATAAGTGTGTCGCCGTTGGGTTTACGGACATATACGTTCTCCAGGGTGACGCCCTCGTCCTGGGTGCCGGGATCGAGCGCCGGGAGTTCGCGGGACTGTTCGTTGGCGTACAGCAGGCCGTCGAGGCGGTGGACGGTGGCGCGATAAGAAGCAAAGGTGTCGTAAGCGGTGCGGAAAAACGACAGATTGCTCTGCACCTGGGTGAACGCATTACTGGACTGGCTCAACGCGCCGTAGCTGATCTCACCGGCCATGAGTCGCGGTCCCTGAATCACGTAGGCGAAGACTGCGGCAGCTTGGGACACCGACAGGTTCCAGCCAGTCAGGCTTATGCCTCGACCGAGCAGGCGCCAGTAGTTCGCGATGATGCTGTCGAATCTTCCTTTAAGTTGGCGGGATTCGGCACGTTCGCCACGATAGAAGGCGACACTTTCCGCAGTATCGCGGAGACGGACCAGCGCGTATCGGAACATGGCGTTGAGTCGTTCGTTCAGGAAGTACAGAAGAATCAGTCGGTGTCCGATCAAGAAAGTGACGAGGGTAGCGACGATGACGTAGATGTATGCGAGCCAGACCATGGCGTGCGGTACGTGAGCACCGAAAATGCTCATTGTTCCCGACAACTGCCAAAGAATAATGGTGAAGGACACCAGCGAGATCACAGAGTTCACCGCGCCGAAGGCCAGATGGCCCGAGGTGGTTTGTAGCGTCTCAGGCGACGAGGACATTGATACAAAGTTGTTGATATCGGCCTGGATTCGCTGATCTGGGTTATCGATGGTGTTGTCGATGAACCGAGATCGGTAAAAGGCTCTGCCCGTTAGCCAGTCGTTGGTGATGTGGTCCGTTAACCACACACGCCAGCGAATAATAAAGGCTTGCAACAGGAGTACATCGAGCATGGTGCGTACCACGTGAATTGTTGCGAGGATGACAAACATCCAAATGGCATGCCAGAAAGCAGCCTTGGCATCGGACATACCCGCTCGGTCTTTGGCCAGCGATCCAGATATCGCCTGAATCGATGCCGCAATATCGAAGTAGTAGTACGAGAAGACAACAGTCAGCCGTACGCCGGCGACCACTGACAGCAGCAGCACTGCCAGGTAGACCCAAGTGATACGGCCCTCTCGGCCAGTGAAGAACCCTCTGCTGATCCGCCAGAACTGCCTGCCCCATGCGGTGATCCGGCTAAGGAGAAAAGCGACGGTGACGAACGCCACCAACGTGATCGGCCAGACCCAGGCTATCCAGCCGAGCGACCTCCACAGTTCCGTACCCCAGTCTGTCGCGGTCTCGACCACACTGCCCTCCATCTTGTCGCTATCCAGTTGATCGCGGAGTGTACGGGCACAGACTGAGCGCGTCCTGGCAACGCGGTTACGGCGCGGGTATGAACCTCACGAACGGGATGGCGCATCCCACCGCGCGATAGTCATTGACGGAGCCGTCAACCTCAAAACCCATCACACGGCTCAGTCGCTTCGCCAACCGCGGACGCTTTATCGCGTAGTTCGCCATGATGTCGCCGCCTTCCTCGGTGGACAGCGTGGTTGCCCGCGCACCGTGAACGCGGTTACCCACCTGAATGGTCACCTCGGGTGTCTTGCGGATGTTCTTGTACCAGTCTGCGGCCGTGCCAAATCCCGACGCCGTAATGATGCTGCCGTCGTCCCTGAGCTCGACCACCTCCAGCGCGGCCTGTCGGGGCTGACCGGAAGACCGGCCCACATGAGTGACCAACATCAGTCTCTTGCTCACCAGGAATCCGAGGTGGGCCCGGAACAACGTAATTGGTAGGCGCCACAGCAGGCGCTGGAAACCCGTTGGCGGATTGGGTCTTTGGGCCCTCCTCACAACACTCTCCCTTCAGATGGTGCGGTCGATTCGGCTTACTGTTCGTCCAGCAGGCTTTCGAGTAGTGAAAATGCCTCGGCCGTTTCGATATTGGGATCGACTGAGTGGTGCAGCACCAGTCCGTCCATGAAAGCAATGATCAACGTCGCCATCCCGGCGGCGCGGCGCCGGGTCCAGTCGGGATGACGGATCCGTACATGATCGGCGATCTCCGCGCGTACCTCTTTGAGCTTGGCGCCCAGCGCCGACCCCAACGTGGAATCGCGGGTCGCCCCCGCGATGAGTTCAACGGCCAGATGCATCGCGTGGTCGTCACTCGCAGTCTGGGGGAGCGCATCCCGCATCGTGCGCAGGGCGGTGCGTGTATCGGGAGCATCGAGAAACATCGTCACCAATGGGCTGATCACCAGTTCACAAGTCTGGCGGGCGACGGCGCAATGCAGGCCCGGCAGTCCGCCGAAGTGGTAATGGATGACCCCGGGGTTGGTGTCCGCGCGGGCGGCCACCGCTCGGGTGGTCACCGCGGGCCATCCGCCTTCGCACAACAGCTCGACCCCGGCTTGCACGAGTTGGGCACGTCGCCGGTCGCCGCGCCCCGAACTAGGCCGATCGACCAAGTTGGTCATATGGCCAAATTACCACGCGCCGGAGGTTATGCGCCGGGGAGCTCGCTCGGCGGGGAGTCTCGGCGTGCAGCCACCGCCACTACGATTGCCAGGATGCCGAAAAGTTCTGGTGTGCTGGGAATCTGGTGCATGACAAGTACACCGATCGCGGTCGCGGAGAGCGGGAGAAGTGCCAGGAGTACCGCGAAGTGGCTTCGCCCCGCCCGCCTCAGGATCACTTGATCTAGCCCGTAGGGGATGACGTTGGAGAGCACACCCATCAGGAGTCCCAGGACGAGGATGTGAACGACGGGTACCTGACCGTGGATGCCGGCGATGCCCACAGCCAGGGCCGGGGCGGTCACGATCATGGCGACCGTGAAGCCCACCGCGAGTGAGTCTGCCGGGTTGCCCTGCAGTGCAACACGTTTTCCAAGCACGATGTATCCGGCCCAGAACAACGCGGCCAGTAGTGCGAAGGCCATTCCCACCGGCTCGGCGGAAAGCTGTACATCGGCGATCAGGACCACGCCGACGAGCGCGGCCAGTACCGAGAATCCGTCTCGAAGGGACCGTGATCCGGCGGCGGCCACGCCGATCGGCCCCAGAAATTCGATCGCCACCGCGGTGCCCAACGGCAGCCGGTCGATGGCCAGATAGAACGACATGTTCATCAGCGCGGTGACCACGCCAAAGCTCCCCGCCCACCACAACGCCCGGCCCCGCCAGGCCGCGCCCACGGGCCGGGCGATCGCGAGGAACACGAGCGCCGCACCACATATCCGCAGCCAGGCCACGCTCACCGGGTCGAGCCAGCGGAACAGGCTGACTCCGGCCGCCGCCCCGATGTACAGGGAGGTACCGCTGACAAGCATGAGTACCGGCGCGGTGAGCCGGTGGTGCCCGGGTTCAGTCACCGCGCTGCCAAGAGCGTGCGGACCGCGTCGGCCAGATCTTCTTCGAGCCACGCGGGCAGGGCGGGCATGTGGCGGCGTACTGCGGCATACGGCAAGTCCACCACGGCCCGCGTGAGCCGGTCGCGTGAGCGCGCATCGGTGCGGCCGTAGATGGCCCGCGTCAGATCCCGCACTGAGGTGAACAGTGGCTCGTTCATCTCGTCGAGCGTGGAGCCGGCGTCGGTACCCAGGATGTCGGCACTGCGCAGGGAAAGCAGCAATCGGGCGTCCTCGGGGCATGCACGCGCGAAGGCGGGCACCGAAAGCGCAAGTGCCACGGCAATTTCAACAGGATCGGCGGAGCTGTGTAACGCATGGAGAGCGTGCTGGTGAAAGCGCTCAACTGCGCGTAGCCACGTTGCCGACATGATGGCCGAGCGGTTGCCGAAGCGGTGATTGAGCGTCCCCGGTGGTGCACCCGAGGCTTCCGCTATCGCCGCAATGGTCGCGGCGCGGGGGCCGCCGTCGAGCAGCAGGGATCGCACCGCGTCAAGGATGGCATCGCTGGTGTGTTTGCGTTCGGGAGCCATCTGGAATATTCGTCCTAATTCTGGTAAATCTGGAATATGGAACATCTATCCTATATTGACGAGCATGCGATTCGTATCGACGCGCCGCGGGGGCAGGTGTGGGAGAGTTTGCGGCGCTACGTGGACGCGGTCCTACGATCCGCCGAGCGCAATCCGCTCGGCGCTGTGTTGGGTACCCGTCCGCGTGCGGGCTTCGCGGTAGACCGCATCGACCCCGAACAACGCCTGAGTTTAACTGGGCGGCATCGTTTTTCGCGGTACAAACTAGTGTTTGAGCTCGATGACGACTGCGGCGGCACTACCCGTCTGCGCGCGCAGACGTACGCGGACTTTCCCGGGGTGCGCGGCCGGATCTACCGCGCGCTGGTGATCGGCACCCGCGGACACGTGCTGGCGACCAATCACGTGCTGCGCTCGGTGAAACGCCGCGCCGTCGATGTGGGTTCGCGTTGAACTCAGCTACGAATTCAGTTCTCGTCGTGCCGATTCCTCGGCAAGCGCCCGCTGGAAGCTCCGGACGAATCCGACCTGAGTCTTCTTGAGCTGGCGTTCCAGCAGGCCCGGCAACCGGATCTTGAGATCCAGGGAGATGTCGGCGGTCAGCCGGGATTCGGGCTCGTCGGGGATGACGGTGAACCGGCTGACGTTGTGGCGCAGGGTTCTGCTCTCCAGCAGCGTGAGCTGGCAGCCGTCGGGATACCACTCGTACTCGGTCAGGGAATCGTCGGAGATTCCGAGCGTGGAGCTCACCGTTCGCACCAGCCGTGGTGAGCCGTCGTCAAACGATTCGACGACGGTCATGGTGCTGGTGACCGGTGGCCATGTCGGCAGATGTGGCCGTAGCCAACTGTCGACGGACTCAACGTCCTTGAGTACCTCAAGGACGGTTTCCGGCCGGGCTGCGACGGTGATGTCTAAGCGTTCCTGGATCACGTTCCATCCTTCCGCGGACTGCGGGGAACGTTAGCCCAATACGAGCCCAAGTGGGGGCCTTTGTGGCAATTTGATTGTAAATTACCAGTTCAGAACCGGTACTTAAGGTACGGATACTACCTGTAACGGATAGCTTTACGGGGTGCGCTCAAGGGTGAAAACCCTGATCTCGCGTCCGGTGCGGCCCTTGTACGCGGAGTACACCTCGAGCATCGCCTCGAAGCGCCGGTAGTAGTCGTCGCGCTCGGGGCCCTGGACAAGGGTCGCGATCACGTCGAAGGTCTGGCCGGCCAGTGTCACCGTGGCCCGCGGGTCGGCGAGCAGGTTCGTGGTCCAAGCGGGGTGCTTCTCCTGGCCGAAATTACTGCCCACCAGCGCGATTCGGTCACCATCGTGCAGATAAAGCAGCGGAGAGACCCGAGGCTGGCCAGACTTGCGACCCGTCGTGGTCAGCAGCAGCGTCGACAAGCCCAGCGGGCCCAGCACGGTGTATCTGCTGCCGGTGCGCTCCATAACGGCCCGGTCCAGTGGCGTCAGTTTCCGGATGGTCCACGAACCCGGTTTGGTGGCGGCGAACTTGGCCGCGACCCGCGACAGAGCACTGTCCGGATTGCCCCAGCGATTCTCAGGAAAACCCTTATCGCTCATGGGATTATCTCCGCCTTGCGGCCCGCGTTGAACCCGATTCGGGTGTATTCGGCGACCCCGGCCGTGGTGTAGGGGTCGGCGGCGATCAGGGCTTCGGCGTCCTGCGCGCTGATATCGCCGGTGACCAGCACGCCCCCGGTGCCGGCCTCATTGCGGCCACTGATCAGCAGGTTGCCTGCCGCGATCTCGCCATCGAGCCACTCCAGGTGTGCGGGGCGGACAGCGTCCACGACATCGAGCGGTTGGGTATAGGTCAGCTGCAGTACGTGGTACATGCCGGGAGCGTAACGCGCGCAGCGGCGGGCGCGGGCCGGGCGACCGGGGATCTAGTTGATGGGTCGGTTGACGAACTGCAAGTCATCGAGAATCCCGCGCGCCGCGACAATTCCGTCCCCGGTCTGCCAGATCTCGTTGTTGACCGCGAACACCCGGTGGTCGCGGGTGGCGCCGAGCGCCATCCAGGGCTTGGTGCTGAAAATCCGGGCGGCGCGATCCTTGGCCGACGGGCTGGTGAACGAGACGTAGACGATGTCGCCCTCGGCGGCCGAGAAGTCGTCGGTGTCGATCTCGATGAAGGGGGTATCGCTAAACCGTTGGGTGGCAGGACGATCCAATCCCGCTGTGGCGAGCACCGATGCCGGGAAGTTGTTGGCCCCGTATACCCGCACCGTCTGATCGGTGAACTGGACGATCGAGGCCTGGAAGTGTGCGGTGTCGTTCTCGCGGCCCACCTTCTTGGCGGCGTCGACGAAATCCGACCACAGTTTGTCGGTCTCCGCGGTCCGGCGGGTCGCCTTACCTACCAGCCGGACGTGCTCGGCCAGATCGTGTCCCGACACGATCACGGTGGGAGCGATGGCGCTCAGGTCGAGGTAGGAATTCTGCTCGCCATTGGAGCTCAGGATGAGATCCGGCTTGGCGGCGCCGATCTTGGCCAGGTCCGGAGATGCCATCGGGCCGATCGACGGCAGGTCGTGGACCGTCGTGCCCAGGTATGCCGGGGGAGAGGTCGCGCGGTCAGCCAGCCCGACCCCGACGATGCGATCCTGCAGCCCGAGCGCACACAGGGTGTCGATGGCGCCGCCGTCAAGGACCACGATCCGCTTGGGGTCTTCGGGTACCTCGGTCTCGCCCTGTGCGTGCCTCACCTCGCGTGGCGCGGCGGGGTCGAGGGCCGCCGGATCCTTGGCGCAGGACTCGTCGGGCTTGCGCTCATTACCCAACACGCCCGCGCCGGCAATCCTCGTCGTACTGGTGACCACGGTGCTCGCGGTCTCGTTGGTGGGTTTCTCGGTACAGCCGGCCATCGTCGCCGCCGCCAGTGCCGCCGATATCACGGCAGCGCCCCAGAACCTCACTGTCTGCACCCGGTTGAACTTACCGCGCGGGGTCGTGAACACGCGGGTAGGACCGCGGCAGGGCCCGGTGACCACGTCCGCGCGGATGGTAATCAACCCTAAGTACGACTCTCTGTAGGACCCGCTCCGCGATCGGGGGTGGCGCGGGCTAGGATTCACCCCAGACATGCAGTCACTGGAACGACTGCGCGCTACGAGGAATCGGAGGAGCCGTGACCGCCGAAGCACCCCCCATTGGTGGATTGCAGGCCAGCCGCCCGTTCCCGCCCCGCACGGGCGCGCGGGGCACTCTGATCTATCGCTTGATCACGACCACCGATCACAAGCTGATCGGCATCATGTACCTGGTCGCGTGCTTCGCGTTCTTCCTCATCGGCGGCTTGATGGCGCTGTTCATGCGCGCCGAGCTGGCCGTGCCGGGTCTGCAGTTCCTGTCCAACGAGCAGTTCAACCAGCTGTTCACCATGCACGGCACCGTGATGCTGCTGTTCTACGCGACGCCCATCGTGTTCGGCTTCGCGAACGTGGTGCTGCCGTTGCAGATCGGCGCCCCCGACGTCGCCTTCCCGCGGTTGAACGCCTTCTCCTTCTGGCTGTTCCTGTTCGGCGCCATGATCGGTATCGCCGGCTTCATCACCCCCGGCGGCGCCGCCGACTTCGGCTGGACCGCCTACACGCCGTTGACCGACGCCATCCACTCGCCCGGTGCCGGTGCTGACCTGTGGATCATGGGTCTGGCCGTCGGTGGTCTGGGCACCATCCTCGGTGCGGTCAACATGATCACCACGGTCGTGTGTATGCGCGCCCCCGGTATGACCATGTTCCGGATGCCGATCTTCACCTGGAACATCCTGGTGACCAGCGTGCTGGTGCTGCTGGCCTTCCCGCTGCTGACCGCGGCGCTGTTCGGTCTGGCGGCCGACCGGCACCTCGGCGCACACGTCTTCGATCCCGCCAACGGCGGTGTCCTGCTGTGGCAGCACCTGTTCTGGTTCTTCGGACACCCCGAGGTGTACATCATCGCGCTGCCGTTCTTCGGCATCGTCTCGGAGATCTTCCCGGTGTTCAGCCGCAAGCCGATCTTCGGTTACACCACGCTGATCTACGCGACGCTCGGTATCGCGGCGCTGTCCATCGCGGTGTGGGCGCACCACATGTACGCCACCGGCGCCGTGCTGCTGCCGTTCTTCTCCTTCATGACGTTCCTGATCGCCGTCCCGACGGGTATCAAGTTCTTCAACTGGATCGGCACCATGTGGAAGGGCCAGCTGACCTTCGAAACCCCGATGATCTTCTCGGTGGGCTTCCTGGTCACCTTCCTCTTCGGTGGTCTGACCGGCGTACTGCTGGCCATGCCCCCTGTCGACTTTCATGTCACCGACTCGTACTTCGTGATCGCGCACTTCCACTACGTGCTCTTCGGCACCATCGTGTTCGCGACGTACGCCGGTATCTACTTCTGGTTCCCGAAGATGACCGGCCGCCTGCTCGACGAGCGCCTCGGCAAGTTCCACTTCTGGCTGACCTTCATCGGATTCCACTCCACGTTCCTGGTGCAGCACTGGCTGGGTAACCAGGGCATGCCGCGTCGTTACGCCGACTACCTGCCCACCGACGGCTTCACCTTCCTGAACTCGTTCTCGACGGTCGGTGCCTTCATCCTGGGTGCCTCGACCCTGCCGTTCCTGTGGAACGTGTTCAAGAGCTACCGGTACGGCGAGGTTGTCACGGTCGACGACCCGTGGGGCTACGGCAACTCCCTGGAGTGGGCCACCAGCTGCCCGCCGCCGCGGCACAACTTCTCCGAGCTGCCCCGAATCCGTTCGGAGCGCCCGGCATTCGAGCTGCACTACCCGCACATGTCCGAGCGCATGCGCGCTGAGGCACATGTGGGTGGCGGCCATAAATAACGGCCGCGATACGCAGCTGTGAGTGACCGCGTCACGGTTCTGATCACCGTCACCGGGGCCGATAAACCCGGCGTCACCTCGGTGCTGATGGGGGTGCTGTCCCGCCACGGTGTCGAGCTGCTGAATGTCGAACAGGTTGTCATTCGCGGCAAGCTCACGCTCGGTGTCCTCGTCAAGGCACAGGGTCGCAGCGAAGCTGTTGAGGCGCTGCAGGACGAGCTCGAAGAGGCCATGCATACCCTCGGATTCGATGTCGACGTCGAATTCGGTGGGGACAGTTCGGTGATCAAAGATCCGTCGACGCACACCATCGTGGTGCTCGGGAGGCCGGTCACGGCGCGCGCTTTCGGCGCGGTCGCCCGCGGGCTGGCCGGTCTCGGCATCAACATCGACCTCATCCGGGGTATCGCCGACTACCCGGTGACCGGCCTGGAACTGCGCGTCACCGTCCCGCAAGCTCAGCTGACCGATGTCGACCTGCACACCGCGATGGCCCAGGTGGCCGCCGACGAGCCGGTGGATATCGCCGTCGAGCACAGCAGTCTGGACCGGCGGGCCAAGCGGCTCATCGTTTTTGACGTGGATTCGACCCTTGTCCAGGGTGAGGTCATCGAGATGCTGGCCGATCGGGCCGGCGCGCGCGCGCAGGTCGCCGCGATCACCGAGGCCGCCATGCGTGGGGAACTCGACTTCGCCGAGTCGCTGCACCAGCGGGTCGCCACACTCGCCGGGCTTCCCGAGTCGGTACTCGACGATGTCGCCGACGAATTGGTGCTCACGCCGGGCGCGCGTACCACCATCCGGACTCTGCGTCGGCTGGGCTACTCCTGCGGCGTGGTGTCGGGTGGATTCCGTCAGGTGATCGAGCCGCTGGCCCATGAACTGGCCCTGGACTTTGTGGCGGCCAATGTCTTGGAGATCGTCGACGGCAAGCTCACCGGCCGGGTGATCGGGGAGGTGGTTGACCGCCCCGGCAAGGCCAAGGCATTGCGCCAATTCGCCTATGAGGCAGGTGTTCCGCTGGCGCAAACGGTGGCCGTCGGAGACGGTGCGAACGATATCGACATGCTTTCGGCGGCCGGGCTCGGCGTGGCCTTCAATGCCAAACCCGCGCTGCGGAAGGTGGCCGACGCGTCGGTGAGCCAGCCGTATCTGGATGTGGTGCTCTTCATCCTCGGTATCACCCGCGCCGAGATCGAGGCGGCCGATGCCGTCGACGGTGGCGTGCGTCGCGTCGATATCCCGGACGACTAGCCGCTGCCGGATCGGGCCTCAGCCCACCATCGCCGAGTCGGAAAGCGGCAGTGCACCGGTCACGGTGTGCCAGGCCTGGGCCAGCAGCTCGACACCGCGTATCAACTCATCGTCATGCTGGGTGAAGGGCACTCGCACGAATCGTTCCAGCGAGCCGCCGACACCGAACCGAGGGCCGGCGGCGATACGGACCCCGAGGCGCGCGGCCGCAGCGGCGAGCGCGGTACTCATCGGGGCGGGCAACCGGGCCCAGATGCACAGTCCGCCTTCGGCTTCCTGTAGCTCCCAATCGGGGAGCCGACGACGCAGCTCGGCCAATACCAGGGCGCGCCGTGCGCGCAGGGTCGCCCGCTGCACGGCCTCCACCTCGTCCGCGTGTTCCAGAAGCTCGGCGGCGGCCAACTGCTCCAGGATCGGCGTGCCCGTGTCCATGGCCGAGCGCACTGCCGCGAGCCGGGCGACCGTAGTGCGGTCGGCACGGACCCAGCCGACGCGCATCCCGCCCCAGAACGACTTCGACATCGACCCGATGGTGACCACCAGATCGGGCCGGGCCACCAGCGAAGCCATCGGCGCGGGGGTCGAGGCCTCGTGCCAGGCACCGACAAGTGACTCATCGACAACGGTGCGGGTTCGAGTCTGGGATATTATGTCCGCCAACATCTTTCGCTGCGCAAGCGGCATCGTGAGGCCGGTGGGATTGTGGTTGTCCAGCACCAGGTAGGCCAGGTTGGGGGCCGTTTGGCGGATGGTGGTCTCCATGCCGGTCATATCCCAGCCGGATTCGCGCTCGTGGGTGTGCATCGGTACCGGAACCGGGCGCCCGCCACGCTGGGTTATCGCATCGAGTGCGCCGTGGTACGTCGGCTGCTCCACCAGGACCCGGTCGCCGGGCTCCACGAAGGCGCCGAGGAGCAAGGCGATGGCCTGCTGGGCGCCGCAGGTCACCATGATCTGATCCTCGGTAGTAGGCAGCCCGCGTCGTGAGAAGTGCTCGGCGATACGAGGGCGCAGTTCTGGAATGCCCACCAGCTCATGGCCGATCCCCCGAAGATGGGTCGGCAGCTTGGTCAGGGCCACCTGGTAGGCGTCCAGTACCGCGGCCGCCGGCGCTGCGGTCGCGGCGTTTTGCAGGTCGATCATCGGGGTTGCCAATCCCGTTGTGGCCGAGGGTGATCGGTCGGGTCCGGGCAGGGCGGTAGTGCTGCGTGCGCCCTGGCGGCCGCGCAGATATCCGCTCTCGCGCAGTTCTGCGTACGCGGCGGTGACGGTGGTGCGGCTGACGTGCAGGGCACTTGCCAATGCTCGTTCGCTGGGGATGCGGGCCCCCAGGGGCAGACGTCCGTCGATGACGAGAAGCCGGATCGCATCCGCCAACGCTCCGTAGGCGGGTCCGGCAGACCCCGCCGTGCGCCATTGGCCGAGGTGACGGGCCAGGGTGTCTGCAACGACCACACGATCGGACATAAAAGCCAGTGTGACTCAACTGGCTATTGAAAGACAAGCCAGTTGGCCCAGAAAATCGTGTGGTGACCGGGAAATGGATTGGATGGAGTGCGCGCGGTACCGCGCTGTTGGTGGGTCTGTACCTGTACGGGGTCTCGATGGCACTGATGGTGCGGGCGGGCCTCGGGCTGGACCCGTGGGACGTGTTCCATCAGGGGCTCTCCCTGCGGACCGGAATGAGCATTGGGCTGGCCTCGGCGGTGACCGGTGTCGTGGTGCTTCTCGCGTGGATTCCGTTGCGTAACAAGCCTGGTGTCGGGACGATCGCCAATATTGTTGTCATCGCCGTCGCCGTCGATTCCACATTGGCCTGGTTGTCCGCGCCCTCGGCGATGGCTGTGCGGGTGGCGTTCCTGGTCGGCGGCGTACTGCTGAACGCGATTGCCACGGTGCTTTATGTCGGCGCTGGGCTGGGTCCGGGGCCTCGTGATGGACTGACAACTGGACTGGTTCATCGCACCGGTCGGTCAGTACGGCTGATCAGAACCACCATCGAGGTCATTGTGGTGGGGACGGGCTGGCTGCTCGGCGGCAACGTCGGGGTGGGGACCGTGCTCTACGCGCTAGGTATTGGCCCCCTCATTCAGGTGGTGTTGCGGCTGCTGCCACGGCGGCTGCTGGCCGTCAGCGGCTGGGGCGTGGTGTTGAGCACGCAGCGTGAGAACGCCGCGTGCGCGGCGCCGTCGAAATCACCTCAGGATGTGGCGGCCTGACTGTGCCGGTCGAGTGACTCGGCATCGGCAAACAACTGATTGCGAACCGCTTCCGGGAGGTCGAGCAGTTTGGATGTCAACTCGGACACCACTGGGTTCTGGGCGAGTTCAAGGGTGGTCAGATCGGCATCCAGCTCGTCTGCGTAGCCACTATCTGTGAAGTAACGGACATCGATGCGGAAAGCGTGCGCAATGCTCTCCAGTGCTTGCAGGGAAGGGCGTCCTCGCTGCCCATTGCGCAGCTGTGACAGATAAGGCGCCGAGACCACGGTGCCGCCAGTACGCATGAACACAAGGAATTCGCTGTTGGAGTAGGGGCCGCGGCCCGGTGTATGCAGCACCGCGAACACCCGGTTAAGTCTGGCGACGAATTCCTCTTGCGCTCGGGAGTCCTTGAACGGATAGAGGGCATTGCGGTTGCTCTCAGCCGACGAATCGAGTTTTGATGTGCGACTATCGTCCGGACTATCCGATCCTTGAATTCGCCGGTTGGCATCGATCAGGCGGCCGAGAGCCGTCGTATCGCGACGCAGCTGAGACTGGAAGGCGTCCACTCGGCGACGCCATGCCTTGAGGTCATCCCATACCCATGATCGATCCTCGCCATGAGCTGCACGTTGCTGAATGCGACATGCCTCGGCATCGAGCTGTGCGATCAGTCGATGGTTAGCAAGCCCGATGTGGTGCACCGTGTCCAGGTAGGGATCCGGATCAAGATCGTTTGTCATATGGTTGCCTAGAATTCCTTCCGAGCTTGCTGACGTATGGATGAGGATACGCGATAGAGGTCTGGGCGCATGGTCAGGACGGCCCGCGAGATGGCTCCCGCTCGCCGCTTGCCGGGCTCGATGCGGCACGATGGCCCCGTGGCCGAAATTGATCCGGACCTTCTGCTCGATTTCCGCGATGTGCTGCTGCGCCGCAATCGCAAGGTGTTGGTAGGCCCGGTTACCTGGTCGGTGGAGCTTGACGAACGGTGGGTGGTTCTCGGCCCCAACGGTGCCGGGAAGACATCGTTGCTGCGGATCGCGGCGGCCATGGAGCACCCGTCATCGGGGGAGGCCGTGATCCTCGGCGAGCGGTTGGGCCGTGTCGATGTTTCCGAGCTCAAGGCGCGAATCGGACTGAGCTCGGCCGCGCTTGCGCAGCGTATACCGGATGACGAAGTAGTGCGTGACCTGGTGGTATCGGCCGGCTATGCGGTGCTGGGGCGCTGGCGCGAGGAGTACGAGGAGATCGATACGGCGCGCGCCATCGACATGCTCGAGACGCTGGGCGCCGAGCATCTGGCAGAACGCACGTACGGCACGCTCTCCGAGGGAGAGCGCAAGAGGGTGCTCATCGCGCGTGCGCTCATGACCGATCCCGAATTGCTACTCCTCGACGAGCCGGCGGCCGGGCTGGACCTGGGTGGGCGTGAGGAACTTGTGGCGCGGCTGGGTGAGCTCGCGGCTGATCCGGATGCGCCCGCGATGGTTTTGGTGACTCACCACGTGGAGGAGATCCCACCGGGTTTCAGTCACGCGTTGTTGCTGTCCGAGGGAGGGATTGTCGCTCAGGGTCTGTTGGCGGATGTGATGACCAGTGAGAATTTGTCCCGCGCGTTTGGGCAGTCGATCGTGGTTGAGATGATCGATGGGCGTTACTTCGCGCGACGCGCCCGGCCCCGCGCCGCACATTCCAGGAGGCAGTAGTGACATCTACCCCCAACGATCCAGCGCCGCCGAAGCCGGCGGCGACCGTCGTACTCATACGTGACGGCGCCGTCGGTGTCGAAGCCTTTCTGATGCGTCGCGATAACGCCATGGCCTTCGCCGGGGGAATGACGGTCTTCCCGGGCGGCGGGGTGGACTCGCGGGATCTGCGGGCGGATGTGCCGTGGGTGGGCCCGGATGTCACGTGGTGGGCCGAACAATTCGGCGTGACACCCGAGCTGGCATCGGCACTGGTGTGCGCGGCCGCGCGCGAGACCTTCGAGGAATGCGGTGTGTTATTCGCGGGCACCTCGGATACCTCGATCGTCGAGGACGCGGCGGTCTATCACCAGGCGCGCAAGGATCTGTCGGACAAGTCCCTGTCCTTTGCGGAGTTCCTGCAGCGCGAGGGCTTGCTTCTGCGGGCAGACTTGCTGCGGCCGTGGGCCAACTGGATCACTCCGGAGGCAGAACCGCGTCGCTATGACACCTTCTTCTTCGTCGCGGCATTGCCCTCGGGACAGGATGCCGACGGCGACAACACCGAGGCGGTCGCCTCGGGATGGCAGACCCCCGAGGCCGCGATCTCGGCCTTTACCGAACGGCGCAGTTTCTTGCTTCCACCGACCTGGTCCCAGCTCGACGCCGTGTCCTCGTCCGGTGCGACGGTCGCGGACGTGCTGGCTTCCGTGCGGGAGATCGCGCCGATCATGCCGATCTTGACCGAGCAGGACGGCCGATGGTTCGTCCAATTCGCCGATGTGGACCGCTACGAGGCGGCCCGGCAGGGCGCCGTGGAGATCCCCGAGGTGACCGGGACGGAGCTGACGTGACCGAACCCGAATTCGTGTCGGTGCGCACCGCGCCCGAATACCCCGGCATCGGCACCATCGCACTGTCGCGTCCGCCCACCAATGCCCTTACCCGCCAGATGTACCGCGAACTGGCGCTGGCTGCGGCCGAGGCGAACGCGCGCGAGGACATCCGGGTCGTCATTGTCTACGGCGGGCACGAAATCTTTTGCACTGGGGATGATTTGGATGAACTATCGGATTTGACCGCCGAGGAGATGTCGCGCAGCGCCGGTGACCGGCAGGCCGCGCTGACCGCGGTGGCGGAGCTGGCCAAACCGACAATCGCCGCCATCACGGGGTACGCCTTGGGTAGCGGCCTGGAGCTGGCACTGGCAGCCGACTGGCGGATCGCCGGGGACAACGCCAAGGTCGGTTCGCCCGAGATCCTGGCGGGCATGATCCCGGGTGGCGGCGGCACGGTGCGGTTGGCGCGCGTTGTGGGGCTGAGCCGGGCCAAGGAAATGGTGTTCAGTGGCCGCCTGGTTGGCGCCAAGGAGGCCCTGCGGATGGGGCTCCTGGACCAGATGGTGGCACCCGACGACGTCTACACCGAGGCGGCAGCGTGGGCCCGGCGCTTTGTCGACGGGCCGCCCTTGGCACTCGCCGCCGCCAAACAGGCCATCGACCACGGCTTCGACAGTCCGTTGGCCGGGGGACTGGACAGGGAACGCGAGCTGTTTTGCCAGGTGTTCGCGACACAGGACCGCGTGGACGGGGTGGCTGCTCAGCTGGAGATCGGCCCAGGGACGGCCCGGTTCAGGGGAGCCTAACCAGGCGTTAGGCTGGCGGCCATGACGGAGATTTCGGAGCCGACGACCAAGGCCACTGCGGAGCAGGTCGCTGCTGCTTTTGAGGACAACAAACTCGCCCAGATCCTGTACCACGACTGGGAGGCAGAGACCTACGACGAGAAGTGGTCCATCTCCTATGACCAGCGCTGCATCGACTACGCGCGCGGCCGGTTCGACGCCATCGTGCCCGTCGAGGACCAGCGCGAGCTGCCCTACGAACGTGCCCTGGAGCTGGGCTGTGGCACCGGCTTCTTCCTGCTGAACCTGATGCAGTCGGGTGTCGCGCGCCGTGGCTCGGTCACCGACCTGTCGCCGGGCATGGTCAAGGTCGCCACGCGTACCGGCAAGGAGCTGGGTCTGGACGTCGACGGCCGGGTCGCCGATGCCGAGCGGATTCCTTATGACGACAACACCTTCGATTTGGTGGTGGGCCATGCCGTGCTGCACCACATTCCCGATGTCGAGCTGTCGCTGCGTGAGGTGCTGCGGGTGCTCAAGCCGGGCGGACGGTTCATCTTCGCCGGGGAGCCCACCACGGTCGGCAACCTCTACGCCCGCGCGCTGGCGAATCTGACCTGGAAGGCCACGGTCCAGGCGATGAAGCTGCCCGGACTGGAGAGTTGGCGGCGTCCGCAGGAGGAGCTCGACGAGAACTCGCGCGCTGCCGCCCTCGAATGGGTGGTTGACCTGCACACCTTTGATCCTGCAGACCTGGAGAAGATGGCCACCAACGCCGGTGCTGTCGCGGTGCGGACCGCCAGCGAGGAATTCACGGCCGCCATGCTGGGCTGGCCCGTGCGCACGTTCGAGTCGACGGTGCCGCCCGGCAAGTTGGGCTGGGGCTGGGCGAAGTTCGCGTTCGGCGGTTGGAAGGCGCTCAGCTGGGTCGACGAGAACGTGTGGCGTCACGTGGTGCCGAAGGGCTGGTACTACAACGTGATGATCACAGGGCTCAAGTCCTCCTAATCCCTGGAATTCCCGCCGGTGTTCGAGCCTTCCGACGTTGCATATCTGTCGTCGGAGGCAGGCAGTGCGGACCTCGCACGGGCTTCGGCGTACACGTTCTCTGCGGGCACCCTGGTGGCCGATACGGCGGCTCTGCGTACCGAATTCGGTGACCGCGCCGCAGTTTTGGCACAGACGGTGCAGCTGCGCCGTAAGGCGGCGGCCAAGCTGGGCGACGTACAGGATTGGCTGTTTACCGATGACGCGCTACAGCAGGCGACACCTGCGGCAGTGGCGCGGCATCGCGCCGAGCGCCTGGCCGATCGGGTGGTTCACGATGTCACCTGTTCGGTCGGTGCCGAGCTGGCCGCCCTCGACGGTGTCGCCGCGACGGTCATCGGCAGCGATATCGATCCGGTGCGAACGGCGATGGCACGTCACAACATTGGCAGGCAAGTTCTGATCTGTCAGGCAGATGCGCTGGCACCTTCCAGTCGCGCCGACGTGGTGATTGCCGATCCGGGGCGCCGCTCCGGCGGGCGCCGGCGGTTCGACCCCTCGGCATACTCGCCGCCACTGGACCTGGTGCTGCGGACATACGCGGATCGCGATCTGGTCGTCAAATGTGCGCCGGGACTGGACTTCACCGATCTACGGGAACAGACCGGATTCGGTGGCGAGATCGAGGTTGTTTCCCTTGATGGCGGCGTTCGGGAGGCGTGTCTGTGGTCGGCGGGGTTGGCACGGGCGCGCAGGCGCGCCACGGTGCTCTCGACGGCCGGCGACGGCTTCCAGCTGACAGATGTCGATCCCGATGACTGTGCATTTGCCGAGGCGGGCGAGTGGATCATCGACCCCGATGGTGCGGTGGTGCGTGCGGGCCTGGTGCGGCAATACGCTGCGCGGCATGGGTTGTGGCAGTTGGATCCCCGCATCGCGTACCTGTCGGGGGATTCGGTGCCCGCCGGTGTGCAGGGCTACCGGGTGCTCGACGCGCTGGCGTATAGCGAGAAACGGCTGCGCCAGGCGCTCGCCGCACGAGACTGCGGTTCTGTCGAGATCACCGTGCGCGGGGTAGACGTCGACCCCGCGGTGCTGCGCACCAGGATGAAGTTGCGAGGCGGTGTGGCGCTCTCGGTCGTCATCACCCGGATAGGTAGTGACGCAAGAGCATTCGTCTGTGCGGCTAGGTCCCCGGGCGGAACCCGTACACCTGGCCCTCGCTCAGCGTGACGATCACGCGCTGATCCGGTCCAATCGAGATGCCGACCGGGACGCCGGCGGCATCGGGTAGCGGATAGCGGTTGATGGTGGCTCCGTCCGGGGTGTTGAACACCACCAGAGCCAGGCCCTTGTCTCCGTCCTTGACCACGGCATAACCGACGTTTCCGGCGGCCTGGCTGGATGTCGAGAGCGGAACGAGGTCGTCGCGCCGCCAGGCGATTTCACCCTTGCTGCCGGAGTCTTTGATGGCCACCAGGGTGGCCTTATCGCCGGTTCCGGCGATGATGGTTCCGTCCGGTGCGACGGAGGGCGGTGTGACGGCGTTGAATCCCAAGGGCAGCGACCATTTCTGGCTGCCATCGAAGGTATGCATCGCGTGGAGCGAACCCTTGCGGTCATTGATGTAGACCGTTTCGCCATCTCGAGACATCACCGGGGAGCCGATCACGCCTTCGTCAATGATCTTGTTGGCCCACTTGTGTTTCAGGGTGATGTGGCCGTCGGCGTCGTACGTGATTCCCAGCAGCACGGGTACGGGTTTTCCTGGCTGCCACAGCGTGGTGACGATGGTGCCGGTTTCCGGGTCGTAGGCGGGTGAGGCGGATACCGGACATTGCGGTCCCGCCGCTTCGCAGTCACCCAGGCCGCGCCGCGGATCGGTCGGATCGACACCTTCGAGCAGATCCATGGGGGTGCCCACGACCTCACCGCGCTGCGCGTTGAAGATCAGTATCTGACCGAGGTGCGTGACGATGAGGAGCCGTCCGGGCTCGACGATCTTGGGTGTGGTGGGTGCGCCGATTACTGGCTTGCGCCACCGGATCCACTGGGTGGGGGGAAATGACACCACGGCGCCGGGCTGGCCCATGTAGATGTTGTTGTAGCCGTCGGCGAGCGGTCCGGACCATGGGCTGCCGGTGACCATCCGGGTGCACCAGCGCTGGCGCGCGGCCTTGTTGTTCTCCCACTCCATGAGCGTGCAACCGGCAGGGGTGTCGGCACTGACCGCGATGAAGTTGTCGATGCCGATGGCCGCGGCACTGCCTATCTGGCCCTTGGTGTTCCGGCTCCATTCCAGGGTCAGTTCGCGAGCACCCTCGGTGGGCGTGTAGCTGCTGTTGTGCGCGTCGGCGTAGCTTGCGGACCAGCCTGGCGCCGCTTTGATGTTGATCCAGGAATCATCGCCGGCGCATCCGGTGACGGTGAGGAGTGTCGCGAAGACCATGCTCGCGAGTACTCGTGCCCGGGAAAGCACGGTGAGACACTCCTTCCTTAGGGGGCGGTCCGGCCCATCGCAGGGTAGCGTGCGCGCTCTGCCGCGTCCCGTAGGCTGTGCGGCCATGACGACGATGTGGGGCGCTCCCCTGCACAAGCGGTGGCGCGGACAGCGCCTGCGCGACCCGGCACAAGCCAAATTCCTGACCAAGGCCTCACTGCGATGGGTGATCGCGAACAAGGCATACACACCGTGGTACCTGGTGCGGTACTGGCGTCTGCTCAAGTTCAAGCTCTCCAATCCGCACATCGTCACGCGCGGCATGCTGTTCCTGGGCAAGAACGTCGAGATCCACTGCACACCAGAGCTGGCCCGGATGGAGATCGGCCGGTGGGTGCACATCGGCGATGGAAACTCGTTGCGCGCCCACGAGGGTTCACTGCGGCTGGGCGACAAGGTGGTGTTCGGTAAGGACAACGTCGTCAACGCCTACATCGATATCGAGTTCGGTGACTCCGCCCTGATGGCCGACTGGTGCTATGTGTGCGATTTCGACCATCGGATGGAAGACATCACCTATCCGATCAAGGACCAGGGCATCGTCAAGTCCCCGGTGCGCATCGGGCCGGATACCTGGATCGCCACCAAGGTGACGATCCTGCGGGACACGATCGTCGGCCGCGGCTGCGTGCTCGGCGCTCACGCCGTGGTCAAGGGTGTCATTCCGGACTACTCGATTGCGGTCGGTGCCCCGGCCAGGGTCGTCAAGAACCGCAAGGTGGCCTGGGACGCCTCGGCTGCGCAACGAGCTCAGCTGGCCGAGGCGCTGGCCGATATCGAACGTAAGAAGGCGGCCGCTAACTCACCGGAGTGAGGGTGAACAGCGGGAACACCCGCGTGGTGCGCTTCGTGTACTCGGCGTAGGGCGGGAAGGCCGCCACGGCACGTTCCCACCAGTTCGCACGCTCGGCGTCGTCCGAGATTTCTTCGGCACGGACGGTCTGCACGTTCTCGCCGTCGCGCAGCTCGAAGACCGGATTGGCACGCAGATTCGCAACCCAGGCGGGATTCTTCGGTGCGCCGCCGATCGAGCCGACCGCGAGGTACACGCCCTCGTGTTCCACACGCATGAGCGGCGCCTTGCGGATCTGTCCCGATTTCGCGCCGACCGTGTACAAGATCACGACGGGGATGCCCTCTAACGTGGTGCCCTCGACGCCGCCGCTGGATTCGTAGATCTCGATCTGCTCGTCGACCCACTGTGGGTTGGTGGCGATGTATTCGAAGGTGAATTCGTTGGTCACCGTGGCTGCAACACCTGCCGTGGGCGTGCTATTTCAGGTCAGCCAGCAGATCCTCGATGCGGTTGTAGCTGATCTGCATGCCCACCTCCATGCCGGACTCGATGTGTCCGTCCCGATGCTCCTTGCAGCTGTGCTGTACCAAGACCCGCATGGTGGTGACCCCGTCGACCTCGTCCAGGGTGGTGGATACCAGGGCCGAGGCATCGGGCATCCCCTCGTAGACCTCGGTATTGACCAATCGGTGGGGTCTGTCGATCTCGTGGTACGCGCCGTGGAACCCGACCTCCATGTCCGGCGCGGATTCGCACGGTTGGCTGACTACATACCGCCATGTGCCACCGACTCGCAGATCGATATCGCAGACCTGCCAGTGCGCGGTCTCGAATCCCCACCAGCGCTTGACCAGATCGGGCTCGGTGAGCGTTCGAAAGACCAGTGCAGCGGGCGCGTCGAAGGATCGGGTGATGAGAATCGTTGTATCCGAGGGAAGTTCGACGGTGGCGCTGCCATACCGACTGCTCATGGGGTCTCCTCCTGTAGTTCGGTGAGTAGGTCGTCGAGCCGGTTGAGGCGCTCGTTCCAGGTGCGTTCAAACGCGGTCACCCAGTCATGGACGGGCCGCAGAGCCGCACCGTTGACCCGATAGAAGCGGTGCCGTCCATGTGAGCGCACCCGCACCAGATCGACGGCGCGGAGCACGCCCAGATGCTTCGACACTTGCGGCTGACCCATCCTGGTCCGCGCCACCAGATCGTTCACCGTGACCTCGCCGGTGCCGATGGCACTGAGAAGGTCGCGACGGCCGGCCTCGGCGATCGCGTTGAACGCATCGGCGGTGGTGGGGGTGCGGGCCATGAAGGAAACATATACCGATATAGGTATATGTCAAGCCCGGAATCCTCGGAAAATCAGCGGATTGCGGTACCCTGAGCGCGTCGGCGATGCCGACCGAAATCAGTCATTGCGGGGTAGTGGGAAGCTGAGTATGGACAGGCCGATCAAGACCCGCCGTATCAAGTTTCGCTACCAACCTGGTTCGCTGGATCGTCATTTTGTACAAGGTGACCTGGTGTCTAGCCACATGATGGCGATGCTGTCGGCGGTGTTTCCGGAGGGTGAGGAGTTCTTCATCCGGTCGGTCCGGCGTTACTCGGACCAGATCACCGATCCTGAGCTCAAAAAGCAGGTGGCCGGGTTCATCGGCCAGGAGATGACACACGGGCGTGAACATCGCGAACTCAACGAGCGCCTGCAGGAGATGGGCTATCCCACCGCGTTCGTGGAGCGGCTGGCTCGGCGGATTTTCAACTTCCAGACCCGGAATTATCCGCCGATCTACACCTTGGCCGTCACGGCCGCGTTGGAGCATTACACTGCGGTCCTTGCCGAGACCTTGCTGACCGATCAGCGTGCCTTGGACATGCTGGGTGAGGGTGAGGTGCGTTCCATGCTGCTGTGGCACGCCTTCGAGGAAGCCGAGCACCGGTGCGTGACCTTCGATGTGTACCGCGCCGTCGGTGGTAGCGAGCGGCTACGCATCTGGGTGATGCGCCGCACCACCATCGCGTTCATCTACACCACATTCTTCGAGACGGTGATCTCGCTGCTGCGTGATAAGGCCGCCTACAACCCGGTTCGCTTGGTGAAAAGCATTGCGGCGTTGCGGCACTTGCCGTTCCTGAGTCGTGAGGTACGTCGCCGCATCGGCGAGTACAACCGTCCGGGATTCCATCCCAACGACTCCGACAATTCCGAACTGATCGAGAAATGGCATGCCGAGCTCTTCGGGGAGAACGGACAGCTGACCGGCCATCTGCACTAGCCGAGGTGATGGTGGAGCGGGAGATCAAGACCAGACGGATCAGGTTTCGCTATCCGGCCGGTTCCCTGCGGCGTCACTATGTGCAGGACGACCTGGGCATGAGTCATGTGGTGTCGGTGCTTTCGGCGGCCTTCCCCGAGGGTGAGGCGTTCATGATTCGTTCGGTGCGCGCGGTTGCCGATCAGCTGACCGATCCTGTGCTCAAGAAGCAGGTGGCAGGCTTCATCGGCCAGGAAGCCACGCATAGCCGTGAGCACCGCGACCTCAACGAGCGGCTGCAGCAGATGGGTTATCCGACCGCGTTTGTCGACCGGGCGACCCGCAGGGTTCTGGAAACGCGCTCACGCTTCTCGTCTCCCCGGTACTGCCTTGCGATGACAGCCGCGCTGGAGCATTACACCGCGATTCTCGCAGAGACCTTGCTGACAGATCAGCGGGCCTTGGACATGCTGGGTGAGGGAGAGGTGCGTTCCATGCTGCTGTGGCACGCGCTGGAGGAATCCGAGCATCGCACGGTGGCGTTCGACGTTTATCGGGCCATCGGCGGAACCCATCGCATGCGAGTATCGGTCATGTGGTTCACCACATTTGGGTTCTTCACCCTTGCCGCATGTGCGTCGTTCATCTCGCTGTTTCGGGATCGGGACTTCTACAACCCCAGGATCTTCTTTCCGAGTGTTAGCCGGCTGTTCCGTTCGCCGTTCTTCTCACGTGAGGTGTTCCGGCGATTGATGTCTTACAGTCGCAAGGATTTTCATCCCGATGAGGTAGACAACACCGAACTTATCGCGAAGTGGAATGCCGTGTTGTTTGGCGAGCAGGGGCAGATCGCCGATCATTTGCACTGACCCTCAGTGTGTCAGGTACCGCGTCAACATGTTGACCAGCTCGTCCTCGAACAGCTGCGTATCGACCGGTCGTGGACCGGCCACCAGGCGGTGTACCAGTGACTCGATGGTCGCCACCACCATCCTTGCCGCCATGGCTGTTTCGGCTATCCGGACCTCGGGGTGTGTTGCCAGGAGCGTCTCGGCCGCAGCGACGACGGCATCTTCCGAGCGATGCAACAGGGCCAGGAACTCGGGTGGGCGCGGCGCCTCTTCGAAGAGCACCCGGTGCAACCGTGGGTTGTCGCGATGGTTGTCGATGGCTGCCCTGACAAAGACTCGCAGGGTGTCTTCGATCGAATTGGGCAGTCCTGCAGACAGATGCCGCTGGATGAGGGCGAACCCTTCCTCGGTGTGCGCGGTCATCAGCTCGACGAGGATGGAGTCCTTGTTGGGGAAGTACTGATACAGCGAGCCGATCGAGATATCGGCCCGCTCGGCGATGCGATTGGTGGTCCCGGCGGCGTAACCGAAGTCGGCGAAAACGTGAGCAGCCGCATCGAGGATGCGCCGCCGGGTGGCCCCTGCGCGGTCCTGTCGTGGCTGCTTGCGTGGCTGTAGCCGGGTGTTGAGCATGGTGCTGGCACCTTCCCCAAAAGCGAGTACCGCTTATGTGAGTAATTACTCATAATAGTCATTGACCAGCATATATGGAAGGAAATGAGATGAGGACGGTCTATCTGGAAACTGAACTTCCCACCGATGCCGACCGGGTGTGGAGTGCCATGCGATATGCCGGCACCTTCCTGTACCTGTGCCGTGGATTGTTCGGCATTCCCGCGCTGACGGGGCGCACCGACCCCATGCGGGTGGGCGAGATCGGCACTGCATGGCTGTGGGGGTTGCATCTGATTCCGTTGTACCGACACACCATTCACGTGATCGAGGTCGACGAGAAGACCCGTACCGTGCGCACCAACGAGCGTGGCGGCATTCTGCGCACCTGGAACCACACCCTTCATGTGCAACCCCTCGGGGACGGTCGCTGCCGGTACAGCGATTCCATAGACATCGATGCCGGGCCGCTCACCGGGCTGGCAGCCAGGGGAGCGACGGCCATCTTCCGCTATCGACAGCGGCGCTGGCACAAGCTCGTCGACAAGCACCTGCTGCCGGAGGGGCCGGCTTATACCCGGGTGTGACGGCAAGGGTCATGGGCCGTGCGGTGTGGCAAACGTCACGGCCTCCATGCCCATTCCCGGGGAGAGCGCGACGTGTTAGCGTTTTAAACACTGTTTAAATCACTGTTCTTGCTCCCCTGGAAAGGAAGTCCAGCCGATGAGACGCGTTTCTTCGATGCGTGGCGCCGCCATCCGTTTTGTCAGCGCCGTGGCCGTTGGGGCCGTGGTTCTGCCGACGCTCGTCGGTATCGCTGGCGGCTCGGCGATGGCGAATGCCTTTTCGCGCCCGGGGCTTCCGGTCGAGTACCTGGAGGTGCCGTCAGCCTCGATGGGGCGCGACATCAAGGTTCAGTTTCAGGGAGGTGGCCCTAAGGCTGTCTATCTCCTTGACGGGCAGCGCGCTCGCGAAGATTTCAGCGGCTGGGATATCGAGACCACGGCTTTCGAGGACTACTACCAATCGGGCATCTCGATGGTCATGCCAGTCGGTGGACAATCCAGCAACTACACGGACTGGTACCGCCCCGCTAAAGGCAAAGACGGTGTCTGGACCTACAAATGGGAGACCTTCCTGACCGGTGAACTACCGCAATGGCTGGCCGCCAACCGGGGTGTCTCGGCCACGGGAAACGCCATCGTCGGGCTATCGATGGCGGGTCCGTCCGCACTGACCCTGTCGATTTACCACCCGCAGCAGTTCATCTACGCGGGGGCTCTCTCGGCGCCGCTGCACCCGTCGGCCAATAAATGGCAGATCTCCATCTCTATGTCCGACGCCGGCGGGTTCAGCTCGGAGGACATGTGGGGGCCCGAGAGTGACCCCGCCTGGGTTCGCAACGACCCGTACCTCAACATCGACAAGCTGATTGCCAACAACACCCGACTGTGGATCTACTGCGGCAATGCGCAGGCCACCGATCTTGATAAGGACCGCAACGGCTTTGAAAACCTCGCGGGCGGAGTCATCGAGGGGCAGGTCATCGACGCCAACAAGCAATTCGCCGATGCCTATGCGGCGGCGGGTGGCAAGAACGCTCACTTCAGTTTCCCCGATGGCGGTATCCACAACTGGACCTATTGGGGTCAGCAGTTGCGCGCCATGAAGACCGACCTCGTGGGTTACCTGACCGGGTCGTAGGGGCGAGCGCCCATATTGACATTTGACCCAGTTTCGTTAACGTAGCCCACTACACCATTCGGTCTAGTCGGTGGAGGGTTGTCGATGGATACGTTCGACGTGGCGATCGTTGGCGCACGATGCGCTGGCGCCTCGCTCGCCATTCAGCTGGCGCGGCAGGGGCTCTCGGTGTGCTTGCTCGACAAGGCTCGATTCCCCACGGACAAGGCTTCGACGCACCTTTTCACGCCCAGTGGCACAGCAGTTTTGGAGCGTTTGGGTGTGCTCGACGACGTCGTGGATGCGGGGGCGACGCCACTGCGGACCATGCGGTTGCGTAGTAACGACGTGAGCGTCACCACCCGACCTGACCCCGGTGTCATCGGAGTAATGCTTGGTATTCGGCGCGAGACCTTCGACCCGATTCTCCTGGAGCACGTCGCCCGTGCGGGCGCTGAGATCCGTACCGGCTGTCGCGTCGACGGTGTCTTGACCGACAAAGGGCGAGTCGTCGGACTGGAAACACAGAGTGGACCCATCCACGCCGAACTCGTAGTCGGCGCAGACGGACAGCATTCGCGAATCGCCGAACGTGTTGGAGCGCGGGAGTATCTGACCACCCCTGGCTCGTACATGCCGACGTGGTCCTTCTACGAGGGTGCGACCCCTCCGTATGACCTGGTGATGGGTCGGGTCGGGGAGGGGAACGGTATCGCGCTTCCGTTGGATAACGGCATCTACATCGCCATGATGGGTACACCGATGGCCAAGGCCGATGCCTTTCTGGCGGACCGTTACGCGAACTTCGATGCCGCGCTGGCACGTTGGCCCGAGATGGCCGAGGCGGTCGCGGGAGCGACGCGCCGGGGGCCGTTGCGCATCCTGCGGCGCTGGCACGGCTACTTCCGAACGGCTGCAGGCCCCGGCTGGGTGCTGGTGGGCGATGCCGGCCATTTCAAAGACCCGGCGCCTGGACAGGGAATGGCCGATGCGTTCCGCCAGAGCGAGTCCTTGGCGGCTCGCATCGTGGCAGGACTGGGCGGCGACACCATCGACAAAGAATTGTTGGACTGGTGGCGGTGGCGCGACCTGGATGCAGTGGAAATGTATTGGGCCGCATCAACTCTAGGTGAGCTGACTAATCCTGCGGCCGTCACGGATGCGGCCTTCCGGACTCTGGGCAAGAGCGATGTGGCTTTGGAGCGGATGCTGCAGTCGATCCTGCCGCGTACCGTCAAGCCGCACAGTTCCCTCCGGTTAAGGGACGTTTCGCGGATGGTCGCGTACATTGCCGCAGCGGTGGCCACGAAGCCAGGCCAGTTGACTCCGACGGCCAAAGCGGCAATATGGCAAGCACGTCAAATCGGGAGGATTGCCGTTGCTTACCCGGGGCATCGGATCGGAGCACGCCGATACCGGGAGCTGCCAGTGCTGTCGTCCGGGCTGAGTAAGCCGAAGAGTATCGAGTCGCTACGTTCGGTATCCGAAGCAAGTTAGGCGTGGCAGCTTGGCCGCTAACGCCCCGCGCGATGTTTGAATAACTTGGTGAACCAGGCGGATGCGCGTACGAGGCTGCTGGAGGCGACCGAACAGGTGCTGCTCGAAGACGGTCTGGCGGCGCTATCTGTGCGTCGGGTGACTGGGCTGGCCGGTATGAACGTCAATGCCGTCAACTACACGTTCGGAAGCAAGGATGCGCTCTTGCGAGCTCTCATGCTGAGGATCATGGAACCTGCCCTTGCCGAGCGGAGTCGCCGCCTCGACGAGGTGATACGGACGCCGGGCCATACGGTCGAAGATCTTGTTGTCGCGTTTCTTTCGCCGCATGTGTCTGCCGACGCGCAGCAGATTGCTTTGTTCATGGAAATAGGGGTCAAACCGGTACTCGAGGGCGATGTGCGGTTTGAACAAACCCGGGAGGACATCGTCCAAGAGGGGATAGGCCGGCTGGTCGCGGCGTTATCGCCATTGCTGCCTGAAGTACCTACAGAGGTCCTAGCTTTTCGCGTAGAAACGATGCTCGGCATGTCCCTCATGCACGCTATGAACAGGGACTATCTCGCCGATAAATATGGTCTGGTGAAAGGGGAGCGCAACCAATACCTCATCGATGATGTGGTGCACTTCTTCTCTCACGGACTGGCGGCGCCGACACAGCTACATCCGCTCCCTGGGTCTTAGATGCTCTGATTCCCAGAGTGTTTGGCGGCGATGCGTCGACCGTAGCTGAACACTGTTGATCCAATGAGCACTTGAGGCGTCCAGGGTGCACCAGGTGGATTTACCCGGCGATGAGCCCGAGGTGTGTCTCGCCCACGTTGGTGATGATCAGGCAGGCGAGGGTGCCGACCACGATGCTGAGCACCGCGTTGCGTCGCCAGAGATGTATGCCCACTGTCGTCACCACGCCGACGATGGGCCCGGCGCCGTGTGACGGTCCCGTCAGGTTGATCGTCGAAAGGCAATACACGGCGAGAATGGAGGTGGCGCCCAGTGGAATCCAGCGTCCCAGGTCGGCAGCCAGCCCGCTGTTCTTGATGGCGTTTCGGGCAGCGAAGGGTAGAGCCCGCAAGGCGAAGGTGATCACCACGGCGGAGACCAAAGCCGCTGCGATGTAAGCGGGTTCAGGCATGGCCTGCCCGCTCTTCCGTGCCGGAGTGGGTAAGGTGGTGCCGGACAACAAGAGTGACGGTGTAGCAGCACATGGCCACGAGAATCATCGCGCCAGGGGCGATCGCCAGTGCGGCGAGTGCCGCCACCACCGCGAGTGCGATACCCGGAATGTCCGGCCGCAAACGGTAGGTGTCGAGAACGAGCACCAAGAACATGGCGATGAGCACGAAATCCAGCCCCTTCAGTCCACTGAGGAAGGAGGCTCCGGCGAGACCGCCTGTGGTCGCCCCGGCCACCCATGAGAGGTGTAGACCGCATTGTGTCCACAGAATCCGGCGTGAGCTCAACGCCCGGTGGTCCAGCGCGGTGATCAATGCGTAGGCCTCGTCACATAGCGCGAACATGCTGTACGCCTTGCCCAGTCGGCTGCCGACTCGGTCAAGGGGAAATGACATCCCGTAGAAGAGATGGCGGGAATTGACGAGGAATGTCGTCAGCGCTATGGCCGGCACTGATGCGCCCGCGGACAGCATGCCGATCAAGATGAACTCGACCGAGCCTGCGAACAGGACTCCGGAGATGATCGGTGCCAGCCACCAAGGGAGCCGATGAGAGGTGACCACGACGCCTAATCCGATACCGAGGGCAAACAACCCCGCCCAGACAACGCCAGCATGGCTGACTGCTTTGACCAGCTCATCCCGGTGTCGAGGCTGTGGCGGCAACACCTCCTGATTCATGCAGCAATCATAGAGTGGTATGAGAGCATGATGATTGTGCATATTGCTCATAGGGAGGCTATTACGGCAATATAGATGCATGGACAGGCTTGATCGCGCAATAATCAATCAGCTGCAGGTTAGCGGTCGCCTGACGAATCAGGAGTTGGCTGACCGGGTCGGCCTCACCCCGGCACCGTGCTTGCGACGCGTCCGCCGCTTGGAGGCCGAGGGCGTCATCACCGGCTACACCGCGTTGGTGAATCCGGCGGCACTGGGGCGCGACTTCGAGGTGATCATCTACGCCGATCTCGTGGCCAAAGACCTCGCCACTGTGGCGTCCTTCGAGGAGCGCCTGGTCGCGATGGACGAAGTCGCCGAACTCAGGCGCATGTTCGGTATTCCCGACTACTTCATCCGGGTGCAGACCGCCGACCTCGCGGCCTATGAGCAGTGGTTGAGCATCAAGCTCATGGGCGACCCGGCGATCGCCCGCGTTGACTCGCGGTTGACCATGAAACTCCTCAAATCACGCCGCTGAGTGGACGTGATAACCGCCCTGAAGATGAGTTGAGCCCTGTCAGTGCTCATCCGGTGTTGGCGGAGAGGGGGTTTCATCGGGATCTGTGCTCCATGTGGTGGGGAGCATGGGCGTGGTCCTGGTGCCATCCATCGCACCGGTGTCGTTGCCGACGTTCTCGCGCGCGACGAGCCCGGCCGCGGTGGGTGCGGTGGTGGTCTTTGGGATGGTGCCGGCCAACCCGAGATGTCCAGTGCCGCGGGTTGACGCGGTGCTTTGGCTTTGCGGGGATCTGGGCGGCTCACCGTAGTCGGCATCAACCGTGACGTTCATGTCCATGTACTGCGGCGCTGGGTCTTTCACTCGCGCACCACGTTTGCGCCGAGCTCGCGACCGGGCAGACGCCGCCGCAGCGGCTGCCGCAGAGACTCCAGAGGCCGGGGCCTGGGCCTTGCTGCCCTCGTTGAGGGTCGGTCCGAAACGAATGGCTGGCGGTTCTTCGGGATTCACGGCGACAAGGTATGGCGTAAACGCCGCCGTTGCGGTGGTGGGCGCCGGAGCTGGCGCCGGGGCCGATGGTGCAGGTGCCGTCCCAGTGGGGACCGGAACACCCGTGGGCGCCAACGCGATCGCAGGAAGGGACTCTATGTGTTCGCGCTGCACGGGGGCGGTATTGCGGAGTTCAGGCTGAACTTCATCGGCCGGTGCTTCGACGGCGGGGGGCTGCAGATACTGCCAGGCCGCCAAAATCAGTAGCGGCAGCCACAGTGGTGCGGAGAGCAACGCAGCCCAGAACAACCAAAACACCTGCGCGAATAGTACATACGTCATCGAAGCGAGTACCAGCAGGAACGGCAGCCAGGTGGCCAATGCGGCCCCCGGGTTTCGGATGAAATCTCCGATGATTCGGATCAGCGTGCCCAGCGGGTCGCGGAAGAAATCCATCAGCTGATCGATAACACTGTTGCTGCTGTCCAGTGCCGAACCGGCTTCCGCGGCTTGGGCCTGTGCTGCGAGCCCGGACATGTCAGCCATGCGCAACATCGCGCCGGCGGGCTCCATGATGGGCGGAGAGGGAGTCGCCGGAGGCGCCGACGCCACCGCGGCACTCGAAACCCCTTGGTAGACACCCATGGTGGTGGCGGCCTGCACCCACATGCGGAGATAGTCGGCCTCGTTGAGTGCGAGGGGGATCGTGTTGATCCCAAAGAAGTTTGTGCCCACCAAGATGCCGTGAATCGTGTGGTTCATGGCCAGTTCGGGCAAGGTCGGCATGGCCGCCAACGCCGTGGTGTAGGCCGCGGCGCCTGCCTCCTGCAGCGCAGCGTTGGAGGCGCTCGCTGCGCTCTGCTGAGTCAGCCAGGCCAAGTAGGGCGTATGGCTGGCCACATATTGGGCGGCGCTGGGTCCCTGCCATGCCCCCGCCGCGGCCGCGCTCAGCAGCTGGGTCAACTCCGTTGCTGCCGTGGCGTACTCGGTTGATAGTGCTTGCCATTGCGCTGCGGAAGCCAGCATCGGGCCTGGGCCCGGGCCTGCGCTGAGCAGTGCCGAATGTACTTCCGGGGGAAACGCCATCCATATGGGCGCCGACATCCCCGCTAGCCCCCGGCGCTCATGTGCTCGGCCATGCTGGATTCGGGCTGAACTGCCCGTTCCTGATTGCTCAACTTACAGCCTTTCCATGATTTGAAGGCTCGCCCGACAACGCATCAGCGCGAGTAAATTAGCATTGGCTTACCTAATTTGTCGAGACCTCCGGTTACGGGATTGCCTGGGATGACGAATCGAATCCGTTTGAGCAGTGATCATTACGTCGAGGTGTGCGACGATCAGGCTGCATTCGGCTGGCCGAGCCGGAATCTAGTTGGCGTTTGTGGTGATGCGCCATCCGGTGGTGGATTCTTGTTGGCGCCAGAATTCTGAGAAACGGCCTCCGAGAGAGCTGAGTTCGGTGATGGAGCCTTGTTCGATGATGTGGCCGTTGTCGATGAAGAGCACGTGATCGGCGTTGCGGATTGCGCTGAGCCGGTGGGCGATCATGATTTTGGTGCGGGGGCGTGGGTCGTTGTTGATGGCGTCGGTGATTGCGGTTTCGTTTTCGGTGTCCAGGGCGCTGGTGGCTTCGTCGATGAGCAGGACCGGGGCGGGTTTGATGAGTGCGCGGGCGATGCTGACGCGTTGGCGTTCACCGCCGGATAGTGCGGTGCCGGCTTCGCCGACACGTGACTGTTCGGCATCGGGCAGCCGTTCGATGATCTCGTCGACGCGAGCCAGTGTCATGGCTTGGTGTGTTTCGTGGTCTGTGGCGTTGGGGTGTCCAGCTAGGACGTTGTCGCCGATGGGTGCATCGAAGAGGTAGGGGTGTTGGAAGACCATGCTGACCAGGGCGCGGCGGCTGGCGGTGTCCATTGTGGCGACATCGGTTCCGTCGATGAGGATTTGGCCGCTTTCTGGTTGTTGCAGTCCGGCGATGAGGGCGAGGATGGTGCTCTTCCCGGATCCAGATGGCCCGATGACGGCGGTGGTGCTCCCTGGTTCCAGGATGAAGTTGATGTCGTTGAGGACGTGTTCGCTGGTGCTGTCGTAGCGGAAGGTGACGTTGCGGAATTCGATGCGTGGG
>NZ_LJYL01000031.1:0-22513 GCF_001440135.1 Mycobacteroides sp. H003
GGTGAACCAGCTCAGTGGGATGTGGGTGAGCCGGTCGGCGACTTGGTGTTGTGAGTCGTTGAGTAGGGCGAATCCGATGCGGTAGCCGATGCGGGCCAGTGCGGTGTCCACGATCCAGCCGCCGATGGTGACCGCGGTGAGCACGGCGAGCCAGGGCAGTGCGTGGGTGGGGGTGGTGCCGAATAGGGCACCGAGCAGCGGCACGAGCAGCAGACAGCCCGCGGCGCGAAGTACTACGGATAGCACTGAGAGTGCGCTGTAGGTGTAGAGGGAGTTGCGGTGTGCGGGTGGGATGAGGCGGATCAGGTGGGTCAGCATCAGATGTTCTCTCCGGCAAGGACGCTCGAGGGTTCTTGCAGGCGTGCGTCCCATAAGCGCCGGTAGCGTCCGTTGTTGGATAGCAGCTGCGTGTGGGTGCCGGTTTCTACGAGGTGGCCCTGATCGAGGACCACGATCTGGTCGGCGTCGGCGATGGTGTGTAGTCGGTGGGCGATGACGAGCACGGTGCGGTTGTGAACGAGCCGGGCCAGGGCTTGTTGGACCAAATATTCTGATTCGGGGTCGGCGAAGGCGGTGGCTTCGTCCAGGATCAGGATGGGGGTGTCGGCCAGCAGGGCGCGGGCGATGGTGAGGCGTTGTTTTTCGCCGCCGGACAGTTGGGTGTTGGTGTCGAGGACGGTGTCATAGCCGTTGGGTAGCCGCAGGATTCGTTCATGGATTTGTGCGTCGCGGGCGGCGGTGTGGATCTGGGTGTCGGTGGCTTCGGGGCGGGCCAGTGCGATGTTGTCGCGGACGGTTCCGGCGACCAGTTGTACGTCTTGGAACACGAATCCGACTTTGGTGTAGAGCTCATCGGCGCTCAGGGCGCGGATATCGGTGCCATCGATGCAGATAGCGCCGCCGTCGACGTCATGGAAACGTGCCAGCAGGGAAGCCAGCGTCGATTTACCCGAGCCGGACGGACCCACCAGCGCCGTCACGGTTCCCGGCCGCAACCTCAGATCCACGCCATGAATAACCGGCACCCCCGGCCGATACCCAAACGTCACCGCATCAAACGACACAGATGAGCCACTATCGGCCGCTGCTTTTGCTTCGGTGATACTGAGTTCGGTTTCCTCGAGGGCGACGGCGATACGGCGTGTTGCCCCTAGACCACCGCGAACATCGTTCAGTCCGTACGCGATTCCCAGTAGGCGGGTACCGAAGGTGGTGCCGAGCACCAGGAATGGCAGCAGGGTCGTGGGCTCCATGGCCCCCGCGACGACCAACAGCGTGCCGGCCCCGGCGATCAACCACAGGAACGTCGTCGGCCGGGTAACAAGATCCATAAAGGTCTTCCTGCCAATGAACGGCCACTGCCACTCGTTGAGAAAGGTGAGATGCAGGTCGAGCTTGCGTTTGAACGAGGACGCTGAGGCTCCGCCGAAAATGCGGATCACCGGCTGGCCTTCAAGATAGGCGGCCGATTCTCCGCTCATCCGTTCGCTCCAGCGCGAGGCCTCGATCATCTTCGGGCCGCTCTGGAATATCAGCACAGCGGCCGTGACGATGTAGATCAGAATGGGCACCAGTAGCAACAGGGTCAGGCGCCAGTCGACGACGAAGAGGTAGATCAGCACCGCCACCGGCCCCACGACGGCGGCCACCGCATCGGGGATCGCGTGAGTGATCAGATAGTGCAGCGACAGGGTGTCGTCCTGAATCAGCTTCTTGACCGATCCCGAACCGCGTTGCGTGAACCACCCCAACGGAACCCGAGAAAGCTTGTCCAACAACTGGCGCTGGATGCTTGTACTGAACTGGATGTCAACAACGTGCAGCCACAGTGTGAGAGCCATGCCGAGCGCGGCGCCGAGTACCAGCAGCGTCAGGAAGATGAATCCGGTGTGCCATAGGCGGGATTGGTCGGCTCCGGCCAGCAGCTGGCGGGTGAGCTCGACGAGCACCACGAACGGTGCCAGCTCGACCATGGTGATGATCGCCTGCAGCACACCACCGGCGATCATCTGCTTCTTGACCGGCGCCAACAACTCCTTCGCCGCCTGCGAACGCCAGCGACCCCGAGGGATCGCGCTACCGGATACCGGTATGGGGTTGTCGGCCAGTGTTTTTGGTGCGGAGGAAGTGGCCAAGCCGGAGGTCTTGGCGTTCAAAGTCGGCGGTGCCTGGGTGTCTCCGCGGCGGCTGCCCATGGCGCGGCCGAAGGTCCAGTAGGCGGCGGCGTGCACGTCGGCTTTGGGGAATCCGAATTGTTCCTTGAGGCGCTTGCGCAGATGTTTCAGTGAGCCCGCTTCGGGTCCGGCCCAGGCGTACCAGTTGGACCAGTCGCGGGCCTCGATCGCGCCCGCCAGTGAGGTTTCATCGGTGCGGTCCACCCAGTGCAGAACCCGCCGGGGATGCTCGGTTAGCGGGATGAGTTCATCGTCGGGGCTGTGGCGTTCCAGATAGACCTCGACATCCACATCGGTAGGCAGCGCGGTCAGGATGGAGTTGATCGCCGGGATGGACGCCGAGTCGCCGATGAGCAGGAATCCGGCGGGAAGATCTTCGGGGATTTCGAATCGTGCTGAGCCGAAAGCGACTACTGGAATGGTCATTCCGGGCTGGGCCGCCCCCGCCCACCGACAGGCGGGCCCGGCGGGCTCGTGGATCACCACATCAATCGCGAACTCACCGGCCCCGGCATCCGTGGAGACGATGGTGTACGCCCGCTGATGCTCAGTGGTACCACCCTCGGGATCGGGGAACCAGAACCGCAGCCATTCGGCCGGCGTGTGTAGCAGGTCCTCGAAAAGAGTGGGCGCCGACATCGTCAGCCGCACACAATTCGGTGCAACCTGACTGGTACCGACGACAGTGGCTACGTGATCACGCGCCCCAAGCCCGCGCAGCACCGCACCCTGGAAGCCTCTACCCATGTTTTGCATCCTCTTTCGTGCTGCTCGCATGCGTGACACACTTAGCTCACCCTAACCAAACGGATTGATATAGGCTAGCCTAGCCAAAGTAAAGATAGGCTAATCTATCTGCGGTGTATGGGTGAATTCTATTCGCTCCGAAGCATTTTCGGCTCTGCGTCCAATGCTGTGCGAACCCGAAGATGCAAAAACCGCTGTGATTATGCGGCTTTAGTGGACAGGGGAGGCATACGAATGTCGTCGTCCCGAGCAGGCAATTCGACCTCGGCAGAGCGTTTGCGGTTGTTGCGGGCAGTGCTGACCGAACGTGGGCTCACGGATGCGTCCTCGAGTGCCCGGAGCACGAACATTCAGGCGCGATCGCGCACGGCAGTGGTTCCGTTGTCTTCGACACAGCGTCGGATGTGGTTCGCACAAGCCCTTTTTCCGGAGGGCACGGCATATAACATGCTGGTCGGCCTACGGATTGATGGTCCACTCGATCTTGATTCGTTGCGCACGAGTGTGATCCGATTGTTCGGTCGGCACGCGATTCTGCGGACTCGCTACACCCATGGCCCCGACGGTGAGCTGATACAGCTGATCGAGCAGACCGGGGATATCGCGCTCTCAGTCGTTGACATCGATGACAAGGCGTCGGCGACGCTGGAGGACGCGATCGCGGCTCTCGCGCGGGAGATCGCTGACCGCCCTTTCGATCTCGCCTCAGACCCTCCGCTGCGCGTCGAGCTTTTGCGTGTCTCAGCGCATGTGCATGTTCTGATTCTGGTACTGCATCACATCGCGGCGGACGAGATCACCTGGGATTTGTTGTTCGCTGACTTATCTGCGCAATACGCCTTCGAGACTGGCCAGACTGGCGCTGCGCCAGCGGCTCCGGGCCTCGAATACGCAGACTATGCGGTGTGGGAGCAACAACGACTGCAGCATGGTCATCTCGACAACCAGCTGAAATATTGGGTTGACCGACTCACCCCGCTACCGCCCACCGTAGGCTTTCCGGCGACGACTCAGTCTCCGGAGTCGCACGCTACGGCCAGCGGGCGATACCGGCATGCGCTGCCAGACAGCACCGTTGCGGGCCTGCGAGATCTAGCGCGAATTCACAAGGCCACGCCCTACACGATTGTACTTGCAGGGTTGGCTACGGTCCTGCATCGATACACAGAGGCAACGGATTTGGTGATTGGGATTCCGGCGCTGGTCCGTGATGCGTCCGAAGTCGAAGGCGTGTGGGGCAATTTCACGAACACCCTTGCACTACGGCTGAACGTCGATGGTCAGACGACCTTCCTGGACTTGCTGGGTCGCGCTCGATCAGCCTTTTTCGAAGCTTACGACAACCGTGACATTCCTTTTGAGACAGTCATCGAAAGAGTGGCGCCGCAACGCACAACGGGCCGCTCACCACTGTTCGAGGTTATGTTCGCGGCAACTCGGCCGGTCACGAGTGAGTTGAGTTTGGCCGGAACGACGACGACCGACCTCGGATTGCCCAACCCGGCACCGATGTTTGACCTCGCCATTGACCTGGTCGACGGAGCGGCGTTGGCCGCTACTTTCCGAACCGATAAATACGCACCGGAATTCATACAGCAAGTCCTGGAGCACCTCGCCACAGTGTTGGCCCATGGGGTGGTGAATCCGGAGTGCAGCGTGCGTGATCTGCCTTTGCTCACCGACCAGCAACGACAGCACATCCTCTGCGACTGGAATGCTACCGGGGACACCCGGCACCTCGTCGATATCCCGCTACACACATTGTTTGAGCGACAGGCGCAACAGAACCCGAATGCCATCGCCGTCGTCACCGAGGATGGTCAGCTTAGTTACGGTGAACTGGATGTGCTTGCCGGGCAGTTGGTCTCGTCGATTCGCTCGCTCGGAATCGGTAGTGGAAGCCTTGTCGGAATCAACATGGACCGGTCGGCGGACCTCGTGGTGGCGCTACTGGCCGTGTTGAAGGCCGGTGCCGCGTTCGTCCCGTTGGAGCCTGCTTGGCCGGCGAGCCGGATAGCGGAGGTGTGTACAAACGCTCGCCTCGCGGCGGTGCTTACCCATGGCGATCCTGCGACGCGACTGCCAAGCCTCGAGATACCAGTGCTGAATCTCGACGAGAAACCATGGGACGCAACTAACCACAACGATCCAGCGCCGGGCGTCCAGATGGCCGAGCTCGCCTATGTCGTCTTCACGTCCGGTTCCACCGGCACTCCGAAGGGGGTGATGGTGACTCATGCCGGAATTTGCAACCGACTGCTGTGGCAAGCCGATGTCCTCGGATTCGGGGTCGACGACGCTGCCCTGCACAAGTCGTCGCTCGGGTTCGACATGGGAATCAACGAGATCTTCCTCCCGCTCGTCTGCGGTGCGGCGGTGGTTCTGCCCAAGGTGGGAGCCGAGTCAGATCCGGCATACTTGCTCGAACTGATCGCACGCACCGGTGTCACGTTCATCGACCTGGTGCCGTCGCTACTTGACCCGATGCTGGACCGGCCCGAGTTCACCGAGGCGACTCGCTCGCTGGCTTCGGTGTGGACGGGTGGCGAGGCGCTGAGCCCAGAGCTTCTCGAGCGGTTCCTAACTCGCTGTGAGATTCCCATGTATCACGGGTACGGGCCCACCGAGGCGACCGTGGCGTGCACATACGAGGTCTACCGGGCTGGCTCATCCAGGCACGGTGTGACCATCGGTACGCCGATTGCCAACAACCAGGCCTTCATCCTCGATAGATTTCTCCGGCCGGTTCCGCCGGGTGTATCCGGAGAGCTGTACATCGGGGGGGTGCAGCTCGCGCGCGGATATGTGGAAGACCCGGCCCGCACCGCCGAGCGGTTTGTCGCCGATCCGGTATCGGGCGCACCCGGCGCTCGCATCTATCGCACCGGGGACAGGGCACGTTTCCTGCCTAACGGCACCATCGAGTTCCTTGGGCGAGTGGACAATCAGTTGAAGATCCGGGGCCGCAGGATCGCGCCGGAAGAGATCGAGAACGCGCTCACCGCACACCCGGCCATCCGTCGCGCGGCAGTCATGGCGCAAGGCGATAGATTGGTTGCGTACTGTGCCTGCGAGGACCCCGCGCTGACCTGGCTGCAGCTGCGTGACTGGTTACGTGCGCGGCTTCCGGAGCACCTAATACCCCCGGCCGGAACCATTCTCGACGCGCTGCCGCAACTGCCGTCAGGGAAGATCGATCGCGCTGCGGTGCAACGAATTCCCGTCGAAGTGAGTGCCGCGATCGTTCCCTACCTCGAGCCGCGGTACGCGATGGAACGTGTGCTGGTTGACTTGTGGCTCGCGGTGCTCAAGGTTCCCCGTATCGGCGTTGACGACAACTTCTTCGACATCGGCGGTCATTCGCTGTTACTGGCTCGCGTTCAAGCCAGGCTTTCGGAGCAGCTTGGGCTTTCGGTATCGCTGCTCGACCTGTACGCACACCCGACCGTCGCGGAGCTCGCCACGTATCTGAACGGCGCGCGCGATCAGGGCGCCAAATCTGAAGTAAGCGGTAGCGGCGGTCTCGTCGCTGCGCGCAGTCGAGCTGAGCGTGGGCGAGATGCCCGCGTGCAGCGCCTATCACAGCAACGACAAAGGCGGTAGATCAAGTCATGCAGCACTCTTCGACATCGGCGGAGCAGCTCCAACGGACATGGTTACGGGGTGGAGCTCTTGACCCCGACGGGCATCCGGCGTTGGTGGTCTTCCCGCATGCTGGTGGTGGAGCCTCGTTCTACCGCTCCTGGTTGATCAACCCGGATTTCTCGGTGCATATCGTGCAATACCCCGGTCGCGAGGACCGGATTTCTGAACAGCTCCCCTCGAGCCTGGGCGCGCTTGCCGACGGCGTGGCCGAGGCGTTACTGACTCTGGGGGATCGGCCGTTGTACTTGTTCGGCCACAGCATGGGTGCGCTGGTCGCCTTCGAGGTCGCGCGTCGGCTGGAGGCAGCTGGCAGGTATCCGCAACTCCGGCTGTGTGTTTCCTCGTACACGGCACCGCATCTCGTCCGCAGTGGCGGACTGCGGGATCTAGACGATGACGCATTTATCGCGTACGGGCGTTCGGCCACAGGTGAGGTGAGCGCCGCAAAGGGGCAGGACAGCGCATTCGACGTAGCGGCGTTACGGGATCTGGTCATCTCCGGCATGCGGGCCGACTTCCGGCTGGTCGAACAATATCGAACTGACCCGGAGCCCCCCGTGGATGCACCGATCCTCGCACTCTGGGGCAAGGACGAGGCTATCGATCCCGCTGACATGGATCTTTGGGCGCACGTGACCCGCGGTGGCTACCGGTCGGCAACATTTCCCGGCGGGCACTTCTACCTCGCTGCCGAGCGAGATGCGGTGCTGGAGAACGTGCGTCAGTGGTGCTCGGAACTCGATCACGGCTCAAGCCGGGCGACGGCTGACGGTGATTCGGCAACTGGCGATGACCACGAGGTTCGCGACGACGACGTCGCGGTTATCGGCATCGCTGCCCGGGTGCCTGGCGCCACGAATCTGGATGAGTTCTGGGCGAATCTTTGTGCGGGAGAGGAATCGCTCACGCATTTCACCGATGAGGAACTGCTGTCGGCGGGGGTTTCGCCGGAGGAACTCGGTGATCCGCGGCTGGTTAGGGTTCGGCCGATTCTTGCCGATGTGGCCGACTTCGATCCCAAGTTTTTCGCATACGCCCCGAGTGAGGCACGCTCGATTGATCCGCAGCAACGACTCTTTCTCGAATGTGCTTGGGAGGCTGTGGAATCGTCAGGCTATGACCTGCAGCGGTACGACGGTTCTGTCGGGGTGTTCGGGGGCAGTGCGGGCTCGACCTATTACCGGGCAAATCTGTCGACCGACTACGGGAACCTTAACGGCACCGAGTATCTGCAGACGGCGCTGGCGACCGAGAACGATTTTCTGGCGCCTCGCGTTTCCTACAAGCTGAATCTGCGCGGCCCCAGCATATCGCTGGGCACCGGTTGCTCTACCTCGCTGGTGGCCATCCACCTTGCGGTGCAAAGCATTTTGTCGGGTGAGTCCGACATGGCGCTGGCCGGTGGCGCCTCCATCACCTTCCCGCAAACCGCCGGATACGTGGCTACCGAAAGCGGCGCCATCTCTACCTCCGGTCGATGCCGTGCGTTTGATGCGTCCGCTGACGGCACATTGGTCGGTGACGGAGTGGGAGTAATCCTGCTGAAACGCGCGTCGAGCGCTGTCGCAGATGGTGATTCTATTCTGGGCATCATCAGGGGAACCGCCGTCAACAACGACGGCGGGAATAAGGCTGGGTTCGCGGCGCCGAGTGTCAGCGGCCAGGTTGAGGTCATCACCGAGGCGCTGGCCGTCGCCGAGGTTCCGGCCGAGACCGTCGATTACGTGGAGACGCATGGCACCGGGACGCTACTGGGCGATCCGATCGAGATCGCCGCGCTGGACAATGCCTTTCGCCAAGCGGGTGACACGCGGACAGAAGCATGTCGACTGGGAACCCTGAAGCCGAACATCGGACACACCGGGCCTGCCTCGGGCGTCCTGGCCCTCATCAAAGTGATACTGGCGCTGCAACATCGGATGTACCCGCCTGCTGTCAACTTCACGGCCCCCAATCCGCAGATTGAATTCTCGAAGAGCCCTTTTTATGTGGGTACGCGCCTGCGACGCTGGAATGCGCCCGACGGAAAGCCGCGTCGTGCGGGAGTCAGCTCCTACAGCATGGGTGGCACCAATGCTCATGCCGTACTGCAGGAAGCTCCAGTTTCACAGGCGCCCACTGCAGTTCAGGACGGTCCGCACCTGCTTGTGCTCTCGGCGCGAACGGCACCGGCGCTCGAGGCTGCGCGGAAGAACCTGGCGCGGCACCTGGAGCAGCATCCCGAACAAGATCTGGCCGCCGTTGCGGCCACGTTGCGCATCGGACGGCGTGCTTTCAAGCATCGGTTTACCGCAGTCTGTGCGGACTCGACGGAAGCGCGGCAAGTCCTCGAAAGCGCGGGACATGCACCATCTCGCGCCGGGATTGCCTCAGACAAGCCCCGCCCCGTCGTGCTCCTGTTTCCCGGGCAGGGAAGCCAGTTCAGTGGCATGGGTGCGCAGCTCTACGCGACATCACCGGTCTATCGCCGGCACATCGACGAGTGCGCCATCCGCTTTGAGCCGCTGATCGGTGTGGATCTGCGCACGATGCTGTGCGGCGAGGGTGACGAGGCGACCGACGCTGCGCTCATGCAGACCCGCCTGACCCAGCCCGCACTGTTCACGGTTGGGTATGCGCTCACCCAGCTCCTCGGTGAGTGGGGTGTGCAACCCGTGGCCATGCTCGGTCACAGCATCGGTGAACTGGTGGCTGCTTGCGTGGCAGGGGTATTCACGCTGGACGAAGCAGTTCAGCTGGCGGCGCTGCGCGGCGAACTGATTCAGCAGTGTGAGTCCGGTGCCATGGCTGCCGTCGGGGCATCGCTCGATGCCGTCACCGCGATGCTTCCGGTTGGGGTATCGGTTGCGGCGGTCAACGGCCCGGAGCAGGTCGTTGTTGCCGGCAGCGCGGAGGGGATCGAAGCGCTCGTGCAGGAGGCGGCGAGTACCGGCGTGCGCTGCACGCGTTTACCGGTGAATCGGGGTTTCCATTCCGCTCTCGTCGATCCGGCGGTCGGCCGTTTCTCGGCTGCTGTGGCGCGGCTGCGATTGCAACCGCCGCAGGTTCCTTTTATGTCCAATGTCACGGGTACCTGGATCACCGGGGCGCAGGCCACCGACCCCGAGTATTGGGGACGGCAGTTGCGTGAGACGGTGCAGTTCGCCTCCGGCCTGGCGGTGCTGTGTGCCGAGTACCCGGATGCGGTGCTTGTGGAGGCCGGTCCCGGTCACACCTTGCGCGGCATCGTCGCGGCGAATACTCAGGAACCGGAGGTCGTTTCGATGCTCGGGGATCGGACCGGCGACAGTGCGACGGTTGCGATAGCGGCAGCAGGACGCCTGTGGGCCGCTGGTGCTGAGCTGGTGTGGCAGCACTTCGGTGCGCCACAGCCGCGGGTACCTCTGCCCACATATCCGTTCGAGCGGGAGCGGTTGTGGATGATTCCGCCGAAGCCCGTCGCCAGCCGGCCCGCAAGGCAGGCACCGGCGGCGCCTGCCAAACAGGTGCCGACGGTGACCGAGACGGCCCCCCAGGCCGATGTCTCGCCGACCGTGGCGGTCGAGCAGATCTGGTGTGAGGCACTGGGTGTGGCAAGCGTTGAACCGGACGACAATTTCTTCGACCTGGGAGGCGATTCGCTGATCGCCGCTCGCATCGTGACAGCGATAGGGGAGCGCTGCGGAATCAAGGTATCGGTGGCTGAGCTCTGGGATCAGGGCGCGACTCTTGCCGATCTTGTCGATCTGGTGCAGCGACGCTGTGGCAGCAATACCAATGTGGGAGAACAACGTCAGTGACAGTGGATATGGATACACCGACCACCGAGACAGAGTTTGCCGACATTGCCATCATCGGAATGCAGTGCCGATTTCCCGGCGCCGGCGACGTCAGTGAATACTGGTCACTACTCACGGAAAAGCGTGAAGGCGCAAGATCTTTGGATGACTTAGCGGATGCGCCGGGGTTAGTGCGCCGCGAGGCCGTCATCGAGGGAATCGAACTATTCGACGCCAAGTTCTTCGGTTACCCGCCGGCCGAGGCCGCGATGATAGATCCGCAGCAACGTCTCTTCCTGGAATGTGCGTACCACGTCTTCGAACAGGCCGGTTATGACACGGATCGATACGATGGACTGGTCGGCGTCTACGCGGGCTCCGGGCAGTCGAACTATCTCATCGCGAACGTCCTTCCGCATCTTGGCCTCAGCCCTTCCTCGGCGGACGCGTTACCCGCGGGGTTTGCCAATTCGCCGGGCTCGCTTCCTGGCCGCGTCTCGTACCATCTCAATCTGACGGGTCCGAGTGTTGCGGTGAGCACCGCCTGCTCGACCTCACTGGTTGCGGTGCATCTGGCGTGCCAGGAACTTCTGGACTATCGATGTGACCTGGCTCTGGCTGGGGGAGTGAGCTTGAACCCCCACCCCGGCAAGGGATACCGGTACACCCCGAACGGACCGCTCTCTCCCGATGGCCGTTGCCGGGCCTTCGACGCCGACGCCGCGGGCATGTTCCCCGGCGACGGTGTGGGAGTTGTTCTGCTCAAACGCTTGTCTGACGCACTCGCCGATGGTGACCGAATTCGGGCCGTCATCAAAGGAAGCGCGGTCAACAACGACGGGCGCCACAAGACGGGTTTCACCGCGCCCAGCGCCACCGCGCAGAGTGAAGTCATCCTCGCCGCACATGCGGTTGCCGGAGTGGAGGCGAGTTCGATCGGCATGGTCGAGGCTCACGGAACGGGAACACCGCTCGGTGACCCCATCGAGGTGTCGGCACTGACCAAGGCATTCCGGGAATCCACCGACCAGACCGGATACTGCCTGCTGGGCAGTGCCAAGACAAACATCGGCCATACCGACACCGCGGCCGGAGTAGCGGGACTCATCAAGGCTGCGTTGTCCGTCGAGCATGGTGTAATCCCCGCGAATCTGCATTACACCGCCGAGAATCCGCTGCTCGACCTTGCCAACAGCCCGTTCCGTGTGGCCGTCGACACCGTCGACTGGCCTGCGGGAGACGGACCGCGCCGTGCCGGGGTGAGCGCCTTCGGAATCGGTGGCACCAACGTACATATGGTGCTCGAGCAGGCACCGCGCGATGCTCAACGCGACCCGCTCCCAATCGCGGATCGCTCCGAGTCCTTGCTGGTCCTGTCGGCCGCCACCGCATCGGCATTAGACCAACAGGCCGCGCAATTGGCCGACTATCTGCGTAGCAACAGTGAGATTGATCCAGCAGATGTTGCCGACACCCTGCAATTGGGTCGCCGTAAATTACCGTATAGACGTTCGGTGGTGTGCGGGTCGGCGAAACAGGCGGCGTCGCTGCTGACCGCTCCCGCCCAGGCCACTCGCGCGAATGACGGTGCAGTTCCGTTGGTTCTGCTGCTCCCCGGCGGCGGGGCGCAATACGTCGGGATGGGTCACGGTCTCTACGAGACCGAAGAGGTGTTCCGGTCGTCAATCGACGAGTGCGACCAGATCTTGGCGCAGCATTGCGATATCGACCTGCGTAGCCACCTGTTTGGCGACGGTGGGCTCGATGAGCAGCGGCTCGATGTGGTGTTTCCGGCCGTGGTGGCTACCGAGTACGCGCTCGCGACTCAGCTCGCGGCGTGGGGGTTGACACCGAGCGCGATGCTCGGCCATAGCCTGGGCGAGTACGCGGCGGCGTGCCTGTCCGGCGTCATCGATATCGACCAAGTGCTGCCGTTGGTTTCGGCGCGTGGGCGATTGTTCGCCCGAATGGGCGGTGCGACCACGAGCATCCTGCTGTCCGCGGCCGATGTCAGCCCATTGTTGAGTGGCCGGCTTGTTGTATCCGGAATCACCGACGCATCGTCGTGTACGGTCTCCGGACCCACCGCCGAGATCGCGCTACTGGAAGAGGAATTGGAACTGCGCGGCGTCCAATTCCAGCGGGTGCGGGTATCGATGGCGGTGCATTCGCCCGAGTTGGATCCCGTGCTCGGTGAGTTCGCCGACATCTTGGCCGGTGTCACGCTGCGGCCACCGCGTGTGCCGTATCTGTCGAATGTCACGGGCACCTGGATTCAGCCTGAGGAGGCAACCGACCCGGGCTATTGGATCCGGCACAGCCGTGAGCCTGTGCAATTGGCCGCTGGATTCGGCGAATTGGCCGGCCTCCAGGGGGCGGTGCTGCTGGAGGTGGGTCCCGGTCAGACATTGACGCGGCTTGCCCAGCCGCAGGGTGACGCGTCGTTTGCAGCTTTCGCCACGATGCGGCATCGCGACGACCGCCGCAGCGATCGGCGTGCATTGCTTGCCGCTGTGGGCAAGGCCTGGGAGCACGGCATCGACATCGACTGGAGTCTGATATCGGGAGGCCGCCGCCCGGCACGTGTCGAGTTGCCCGGCTATCCGTTCGAGCGACAGCGGTACTGGATCGCAGCGTCTGACGGCGCACAGCCACCCGTCCGGCCGAACATGAGTGTTCCGGTGTGGCGTAGCAGTACACCGATAGCTTCCGCCGCAGAGCCGTCCGCGGCACGATGGCTGGTTCTGATTGACGAGGATCCCGCCACCGCTCGATTCGCCGAGGAACTTGCCAACACAGTCAGCACGGGTGTTGATCTGCTCGGGCCGGGCCTCACACCGGCTTCGACCGAATACCAGCGCATCGTGTTCCTTACCGGTGCGCACGGAACTCGGCCGGATCGCGAGCGATACGTGCAACTGGCGCGCGCGGTCGATGCCGCCGGTTCGGGTGTGGCGGTGCATGTCTGTGTCGGCAACGCCTTCGATGTCACCGGCGTGGAGGACATCGACGTCAGTCATTGGCTGGCAGTTGGCGCCGCACAATGGTTGCGCCGCAACGGCGTAACGCGCGCCGTCAACGTGGTGGACATGGACCGGACCGATGCCCAGGCGCTGGTCGCGGAGCTGTCGGTTCCGGATGGCGAGCGAACGGTGGCTTATCGCAACGGACGGCGATGGGTCCTCAGCAGTGAGCCGGTTGAAGGGGTGGCCGCAACATGGTCGAGCGCCGCGACAGGATTGCGTGCCGAGCCCATTGATGTTGTGGTGCCGCAAGGTTCGACACAGGTGTCGAACGCGCTGGACGACCTGTGCACCCGGTACATATGCGCGCACCTGCGAAGCGCAGGCGTCGCGATGACTCCCGGAACCGAGTACTCGCGCGACGAGTTGATCGCCCGGCTGGGGGTGATACCGGACTACCACAAGATTGTCGATGCATTCCTGCGCATCTTGAGCGAGGACGGCATCGTCTCCGGCGAGAACGGCCGGCTGCGCGTGCTCGATGTGCCGGCGGTGGCCGATGTGCCCGAACTCGGGCGCTGGTGCGCCGATAATCCCGAGCTGGCGACATGGGCCCAGCTGCTGGACCAATGCATGCGCGGCTACGACCAGGTGCTGCGCGGGCAGATCGCCGGCAATGAGGTTGTGACGCCGAACGGAGATGACCGTCTGTATCGGAGCCTCACCGAACAACGCATCGCGCATAGCGATTTCGCAACGTACCGCGATCTGATCGGGACGACACTTGCCGGACTGGCTGCCAACGCCACCCCGGGGCGGCCACTGCGGATCCTCGAAATCGGCGCCGGCCGTGGCTACCTGACGTGGCCGGTGGTCGACGCGCTGCGCGGCGTGCCGGCAGGCTCGGTCGAGTACCACTTCACCGATATCGGACGCTCGTTTGTGGTGGCCGCCCAGCGGCACGCCGAAGCAGAGGGTCTCGATTTCGTCCGATTCGCCTCTCTCGATATCGTCGACGATCCGGCCGGGCAGAGTCTGCCGCTTGCTGGGTTCGACGTTGTCCTGGCGTTCAACGTGTTGCATGTGGCACCGGATCTGCCGACCGCTATCCGCAACACCGCGGCGTTCACCGCTCCCGGCGGCCTGATGTTCTTGCTGGAAGCCAAGACTGAGGAGCGTTGCGACTCGCTGATCGACCCGCTGTTGACCGGATGGCTCGATTTCGACGACGACGTGCGGACAGATTCACCGTTGGTGGCACCCCAGCAGTGGGCAGCGCTACTCGACACGAACGGATTCACCGGCTCGGCCGTCTACGATTCCGGTCCGGCGGGTGACCATGCGTTGATCGTCGCCGAGCGTCCTGAGCCGGTGCTCGTTCTGGATCCGGACTTCGATCGCGCCGTCGCCGTGCTGCGTGAGATCGCGGCGTCCGAACCGTCGGCGCAACGCATGCTGCTTACGAGGCCACGTGAGGACTCCCTCGATGCGGCACTGGCCGAAGGGTATGCGCATGGCACACTCGCCGTTCGGCACCGTGCCGGAGTTGGAGACTGGACCTTTGTCGACACCTCTGCGAGCGACGAGATGAACGTTCCACCAGACCGATTCGGTGAGGTGCTCGGTGCGCCCGCGGTACCCACGGTGGTTCTGGGTGGTTCGAGTGCGGTGGCGACACGTGCTGAGCAGGAGCCGGCGCCGGTGCCGGATACGCCTGCTGCCCCATCGGCGAACGTCTCGTTCAATCACCGCCCGGTGCTGTCGACGGAGTACTGCGCGCCACGGTCGAAATTGGAGGAAAGCATCGCGGCGATCTGGCAGCGCTTCTTTGGGTACGACCGGATCGGTGTCCATGATCGTTTTCTCGAACTGGGTGGCGAGTCGCTATTGGCCATGCAGATCGCTGCGGAGCAGCGCAATGCGCTAGGGATCGAAATGAGCATGCGTCAATTGCTTGAATCAGTCACCGTGGCGGACGTGGCCGCGGCCGTGACAACACCGTCGGACGAGCCCGAGACGTCCTCGAAACCCGCGCCCCCCGTCCGTCGGGGGCGCGCCGCGCTGCGTACTGCAGACGGCGTCATTCTGCTTGAGGGAGCGCGAGAGTGACCACTATCGACTACCTTCCCGCATCCACATCGGGGGAGGAGATCCTCCTCTTCCGGACGTCATTCGCCCAGCAGCGAATGTGGTTCCTGAGTCGACTGGACCCGGACAGCCATTACTACAACGTGCCGATTGTTCTGCATTTTCGCGGTGCGGTACGTCCGGATGCACTGCGACGCGCCTTCGCTGAAATGGTTTCCAGACATGAGATCCTGCGCACAACTTTTGTCGAGGTCGACGGCGAAGTGATGCAGGCGGTGGCCGCTGAAACGGTTATTGCCGTGCCGCTCAAGGAAATCGATTGTTCCAGTACGCAGTCTGTGCCGCCGATACAGCGTCCCGAGGTGCGCGCGGCAGTTCTCGACCTCGTGTGCGCACCGTTCGACCTGAGTGCCGGACCGTTGCTGCGGGCGCATCTACTCGACCTGCGGGACGGAGAGTTCCTGTTGGTGGTGGCGATGCATCACATCATCGTCGACGGCTGGTCCATCGGTGTGCTGTGCGACGAGCTGCGCCAGCTGTACGGGGCCGAAGTAACAGGCATTCCAGCGGCACTGCCGCCGCTGGAACTCCAGATCGGAGACCTGGCAGAACAAGAGCACGACGTCATGTCCGGGCCCGCGCGTGAGCGCCATCTCGCGTACTGGCGGTCGCAGTTGGCCGGCGAGCTGAGCTCGCCTGCGCTTCCGTTCGATCGAGACAGGCCATTGGACAACGTTTTCCAGGGTGCCACCCTGGACTTCACCTTGTCGCCCTCAGACACAGCAGCGATGGCCGCATTCGGGCGGGATATGGACGTGACCGCCTTTGCGACGCTGCTCGCGGCGTTCTACACACTGTTGTACCGCTACAGCGGCTCAGATGATCAGGTGGTCGGCGCTCCGATGGCGAATCGGGAAGACCACCGGGTCTCGGCGCTCATCGGGCTGTTCGTGAACACAATTCCGTTGCGTGCCAAGATCAATCCCTCCGCCGGGTTCGCGGAGTTGGTCAGCCATGTCCGCGAGGTGACTTTGGGTGCGTACGAGCACCAGGAGCTGCCACTTGAACAGATCATCGACGAGGTCGCTCCCGCGCGTCTTCCCGGACGCAATCCGATGGTCGCCGTGCTGTTCGCGATGCAAAGCCCGCCTCCGGCTGACCTTGATTTCGCGGGAACGCCCGTGTCCTTTGTCGGGGTGCCGACAGGCACCACTCGAGCCGATGTGGAACTGCACTTCTGGCCCCTCGGGGAAAGTATCGGGGTGCAGTTCGTCTACAGCACCGAACTATTCGATGCGGCGACGATGGAGCAAATGCGCGACGACTACACCGCGCTGTTACGCGCGGCGATCGCGTCGCCGCACCTGGCGATCGACTGCCTGCCGCTCGGTGCGCACGAAGCACGTGTGGCTCGGAGCTTGGCGCCGATGCTTCAGCATGTCGAGAGCTCTGTGGCGGTCGTCGATGGCTACGTGGAGCTTACCCACGCCGAATTACGCACGACTGCACTGCAATTGGCTGCGGCGATGTCGGGTGCCCATGGCGGGACGGTTGTGCTCGCGCTCGAACGTGGACCAGACCTCGTGGCGGCGTTGGTAGCGGCGGTATCCGCCGGTGCACGCCGTGTCGCGTGGTTACCCACATCGCTACCGGCCCTGTACCGGGAGCGCTCGCTGCGGGAGCTGGCCCCCGCATTCGTCGTGGACGATGCCGCCGTGGCGCAACTGGTAACCGGCGACGCCCGCCCTACCGGTGCGCCCGATTCGCTGAATACTGATGCGTCGATAGGGCTTCTGGACAGCTATCTCGCTGGCATTCTCGTCACCTTTTTGCACTCTGGCAGTGTCAATCTGGTTGATCCGGAACCGGTTCCGGAGGTAGTACTGACCGCCGACCGCCGACTGGCGCCCCCGGGCGTCTTGGGGGAACTATGCGTCGGGAGACCAGGCGAGGCTGTGCTCCCTACTGGGATACCGGCACGCATGCGCAGGGACTCCTCGGTGGAGATCGCACATTCTTCTCGTGGACGCGCATGGGACGGTCACCGCTGGGCGGACCTGGCAACTGTCGACGCAGTGCTGATGGAGCACGAATTGATCGACGACTGCGCGGTACTGTCACGCCGAACCATCTCTGGCACCACCGAGCTGGTGGCCTATGTAGCAACTTGCGCACCGATCTCCTCGAAACGGTTGTCGGAATTCGCGCGCATCGTGCTGCCACCGTCGCTGGTGCCGCGTGCATTCGTTCCTGTTGCCGCACTGCCGGTGACCACGACCGGAGCGCTCGACATCGCGGCGCTATACCGATTGCCGGTGATCGATGACGAGCTGATTGCCCAGTGGTCGGCGCGGCTACCCGAGGCCACCCAGATCCAGGTTGTGCCCGATATCGCTGACACGCCGCGCATTCTTGTCGGCGATCCGACGCCACCGCCCAAGCAGGCGCCGCTAGTGCCCGCGGCACAACGCGATGTCCTCGAGCTATCCATGCTCGATGGCGGGCCGGCGGTCGTGCCTGTCGTGGCGTCGCTACCCGATGCGCTCGTCCGCGCGGCACATGATGCGTCCACGACAGAGCTGGTCTTTCTTGACGAATCGGGTGCCGAGCGCACACTGACGTACGCGGCGGTACTCGATGCCGCGCGGCGTGTGCTTGGGGGGTTACGGGCCGCGGGACTTGTTCCAGGAGATTTGGCGATTGTTCACCTGTCTCGCAACGACGAGTTTGTGGCGGCGATTTGGGGATGTTTCCTCGGCGGCATCGTGCCGGTGCCGGTGGCCCCGAACGCGGTTGGCGGCGCCGAGAAGGCGGCAACGGCCTGGAGCGCGCTCAACCAGCCATTGATCATCAACGAGGCCGGGCAGCCTCCGGTACACCAGGCGGCGCGGGTAGTCCCGATCGGCGATCTTTTGGCACACGACCCAGATGCCGCGCACCATGAGCCCGATCCCGATGCGGTCGCATTGCTCTTGCTGACCTCTGGTAGCACGGGACAGCCGAAGGGTGTACAGCTGACGCATCGCAACATCCTGAGCCGCTCGGCGGCGACCGCGCAGACTAATGCGTTCGCCCCGGCGGATATCTCGTTCAACTGGATGCCGCTCGAGCATGTCGGCGGCATCGTCATGTCCCATCTTCAGGATGTGTACGTGTGCTGTCAGCAGGTGCACGCTGCCACCTCATGGGTGCTGGCGGATCCACTGCGCTGGCTGACCATCGTTGACCGCTACCGCGTGACCAACACATGGGCCCCCAATTTCGCGTTCGGCCTGATCGCCGATCGGTTCGCGGAGGCGCCTAACGCCGACCGATTCGACCTGACGTGCTTGCGGTTCATTCTCAACGGTGGCGAGGCGATCGTCCCACGCATCGCACGCCGATTCCTGCGCATGCTGGAGCATTCCGGCTTACCGCGCACCGCGATGCGGCCGTCATGGGGGATGTCGGAGACATCGTCGGGTGTGGTTTTCTCCCAGAACTTTTCGGTGGAAACCACCACCGACACCGATGAATTCACCGAACTCGGAAAGCCGATCCACGGCACGCGGATACGTGTCGTCGACATGGACAACACGGCCGTTCCCGTCGGGGAGATTGGGCGAGTGCAGATCAGCGGACCCACCGTTACACGCGGATACTATGCCGACCCAGAGCGCACCGGGGAGGCATTCACTGCCGACGGCTGGTTCGACACGGGCGACCTTGGCCGGATTCACGGCGGTGCACTCACGCTAACCGGTCGCGCCAAGGACATCATCATCGTCAACGGCGTGAACTACAGCTGCCACGCGATCGAGTCCGCGGTCGAAGAATCCCCGCTAGTGATCAGCAGCTATGCCGCTGCGATCGCGGTACGGCCGCCGGGCAGCGATACCGACGTTCTGGCGATCGTGTTCAGCCCCCAGTCCGGGGCGGTGGAAGAGGAGGTCCTCGCCGATGTCCGTAGCCGCGTGTTGGTGGTAGGCCCAAATCCCGATCTAGTCATTCCCGTTCCGCCGGAGAGTATTCCGAAAACCGATATCGGAAAGATTCAGCGGAGCCTGCTGAGACAACGGTTCGATGACGGTGAGTTCGCCGATATCGTGCGCAGGGTACAGACGTCCAGCGCGTCCGCGAACTCCCTGCCAAACTGGTTCTTCCGTCCGGTGTGGCACCGGCGTGACCGACTTCGGCCCAGTGCCCCGATTGACGGCGCCGTTTTGATTCTCGGCGAATCGGGGGACCTTGGCGCACAATTGGCAGACCGGCTGACCGCGCAGGGCGTTCGCGTGGTGCGTGCCACCGTGGCGGACGTCGACGCGGGGTTGAGTTCGGTTTCCGGAACAACAGCAATTCGTACCGTGGTGTACCTCGCCGCACCGCGAGCACCGGGTGATATCGCGGACAGTTCCCCAGAACCATTGCCGGTCGGTGTTTTCGATGTGGTCCGCATAGTCCGAACCGTCTTTGACGAAGAGCGGGGCGATGGAACGCCACCGGCGCTGTATGTCGTCGGCAGCGGCATCGAGCAGGTCACCGATACGGACGAGGCCGATCCTGGGCTCGCTCCGATTCCCGTGCTGCTGCGCAGTGCGGTAGCCGAAATGCCTGGGTTACGTGTGCGCTTTGTCGACCTGGATCGCACAGATCAGACTGCCGGCGCCGACCACGTGGCAGGTGAACTGGGCTACTCCACCAAGGACATTGAGGTTGCCTATCGGGACGGTGCTCGCTGGGTGAAGGGGCTGGAACGGTTGCCCGATGAGCCGACTGTTGGTGTGGCGATTCCTTCTGGAGGTCTGCACCTGATTAGTGGAGGTCTGGGCGGACTCGCCTATGAGCTGGCCCGGCTGCTGATAGAACGCTTCGGCGTACGGGTGCTACTCGTAGGACACCGCGATCCAGATGAGCGGCAATCCGCCGCTTACCAACGGTTACGCGATATCGCGGGCGACGAGGCGGTCCGGTTCGAGGTCGCCGACGTACGCGATGCCGATCAGGTATGGGACGCGGTCACGTCGGCGGAGGATCGCTGGGGCATCCAGCTGTCTGGCATCTGGCATCTGGCCGGCGCGTATCGCGAGCAACCGTTGGCTACCACGACAGAGTCCGATCTCACGGATATCTCGACGGCGAAGGTTGCCGGAGCTCGCGTCCTGCATCATATTGCCTTGCGTCGACCAGGTATTCGCTTCGTATCCTTTTCGTCGGTCAACGGATTCTTCGGCGGATCCACCGTCGGCGGGTACTCGGCCGCAAACGCCTATCTGGACGCCTTCACCCTGTACCAGCGCCGCAGCGGTATCAGCGCGCACAGTATTGCGTGGACGATGTGGGACCGCGTGGGGATGTCGGCTCAGGTGGAGCATCTGGAGGGCACCCGGGCCAGCGGATACCGTGTTGTAGGCCGTGTCGAAGCGCTGAACTCGCTGCTGGTTGCGCTCGCCCACGATGTGCCCCACGTGCTGGTCGGTCTGGATGACACCAAGTCAGCGATCCGTGCCCGGTTGAGCGGTGTGGCGCCGACAGGCCAGGTGCTTGTGGCAGATCTGAAGCAGACCGCGCCAGAGTTTCCAGATATGCCAGTACGCGACAGATATGACCGCATCGTGCCCACGCGGGTCCAGTCGGCAGGTGTGGCTCGTCAGTGGGTGGCTGCGCGTGGCGACACCGAGCGGCGGGTTTCGGCGATCTGGCGACAGGTGCTCGGATCTGACAGCTTCGGAGTGACCGACAGCTTCTTCGATATCGGAGGGAACTCGGTACTGCTGGCCCTGGCGCAGAGGTTGGTGCAGGAGGAGTTCGGTCGGCCGATAGCCCTTGTCGACTTGTTCCGCTATCCGACGGTGTCGAGCCTGGCGGCGTATCTGTCGAGTAGCGAGATCGATACCGAGCCAAGTAATCCCGAGCTCGGCACGGTGGGCGAATCCAACCCGGGCGTGGGTAGCGACCGCGCCCGGATCCGCAAGGAGGCGCGTCGCCGTCGCCGCGCACCATAGGCACTCAGGTGAGTTCTTACATGTAGTGATTTTTCTTTCTGTACTGATTTGAGGAGTGATGACATGGCACAGGTCGATCTGACTGGTGTAGCCGAGACGGCGATGTGGACGCTGTATACCCGCGCCAACGAAGCACAACGGCCCGATGGAGTCCTGAAGGATCCACAATGCGTCGAGCTGTTCGAAGCGGTCGACTATCCTTTTGAAAGCAAATTCGGGAAAGACCAGACCGGGTTGCACGGCGAGAAATCTCGTCTCTTCGACACTGTGGTGCGCAAGTGGCTGACCGAGAACCCCAGCGGCACAATCGTTGAGCTGGGCGCCGGACTGGAGACTCAGTTTCATCGTCTCGACAACGGGACGGTTTCTTGGGTATGTGTCGATCTCGAAGAAGTGATTGCGGTGCGGGGAGAATTCCTGGCTCCTACCGAACGGTGTCGTTACGTCGCGGCCGATGCTCGCGACGTGTCGTGGTTTGACCAGGTTGGGCCCGGGCCCGTTCTCATCACAGCGCAAAGCTTTCTCATGTTCCTCCCCGAAGAGCAGGTGCGACAACTGCTGGTCGCCATCATCGACAGATTCCCTGGTGTGGAAATCGTTTTCGACACGATCTCGCCGGCCATATCCCAGAAGATGGTCAAGGGTTACCGGCCGACTGAAAACTACGAATTTCCGCCAGCGCCATGGGGAATCAAGCGGGACGACATCGCCCCGCTACTGCAGCAATGGCATGGGGGCATTTCAAGCGTCGATGTGCAGAGTTTCGGCGCAGTCCACGGAACCCTGAATGTGCTTAAGCCACTGTTCCTTCGGGTTCCGGCGCTGCGCGCCGTCCTGCCAGTTGTGGCACATCTGAAAACGTAAACCTGGTGCGCGCCACCATCTAGGTCCGCATCCTCCGTGTTGGCAAGGGCGTAAGCCCCGGGCAGAGGCAAAGAGATAGGGGTCGTGTAGTGCGTGTCGTGTCGTTTGGGTATCAGGTCTGGGGTTACCGGACTTTGCAGGCGTTGATCGATCTGGGGCATGAGGTGGTGCTGGCGGTTACGCATCCCTCTAGCGAGGAAGCGTATAAGGCGATTTGGTCGGCGCCGGTTGATGAGCTTGCGCGTGAGCACGGTATTCCGGTGCATTTGGCGACGCGGGTGGATGCTGAAACC
>NZ_LJYL01000032.1:0-36352 GCF_001440135.1 Mycobacteroides sp. H003
TCCCGGTCCAGGCTGCCCCCAGCTTCGTTACGCTGCTGCGACAGCACAACGGCGCAGGTCTCTCACCTCCGCTCGGTCACACAGCGCCTCGTGGCGCACCAGGTCACCCTCCCAGTGTCCGGGCACGGCTCGGTCGGCGACTTCGGAGGGGCGCTCGCTGATCATGACCATCGGATCGGCGTAGCGCGGCTGACGGCGTTGAGCCTGTCGGCGCGTCTTGCGGTATGCGCGCCCGGTGCGTAGGGCCTTGGTCAGCTCGCGGCGTAGCTCCCCACGCCCGTGTACATACAGTGCCAGGTAGATCGTCTCGTGGGTCACGTGCATCTCCGGGCGGTCGGCGAATTGTCGGCGCAGGGTCCGGGCGATCTGCTCGGGACTCCACCGCAACATCAAGTGGCGCTGGATGAATGCGCGCAGCTCGCCGTTGCGAGCGATCTTGCCCTTCTTGGGTCGTGGCCGTCGCCCCTCGGCACGATCTTGGGCCGCATAGGGGCGGTAGGCGCCGGTGTCGGGGTGACGGTTGCGTCGAACCTCCCTGCTGATTGTGGAAGGGCTTCGTCCTAGTGTGGCTGCGATGGATCGGATCGACTCACCGGCTGAGAGTGCGTCGGCGATCACGATTCGGTTCTGCACTGACAGATACCGCGACGAAACAAGCCGGTAGGTCCTCGCATACGGTTGCGCAGGCCTACCGGCTCTATTCGTATGTCCACATCGGGTATCCCCGGAACGCCATCGTTTCACCGTGCGGTAGTTCACACCAATGATTTTGGACGACTCCCGGACTCCGTAGCCCTGCGCCAGCAACTCAAAGAACTTCACCCGCTCGGCGACCAGTTTCTTGCGCCCCTGTGCGACACGACTGGCACGAACCTCAAACACGGCAACTCCTGAATCGATCAGGTGTTGCAACGATCCCCAGAACTCAAGACCGGTGATCGGGGCGCTTCAGTACGGACCTCCGGGATACCCCGCGGCTATAGGGGTTCCACTGCTACCCCCAGGACGCTCGGGGGTATCCGTATCGGCGGACACCCTGAGTCCCGCGGCATCAACCCTGTTTCCGCCCAACGCTTCCCGTGGCATCTCAGGAGTAAGCACTTCGGCGGATACGCTGAGCCCCGCCCCCTAGTCAGAAGCAGGCGCCACTGTGGGCTTCATCAAATCGGTCGCAGTACGACAATTCCCGGAACCGTGCCCAGATATTCCCCCAGCGGCGTGTCGACGACTTGGTTGTTCGCACGCAATGACGAGGCGTTGCGCAGCACCGGCCCGTTCGGTGTGTGCAGGAAGATTCCTACATGGGTGACATCGAGCCCGCCAGCCGTCGCGTAGGCGCCGAGGTAGTCACCGTCGTGGAGATTCGCGATGACGCCATCGGAAACACGGGCGCTCGGTATGTAGGTAACCGTGCGCGGCCGCGTCGGGAGTCCGGGCAGGTAGTTTCCGCCGGAATCCTTCAAATTCAGTATCTTGGCGACCTGTTCCGCGGCTGCCCCGAGGCTGGCCGTCACATCGGTGGCATTGATGGGAGCGTCTGCGGCCCAATCGGTAAAGAAGTGGCGGCGTTGCGTGAAGCTGATTTCACCCCCGCGGTACCGGATCTGTGTCAGCTGAGCGATGAAATCGGCGCGATTACTGGACCGCTTCAACGCTTCGACATAGTCGGCGTACGTGAAGCAGTCCACGCGCGTGAGTTCAACGACCAACTGCTCGGGGACCGAAGCGGATCCAATCAAGGTGTTGGCACCGTAGGGCACGTGCAGAAAGAGTGCCGACACCGCGGCACTCAGCTGCCCCGGGTAATCGGCTCCGATACGGTTTCGCTCTGCCAGTAGCTCTTGGAGCCGACGTTCATTCGCCGGGCTGATCTGCACAGTGTCAGCCGCGGCCACAGGCGGGGCGCACAACGCACAGATCAGTGCGAGCAACGCGAACATGCGGTAACCGCGTCGTTCTGAAATTCGTCGCATTATCGGGGTCACGGTCTGACGCCTTCCTCTCCACGTCCCGGATAGCTCAGCTAACACATCACAGTGCAGAGCAGAACCAGGCTGGTCACCGGCCTCGCCCGACGCCCACTCTGCCGCACTTTACGCAATGCCCGTGCACTTTTGGGCTCCTACGAGACGAATGGACACCGACTGACGGTTGATTTCATTGGTGCAACGTCTAATTCACATCAAGGCAACCAATTCGTGTGAGGTTTCTGTCAACAACGCTGAAGGTAGCGGACATGCGCGGGAAGGATTTGCGTGGAAGATGTTCGGGTAGCCGAGACGACGGCTCTTAGCGCGGGGTTCGCATGGCAGCTACTGGGCGCGTGCCGAAACGCCAACCACGACCTGTTCTACTCCGATGACGACGAACGCCCCATTGAACGAAGACTCCGGGAACAGCACGCCAGAGCAGTGTGTCGACGCTGCCCCGTGACAACGCTCTGCCTTACCTACGCTCTGGAGATCGAAGAACCTCATGGGATGTGGGGTGGCATGTCCGAAGCCGAACGCCAAAAGATCCGGCTACGTATCGCCGCACGGAAGTCTGCGATCGGCTGACCGAAGTGCGATCCACGCCTGGCGTTCTGCGCCGTTAACTACTTCTCAACGCAGGTAGTCAACTACTCGTGCCTGAGGTCATTGTGAGGCCGAAAATTTAAGGGCCCATTGGGAATTATGTGCATCACAATTCCTGCCGACGTCATCAATTCATGGAGGAACAATGACAACTAGCGAGAAAGTTTCCGAGACAACATTCACTGACACGGTGGCCGAGCCGTTGGACGCTGTGGGAGAAAACGACAGCCAAGAGGCCGACGTTCAGGCCATCGTGAAGCGATTTGTTGTGACATCCCACGGCGGATATCGAACGCGCCTGGCTATTCCGGGCGTGAGTCCGTTCAGTGTGGTCATGGTGTCCACTTCGGAAGTCAACGCCCAGGATGTGCCCTTCCAGGGCAACGCCGTCTGCCAAGTCCACAATGTTGTGCCTGACAACGGCGGCGTACGAGTCCGCGGATTCATCGACTTCGGAGTCGATATCAGGGTGCAACTCGCCGTCTTCGTGGCCTAAGCACGGGGCCACACGCTCGGCCCGCCGTACCGGTAATCCGTGCGGCGGGCCTGCGGGCGGAGACCGGCTTACCTCGGCTTCAGCTGACACCGAATCCACTGTTTGGCCGCATACCAAGCCGACGAGGACGAGTCGATCAGATCGAAGTGGTCCAGTTCGGAGAATTCGAAATAGTCAGCGGGAGTCTCCAGTGCTCTCGCAGCGGAGACGTAGTGCTGGGAGTGTTCGACGGGGATATTGATGTCACGCACGCCATGTACGAGGACATGATGCCGCCGGTGCCCAAGCTTGCGAACCGGCGATGCCGACGCAACCTCATTCGGCGAAATTCCCACGGCCCCAAGAAATTCTGCCGCAGCACCATCACCGAGATTCTCCCGCAATGCGCGGTCGATGTCGCTAACAGGAGCCAACGCGACGGCGAAGTCGGCCGATCCGGCAGCAAGGGCAAGAAGAGCGAGATGTCCGCCGGCGGAGTGTCCCACCACAAATGATTGCGTGAGATCTGGATTGGCGCGTCTAGCCGCTTCGGCCGCCGCGGTGACATCGTCAAATGTTTGTGGCCACCCTCCGCCACCGCCGACCCTGCGGTACTCGATATTCGCGACGAGAAAGCCCTCGGCGCACAGGTCTTCGGCTATCGGTGCGGTGAGTTCAGCACCCAGCGCTTCTCGCCAGAAACCGCCATGGATAACAAAAAGCAGGCCCAGAGCAGGCGCGGCCGGCTCAAGAATGTCGACGTATTGACTCGGGTGATCTCCGTAGACCAGTCGCCTCTTTTGTGGCATCGCTTCCCTTCCGAATCAGGTTCACACGTACAAGCATTGAACAGAGTCACGGGGCCTAAACCAAGCGTGCACCACCAAAGTGATAGTAGACCAATTGGTATAGCCCGCTTCAGGTGGGACCGCGTATCTCCGCTCAACCCAACGCGGCGAGATGAGAAACAGATGCCTTCTGTATTGGTTACCGGTGCGGACGTGGGATCGGACTAGCGATCACTGAACACACGAGCAGCCAGGGCTGGGATGTCTGTGCCACAGCCGGCGCCTTCGCAAGCTTCTGCCCAGCACCCACAGCGGTCCGCAGCTTGTTCAAGAACGGCTTGTCGCAATGGACTGGACCAGTGAGCCACTGTCGCGTCGAAAACGTCACGCGCAAAGCTTGCAAGCTCCCCATGATGTTTGGGGTTCGCGGCGAATCGCGTTCAGCCACTTCCGTCTTCGTGCGGCTTCAATTTGAGGACCGCCACCATCATTCCCGACCTACGTATAAACTCCTATCCACGCCACCGCAGAGGCATCCACGGCACGAGACCTGGACATCGGATGGCGCAGTCACTGCGCCACCGAGGAAGGCGCCTGCACCCCGCAGGCGTCGGGTTTCTTGCGGTTGGCCTGCCGTAAGGTCACCTCTGCGGCTAAACCCCAAGAACCACAATAGGAGACACGCACGTTGAATCGACTGCAGGCCGCACCAGCCAGGTTGACTAACCCGAAATCTGCACCACTGCTTCGCAAAACCCTTGCAATAGTCACCGCCTGCATGACCATCACGAGCTGTGTCTCGCAGACAGAAAGCGACCACCGGGCCGATACACAGCCGGCGCGGCCGACCGCGAATACGGCGCTGCCGCAGCCACCAAACCAACTCTATGGCGATCTCTTCGTTGCGGTGCAGAGCGCACAGCTTTACCCCGATCAAAAGACTTTTGTCGATTCAACGTTAGATACGGACCCGGCCTCAATCGTTCAGCTATACCGGCAACAAAGAGCAGAACCGGGTTTTTCCCTCAAGGCGTTCACCGAACAGCACTTCACACCACCTGCCGCTGAGCACATCACGCCACCGCCAAACCAGACACTGCGCGAACACATCGACTGGCTGTGGCCCAGGCTCACACGAGCGAGCGTCACTGTGCCGCCGAATAGTTCGTTGATCGCGCTACCCAAACCGTATGTAGTGCCGGGCGGACGGTTCCAGGAGGGCTATTACTGGGACACGTACTCCACCATGCTCGGCCTGCAGGTGTCCGGACGTGAGGACCTCGTCGATGACATGCTCGACAACTTCGCGCACCTCATCAACACGATAGGTCATGTGCCAAACGGCAATCGCACGTATTACGCGAGCCGCTCCCAACCGCCCTTCTTCGCGAACATGGTGGACCTCGCCGCGCAGGCGGAAGGCGATGGCATTTATCGAAAGTACCTGCCAGCGCTGCGCAAAGAGCACGAGTACTGGATGCAGGGCGAGCACGAAACTCCGCCAGGCACCGCGGCACGCCATGTGGTTACCATGCCCGACGGCACGGTCCTCAACCGCTACTGGGACGCCAGCGACACCAGACGCGATGAGTCATATCTCGAAGACACCAAGACCGCCGAGGAAGCACCTGGCCGTCCTGCAAACGAAGTATGGCGCGACCTACGGGCCGGCGCCGAGAGCGGCTGGGACTACAGCTCACGCTGGCTCGGCGATGGCAAGACGCTCGCGAGCATCCGAACTACCGCGATCGTGCCAATCGACCTGAACAGCTTGATGTTCCAACTTGAGACAACAATCGCCAAAGGCTGCACCATCACGGGCGATGCCTCGTGCACTGCCGACTTCTCGACTCGCGCCCAGCAGCGCGCCAGTGCAGTCAACCGCTACCTTTGGAACAAACACGGTTACTACGGCGACTACGACTGGCAGCTGCGTCAGCCCCGTGATGCGATCACCGCGGCCGCCCTATATCCGTTGTTCACCGGCGTTGCGTCACCCGAGCGCGCCAAGTTGACAGCCATCGCAACGCGCAACACGCTGCTGCAACCCGGCGGTCTGGTAACGACCACCACGACCACCGGCCAACAGTGGGACGCACCCAACGGTTGGGCGCCACTGCAATGGATCGCGGTCGATGGCTTGCGCCGCTATGGCGAGCCCACACTTGCTAAAGAAATCGGCGTCCGCTTCCTTAACACTGTGAAACACGTCTATTCAAAGGAAGACAAGCTGGTCGAGAAGTACGTGGTCGAGGGAGACAGCGCGCGGGTCGGAGGTGGCGGCGAGTACCCGCTGCAAGACGGCTTCGGCTGGACCAATGGCGTCACACTGAAACTGCTTGACCTCTACGGCATGTGAGGCCGGTAGTTTCGCACCGCTAGCCCCGACTTGAGCCGGGTGGTCAGAATCTGTCATACCTGGCCGCTGAACAAGTCGACGCTGCCATCACCGACCACTGCACCACATTTTGCGGAGATCCATGACGTGGTTCCCGCCCACACAACGGTCACGACGCTGGACCAGCCACAACCGCGTTACCAGTCCCTACAAACAACGCTAAGAGCCCCGGCACTGCCGAGGCTCTTAGCGTTGTTTCTCTCCGAGCGGACTGACTCGCCCTGACCGCCATGTCGTGACGGTCACGGGTTCGCGTAAGCCCGTTATGGTGGAGCTAAGGGGACTCGAACCCCTTGTTGCCCACCTATATTCGCAGTTCAGAGCTGCCCTTGCCACAAAAACAGACCTGTCGAGACCTATGCCCGACCTGCGGAAACCTATCGGAATGTTGGATCATCCAACACGCCAATTCGGGTGCTCATCGGTACCGTCGCCGGTATGGATTCTCGTAGAAGCCTTCCGGCCGTTCGAGCTGAACATGCTCGGCGCCAAGCTGCCGAATCAGGACGGATCCGGCTATTCGGCTGGTTCGCTGGGTCCGAGCTTCCGCCTCTTCAACTCAAGCTCTAGTTTGGCCCGTTCTCGCCCGGCCTGGCCACTGCAGCCACCACATCGAACGCCGCCTTGAGTAGCTCGAAGAGGCCACCCGTCGCATCGTTCTGGATCCGCAACGCCGCCTTCGTCTTCCCCACGTAGTCCACGCCGTACGGCGGGTCCGTCCACACACAATCCGGCTGTGCATCACCGCACAACGTCCGCACACCGTCGAGATCGGTAGCCGACCCCACCAGCAGCCGATGATCACCCAACGCCCACAGTTGGCCCGACCGCGACACAGGCGACTGCGGTACCGGCGGAACGTCATCCGGATCGGTCAGCGTCTCTGGCGGAAAGAGATGCCGCTCCATCGCCAACAGATCATCGAGCGCGTATCCGGTTCCGCCCAAGTCCTCGATCGACGACAGCAGCAGATACAGGTCGGAGGTGTCGTACTCGCCCAGGTCGGCCAGCCGGTTGTCGGCCGCCACGATCGACCACGCGGTGTCCTCGTCCACGTCCACGATCCCGACATCTATCGTGTCCCAGCCGAGCGACCGCGCAGCCATCAGCGTGTGATTACCTGCCAGCACCTCGTTGCGGCGGCCGGTCTGGGTACCCCGGTTGACCACGATCGGCCGGTACTGGCCGTGCTTGGTCAGCGAAACAGCGATCGCGCTGACATCACCGCGGCGCGGATTACCTTTGAAGGTGTGCAGGCTATCGACAGCAAGCTGCGTGTATTCGGGCACGCGCGGCAGTCTCGCAGCAGGCGATGAAACTACTCCGCGCCCCGAAGTCAGGTGTCGCGGTATTTGTGGCGCAATGCGCGCACGGAGCTGTGGGTGCGCCCCAAGCGTTGTGCGGCTTCGATGACGGTCAGGCTGCGATCTAGTGCAATCTCGATATCGCGATCGGCCCAGGGCTGCTTGTGGTTGGCTGCCGTTGGCCGGGTGGCCTCTTGGCGTCGTAGCCGCTCGACCTCGGCCGCGTCACGGCATCGCAGGCACAGGCACCCATATCGGCTCACCGCGGTGTAAGTGCCGTGCAGATGTTCGGGGACTCTGCCCTGCAGGCGACCTAGCCACCGCGCTCGTGCCACAGTCACCGAGTTGATTGAACGCTCCAATTCGGCTGCAATCTCCGTGGGTGTGCGGGACTCGTCGGTCAGGATGGCGATCTCTTCCTTGGTCCACAGGCGCTGCCGTATTGGCTCCGCGCGGGACTCCCGAGCCGGGGTCAGCCCAAGGGATTTTTGGCGCTGCAGGTTTCGGATGCGTTTGATCGCCCGGAAAGTACGCCCTAACCGACGGGCCGCCTCGGTGCGGGAAATTGACCGGTCCAAGGCGATCGCGATCTCCTCGGGTGTCCACGACACATAGCAGCCAAAATCGGTCTGCGCTATCTGCGCCAACTCGGCAGCACCACTGCGCTTCTGGGCGAGCAGCTGCTCAATATCGCGCCCCCGATACCGCTTCCGGGCCTTCTCCACCTGCACCCGGGTGCGGCCCAACAACTTGCCAGCCTCGGCGCACGTCAGCGACCGATCCAACGCCACCGCCAACTCATCGGCGGTCCACCGCCGCTGAGCTACACCATCAACCACACGACAGGCTACTTCTGGGTCTCCGTACACACCGTGAACCGGCGCTGCGGGTGCTTGTAGCCGCCGTCTGGGCAACCGTCGAGAGTCGTGGTGTCCAGGACGATTTTGGTGGGTTTGATCCGATCACCCGGGGCCGTGGTATCGGTGCAGGCGATTTTGCTTACTGGTTGCCCCAACCGGATACAGGAGGTGTTGTCCCATGCCAGGTCCAGGCAGACGGTGTACTGACCGGTGTCTTTTGAGTTGTGATAGAAGGATCGATCTGCATCAGCACATTCAGTGGGAACGTTGACGCGCTGGATGATTCGGTAGGTATTTTCCGGGGACCCGCAATCGACGATCTTGAACACCGCATTGACGCCGGGCCCGGACAGGTTAGCGCAGCCACCCACCGGTGCCTGTTCTTGTCCGTTGGTGGTTAGCGCCGCTGGGGTCGGGAACTGACCAGGAATTTGAGCGAAATCGGTGGACTCGGCATGCTTCGGCGACACCGGTGGCGTCGGCTCGCTAGGTCCGCTGCACCCGGACATCACCGCCGCTACCGCAGCCGTCGCCGCAACTATCCCACCCCGCATCAGGGTATTCATCCTTTGTGTTTCGGTTAGAAGGTGAATGATCCGGAGGGCTGCAACACAAACCCACGTTCAGGGTTCACCCGCTCGATGCACGCCACCGAGCCGCCATCCCCAACACCACAGGTAACGTTTCCGTAGGACACCTTCTGCCCTGGTGAAAGAACCTTCGAAGTGGGTCGGTTGTCTTTGCATGCGCCTTTAGTGTGACCGATTGCGTACTTCGCTCCGAACTGATTGACCGTTCCTGTGTCACATGGCCCCGAACCCTCCGCGGCGATATCCTGAAGTCCCGGAAGCGGTCCCCAACACTGGATCAGCTGATTGCGCCCATCCGGGTTCGCTGGATGACCGAAACCGCAGTTAACCCCTTCCGCTGTGGAAAAGAAGACCGACGTCATGCCGCGACCCGCTGCGGAAACGTACTGATCTACCGAGACCTCGCTGTAGGCGTTGAGATCAGGGAAACCGGCGGGTTCGGCAGCGGCCCTATCCGGTGGGGTGCAGGCGATAAGGGCTGCAACGGCCAAGACGGTGGCAGACGAATATGCGAAGGTTTTGCGCATTGTCATTCTTCTCCTATTGGACGGTACAACTGGCGGAATAGACCCGTGGATCGTATGGGAGTTCTTTCACGTCGGGGTGGGCGGCCTTAAATGCCGGGTCCCAGTATTGGCTAACTTTCAATCCTATGGTGCCATTGCCGGTAGCCGGGTCAATAGACTGGCTGGTAATAGTCGGCCCATACGGTCCGTCAAGACCATTGATGTTGTTCACATCTCTGGGTACCAGTACGCGTGTGGCGGTCTTCGTGGTGAGTTCCTGGACGCTGGACGCGATAATCGCCTCGATCGGGCCCGTGCCTGATGAACTGACGAACATGAAGCCGTTCTTACCCTCCGGGCCAAGGGCGATGAGTTGGCTCTCACGGTCGCCAGATAGGAGGGGACCGACGTAGTGCACGCTCTTGATCCAGTCGTTAGGCCCGTCAGTGGGTTTGATGGGATCGGATTGATACAGAGCGCGAGCCGGATCGCCGGGTGTGGCACTGGTGTTTCCTGCCAAGAGCATCGTGTGCGAGGCCGGGTCATAGGCGCCGCTAGTTTGCGCGAGGGGCGATTGACCGATGATGACGTTGTTATGGGCAAGATCGACGATTTGTGAGGGCATGGTCACGTAGTTGTCGTTTACCTGGCCAGGCGCCGGAAGTTTCGGTTGGCTGTAGAAGGCGTAGTGCTCACCGTTGGGGCCAAGAGCGGTACCGGTGGGAATCGGCCGGGTTCCCTTCGGAACCACCGAATTTAACGGATTTGAAGTGCCGTTCAGCTTCGGGCCTCCCGGTGTACCAGGCTTGGGATCGCCACCGATGTTGAGCCCTGTGCCTGGGATGGAGTCGTCGAGATCATCGCCTGCGACAGGATTAGAGGGCTGCGTGCAATTGATCTCCTGGTCAGAGCGCGGAGCTTTCTGCTGCCCATCAGGAGAATCCGATTTCTGAGGCCCGGCTTGATCGGGGGCACAGTTACATTCGGTGCCGCCACCAACATCGCGACCGGGTTTGATCAGACCACCAATGACGCTGCCCGCTGCCCCGGCCCCTGCGGCCATTACAGACATGAGCTGATCAACGGGCAGCCCGTAGGTGCCCGCAGCAGATTGGCATTGTTGCTGAATCTGCTGATCCTGCTGGTCCTGGCCATCCTGCGTCTGGGATTGCTGATTCTGAGGCTGCTGAGATTGCTGCTGCCCCTGCTGGGACTGTTGCGACTGTTGGCCTTGCTGCGGCGCATTCTGTTGTGGCGCTTGGTAATCCGGATTCGCTTTACCCGGCCCCTGGGTGTATGGAGTAGCGGTCTGGTAGTCCGGTATCTGCGTACCATGGGCGGGCTGCTGCGCCTGCTGGGGCTGCTGTCCGGCCTGTTGGCCTGGAACCTGTTGCGGCGCTTGCGGATTGCCGCTGTTGTAAATACTGATACCCGAGTTCTGATCCAACGGCGGCTGGTTGATACCGCCCTGATAATCGGGTTGCTGCGGGGGCAAGCCCGGCGGCTGGAACTGCGAGCCATTCATCCCACCGTCGCCACCAGGACCACCTGTCGGGCCAGATGGGTCCGCAGCCACGGTCGCCACCGTGGAGAATCCGCTACCGGGCAGGGTGTGGTCGCCAGCGACCTTCGCTCCACCAACAGCCAGGGCGACAATCGCCAGCAGCGCCGAAGCTCGTCGCAAACCCACAGGCATCGCCCAACGATCCTTCGTGACCATGAATAAAGCCGCCCCTTTCAGCCGACGCTGAACGCGCCCCTGGACAGATCATTGCACACACATGGTTGCCATGTCGACAAAAGCCCAGCTAATGAGTTAGCCAGATTAGCCAGTGCTTCTATCAGCCCTGGTAGACACCCTGCAGCCCGACAGCTCAGCACCAGAGTTCCTGAGCTACCTCGGATCGAGTAAGCCGCTTCCCCAGGGGTGGACGCGAACGCATTCGCCAAACCGACACCGCCATGACCACGTCACCCGGCGGTGTCGGGCCCGCGGAGTACAACTGGTCAATGGGCGCCCGCTCAGCCATCCGCGAGATAATCGAGGCGATGCCGAACTTCTTCGGCCACAGACGCAACGTGACTATCGGCGCCCAGGACGAAACCGAGGCCATCGTCGACACGCAGGCCCAAATCGCCGACCTGATCGCCGCGATACTTCCCGATCGCCTCAAAGACAAGGGCCACCTCGTGATCCAGCTGCCCGCGATCGAGACCGACGACGCCGGCCGCCGCTACGTCCAAGTGCCGATCACGGCGCGGCCGTGGGCCGACGGCGAGGTTCGCATCTCTCCGCGCTGCGACGAAGTGGCCATAGCCAATACCCCGCCCATCCTCCCCATGCACGACATCCCAGCACTCGCGACCGCCCTCATGGCCGCATGGGCAGCACGCCCGCGCCGCTAACCGACGATCAGATCAGTTTCAACACACCACCATCGATCGTGGGCTCATCACGCCCGAACCAACCAGACGGCTCACCGTTATCCCACTGCACCAACGCATTCGTCTCTTGCACCTCCACCACGGTGCCCGTCCAACCTGATCGGTTCTGCACGCGGTCACCGACCTTGAGCAACACAGCAGCCACCCTTCAAAGAAACTGCAGGGGTGCCACATTCATCAAGCACCGCTGCAGCAGCCGATACTTCGCTATGACGACGACGGAGGCGTGTAGCCCGGTAGCCGACCACGATAAGCCCCCTCGGTCAACGCGAACGCCATCGCTAGCTGCTCCAACGCGTGCGTGCTCGCCGACGGCGCTGCGTTCTTGATCGCCGTCAATAACGCCTCCCGAGTCTCTTTAGTCAAATCGCTATCAGCCATCGATTACCTCTCTCCACCCCAGCGCCCTGCCGGGGCCGAGTCAGGCTAGCCGGTGCACGCCGGGTAACAAGATCAAAACGCGAAAACTCGTGGGACACATCACCCGTCGAGGATGAAAATCCCCCGGGGACGGCATCTTCCCCACGCCGTCCCCGGGGGATTCCTCACACGATCAGTTCGTCACAGGCGTCTCACGCTTGACTGCGGCCTGCAGCGGCCCCGAGCAATACACCGATGCTTTGACCTCCATCGGCGTCGCCCACTGGGCAAGCGCAACCCCCGGAGAGTTGCTGTACCGATCGTCACCCGCGAAAAGCTGCAATCGGGTCGGAACGGTCTTCGGGGGCAGATGGAACGCGATATCACCCCACGCCTTGTCCGTATCAACCGGCGACCCAATCAACGGCCCAGCGAAATCGCCAAGATCAAAGTGACCATTCGACACCGGGTCGGCATTCCCGGTCTGCAACCTCCAGTTGCCAGTCGGGACCGGGCCTTTCTCAGCACCAGCCCGAACATGGAACACGACGACCCGACCATCATCATCGAGCGCACACGCGGGACCAGGGTCGACGGTGACGGTGCCGGAATACTCCCCGTCGCCACTCCAGCCCGACGAGCCGCTGACCTTCACAGGGGAACCCAACTGCGCGACCGCCGGACTGGCCTCGGATTTGTCACCGACGCACGCGGTCAGCGCGAAAGCGCCGACCACCGCCATGCCTGCAGCCACGCCGCGAGTAATTTTGAATTTCAACATTCTTTTTCCTGTCTTTGCGCAGGTCACTCGCCTGCACAAAGCCGGAAAGGGGTGGCGACACGCGACGCGCAACCCGCCATTTTTTGGCGGGGACACGCCGAGCCTGATACCTTCAAAACCTGTCGCCAACAGGGAATTGGGGTCCCAGGCCGTGACGCCACCACCAGGCATCTGGCCTGGGGCACCTATCCGACCTGCAAAATCTTATCGGTGTCATTCGACGAAACCGCATTGCGCGCACACTAAATTTCGCCGACATTGGAATTCTTAGAATCCCACCCTGTGGAGCAACACCGGCACCGAGGCTGTGGAAAAGTCCTGAAGTAGCAGATCAACCAGGCCCCACACTTGTGGACAACCTGTGAGCTACGTCTCGATGGGGCCAAACGCTACCCGACAGAATTCTTATAGACCGGCATCTCGAACCCCCGGGCGCGTCGCAGGCGATCGCAGCACAAATAACCGGACCTGCCCGCGTTCTAGCCCTCCGCGGCCCGGGCCCGCGCGTTGTAGACCGTTGCCCGCGACACCCCGAACTCGCGCGCTAAATCCACCAGATGCTCACACGCCGCGAGCCGCTCCAACACTTCCGTCGTCTGCTCCTCGTTCAACGCTGGCTTGCGGCCCTTGTAGACGCCCTTGGCCTTCGCGAGTTCGATGCCCTCACGCTGCCGCTCCCGGATCATCGACCGCTCGAACTCGGCGACCGCACCCAACATCGACAGCAGCAGCGTAGACATCGGCGGGTCGTCGCCCGTGAATGTGAGGTTCTCCTTGACGAAGACCAAGACCGAACGCAGTGCCCGCGATCTGCCGGTGCCACCGCGCGAACTGGCGCTGATCAAAGCCATGCGCGCGGTGCACCTGCGCGAGCGCCTGGCCGTGGGCCGACCACTCGCCGACACCGACCTGTTGCTCTCGCGGGCGGACGGCACGCCGCTGCCGGTGCGCGACTACAGCCGCGAGTTCGCCGCCCAGCGCAAGGCGGCTGGCCTCAAGGCGATCACGCTCGGCAAGCTGCGGCACTCGAACATCTCGCGGATGCGCGCGGCGGGCGTCACCGCTGATGTCATTGCCGCGTGGCACGGCCACACGGAGCGCATGACGCAGGCCGTCTACGGGCGCGTAACCGACGACCGCCTCACCGCCGCCGCGACTATTTTCTCAGTCGCGGCCCAAGGCGGACAGTAAAGGGCGACCCCTCCGTCACGGCCTACGCAGAGAAGTGCGGCATGTCAGCGACATTCAGATTGCGGAGGCCAACAATCACCTCCAACTGCGATATTGACGTGCCCAATGTCATCGGACCGGATAACTCCGATGAGAGGATTAGTCTGCCATGGAGAAAGGGGCCAACCACGGCAATCGTGTGTATCTCGCTACTGGATAGCTGAGAGGCCTCCACGGCGACTGTTTTCGTTATCAACATGGATTCTTCAGCTACCGGAGGGCCACCTTGCTTTGGCTCGTCTACCACGTAATTGCTGAGAACCATCTCATCAGTTTCGTTGTCCCACGCCGTGGTCGTCGGCAGTTCTTTGTCGGCGATAACAAGGAGCATGTGCTCGAAAAACGGCGTTGTGAAGTACTGCCAGCCTGACGCATATATACCGCTGTGGCCGCGTTGAATGCCGCGATGGACAGACACCAGCTCACTGACGTACTCCGACAGTGTGTTTAGTGATTTTCGAAGGTCTGCGCGGCCCGCATCATTCTGCGGCAAGTGATAGCGACCCGGTTTCGCATGCATGAGCCCAGAGCGTTCGACGCAGTACATATTGGTGTACACCCAGTCGATCGCCTTTTTCTCTCCAGGTGGAGCTAGCTTGGCCACGGGCACGAGTGCATCTGCTTGCTTTAGCGCAGCTGTGAACCAGTCCTTTTCGCTCTCTGCGGGCTTCCCATTGGGGTGCATAGCCCGGGGCCGGATGTCGCTCAACAACCGCTCCAGGGCCAAGAACATGTTCCGGTAGGAATCGAATAGGTACTCCGAGGTACGTGACATACGGATGAATCGAAAGGCGTCATGCTGCGCTGCGGTGATCGGTGGGGTAGGCGGCTGCAGGACCACCTTTCCGTCGGCATCGGTTACTGCCAAGGTCACCGAAATTGCCTTCGCCCTGGTGTGGACCATCCTCAATCGAAGTGTTACGCCGCCTGCCGGGTCAGGCCACCATACGAGGCAATCGTCGAAGTCATCTCGAATAGCTGAGTCGCACAGTCCGCGCACACACATGTAGTCAAGGGCGTTATTGGCCGCTCTGAGAGCCGCGCTGTGCGTCTGGTCGCAGCTCGTCAACACAGCGGGACCACGGACGATTACTGCTTTCATGCCCTCTAAGACTGTGGCAGTCCATCCATCGTCGAGAGTCACTTCAGCATTCATACGCGGGGCGTTCCGGAGCAAGAACACGGCTCCGTGCCGCCACGTATCAGCCGTGTCTTGAAGAGCGACCGCAGCGTAGTGCCCGATAGTCACCGTCCAATTCTGGCGATGATCGCCATAATTGGCGCCAAATTGCTATCAATTCGCCTTATCTGGCCCGCGATAGGACAGAGTTAGGACACCGAGGCAAGCAATGACGCTCCCCCGCAAATGACGAAACCCGTTCTGACAGAGGCCAGAACGGGTGGAATGTCAAGTGGAGCTAAGGGGACTCGAACCCCTGACCCCCACACTGCCAGTGTGGTGCGCTACCAGCTGCGCCATAGCCCCATGTTTAGTTGTGTGCTCGGACGAAGTTACACCACGGCGACGGGCTCTCAAAATCTCAGCGCTCAGGACCGCCGACATCCTCTGCTACTTCCTGCATACTCCTAACCTGCGGTGACGCAAGTCTCCCCAGCGTCTCCGGTGCGAACACCCACGCCACAGCCGCGATCAGCGGCATCGCACCACCCACCACGAACGCCCATCCGTACGACGTGTGCTCGGCGATGACCCCCGCGACGACGGGTCCTATCACCAGCCCGATATCGGAGGTCATCTGGAAGGTCGCCAGTGCCGTCCCTGCGCGGCCCCGGCTGCCCACCACATCGGCCACCGCGGCCTGTTGCGGCGACGCATACAAACCGGCGCCTATCCCACCGATAAGCGACAGCACGATGAGCGCCGGCAGCGACGACGTGAAGCCCATCGCCACCACGGTCGAACCGCAGACCACCAACCCGGCCACCACCAGCGGCTTACGCCCGATGTCATCGGACCACGATCCCGCGAGAAAAGCCGTGGACACGTCCCCCGCCGCGAATGCGGCGAACACCAGTCCAGCGGCGCCCGGTCGCTGATGCAGCGCCTCGATCACAAACAGCGGCAGCAAGGCCCCACGGATTCCGAAGATGGCCCACCCCGCACTGAAATTCGACATCAGCGCGGCCAGGAAGGTTCGATGATGCAGCGCGGATTTCAGTGTCACCGGAGCGCCGTGATGCTCGTCGGCGACCTCCAGCAGCGTGGAGCGCCGCAGCCCGAAGTGGACCAGCACGGCGACGGCCACCAGCGCCGCCGCGTAGATGATGAACGGTGCCGAAAGACTCAGGCCCACCACGGCACTACCCAAGACCGGACCGGCCACCATCCCGAGCAGGAAGCTCGACCCGTACAGCCCCTGTGCACGCCCGCGAATCTCTTCGGGCGCGATGCGCACCAGCAGCGCGGCCGCCGACACGGTGAACATGGTGGAGCCGACACCCCCGAGCGACCGGAACACCAGCAGCTGCCAGTAGTCATGCACGAAGGCGCAGCACCCGGTGGATAACGCGACGATCAGCAGCCCGGACATGTAGACCCAGCGCTCCCCCAGCCGCTGCACCAGCGCGCCGGCGGCCGGTGCGAACACCAGCCGGAATGCGGCGAACGAGCTCACCACCGCGGTCGCCGCCGTGACACTGACCCCGAAGCTGCGCGCGTACTGCGGCAATGCGGGTGCCACCACGCCAAACCCCAGAGCGATTACCAGGCACGCGACAACCAGGACCCAGATCTCCCACGGCAGGCGCGGTTTAGTGTCCGCCTCGTTACCGGGACAGCCGCTTACCCGATCACCGATGAGACCACCTCGCGGGCAGCGTCCTGCACCTGCCGCAAGTGTTCTGCCCCCAGAAACGATTCTGCATAGATCTTGTATACATCCTCGGTACCCGACGGCCGTGCCGCGAACCAGGCGTTTTCGGTGACAACCTTGAGCCCGCCGATCGGCGCACCGTTGCCGGGCGCATTGGTCAGCTTGGCGACGATGGGCTCACCGGCCAGTTCGGTGGCGCTGACCTGCTCGGGCGATAGCTTGCCCAACACAGCCTTCTGCTCACGGCTCGCGGGCGCATCGACACGAGCATATGTTGGCGCGCCGTACTTCTCGGTCAGCTGCGCGTAGCGCTGCGAGGGCGTAGCCCCGGTGACCGCGAGGATCTCCGAGGCCAGCAGGGCGGCAATGATGCCGTCCTTGTCGGTGGTCCACACCGATCCGTCACGACGCAGGAAGGACGCCCCGGCGCTCTCCTCGCCACCGAAACCGATTGTCCCGCCGATCAACCCGTCCACAAACCACTTGAATCCAACCGGCACCTCGAGCAGCGTTCGGTTCAGCCCAGCCACCACCCGGTCGATGATCGACGAACTCACCAGCGTCTTGCCTACGGCGGTCTCGGCGGCCCAACCGTCCCGGTGGCTGAACAGGTAGTCGATGGCCACCGCCAGGTAGTGGTTGGGATTCATCAGTCCCGCATCGGGAGTCACGATGCCGTGTCGATCCGAGTCGGCGTCGTTCCCGGTCGCGATCTGGTACTTGTCCCGCGACGCCACCAACGAGGCCATCGCATCAGGCGAGGAGCAGTCCATCCGGATCTTGCCGTCATGATCCAGAGTCATGAACCGCCAGGTGGCATCCACAAGCGGGTTCACCACGGTCAGGTCCAGCGACCAGCGATCGGCGATGGCCGCCCAGTAGTCGACGCTGGCCCCGCCCAGCGGGTCGGCGCCGATCCGGATGTCTGCGCCCTTGATGACATCGAGGTCGATGACGTTGATGAGGTCGTCCACATATGTCTGCTGAAAGTCATACCGCTGCACGGATTTCAGCGCCTCTGCCAGCGGGACCCGTTTCACCGAGCGCCAGCCCGAGCGCAGAATCTCGTTGGCGCGCGCGGCGATCGCCCCGGTAGCATCGGTATCGGCAGGGCCGCCATGCGGTGGGTTGTATTTGAACCCGCCGTCGCGGGGCGGGTTATGCGACGGGGTAACGACTATCCCGTCGGCCAGCCCCGTGGTCTTGCCCTGGTTGTGCCGCAGGATGGCGTGACTCACCGCCGGAGTCGGGGTGTATCGGTCCCGTGAATCCACGTCCACCACAACACCATTGGCGACCAAAGCCTCCAGGGCGCTGGTCCACGCGGGTTCGGAGAGCGCATGGGTGTCACGGCCGATGAACAGTGGCCCGCTGGTGCCCTGCGAGGCCCGGTATTCGACGATGGCCTGGGTAGTAGCGACGATGTGCGCCTCGTTGAAGGCGCCGTCGAGACTCGACCCCCGGTGCCCGGAGGTCCCGAAGACGACCTGCTGTGCCACGTCCCCCGGGTCGGGGTCAATCGCGTAGTACGCCGTCACCACGTGGGCGATGTCGATGAGGTCTTCCGGCTGGGCCGGCTGTCCGGCGCGCGCGTTGCTCACCCGCCTGATTCTGCCCGGATCAAGTGAACCGTGTCTTACCGAACGGTCGCTATTGGAGTGGCTGAATGCCGACGGCGGTGCCGTAGGCACACACCTCGACGCCCGTGTTGGCGTACTCGGTGGTCTCGAATCGGAACGCGACCACCGCATTCGCGCCGCGCGACTCGGCTTCTGCCGCCAATCGGGACAGTGCCTCGCGACGACTCTCGTGCAACAACTGAGTGATGCCCTTGAGCTCACCGCCCGCAATCGACTTGAACGAAGCGGCAAGGTTGGAGCCGATGTGCCGCGATCGCACGGTCAAACCGAAGACCTCGCCGAACACCGCGGCGATCTTGTACCCGGGGATGTCGTTGCTCGTCACAATGATCATGGGCCCAAGGTACCGCCGTTACGTGATCAGACGATCGACGTGGCGTCCTGCCACAGCGGGCGCCGATCCCCGTCGGGATCGGCCTCTAGCCTGGACGGATTATCGATGATCAACACCTGACGCTCCGGCACCGTGTGGGCGGGCCAGCCGTCACCGGGGCTCCCGGTGCGCGCGAATGACAGCCAGCGCCTCTGCATCTCGTCGCTGACGGCCCGTGCGGCGGCGCGATCTTTGCGTCCCGCCAGGATGGGCCCGGCGACGGTCCGGTAGGTACCGAAGACCGCGAGGAGTTCGATCGCGTGGGTGGGTCCCAGCCCGTAACGGCGTAATGCGCGCGTCGCGTAGTCGTACCGGTAGAAGTACGTCGGCGCGTATTGGCCGTGCGCCTCTGCCACGCGCCATGCCGCCGAGCCGAATGCCAGGTCGCCGGCCAGCTGTAGGAGCGCCTTCTCCGACGGATACCCGTGGTAACTATCGACAATGCGCTGAACAAACTCCGGCCCGTCCTTGGACAACGCGTGCTCCAGCGCCTCCGGGGTGATCGGAAGGATCTTGAGGATCTTGGTGAACAGAGTCGCCTCTTCGGCGTTGTACCCAATGATGAGTGGAACACGATGTGCCTCACCGCGTTCCATGGCCTCGACCGGATCGAGAGGCAGTACGTCACCGTCGACGCTCGGCCCGATCCGCAGCGACAGACCTGGTACGTGTTTAGCCGATCCGATCAGCCGGAACAGGGCCTTCACCAGATTCTTCGGCTTCGCGGAGAGAACGGTTTCGGCCGCGTTCGAGTCGGTCGCACCCAGATACTTCGCAAACTGGCGCGCGTTCACCACGGCATCCTGGGCGCTGACCACCAGCCCGCTGGCGGTGCTCTGGCAGATTGCCCGGTGGAACAGTCCTGCGGCCGAGGGCACCGCAAGCAGCGTATTCACGGCGTGCGACCCGGCGCTCTCCCCGAAGATCGTCACGTTGTGGGGATCACCCCCGAAGGCACCGATGTTGTCGCGCACCCACTGCAGCGCCAGCACCAAGTCGCGTAGGTACAGGTTGCTGTCGATGGTGTGCTTCTCGTCCGACAGCGACGAGAGGTCCACGCAGCCGAGCCCACCCAGGCGGTAGTTGACCGACACATACACACATCCACGACGTGCAAGACTCGCGCCGTCATACAGCGGGGTCGCCGAGCTACCCAGGAAGTAACCCCCGCCATGGATGAAGAACATCACCGGCAACGGCCCACTGACCGGCCCCTCGGGCGCGACCACGTTGAGGGTCAGGCAGTCCTCGCTGAGCTTCTGCGGCTTGCCGGGCAGGATGATCGCGAAGCGATGCTGCTGGATGGAAGCCGCACCCCAGGTGCGGCACTTGCGCACTCCCGTCCACGGCTGGGCCGGGCGTGGCGCGCGCAGGCGCAGCGGACCCACCGGCGGCTCAGCGTAGGGAATCCCACGGAAGCGATGCACGCCGCCCCGGGTGAATCCTTCGACGGTGCCGTTGACGGTGTTGATGCGGATGGGCTTCTTTGCCATCGGCACATCCTAGGTAACCAACCGGTTGGGCCACAATGGTCAAATCAGAGGGTGAGGCTGAAGCCTTCCCACGCCGCGCGACGTGTCGCCTCCGGGTCCAGCTCCACGCGCGTGGCGTGGTCGAACACCATCACCGCGCGATCCGGCGGCTCGTAGACCGGCCAACCGTCACCGGGAATTCCACTGCGCGCGAACGCAAGCCAGCGTCGTTGCACATCATTGCTGACGCGCACCGCATCACGCTGGCCAAGAGCTCCCGCCATCACAGTGCCCATCGCGCCGCGGTAACTATCGAACACCGCGAGCAATTCGGTGGCATGTGTGGCACCCATTCCGGCCATGCGCAGCGCCCCGGGCGCATAGTCGTACCGGTAGAAATACACCGGTGCGTACCGATGGTGCGCCTCCGCCATTTGCCAGGCGGCCGTCGAGAAATTCATATCTCCGGCGAGTTTGACCCGCGCGGATCGCCCCGGATATCCCGGATATGCCGCCACGATGCGGTCACGATGGACGGGCCCGCCCCGCATCAGCATCCCCTCCAGCGCCTCCTCGGACAGCGGCATCATCTTGAGCACCCGCGTGAACAGCTTGGCCTCGTCGGCGTTGTGCCCGACGATCAACGGAACGCGATGTGCCTCACCGTGTTCCATGGCCTCGACGGGGTGACGCGGCAGATAGTGACCATCGATGCATGGACCGATCGCAAACGATCCGCCGGGCATGTTCGTCACGATGTCGGCAATCAGTGCGTCGAGGGCGGCCCCCAGTTCGGCGGGGGTCGCACGCAGCACCGCCTGCGCGGCCGCTTCCGGTGCTGCCCCGAGGATGTGGGCGAATTTCTGGGCATAAAGCGCAGCCGAATCGGCGGGCACGGCCATTCCACTGGCGGTGCTCTGACAGATCGCACGGTGAAACAGGCCGCCGGCTGCGGGGGTGGCCATCAGCGTCTCCACGCAGTGCGCTCCGGCGCTCTCGCCGAAAATCGTCACATTCTGCGGGTCACCGCCGAAGGTGGCGATGTTGTCATGCACCCACTGCAGGGCCAGCACTACATCGCGCAGAAACAGGTTGCCGTCAATGGTGTGTTCGCGATTGGACAGCGATGACAGATCGAGCGCACCCAGTGCTCCCACCCGGTAGTTCACCGAGACGTACACGCATCCGCGCCGGGCCAGGGAGCCGCCGTCGTACAGCGGGGTGGCCGAGCTACCCAGGAGGTAACCGCCGCCGTAGATGAAGAACATCACCGGTAGCGGTTCGTTGGATGGCCGGTCGGGAGTGACGACGTTGACCGTCAGGCAGTCCTCGCTGGCCCGCTGCACGCGCCCGGGCCCCAGCACCCGGTAGCGGCGCCGCTGCGGTGCCGCCGCGCCGAATTCGGTGCAGTCACGCACCCCGTCCCACGGCAGAGCCGGTTGCGGCGCCCGCAGGCGCAGTAATCCGATCGGCGGGCGGGCGTAGGGAATGGACCGGAAGCGCCGCACGCCTCCCCGCACGAAGCCTTCGACGATTCCGTTGGGAGTGCTCACGCGGACAGTGGGCGTCTTCGACCCTGATGCCATGGCAGTCAAGATAGCTGTCCGCGACGTCGAGCGCCGTGCTGGTTGCCAGAAAACTGAGCAAATGGGGGTAATTCGAGCACAGCAACGCCCTCCGCCACAGATAACTGATCACGGTCTCCAGAAATCAGTGCCCGCCACCTCGGCTGATTTCAGCCCGGTCACGGGAACATACCTATCGATGCACCAATAGCCACATTGGCCCCACAGGCCACTATCGTCACGGGAGTCAATTGCTGACGTCGAGATGGCGTCCTGCCCCGGGAAGGTCTGACATGTCGAGGCGTCGCCGAATCTCCGTGGTTTTGATGACCTCGGCCGTTATCGGATCAAGCGTCGCCATCGATGTTGCGCCCCTGGCGTACGCCGACCCATGCACCGGCCCGGCCGCGGGCCTGCAGCCACCGACCCCGGTTCCCGACGACGGCATGCCCGGCCAGGCTCCCCCGATCGGCCGCAGGCCCGCGGGCGCCAATGACAAGGCCCCACTGCCGGAGCTGGGCAAGCTGCCGCTGGCCATCCTCAAGCAGGTCCTGCCTCAACAGAGCGCCAAGAAGAAGCCCGGATGGGCTCAGGAGCTGGCGCATCCGGGCCTGCCCAACCCCCCAGAACCCGGCTCACCGAACAATCTGCAAGATCAGCAGGCCGCTGCCGTCGCTCCCGCTCCTCCGGCTCCTGCCGTCGGCCCGGCCGCCGAGGCCGCCGTCTCCCCGAGCACGTCGGTCGTCGGCTGGGTGACCGGGGTGGACACCGGCGCCAACACCCTTCAGAAGTTCAGCATCTCCGGTACCGACCTCGGAATCATGTGGGACAACGGCGATTCCGCCGGCCGCCAGGTGCTGATGGCCTTTGGCGATACCTACGGATACTGCGGAATGAGAAGCCAGCAGTGGCGGTACAACACCCTGCTGCGCACCCAGGACAAGTCGCTTTCACACGGCCTGGCCGTGGCGGAGGGATCGACCTCCAACCCGTACGCCGGATCTCCACAGTCACGCCCCGGCTATTCCAAGCAGATCATCCCGCCCATCAAGTGGGCCGCCCAGGAACGGGGCATCATTCCCACGGCCGCCATCTCCGTCGGACGTACGCAGTACATGAACTACATGTCCATCAAGAGCTGGGACAGCGCCGGGGAATGGACCACCAACTACTCGGCCACCGCGGTGTCCAACGACAACGGTCAGAACTGGAAGACCTTCCCGCAGAGCATTCGTCCGGCCTCCCCCGACGCCATCAGCCAGGTTCCCTTCACGCCCGGCAACGAGAACTTTCAGCAGGCCGCCTACGTCAAAGGCAACGACGGCTACATCTACATCTTCGGAACCCCTTCCGGGCGAAGCGGATCGGGCTTCGTGTCGCGCGCGTTGCCCGGCAACCTGCCCGACGCCACCAAGCATGAGTTCTGGAACACCGACCGGGGCTCCTGGGTGCCGGGTGACCCCAACGCGGCGACCCCGATCCTCTCGGGCCCCGTGGGTGAGATGTCGGCGCAATACAACACCTACCTCAAGAAGTACCTGGTGATGTACGGCGACAAGCAGGGAGACGTCCTGCTCTCGACCTCCCCGGCGCCGCAGGGCCCGTGGAGTCCACCACAGGTCATCGTCACCGAATCACAGATGCCAGGTGGCCCCTACGCGCCGTACCTGCATCCGTGGACAACCGGCAAGGAGTTGTACTTCAACTTGTCGCTGTGGTCGGCCTACAACGTGATGTTGATGCGAACAACCCTTCCGTAATTTGCCGCGTCAGCCCTAAATCCGCTCAATGATGGTCGCGTTCGCCAAACCGCCTGCCTCACACATGGTTTGCAAACCGTAACGTCCGCCGGTCTGCTCCAACACCGATACCAGTGTGGTCATCAACCGCCCACCGCTGGCCCCCAGCGGGTGCCCGATGGCGGTGGCGCCGCCGTTGATGTTGACCTTGGACAAATCGGCACCGGTCTCCGCCTGCCAGGCCAGAACCACCGAGGCAAAGGCCTCGTTGACTTCGAAGGCGTCGATATCCGCCAACGATAGACCCGCGCGGTCAAGGACTTTCGCGGTCGCGGGGATGACTCCGGTAAGCATGTACAACGGATCATCACCCACCACCGCCACCGAATGCACGCGGGCCCGCGGAGTCAGCCCAAGACGCTTGGCGGTCTCACTGGAGGTGATGAGCACAGCCGATGCGCCATCGTTGATCGGCGACGAATTGCCCGCCGTCACCTTCCAGTCAATCTGCGGGAAGCGTTGCTCCCACAACTCATTACGGAAGGCGGGTTTGAGCCCCGCCAAGATGTCCACAGTGGTCGATGACCTCACGGATTCGTCGGTGCGCACCTCAACCAACTCACCATCGACGTTGGGGGCCTTGATCGGCACCACATCACGCGCGAATCTCCCCTCGGCCCAGGCCTGCGCGGCGCGGCGGTGACTTTCGGCCGCGAAGGCATCCAGATCCCGGCGCGACAGGTTCCATTTCTGCGCGATCAGCTCCGCGCTAATGCCCTGCGGAACGAGACCTTCCGGATAGCTACCGGCAACCCCCGAGCCGAAAAAGTCCTTGCCCAGGCTCTGGCTGCCCATGGGTACCCGACTCATCGACTCGATACCCGAGGCGATCACGACGTCATACGCGCCTGCGATGACCCCTTGCGCGGCAAAGTGAATAGCCTGCTGACTGCTGCCACATTGCCGATCCACGGTGACCGCCGGGACCGTCTCGGGCAATCCGGCTGCCAGCGCCGCCCACCTCGCGGTGTTGGAACTCTGCTCCCCTACCTGCCCGACCGCCCCACTGATGACGTCATCCACGAGAGCCGGATCTATCCCGGTGCGTTCGACGAGTGCGCGAATGGCGTGTGCGTGTAGATCGACCGGGTGCACACCCGAGAGCGATCCCCCGGGCTTTCCCTTTCCGACGGGCGTACGCACCGCGTCGACGATGACTGCATCTCTCATTGCCCTGCCTCCTGAATTCGCCGTCGAACTCCTCTTCTGCCGGTATACGCCCGGTCAGTTGGAATTCACAACTAAGTGTGACTAAGTGCATAACGTGCTAAGTTGGATTTCACGACTATGAGAAATTGCTCGATAGCCAATGCCCTCGATGTGATCGGGGAACGCTGGACCCTGCTGGCCCTGCGCGAGATCATGCTGGGTAATCGACGCTTCGACGAGATTGTTCGCAACACCGGCGCCAGCCGCGACATCCTGGCCACCCGGCTGCGCAAGCTCGTGGGCGCCGGCGTGCTGGAGAAGCGCCAGTACGAACAGCGTCCTCCCCGTTATGAATACCTGCTGACCGAATCGGGGCGTGCGCTGCGGCCGGTGCTGTTCGCCTTGATGGACTGGGGCGACAAGTTCGTCACGCAGGGTCCTCCGCCGAGCGTCTGGGAACACGAATGCGGGTCGGTGCTGCATATCCATCCGGCCTGCGAAAGTTGCGGAGAGACAGTGACCTTCGACGACATTACCGCGCGACGAATCGGCAAGGTGCGATGAGCTCAAAGCCTTTGACGTATCAGCCCGCAGGAGCCACATACCTGGCCGAAAGTGGCTGGCCCGCCACCCCGCCCGCCTTACGGCGATACGAGCGGACCGTCACCATCGGGCACGGAGAGCACGCATGGCAAGAGGCTTCGCAAGCAGTGCTGAACTGGGGTGTCAAGCGCCGCAGCGGGTTCCGGGTGAATCCGGAGGTGACAGCGTGTGAGGGTACCGAGTTTCAGATCAGCCTCGGATGGGGGCCATTCAGCGTTCACGAGCCGGTACGCGTTGTCACCGTGACCAACACCGACGACCGGTGCGGTTTCGCGTACGGAACGTTGCCGGGCCATCCCGTGTCGGGCGAGGAAGCATTCATCGTGCACCGGAACGACGACGGGACGGTGTTTCTCACGCTGCGCTCGTTGACGCAGCCCGCACCATCCGGATTCTGGAGGCTGGTGTTTCCGGCGCTTCTGGTGGCGCAATGGGTCTTCCGCCGCCGATACCTACGGTCGCTGTCCTCCTAGGCGTCGGAGGCCGCGAGGTCCACCAACGCGCGTGCCGGTCCAGTCGGCGCAGCACCTGGTCGCCACACCGCCCGGAACTGGCGCGTGAAGTCGGTGCCGTCGGCGAGCGTCACCTCGACCAACGTCCCGGCCGACAGTTCGGGCGCCGCGATGAGACGGCTGATCACCGCGGGTGCCAATCCCGTTGCCGCGGCCGCTTTGATCGCGGCCGCTGAACCCAGCTCCGCCGCCGGTGCCGCCGGCTGGCACACCTGACTCAGCACCTCCCAGACGGTGTCGCGGGTTCCCGAACCCGGCTCGCGCATCAGCAGCGGCGTGGTGGCGAGCTCACGCAGCGTCACCGGCTTGCGGCGCCGCGCCCACTTGTGCCCCTGCCCCACCACGATGACCAGCTCGTCAGCGCCCAGCACCTCCCCGGCCAAGCCTGCGGGTGCGTGCGGTCCCTCAATGAATCCCAGGGTCGCGCTTCCGGCCCGCACCAGCTCGCACACTTGCTGCGTGTTGCCGACCTCAAGTGACACCGGGACGTCGGCATGCCGTCCACGAAGTGCCGTGAGCCACAGCGGCATCCGGTGATCGGCGATGGTACGCGAGGCAGCGACCACCAGACGCGGCGTGTGACCGGAATGCAGAGCCGCTACACCCGCAACGAACTCTCGCGCCGCCGCCAGGACCGGGGCGGCGTGGCCGACCACCGCAAGTCCGGCGTCGGTCAACCGAGACCCGGTGGGACCTCGCTCCAGCAGCACCAGCCGCAGACGGCGTTCCAAAGCCCGCATTCGCATGCTGGCCGCGGGCTGGGAGATGCCGTGCCTGCGGGCCGCCGCCCCGAGGCTGCCCGTCTCGGCAACGGACACCAGCAGGTCCAGCACATCGAGGTCGGGCGTGCCCGGAGGTAGAGGCATAAGTACAGTTTATGAGGTTCCGCCAAAATGCCTGGTCATTGCCCCTGATTACGATGGGAAGGCTATGGACGACAACGATATCCACCACCTTCGGCGCTGTGTCGAGCTGGCATCCGAAGCCCTTGACGCGGGCGACGAGCCCTTTGGATCACTACTCACCGGACCCGATGGCACCGTGCTGACCGAAGATCGCAACCGCGTCAGTGGAGGCGATTCGACCCGTCATCCCGAGTTCGAACTCGCACGGTGGTCTGCCGAGCATCTTTCACCGGGCGAGCGCGCGGCATCCACCGTCTACACCTCTGGTGAGCATTGCCCAATGTGTTCGGCGGCCCATGCCTGGGTCGGCCTAGGGCGGATCGTGTACGCCAGCTCCTCGGCCCAGCTGACGCAGTGGCTCACCGCGCTTGGTGCGCCCCCGAGTCCGGTCGCGGCGCTGTCGATCAATGCAGTGGCCCCCGGTATCGAGACCGACGGTCCGGTGCCGGATCTCGCAGCAGAGGTACACGCCTTGCATGTCCGTTTCCGCAACGGCTGATCAGCTCACTTGACGCACGCGACGCCGTCGGCACCCATCTGGCTCAAGTCGGTCGGCGCCGGCGCCTGAACACCGGTTCCCGTTGCCGCCACTGCGGTCATCACGTCGCTGGGATTGGCCTCCGCCGACGAATCGGCCTTCTTACCGGCACTGTGGTGCGCGATGTAGTCGTCCGCAGGAAACTGCGAGCCCACCGTCAACTGGACCGTCCCGGGTGCAACCGCACCGGATTCCGTCATCGGCAGGTGCAGTTGATCGGCGAGCGCTTGCGCGCCCTCCTGGGCATCTGAGCCGTACATGATCGAGCTCTCGGTCGACATGGACTCTGCCGTCGTCGCCCGACCACGCGTGAATCCCCGGGCGGTAAAGGCATCTTCGATCGCTGCACCCAGCCCATCCCGATCCGTCGCATTGACAACGTTGAGCACAACGGGCGCCGACAGAGAAACTGCCGTCGGCGGCGCGGCCGCAGCGGGCGGCGCGGGAGGGATATCGGCGGAGAAGCGGTCGTGCACGATCTGCCGGATCGTGGGCAGATCGACGATGTTGACGTCCGAACCGTTGGCATCGTGGCCGAAGTCAGAGATGGGCAGCGTGTAAAATGACATCGGCCGCTTGGTCAGTTGAGAGGCGCGCGCTGCGAAGTCGACGAGGTTGAGCCCAGAGTCGATCGCGACGTTCTCGTGTGCGACGTTCAGGATGTTGCGTATCGCAGCGGGATTGGACATCACCCCGCCCTTGCGAACCGCGGTCAACAGCGACACGAGGAAGGCCTGCTGGCGCCTGGTGCGGTCCATGTCCGTAAACGAGCCGTCGTTTTCGTCCCGTCGTTGCCTGACAAAGGCCATCGCCTGGGATGCGTCGATCTGCTGAACGCCCTCGTGGAAGTTGGCCCCGGAGAACTCGTCGATCGTGTCGTGGTTCAGGCACACGGTGATGGGCTGCACCGCCTTGGCGATCTGGAAGAACGCGGCAAGGGTCACCTCCACGAAATGATCGATCGGCACACCCAGAAAGTTGCTCACCGTGTCGATCTGGGCCTTGCGCCCTGCCTCGCGGGCGGCCTGCTCGCGCGCGGTCAGATCGTTGGCGCCCGCCACATCGGAGCCGCCGCTGGCCTGCCGATCCAGCGCCTGCTGGTAGGCGAATCCGTACGCCTGCTTGACCTTGCCCTTACACACCGACCCGGGGCAACCCGCCAAATCCACGTAGTCGTCACGCGGGATCGACACCGCCGTCATGGGACCACCATCGCCCGGGATGTGAACCACAATCAGCACATTGGCGTTGTATCCACCGGACGTCTCGTCACCGGCGTGCAGCGCGTCGTACATCTCCTGCGGCAGCGGCTGGCCATTTTGGTCGAGCCGACTATCCAGGCCCATGAGCAAGATGTTCTGATCCTGCCCGGCAGGTGTCAGCACTCCGGGCAACACATGCGAAGTGATGATCTGCCCGACCGTCGTGTTGTACCCGGCCCAGCCAAAACCCGTGATGGCCATGACAAATGCCGCTGCAATACCGGCGACCAGCCGGCCCTTCTGGAGCACCCAGCGCTGCGCCTGCCCAGTTTGTAGATCGCCCATAACGATTGACCATTGTTCTGGACAATCCGGCCAAAACAGGGCAAGCGCGCACCGACCTCTCCGGCGAGTCCTCCTTCAACGTTCGACTGTGAGGTAGGTGTGAATTTGCCAGGGCCGCTCGCTAATCCGCGCGCGTGAGCCCCAAGACCGGGATGACGCGGGTGGTCTTGCGTTCATACTCGGCGAAGTTCTCAAAGCGCTCAGCCTGGAGCCCGTAAATCCGGTCGCGCTCCTCACCCACCACATCACGCACCGCCACCGGGTAGTGGTCGTCGCCGATCTCCACCGATACCTGATCCGGGTGAGCCAGCGCGTTGTAGTACCAACCGGAGCTGTTCTCCCGCCCATTGTTGGAGGCGAATACGTAGATCTCGCCACCCTCGCCGCCCGGCTGGTAGGCCATCGGGTTCTGACGAGGCTCGCCCGACTTGGCACCCACGGTATGCAGGATCAACATGTCGAATTGCGCAAAGAAGCCACCGGCACCGCCGGTTTCGCGGATCTCGGTCATGACATTGGCGTGGAAATCATTGGGGGTCGTCTCGGTCATAACAGGTTCAATGTCAATCGAGCTGACACTATTCCGATCGCCGCAAGAAATCTTTGACGAGTCTGTCGACGAACCCGCCGTCGACGGACTCACCCGTCACGATGACGCGGTAGTACAACGGCGCCACCAACCGTTCGGCCAGACCAGCAACATCCGCATCGGCCGGCAGCTCCCCTCGGCGCACGGCGCGCGCGATCGGAATCTGGTCGCGCGCCTGCTGCTCGCGTAGATAGCGGGCGCGGAACGCATCGGCGAGTTGCGGGTCATGCTGCGACTGGCCGATCAAGGCCCGGAACACCGCACCGGCGTCGTCGGTGGTGAGAAATTGTGCGGTGGTGGCCAAGTGGTGCCGCAGGTCGGCTTCGAGGCCGCCGAGGTCTGGTGGATCGAGCTGGAAAGCGGCATCTTCCAGAAAGACGTCCATCAACACGTCCGCCTTCGAGTTCCACCATCGATAGACGGTCTGCTTGGCCACTCCGGCAGCCTTGGCGATGCCCTCCATGGTGACTCCGGCATAGCCCTTGGCGACCAGCAGATCATCGGCCGCATGGATGATCGCTTCGCGCGCGGTCTCGCTGCGGCCATGCCGGTTTCCGTAATGACGGCGCGCCTCGTCGGACTCGCGGGCCTTCGCCGTCTCCTTCACAACATTCATCGAATCATCACCCTAGACTAGACGAGACGTTGCGTCTATTCTAAAGGCATGACAACAACACTTCATGAACCCGAATTCGCCACGATCGTGGACCGGCTCTTCGAGAACGCGTCGCATGATGCGCCCCCCGTCGACCGGGACACCTTCCACACAAAGTCTGTCGAGGAGCGCGTCGAGCTGTTCCAGAACACCTACGTCCCCATCGCGCCCGATGCCGGACGGCTGCTCTACAGCCTGGTCCGCGCGGCCAAGCCGAAGACGATCGTCGAGTACGGCCTGTCGTACGGCATCTCAACCCTGCATTCGGCCGCCGCTGTTCGCGATAACGGTTTTGGACGCATCATCACCACCGAGATGAACACCACGAAGATCGCGGCTTCCCGCGCGACCTTCGCCGAGGCTGGGGTGTCCGATCTGATCACCATCCTGGAGGGCGACGCCCGCGAGACGCTGAAGACGGTTGAGGGGCCCATCGAATTTCTGCTGCTTGACGGCTGGCCGGACCGCGACCTGCCGATTCTCAAGCTCCTCGAGGACAAGCTGGCACCCGGCGCGCTCGTCATCGCCGACAACGTCGGATTTGAAAGCAGCAAGCCATATTTGGAGTACATCCGTACCCCAGAGAACGGCTATGTGAGTGTGGCCTCACCCATCGGGGAATGCATGGAGCTCAGCTGCCGTTGTGCGTAACGGTGCAATCTCACCCAAAGCGTTGGCGGCGGTCGTCTCGCCAAAGTCTCCCGCCGCCAACGCCTTCAGAACCACTCCAGGAAGGTGTGGCATGTTCAAATCTACCCTCGGCCTGTCGGCAGTGGCGTGTACTTCGCTCGCATTGCTGTCTGCGGCGCCCGCTTCCGCGGGACCCAAATCCCCACAGACGCCCAGCGAACTCGGTGCCCAGCTGCAATCGCAGGGCTATAAAGTTCAGTACGAACGAATCGGCAACTGCGCCTTGGACGCCGGCTCGGTGGTCGGAACCCGGATTGGCCCGGCGGTATGGGCAGATACCACCACCCAGACCAAGGCCGGTGGCGGCGTCGGAGACGGAGCCGGAACCCGCGGAGGCGTCACGTGGAGCCACGATGTTGACCACCAGATCGCTTACATCACGGTGGCGTGCAAACGCGCCGCGAAATGAACTAGTGGCGATCGGCAAATAATGGGATGCGTCATCCGCCCCGGAGACGTAGCATGCCCGAAATCATCAGTGCCGCAAGGTAGCTGACTAGTCTCCGGACAGAGGATTTCTGTCGTGACGCCGTGGACCACCCGCGCCGAGCTTCCCGAGGATGTTTCGGCGATACGTGCGGTCAATATCGCGGCCTTCCCTGCCCATGACGAGGCCGACTTGGTTGATGCGTTGCGCGCGGATCCGGCGGCGTGGATCGACGGCCTGTCCACCGTGAGTGTCGACGCCGAAGGCAAGATCGTGGCGCACTCGCTGCTCACCCGGTGCACCGTGGGCGCAGCACCCGCACTGGCGCTGGGGCCGTGCACCGTGGGCGCAGCACCCGCACTGGCGCTGGGGCCGTGCACCGTGCGCGCAGCACCCGCACTGGCGCTGGGGCCGTGCACCGTGCGCGCAGGAGCCGCACTGGCCCTGGGGCCGTGCGCCGTGCTGCCACGGTGTCAGCGCACCGGGGCAGGTTCGGCGGCCATTCGCGCCGGCCTCGAGCGCGCACGCAGTCTGGGCGAGAACCTGATCGTGGTGCTCGGGCATGCCCTCTACTACCCGCGATTCGGATTCACACCGGCATCGGCCTTCGGTGTCAGCGCGGGCTTCGACGTCACCGATGACACGTTCCTCGCGCTGGCGTTAGACCCGCAGCGCGAAACGCCGCGCGGCCAGATCGTCTACCCGGCGGCGTTCGGCGTCTGACAGGTCAACCCCAGCGCGTGCGGGTCGGCCCGTAGCTAGTGGAATGACGTGGCCGATGGTGAACGACAGCTGGGGTGGCGGGGCCCGTAGTCGATGGGCTCGCCCCAGTAGAAACACGTCGGCCGCTGGTTACCTTTCAACAGGTGGCGGGCCACCTATCCGCAAAGTTTTAATGAAGTTTCCCATTCCACGTGCTATCCCAGTTCAAAGTGATCTATGGTGTTCCCTGTGGGCGGAGATAAGCAAGATCATGGCAACCATCATCGAGCGCGCTGGCGCCGAATTCTGCAACAACGGAAGGCACAGCCTGGGGTTAAGCTCGCACACCAGCGGGTGCGCACCGCGCTGGTTGCGGTAGCAGCCTTAGCGGTGGGTGCCGCCGGCACACAGGTGGCGACCAATCACACGACACCTGGCAGCGGGTTCTCGACCATCGCCACAGTCGGCGCCGACCCCACTGGACCAACCGGGGGCCCCGGCGGTCCCGGAGGAATGGATGGCAGCCAGTTCCAACCGCCTGGACTGCCGCCTCAGATGCCCGATTACCAGGGCAGTATTAACCAACCGCCCCTGGATCAGAACTCTGGCATATCCATCTACAACTCAGGTAATCCGCAAGCGCCACAACAAGTTCCAGGTCAGCAGGGGCAGCTGCCGCAGCAAGGCTCTGATCAGCCCGCGCACGGCACCCAGCCCCCCAACTACTCCACGGCGCCTGGCTACACTCAGGGGCCCGGTAAGCCGAATCCTGATTTCCAAGCCCCGCAACAGGGTTCACCTCAGCAGGGTCAGCAGTCTCCCCAGCAGGGTCAGCAACAGCAGCAGCCGAACCAGTCCGAGCAGCAACAGCCTGAGCAACAACAACAGGAGCAGCAGGATCAGGGTGATCAACAGCGCCAGCAGCGCTGCCAGGCAATGTCGCAGCAGATGGACCAGATCTCCCAGACTGTCGGGCAGATCGCCGACGTCGCCCAGCAGGTCGGGGATGCGGCCAAAATCGTGCTCCCCAAGGGTGGCGGTGGATCTCTAGCGCCAGATGGCGAGCGCTCACCGGGTCGTTTACCGGTCCAGCCTCTTGAATGTGGGGATTGCCTTCCCGAGCAGCGCCCGCAGAACCCGATCTGCAAGCTTTTCCCTAACCCCGGCGCGAAATTTGCTTGTGACGAGCTCTTCGATCCCTGGATGGAGAACTTCAGGGACTCCTGCGATCCAGGAGCGGCAAACTGCAAGGGGCAGGTCCCGATCTGCTACCCGCGCGGAGTTACCAATCCATCTCCCGAGATGCAAAAGAGCATGAAGGATTACCTTGATGGCGGCAACAAGCTAATCTCCGATAATCAGCGTCTGGGCGGTAAAGTCACCAAACGTTCAACCAAAAACATGGGAAGCCGACGCGACGCTGATAAGAAACGTGCGGATGAAAAATACGGCAAGCAAGCGTTTGAAGGTAAAGCGTATGGACACATACCGGACCTGACTTGGGGAGGTTCCGCCGAGGACGAGCGAGATGTTATTCCGTTCGACAAGGATCTCAATTCGTCGATAGGTGGACAATCGAATCGCTTTAAAACGAACTTCGAGGCGACGGCATTCGTGGAAGGGTACTGGGGCGAAGTGTGGGGCGCCAAAGATACGCAGTGCCTGGCCCCAGTGGGGTATGCGTAAAATGTCACATGTTTGGGAAAAGCTCACAGGGCGTACGCGACTCGCAGCTGCCGCGTTGGCCTGGATCGCGACGATTGCGATTGCTTCGGTGGTGACCTACGTTTTGTGTATGCAGCATCCCAGCGCCACGTCCGATAAATACGATGCCGAAGTCCGGACAGTGATTGAGCAGTACATTGACGCGCTGAACAAGAGCGATCTCTCACGGATCGAGGCCCTTTCGACTGGAACAGCCGAAGAACAGCTGAACCCGCAATTCGTGGGCGGGTACGTCCGTACGATGGCCATCAGGATCGAAGACCACGGTCCTATGCATATTGCCGATTTCGGCATTCTGGCCCGGGGCGATCTTGTTTACGACGCATTCGTATACACCGAATTCGAAGACCAGAAAAACGCGAAACCAGAGGACGTCTACTACTACACCGGGGCACGGGTGCGTTACAGCATGTATCGGCTCAAGGGGCAGTGGAAAGTCATGAGCGTCGAGACGTTCAGGGCCGATGAAAAATGAGCAAGCTGCACACCGCAGCCATGGGAGCGATCCTGTCCGTGATCGTGCTATCTGGCTGTCAAAGTCCCGAACCGGCTGAAGCAGGCCCGAACTTCGCAAAGATTCCCGGGCAGTTCCCCGACCCTGCAACCACCACGGCCGCAGGCGCAGAAGACGCTCCCGTGGGCTCGTGCGCAAGGATCACCGGCAAGCGCACCAACGCGGTCATGGTGCTTACGAAATGTGACTCCACCAACGCCACGCATCGCATCGTGCAGCGGGTTGTAGAGCCCAAGGACTGTATAGGTGATGTTGACCGGCGCTACTATCGCAATACTGCCGCAGGGGAATGGACCGCCTGCCTTGACATTTACTGGGCCAACCCCGGCTGCCTGAGTATCGCCGACGAGGCAACAAGAGCGGTCGCGTGCGACGACACGACGGCACCCCGCCGATACCGAGCGACCAAACTCATCCTCGGCGTCTCAAACGCCGACATGTGCGTCGGCTACGCGCATCCGGTGCGCCGGTTCACCGTCTGCACCGAGTCCGTCCGATAGCCAGGCGCACCAGCTCGTCTTCCGGAGCGACGACTATCTCGGCTACGTCGGCGACATATTTGCGGGGAAATTGATCGGCCTTAGCCGAGCGCCTTCCCCATCGCCTCAGAGACAGCAATCGGTGTCTAACACGCTCGCTACCGCAGGTCTCAAAGCAGAAGACCCCCCGAACATTTCGGGGGGTCTTCTTTTGTGGAGCTGCCGGGAATTGAACCCGGGTCCAACGGCCGTTCATTAAGGCTTCTCCGTGCGCAGTTCGCTATGCCTCTACTTGGATCTCTCGGTCCCGCGAACAAGCCGAGATGACGATCCCAGTCGCTGTTTGATGTCCCTACGGGTCCCGCGACCGAACCCGTAGGTTTGTCCCTCTAGCTGATGCCAGGGTCCGGGCCGAGGGCGCTCCCGGTCTGACAGACACGCAGTCGCTTAGGCAGCGAGTGCGTAGTCGCGCTGATGAGAATCGGCGCTTAATTGGTTGCAATGACGCTTACGGTGGTCTCTTGCCTGCACCGGCACGCTTCCCTTAAGTCGAGACTCGCTGTCGAAACCTTTCAGCCCCGTCACCCCACCGACCTTCGGTGGGACACTCCATCGTACCGCCGCAGATCCATGAAGCCACCGAATTACCCGTCCACGCCACGGTAACGTGCGGGAAATCGCCAAACCTGGGGAGTCACCGCCATGCGCATGCTGCTGAGTACCTATGCCGCCGTTGCGGCCGGCGCGACCGTATTCGCTGCTCAGGCGTACGCCGAGCCGTCAATACCCAGCCTTGACGGCTACACGGCGGTCGAGCCCACTGCCTTTGAGACGTACTCGGCGTACGCCACCACGGGTGTGCAGTTCCTCACCCCCGATGGCCTGCGCTGCCGCATCACCTCGAACTCCCGCGCCACCGGAGTCGACGGCACCTGCTGGGGCAAGCTCCCCGGCGTCGCGGGTGACGAGAACGTCGCCGCGGTGTCGCTCAATACTCCGACCGCGAGCCTGACCCGCATGGCCGACCTGGGCCAGCAGGAGATCGTCGCGCGGCCCGACGCCTCCCCGGCCGGACCGGCACCCGTGGACCCCAGCGCCTATCGGCCGCTGACCTCTGGCCAGAAGATCACCTACGGACTCAAGGGCACCGACAAGGTGATCACCTGCGGGGTGAGCGAGCAGCGCGAGACGATCTGCCTACTGCCCAACAATTTCACCGGTGACGGCCCGCACGGATTCGTGCTGTCCCCTGCGGGCAGCCGAGCGTTCTAGCCGCCGTCGCCGAGACCGAGGTTGTGGCGAAAAAATGCGAGACGAACCC
>NZ_LJYL01000033.1:0-31953 GCF_001440135.1 Mycobacteroides sp. H003
CCGGATGGTCCTCCAAGACCGTTGCCCCGCGGATCTATTCGCGGCCCTGCTAGCGTCAAGCAGTCCATCAGTGTTGCAACGTTGACTAGAACCCACCCCGGGGGAGCAGGCTGCTCAGAATTCAACCGGAGCCGACATGCGATCGAAGCTTCGCCGAAACACGCATCTGCGTCCGCCATTCGACATAGCTCATCCGATGTCGTCGCGAAACGGGTAAGCGTGCGCGAACTGGCTCCGCACGTGCGCCAGCTCAATCATGTCGTAGGACATCGACAGGCTGCCTCGACCAGGCGACACGGAGCGACAGGCCTTGAGTTTCGTGCCCACGGCAGCCGGATGGGTTGTTAGGGAGACACGGCAAGCTCGTCGACAGGAACCTGCTGCAGGCGCTCGCGCCTCTGTGCAGGTTCGTGATCCGTCGAAGCCTCGATGCGGCGGATAATCAGCTCGCGCAGTGGCCGATTGACCGCAACGACAGCGGGGATGGCTAACCCAAGAGGGCGCACGTCGCATCTAAACCCACACCGTGCAACAGCGTCGGGCCATAGGCACGGTGCTGATGCCTTGCACCGGCCGGATTCCAAATGGCACGGGTGGAAGGAGCAATCCACTTGTCCGCATCAGTGGTCACTGCGATCCACTCGCGCTGGCGTACACCAACTGACGTTCTTCGTACACGTGCTCGCGATCAAGTCCGCGATGGCAGGTCCAACACCAAGGTGGCCATTTCGATTCGTGGCCGAAAAGCGGAACAACTAGGCAAGTTATCACCATGCCGCCACCGCCGCATCGGGGACGCTTATCGCGACTGACAGCTTCGTCCCAACCCGCCTCGCTAGAAAGCATGCAGTGACTTCTTCAAGTGACAACGCCCCAGGCGTACAGTCCGTCCTCTCCCCCGAGCCGGCTCGGCGCATGCTTCGCATCGAGGCGCGTAACTCTAGCGTCCCCATTGAACGCAAACCCGACTGGATCAGAACCAGACTGCGCACGGGCCCGAACTACCTGCAGATAACTGACCTAGTGCGACGTCAGAACCTGCATACGGTCTGCCAGGAGGCCGGGTGCCCGAACATCTACGAATGCTGGGATGCCCGCGAAGCGACCTTTCTGATTGGCGGGAGCGTCTGTAGTCGCCGCTGCGACTTCTGCCAGATAACCACCGGTAAGCCAGAGCCCTTGGACCGAGACGAACCTACGCGGATCGCGGCGAGCGTGAGGGCGATGGGATTGAAGTACGCGACCATCACCGGGGTCGCACGCGACGACCTACCTGATGGCGGCGCCTGGCTGTACGCCGAGACGGTCCGTACGGTTCACCACCTCAACCCAAATACCGGCGTCGAGCTACTCGCGCCGGACTTTCGCGGCATACGAGATCAGTTGAACCAGGTGTTCGAAAGCTCGCCAGAAGTATTGGCTCACAACGTCGAGACGGTCCCTCGGCTCATGAAGAAGATTCGACCCGGTTTTGATTATCAGCGTTCCTTGGGTGTGCTGACGGCCGCCCGAGAGGCAGGCCTCATCACGAAGTCCAATCTGATTCTTGGTCTAGGAGAGACTCGTTCCGAAATTTCGGCCACTCTGCGCGATCTACGTGACAGTGGGTGCGAGTTGCTCACAATGACCCAGTATCTGCGACCGTCAGTACGGCATCATCCCGTAACACGCTGGGTCAAGCCAGAAGAATTTGTCGAGCTGGCCGCAGAGGCGAAAGCTGTGGGTTTCACGGCAGTGATGAGTGGGCCCTTAGTGCGGTCCTCGTACCAAGCCGGAAGACTACACAACGAAGCGCTCGCAACCAGGAGTTCGCTTCAGCAGTAGTGCGTGCTTCTACTCACACACCCGAGCACGGGTCTCAAGCGCAGCGATGCCGCCAGGTGACCACGACATTGACTACGCACTTCCCAGGGTCCGAAGTGCCGGTCGCTCGCGCAAGCTAGAGCTATCAGCAACCACATACTGCATACGAAAGGCTAGTCATGAAGGAAATTCTCGTTGTCGGCGGCGGGTTTGCTGGGGTCTGGAGTGCCGCGGGCGCGGTCCGCAGGGCCCGCGCGGCCGGCGATGACGGCGACGAACTGCACGTGACGCTTGTCAGTGATCGAGATGATCTAGTGGTTCGACCCCGTCTTTACGAGGCCAATCCCGAGAGTATGCGCGTCCCATTGAACGGCATCCTTGACCCCATCGGGGTCAGTCGGGTCACGGCACGGGTGGTCAGTATCGATGTGGCAGAACATACAGTGCAAACACTGAGCAGTCTGCGCATCGAAATACCGGCCAAGCCGCTCAGCTGACTCAACCACACCCCGCACATGCGCCAACCGCCGAGGCTGCCCAGCCAACCGCGCCTCGGCCTCCCGCCGCGCACGCTGCGCCAACACCCCGCTCACACCAGCCAGCCTACGAGCCCCATCGCCACGGTGCAGACCCATAGCTGATGCTCAGCGCAGCCGTGACCGCACAGCCCGCAGGAATCCGGCGGCTACCTGCGGGCTTCGCTACGCTCCCTCTGCTCCCGTCCGCGCCGGTCGCTACACTTCGCCCTCCGTCCGCCGCCACTACCGGCCGGCCACGACAATCAGGGCCCACATCTCAGCGGCCTCAGCGCCCCGCCATCACGACAAGTCGAAGCCGGTACCGCTACCGGGTCGCATCGCGCCGCCACGGACAGCACGCGCGTCAACGCCCTCGACCGCCTCTGACCTGCGATGTGAGAACTTTCTCTACTGCTATTAAAGAACTACCGGCGTTTCTGCAGCCTCGCGCAACAGCTGCGTCGGTAGGGTCCGCGTCCGAACCAGCACGGTCTGACTCATTTCTTTACCGGCCACCCGTTGGGTGTGCCTGCAATTGTCAGATCCGTCGACCGTGCTTGGTTCGGCGCGGAACCGCCAGCACGGAGTGACCTGATAGGAGCGCGACCAAGCATCCCGTAGCAGTATCGTCCCCGTACCGGCGGCTCTGCCCTTCACCCATCCAGAAAAACTCCGGTCATAGGAAGGGCCACAATGCAATCCATCATCGCCGCAGCACCGAGCCTGCCAGGCGTCACCGTCGGTGTCGACACGCATAAGCAGTTCCACGTCGCGCATGCCATCCATGAACTCGGTCGCCCGTTGGGCACTCATCAGATGCCCGCCACAGGCCACGGTTACCACGTGTTCGTAGCGTGGGCACGATCTTTGGGACAACTCGCGGTGGTCGGCATCGAAGGCCCCGGCCACTACGGAGGGGGTTTGGCCCGCCACCTACGCGTCGAAGGGATCACCGTCACCGAGGTCGGTCGCCCGAAGCGGCAGCGCCGCGCCCGCTACGGCAAATCCGATCACGCCGATGCGGCCGGGGCTGCGGCCATCGTGCTGGCCGGTGAAGACCTCGGAGCACCCAAGACCGCCGATGGCCCCGCCGAAATGGTGCGGGTGCTGCGGGTAGCTCGCACCAACGCCGTGCGGGCACGTGCCAAAGTCGTGACCGCACTCAAAGATCTCATCGTCACCGCCCCCGACGAACTGCGCGAACACCTGACCGGTCTGCACAAGAGTGACCTGCTCTACGCCTGCCGGATCCTCGATGTGTCCGAAATGCTTTCCACGCCAACCGATGCTGTCAAGATCGCGCTCAAGTCGTTGGCCACCCGTTGCCGCGAACTCGACGCCGAGACCGACCGTCTTGGGCGACAGATCGACACCATCACCGCCACCGCAGCGCCCCAGTTACGTGCTGTCTACGGGGTTGGTCCCGACACCGCCGCCACCCTGCTGTCCGCGATCGGCGACAACCCCGACCGCATCCGTCACGAAGCCGCGTTCGCCAAACTCTGCGGCGTGAGCCCACTGGAGGCATCCAGCGGCAAGACCGTTCGCCACCGACTCAACCGGGGCGGCAACCGCGACGCCAACCGCGCGCTGCACGTCATCCTGGTCGTACGGATGCGCCGCCACCAACCCACCCGCGACTACCTGACCCGCCGCCTGGCCGAAGGCAAAACCAAAAACGAAGCCATGCGCTGCCTCAAGCGCTACATCGCCCGCGAGATCTTCCACGCCCTACGACCGCCTCAACAACCCGCGAAAATCGTTGCCTGAAGATAGGAGCATCTGCTATCGATACATCGGCGAGAAGTAGGCCCAGGCGCCGATGCCGAGCGCGGTGAGCAATAAGAACACGAGCAGCGTGCGGCGCAGGTTGGTCGTCATGCCCCTGTAGACACCGCAGGGTGGACATTCGTGACACCAGCGGTCAGGACCCCGCCTTCGCTTGACCGCGCCAACCCCGGTGTCCACGATAACCAACGCCGCGAGGGCCAGCCCGAATTGCCGCCAGGTCTTGACATCTGTCCGGGCGATCGTGCACGAATTCTGTTGTGCGGTGCTACCGCATTGCCGTCGTCGGAACGACGACCGTTACCGCCGGTCTCGGCTCGATGCTCGCCTATCGCGTAACGACAGCATCTCCAGATCGACGCGCCGGCAGTTCCTCAAACCTGGCCGCCGGCCTTGGTGCCACATTCTGGGACAAATCGGTCGGGGCTCGTCGGGGCTCGCCAAAGGGTGGGTGCAGCTGCCCGTCGAACACGCGATGAGCGTGGCGCGCTTAGCTAAGTGATGTCCGACACACGGTGTCACATTTCGCCGCAGGGTGGTGTCTTACGGTTGTCAGAAATAACTGGATCAGGAGGTCTCGATGAGCATCAACAACGTACGAACTATGTTGGACAAGAGATTCCACGTCGTTGTGATTGGCGGCGGCTATGCTGGGGCGCTGGCTGCCAATCGGCTGCAACAGAACCGAAATATCGACATCACCATCATCAATCCGCGCCCGACGTTCGTTGAGCGGGTGCGGTTGCACCAATTGGTTGCCCGAAGCGGAGAAGCAACAGTCGACCTAGCCGGGATCCTGGGCAACCGTGTGCGGCTGATTGTCGACACCGCAGCGCGCATCGACGTCGTTACCCGCAGCGTGGCTCTGGCCTCAGGCGGGACAGTGCCATACGACTATCTGATCTATGCCGTGGGAAGCATCGGCATAGTGCCCACTAAATTGCATGGCGCGAGCGAATTTGCCTTCCCCATTGCTGAGCTTGAGCAAGCCGAGCGACTTCGCGACGCAGTGGACAAGCTGCAACCCGATGCGCCAATCTGTGTCGTGGGTGGGGGATTGACCGGTATAGAGGCCGCTTCGGAACTGGCAGAGCACCGTCGCGAGGGCTCGGTGACCCTGCTGTGCGGAGGAGTCCTCGGTCCGAGTCTGAGCGAGAAAGGGCGTGCTTCAGTCCGCCGGCAGCTCAAGCGCCTTGGCGTCGATGTCCAAGACGACGCGGTGGTGGCCGAACTCCGCTCCGACCACGTCCGGCTCAGCGACGGGCGGACCCTACCGAGCAAAGTGACTGTGTGGACGGCCGGCTTTGGCGTGCCGGATCTGGCCGCCAAGAGCGGCCTGAGCACCGATGAACTGGGACGGCTGCTGACCGACGAGACACTGACGAGCGTCGACAACCCGTACATCATCGGTGCCGGCGACGCTGTGGCCCCCTCCAATGAGCCGCTGAGAATGAGCTGCCAGGCCGCTGGGCCGCTGGGCGCCAGGGCTGCCAACACTGTGCTCCAACGTGTCGCTGGCGATCCGCTCACACCCCTCGGTCAGAATTTCGGCGGGCAGTGCATCAGCATCGGACGCCGCCGCGGCACGTTCCAGCTGACACACCGCGACGACACGCCGCGGCGTGTCTATGTGGGCGGCAGGATGGCAGCGAGTATCAAAGAGATGATCTGCAAGACCGTTGTCAAGCAGATTGCCAAGGAGAGTCGCAAGCCAGGCAGCTACAACTGGCCCGGCTCTGAAAAGCAAGCTGCCGCAGCCAAGAATACCGTCGCGTGAGGGCCGATGACGGACTCCTTGCAGCGGGTCAAGACTTTGCGCGGCCCGCCGTGCCATCTCGTGGTCGTTGTCATCGGCCCGGCTCCGTAGCGCGCCAGCGCGATGACTGTCATGTAAGCGCTGGCGATACGTGGCCAGCTGAGCACACCAAGTCTGGGCCGATGGTGACGGTGCGCGCTACACCGATCGATCGCATACGTTTAGGTACTGCCCAAACAATAGCCTGGCCCTTGATATCGGGTCCTTGCTGGGGGATGGCTCGAAGTCCGCACGTTCGTCGACATGGGCGGGCATCGGGTGTGGGACGAGAATGCCGTCCACACTGTCTTTGGCGGAAAGGCTCGGCACGAGGTCGACGACATCGCTGGTGGTCGCTATTGCGGCAATTTGGTGACTGCGCGACTCCAGGCCGGTGCTGCGACAGCGGTTGGTCTTCATGCGGACGTAGGTGTGCGAGGCAGGATCATCACCGACCAAGACGGTTGCCAAACAAGGTTTTCGACCGCATGTCTTATGGAACTCCGCTGCCTGCTCGCGTGTTTCGGCCCGAGTTGGGTCATATGGCTTAGTGCCTTGAATTTTCGGCTTCCAGCGCATCCAGAATGGTCTTGACCTCGTTGTCTATGGCTGGCGGGTAGGTGGCGATGACGCCATTGAGGTCGATGGTGGCCGAGCGCAGGGGTTTGAGGGTGCGCAGGAATCGGCGCAGTGACAGTCCGGTCCGGTTCTGGACCTCGCGGCTGACGGCCAGGGCGGTGAACACGATCGTCAGGTGGGCTTCGATGGCGTCGCGGGTGCGGGCGAACATAGGTCGGGCGGCGAGGTCGGATTTGGACATCCGGAAGGACGCCTCGACGTGCCAGAGGTTGTGGTAGCTGGCGATCACTTCGGTCGCGGGCATCAGCGCGGCGTCGATGTTGGTGACGTAGCCCTTGAGCCCTACCAACCGGCGGGCCCGCTGCAACGATGCCTCGTCGAATTCTTGGGAACCGTTGCGGTTCTTGATGAACCGCGGTACCCGCGCCGCCTTCTCGCCGGCGGCGACCGCGCGGGCCTTGTTCTCCTGCAGGTTGAGCGTCTTGGTGTCACGCACCGCGCGTTTGGTTGAGTACGCCCACACCGCCCGCCACGACTTGGCGTGGACGGCCGGATCCCAGACGGGCTCGGCTTTGCGTTTGGGGTCGCTGGTCTTGGTGGCGGTGCCGCGTTGATCGCGTGGGGTGATGGTGTCGATGATCTGGCCGTCGGTGAAGAAATCGCCGTGCCAATGGAAGTGCGATGCCAGATCATTGGGCGCTTTGGTAACCCTGGATCCGACGATGAACCGCAACCCTGCCTCGTCGAGCTCGCGCAGATTGCCGCTGGCGAGCATGCCGGCATCGGCGACGACGACCATATCGGTGATCTGGTGGCGGGCTTGGAACGCTTTCACGATGGGCACGATCGTCAGAGTTTCGGCCTTGTTGCCTTCGAAACAACCGATCTCCAAGGGGAATCCGCGCCGGTCGACCAGCAATCCGACCACGATCTGTGGATCGACGCGGCGTTCTTTGGAGTAGCCGACGCGGCGCAGGTCATCTTCCTTGTCGGCCTCGAAGTAGAGCGTGGTGACGTCGTAGAGCACAAGGCTGACATCACCGGCGGTGCGGGCGTGGGCGAAACAGGCGGTAGCGATCTGCTCGCGATACCCACCGGCGCGGGCGCGGCGCAGGGTGCGTTTGCGGGTTGACAGTGACGCCGAGGTGCGGCCCAGTTCGGCCAGGACCCGATCGACATCGAGCAAGCTGGTCGGTTCCACCACCCGGGCGATCACCAGGTCCCGGAAGACCTCATCGCCCGCCGCGGCCTCGAACCCCAGGCTGGCGTACACCTGGGCCAGGGCGTCATAGAGCAGCCCGCTGCTGCTCTTGAGCACCCGTGGTCGCGCCACCAACTCCCGCGCCGTGGGCACACCAGCACCGTCGGGGAACAACGCTTCAGCCGGATTCGGAACCATCTGGGCCCGAACAGCTTTCGGGGTAATCCCGAGATCAAGCTCGCCTTGGGTGTCATCGGCCAACAGCCGGCGGGCCTCCTCGATGAGCAGACCCAGCTCGGCGTCATCACGCGCAGAACCGACATGGCGCACGATCCTGCGGCGGCCGTCGACGGATTCGGCGATCTGGACCGCCGTTGCGCCCGAGGCGGTGCGCACCCGCCGAATCCAGACCATCCAGGCAGCCTACCGACCCAAATTAGTGCCTAGCGGGTGCACTAAGCCGAGACATCACTGCAGTTCAACGCCCTGCAGCTTCCGAAAACTGTCCGAAGTGACCCAACTCAGGAGCGGGTCAAGACTTTGCGCGGCCCGCCGTGCCATCTCGTGGTCGTTGTCATCGGCCCGGCTCCGTAGCGCGCCAGCGCGATGACTGTCATGTAAGCGCTGGCGATACGTGGCCAGCTGAGCACACCAAGTCTGGGCCGATGGTGACGGTGCGCGCTACACCGATCGATCGCATACGTTTAGGTACTGCCCAAACAATAGCCTGGCCCTTGATATCGGGTCCTTGCTGGGGGATGGCTCGAAGTCCGCACGTTCGTCGACATGGGCGGGCATCGGGTGTGGGACGAGAATGCCGTCCACACTGTCTTTGGCGGAAAGGCTCGGCACGAGGTCGACGACATCGCTGGTGGTCGCTATTGCGGCAATTTGGTGACTGCGCGACTCCAGGCCGGTGCTGCGACAGCGGTTGGTCTTCATGCGGACGTAGGTGTGCGAGGCAGGATCATCACCGACCAAGACGGTTGCCAAACAAGGTTTTCGACCGCATGTCTTATGGAACTCCGCTGCCTGCTCGCGTGTTTCGGTAAGCATGGCTTGGGCGACACGTGCGCCATCAATGATGGTTGCGGGCAGGGTTCACTCCTCACAGAGGAGGAACACCCAGGCGGTCGATGCGTGCAAACGTCGCTTCCCGGTGGTGTCCCACCTGCGCCAGTCGTCAAGCTAACCGCCGAGTCCGGCGCCGCCAGAACGTCGAAACCGTTCAGTCGGTCAATTGCTCACAGAAACTGGCCCTGGATCCAGATGTCTTACTCTACCCGGGCGGGGGTGACCGATGATGTCGTCGAGCAATGCTGGATCGCAGCGCTGGGGCCGCTCACCCAGCGCCGTCGGGACGCCGGCCAAGTCCACATCACCCTGCCGGGCTCGGCACGCTCGACTGTGGAGTACCAACTCGCGCGGCGGCTCCCGCAGCTGCGCATTGCACGTCAAATGACCGCCTTTGGCGGGTCGGGTTTGTGGCTTGGGATTACGGGTGCGCAGGACGTGGACAGAAAGTATCGACACCAGCGCGACATCGGCAAAGCCAAGCCTGCCGGCGGCCAAAGCCGCTCGCGTAGCGCCAAGTTCATGTTCGAATCTGGACCAGGGGGCGGCACCGATTCTGGCCAGACCCCCATGAATAGTGCAACTTCAACGGGTCGCTATCGCAGAGCACGATTCGGTGTTCTGCCCCGAGTTCTGGGGGTCCGCGCGCAGCTGTCGCGGAACGCGATCTGCTGGTGCCGGCGCGGGCTGTCGGGGGTCATCACATGACGGTGGCGCTGGGCCGCCCGTCGGCGACTTTGACGAAGAAGCGCCGCCAGGGTCGCTGGTCGAGATCGGGATGCACGTGATGCCAGTTGTGGGAAGCCAACACCGCCGCGATCGAATCTGAATCCGAGAGATCGGCGACGGGCGCTTGAAGATCGATGATCGGTTTCGCTACGAGACCGGGTATCGAGGTGGAGCCGACGTGCTCGATGCGGGCGATCCGCCGAGGGGAGAGCAGCGTTTCGAGATGGTCGCGTTCCTGCTCACCGCGGAGAGCCCAGGCGGGATCGGCGTCGACGAGATCGACGGACTCGGTGGCCCAGGGTGGTGGACCGGTGTTGGCCGACATACCCTTCTCTCTACACGCTGCGCTAGATTCCACTGCCACTGCACATGACGAGGACCTGAGTAATCCGGCTCGCACCACTGAGGCGCGGCTCAAGACGGCCGCTTCTTGCGTGCCAGTTGCTCCAGTAACTCTGATCGCAGCGCCGTGATGTCGTATCCCCTGCCCTCATGGTGATGATGATGTCGCCTGAGCTGGCAGCCCTGCGAGCACGGTCGGCACCGCGCCGCGCTTGGGCACGTAATGCACGCCCTCCGGTGATAGCGCACCGCATTGGCGATCAGGCCACCGGGTGAAACCCGGGATCGGGTCTTCTGTCGCGACGTAGACGTCCAACACGACCACCTCATCGCCATGATCCAACGCGGCGCCGGACTCTATGGCGAACGTCCGCGAGTACAGGTGTGGCTGGAATGCGACGATCAGTCGTCCGCCAGCTGCGGGCGAGGCTGCTTTCATCCGTGGCAACGTGTTCGCCCACAACGCCGATCGACTCGCCCGCCGCGGCGGGCGACGATCCGGCGCTGCGCCCGCTACATCCTGCGCGGGCTGATGATCGAACGTGCTGTCAATGGACACGATCCACGGTCGCGGCGGTAACCCGGCAGCTGGGGTTGCACATAGTTGTGCGGTCCGGCTCATGGGTCACTATTTCGGCCTTTCGCCATCGTATCGGTTAGGCCTCGGTTCTCAGCTCTGTGATTGCTCCTAGTGTGGTTTTCGGCGGGTATCCGATTGAGCATTTGCGGGGTAGTTCAGTTCGAAGGCGGGCCTTTCGGAGCGGACGCGGGGCAGTTCGGTGAAGTTGTGTCGTGGCGGTGGGCAACTGGTGGCCCATTCCAGCGAGTTGCCGAAGCCCCAGGGGTCATCGACGACGACTGGTTCGCCGTAGCGCAGCTCTTTAACAAGTTCCAGACGAACGGCAGCATTGAGGCCGCTAAAGTGAAGGCCCCAATCGTGGAGACAATATTTTGCGTTTGGAAACCGTCGGTGGGTAAGTAGTCGGCATAACGGACCCTGACACTCTGACCCTCGATACGTGGTATACCGCCTCGTGCAGCAACGTAGTGATCAGGTGGGCAACCTCAGCCGGACGCAACGGATTTCATCGTGGGCACATGCTTCACGATCGGATCCGGTCAATCCCACGGCACGCCCCCCATTCAACGGGCCCCGGCACAACATCATTCACGGTGGCGCGGTGTGCAGCAAGCTCTCTGGGCAAGTCCGCTGCACGGTTTCCAGGCTGCCTACTCGGCTCGCATACAAGAGAGTGCATTCGGTCCCGAGCGCCAAGCTGGAACGACTGCCAAATCGACCCCACCAGCCCTCAATCACGCCCGGCAACACCGCTTGCACGGGCTGCACCGCGAACAGGCCGGGCGAGATCGGCGAGATTGCTGGCGTGCGGGAAGGCTGGAGACCCGCGGACGCGAGGTGAGCGCCCGGTTGGCTTCACGACTCTTCGTGAAATGTTGAGCTCGCGTTGTGCATATCCATCAGCTTGCCGTCGAGCCGACAGAGGTAGGCGACCGGTCAGCTACGATTGGCTGTGTGCCCCGCCCATCGAATCCCGACGTGCGTCGCCGCCTGCTCGAAGCGGGACTCAGCCTCATACACGCGCGTGGATTCACCGCCAGCGGGGTCAAAGACATCACCGATGTCGCAGGTGTGCCAAAAGGGTCGTTCTACGCATATTTTGCCAGCAAAGAGGCATTCGCCGCGGCGATCCTCGAACATTATTGGTCCGATATCGAAACGCGCCTTCTCCCAATTCTTGAAGCAGAAGGTTTGGCACGGGAACGAATCACACGCTTCTTCCACGCCCTCGCCGACGAGCACGAGGCCGGCGACTTCGTGCTCGGCTGCTTGGTCGGCAACTTGTCGCTCGAGCTTGGTGGTTCTAGTGAACCGGTGCGCGCCGAACTCCTCCGCATTCTCTACCGTTGGGATGAGGCTCTCGCCGAGTGTGTGCGCTCTGGCCAGGGTGAATGGGGTGGCGTCCGAGCGGATCTCGATGCGGCGGAGATCGCCCAGCAGCTGATCCAGGCGTGGGAGGGTGCGGCCCTCCGCGGGAAGGTCGCCCGCAGCCGCGCGCCATATGACAGCTTCGAAGCGGTCACCGTTCCTGCGCTTCTGCACCGATCTGTCCAGGGCCGGGTTCGGCGTCGGCGCGGTGCTTGAATATAGTCGACTGGTCATCTATTATTCATAGTGTCTCGCTCTTCCCTTTCCGGCACGTGAGGATTGCCCCATGACAGATCTGACTATCTACGCCGAACCAGACAACCCTGCGCTCCCAGGTTCTACCTTTGTGCTCAATCGTGAGCACGCCGCGCTGGTCATCACTGATCCGCAGATCGATTTCCTCAGCCCCGAGGGCGTCTCATGGGCGGTGTTCGGTGACAGCATCAGCGAGAACAACACCGTCGCTCACATCGGCGAACTGTTCGACGCCGCGAAGCTGATGCACATGACAGTTGCGGTGTCGCCGCACTACTTCTATCCCACCGACAAGCAGTGGCGGTTCGGCGATCCGCTCGAACAGTTCATGAGCACTGCCGGCATGTTCGGGCGCCGGGGCGCATACACGACGGACGGCTTCGCCGGCTCGGGCGCCGACTTCCTGCCCGCCTACCAGCACCACATCCATGACGGGCAAACCGTGATCGCCTCTCCGCACAAGATCGTCGGTCCCGAGTCAAACGACCTGGTTCTCCAGTTACGTAAACGCGGCGTGAACCAGGTGATCCTGGCAGGGATGGCTGCCAACCTGTGCGTCGAAGGCCACATGCGTGAACTCGTCGAGCAGGGCTTCGAAGTCGCCGTCGTCAAGGACGCCACAGCGGGCCCACGCCTGCCCGAAGGCGACGGCTACCTCGCCGCGCTAGTGAACTTCCGATTCCTCGCCAGCGCGGTCTGGACCACCGCAGAGGCCATTGCCCTCCTCAAGGAGGCTGACCGATGACCACCCCCCTCACTCGCGCTGACGTCACGGGACTCATTACCGCCGAGCGCATTCAGCGTGGGGTTCGATGGTCCCAAGTCGCCGAGGAGGTCGGCGCCAGCAAGGAATGGACGACCGCGGCGTGCCTTGGACAGATGGCGCTCGAAGCAGACCAGGCGCAAGCTGTGGTACGAATCTTCAACCTGCCCGCTGAGGCGGAGCACATTCTGCAGGCACCGCCCTATAAGGGCTCAATGCCTGCCGTCGTACCAACCGACCCGCTCATCTATAGGTTGCATGAAATGGTCGCCGTATACGGCCCAACGATCAAGGAACTCGTGCATGAGGAGTTCGGTGACGGCATCATGAGCGCCATCGACTTCCGCATCGATCTCTCCCGCGAGCCCGACGCGGCCGGCGACCGCGTCCGAATCGTCCTGAGCGGCAAGTACCTTGGCTACAAGGAATTCTGATCGGAACCCGCGGCTAACCGACACGAAAAGTTTCTCAGGAATTTGGTATAAAAAAGTACCACTGAGCGAGAATCGATACCCCATCCGTCCCTCAAACGCATGATCAGCCACCTCTACGAGCCCGGGGCTGGGACTGTAACCACAGCGAGGCCGCAGGGGCAGAGTCGGGATGCTCCTCGATCGAGCGAACACAGTGAACACGGAAGCCGTTGCGGGTCTGCCCTTTCCGGTGGCGGCCAGCGTATCGGGGGCCTGGGTGCACCGTCGGCCGATCGGCTCGCGGCGGGGCGGAGTTGCCGTAGTGCTCCGAGGTCGGGGGACCGGTCACATGGGGTAGGGCAACAGCGAGAGGATGCAGTTGGTTGCTGTAATGCCGAAAGATGCACCGCCGAAGGCGGCGCCGGCCGCGCGCCAGAAGGGTCCGTGGCAGCGGGTATCGGAGATGCAGGACAAGCTGCACCGTTGGGCGGTGGCCGATACTGGGCGGCGGTTTGGTGATGTGTTCAACCTCGTGCACGACCCGGCGACGCTGATCGTGGCGTTCGACCGGGTCGCGGACAACCGTGGCCGCAACACGCCCGGCTTCGAGGTGTGACTACCGTCAACGTCGAACAAGGCCTCGGGATGCCTAGGTTCCTGGACCAGCTCCGTACGTCACTCAAGGACGGCTCGTTTCGTCCTGTGCCCGTACGACAGCGCAAGATTCCGAAACCGGGTGGGTCGGGCAAGCTCCGCAAGTTGGGGATCCCGACCATTGCCGATCGGGTGGTTCAGGCCGCATTGAAGCTGGTGCTGGAGCCGATTTTCGAGGCCGACTTTCTTCCGGTCTCCTACGGTTTCCGGCCCCGGCGGCGGGCGTACGACGCGATCGCTGAGATTCAGATGTTTGGTTCCCGCGGTTATCAGTGGGTGCTGGACGCCGACATCGAGGCGTGCTTCGACCGGATCGATCATTCGGCTCTGATGGGCCGAGTTCGGTTGCGGGTCAAAGACAAGCGCGTGCTCGCGCTGGTGAAGGCATTCCTCAAGGCTGGGGTGTTGACCGAGACCGGCCGCTACGAGGACTCCGACACCGGCACCCCACAGGGCGGGATTCTCTCACCACTGCTGGCCAACATTGCGTTGTCAGTGCTCGATGAGCACGTGATGGCCCCGTGGCAACCGGACGGGGTGATGGGAACGACCTACCGACGCAACCATCGTCGCTCCAAGGGTCTGCCGACGTGGCGGATCGTCCGTTATGCGGACGATTTCGTCGTGCTCGTGCACGGCGAAGAAGGCGACGTGGTCGCGTTGCGCGAGGACATCGCGACCGTGCTTGCTCCGCTAGGGCTTCGATTCTCGGAGTCCAAGACGCGGATCGTGCACATGCGCGAAGGGTTCGACTTCCTCGGTTTCCGCATCCAGTGGAAACGTAAACGGGGAACACGGAAGTGGTTCGTCCACACGTTCATCACCGATCGGCCGTTCCGGTCGGTCAAGGCGAAGATCCGTGCTCTGACACATCGTGTCAGCCAAGCGGACATGGGAGCCGTCGTCGGCAGGATCAACCAGATCCTGCGCGGTTGGACCAACTACTTCCGGTATGCCGTGTGCAAGCACACGCTCAACCGGCTGCGCCGCTTCGTCAATTGGCGCATCATCCGCTGGTTGCGCAAACGGCACCGCTGGAGGTGGAAGGTGTTCCGCCGCAAGTTCACCACTCCCACGGGGAGGTGGCTTCCGATCGCGGCAGATGGGATCGAGGTGTTCAATCCGGCAGCGGTGACGGTCACCCGTTACCGATACCGCGGCAACAAGATTCCTAACCCGTTCCTGCGGCTGAGAACGGCCTGACGGCACCCGATCGTGGAGAGCCCGGTGCGTGGAGACACGCACGCCGGGTTCGGCGAGCGGCCCGGGGAAACGGAGCGGCAGCAATGCCGACACCGCGCCCCGGGCCGACTCAACCACCGCATCGTCCATCGTGCCCTGCCGGCACCGGTCGGGTCCAGCGACCGGGTCACCAGATAGAGGCATTTCAGGGCGGCCTGCTCCGCGGGGAAGTGCCCTCGGGCCTTGATCGCGCGGCGGTAGCGGGCATTGAGCGACTCGATCGCATTCGTCGAGCAGATCACCCGCCGGATCTCCACGTCGTAGTCCAGGAACGGGATGAACTCGTTCCAGGCGTTGTCCCACAACCGAATCACCGCCGGATAGCGCTGCCCCCATTTCTCGGCCAACTCGTCGAACGCCGAGCGGGCCGAGGCGGCGTTAACCGCGGTGTAGATCGGTTTGATATCGCGCTTGATCTCATCCCAATACTTACGGGAGGTGAGCCGAAAAGTCTTGCGTATCAGGTGAATGATGCAGGTTTGGACGATCGCCTGCGGCCACACGTTGCCGACCACCTCGGGCAAGCCCTTCAGACCGTCGCAGGCGACGAAGAAGGTGTCCTTGATGCCGCGGTTGCGTAGCTCAGTGAGCACGGCCATCCAGAATTTGGCGCCCTCACCGCCGGTGCCGGCCCATAGGCCCAGGATGTCGCGTTCCCCGCCGAGAGTGACGCCGATCGCGGCGTAGAACGGCCGGTTGGCGACTTGGCCGTCGCGGACCTTCACCACGATCGCGTCGATGAAGATCGCCGCGTAGGTTTCATCCAGAGGCCGCACCGCCCACTCGTTCATCTCCTCGAGCACTTTGTCGGTGATCCGGCTGATCGCCTCCTTGGAGGCCGAGGAGCCGCTTCCTCGAGACCGAGGCGCCGTAGATCTCGGCGAAGTGAGCCGAGATCTCGCCCGTGGTAAGCCCTTTGGCATACAAAGACAACACCACCTCGTCCACACCGGACAGTCGGCGTTGCCGCTTCTTGATGATCTGCGGCTCGAACGTCGCTGCCCGATCACGCGGCACGTCGATCTCGACCGGGCCGGTGGTGTCGGTCAGCACCGTCTTGGAGCGGGTGCCGTTGCGGATGTTGCCTGTCCCCGCGCCGGCCGGATCGTGTTTCTCATAGCCGAGGTGCTCGGTCATCTCCTCGTTCAGCGCGGTCTCCAGGACCGTTTTCGTCAGCTGCTTGAGCAACCCGTCGGGCCCTGTCAGCGACAGGCCCTGCTCCTGGGCCAGCCGGACCAACTCGACCGCAGCCTGCTGCTCTGCGGACTGCTCAGCCTTCTTCTTGGTCACATCATCCAGTGTCGTCATCACGGCGACCTTTCTCGCCGAGCATCGCTCAGCAGACCCGCCTGTCTGTCGTCACAGGTGACTAGCGACGAGCAAGAAGCAGCGCCGACCAGCGAGCCGGACGATCCGATCAAGGACAGCTCCGCGCCGTCGGGCGAAGACTGAACGTTCCTTCACCGTGGCGAGCGTCTGACGGAGCACCGGTTTCCTTCCATGAAGCACATGCCGAATGGGTCCGAGCCGCCTACGGGGTCCTCATCCAGACGGCGAAGCGCTACAACGACTACCTCACCTACTCGGACCTTGCGCGGAGCGTCCTTGGCGACTCGGGCATCCAGTACGGCGCGCATCAGCGGAGCTGGATCGGCAAGGGTTCCGGTCGCGATTGCAGACCGGAATGCGACCGAAGGTGGACCGCCACTGAGGGCGCTGTGCGTCTCGAGCGGTGACGAAACGGTCGGCGCGGGTTACGCATACGCGTTGAAGATCATGGGTCAGCCAAAGCCGAAGGATCTTCAGCCGCACGCTGCCGAGTCGCGGCTACAGTGCTACCGCTTCCATGGCGCCGACATGCCGGCCGATGGCGGCCAACCCACCCCGACACGCGCGGTCATCGCCAAACGCGTGAGGACAAAACCGCACGTCGGGAAACCCGTCATCCTCGGCCCCGTGCACTTCAGCCAACTCCCGCTCAGCGGGCAGTGCGACCCGTGTGACTAAAGCCGATCGCTGACCGGTCGTCATGAGCGACCGACGGTCGCGGTGGCCAGGTCTTCATCTCCACTTCTGTTGCGGCCCTTCCGCTCCTGCGATTGGCCTACAAGTCCAGGACCAGATTCGGTGTGAGTGCCCTGCTGATGCAGATCATCATCACAGAGTTCGATGCATGCTCTTCGTCGTCGAGGTAGACATCCCTGTGATCGGGAATCCCCGACAACACGGCGGTCTCACACGTGCCGCAATAGCCCTCCTGACAAGAGAACTCCACCTCGGGAACGACAGCCCGCACCGCATCCAGGATCGACTGCCCACCGTCGACGTGCACGACCACACCCGAGCGCTTCAACTCCACCTCGATGGCCCCCGACGGTCCCTCATCAACGGCTGCGGGACCCGTGAACCGCTCAATCTCCAGTCGCGGTGTACGACCGGCGGCTTTGACCGCGACCGACGCTGCATCCAGCATTGCAGCGGGCCCACACACATAGACCAACGTTTCCGGCGTCGCCGCTGCGATCAGCTCACCGACTGGCATCCGGCCAGCAGAGTCTTGCGGCCAGAGCGTGTACCGCGCCGGCGACAACTCGTCAACGCGTTCCCGAAAAGCCATTTGCTCAAGAGACCGCGCCCCGTAGTGAAGCCTCCATTCGGCCCCGCGCTGCGCCACCGAACGAACCATGGGAAGCAGCGGGGTGATTCCAATTCCACCGGCAAGGAAGAGATAGGAGGGTGCGTCGCGGAGGTGAAAGTTGTTTCGCGGCTTGCTGATCCTTAACACCAAACCGGGCTTGGTCACGCGATGCAACTCCGCCGAACCACCGCGACCGGCAGGCTGGCGCAGCACGCCAATGGTGTAAGACCGCTCGTCGGACCCCGAACCACACAGCGAGTACTGCCGCGTTATACCGCTGGGGAGACCCACCTCGATGTGCGAACCGGGCTGCCACGGCGGGAGCGGCGCCCCCGACGGATCGGTCACCCGTATCTCGGCGACGTCCGGGGTGAGTTGGCGAACACTGTCGACAACGACATCGATGCCGTCGGCCAGACTAATGTGCGGTCCCACGTGCAAACTCCTCCGAGGTCATTCGGTCGCCGGCGTAGTCGCCGATACAGAAGAGGCGCATGTGGCGCGTGGCTGCCTTGCTGTGGAAGTCACCGAATTCAGCAGAGGCATCCTTGCCTGCGTACAGCCTCGCCACGAAGGGCCCTCCCGGATGGCGGTCCTTCCACTCGGTGAGGTCATAAACCTTGCCGTGAATGATGACCCAGCAGTCCTCGAAGGTGTTGTGCTGCTCGAGTTCCTGTCGGGTCACCAAGCGATCGCCCGTCGCGGGCACGCTCGGTTTCCACAGGTTCATCGTGATCACCCGACGCGCCTCAGCACCCGCACCCGACGCCCGGTAATCCCACGGTCCCCACCGCCGAGGCGGAAGCCGGTCCCCGATCTCGCGGGCGTCGAACTCATAGATCCAGGAGTCGTCATTGCCCGCGCGTTCTTCGTGGTCGAAGAACGCGAAGTCTCGTTCATCCACGGCAGCCAGGATCTGCTTGCGCTCAGCTGAATCCTCGGGCTCGAGATGTTTGAACGCGACCTTCGACGCGAACTGGAACCGGGTCGCGCGGTAGTGGCGCACGCGTTCGTAATGCAGGAAGGCCGACGCGAAGTCGCTCTGGTGCAGCGCGAAGGCCTTGGCAAGGGCTGCGCTGTCCTCCATCGTCTGGGAGGCACCCTGACCCATCGTCGGCAACATCGGGTGCGCGGCATCCCCGACAAGACAGATCCGACCGTCCTGCCAGGACGTGAAGGCAGGGCGATCGTAGAGACCCCACTTGGTGGTGTTCTTCATCGCGCCGGCAAGTGCGACTAGGTTATCCATCCGCGGGTCGCCAGCCCACATTTTCTTGATGTGCTCGACGAGTTCGTCGACCTCGATGGTGCGCCAATCGCCCCAGTCATCGGTGAACTCGGTCGACTCGGGGTCATACCAGGTGAAACCGATGTTCAAAAGTTCGCCGCCGCGTACCCAATAGCTCATGGCGTAGTCGTCGTTGCGCTTGTACATGTCCATACACAGCTCGTCAAGCGGGTTGTGATCGAGCGGCCTCCCATCGGCTTTCCGAAGCGTCTCGACATCCGCGCGTGGAATCAGCCCGCGAAAGATCAGTGAACCGGTGAACCGCCGCTCCGGGGCCTCCGGCCACGTCAGCTCCAGCACCTTCGAGTGGATACCGTCCGCACCGATGAGGATGTCGCCGGTCGTGGTGGTTCCATCGGCAAAGCTGGCCGTCACACCCGCGTCGTGCTGCTCGATGCCCACCAGACGCTTACCCATGTGAACGCTGATCGGACTGGCAACGGGATACTCAGGCGCCAATTCACGTACCCGCTCGTGCAAACACATCAGCAGATCTTGACGGTGCATGTGATGGAACCCACCACCAAGTGCCCGCTTCTCGGGGGCGTTGTAGTGGAACGGCTTCCGCGAAACACTGAGATCGTCGTTGATCATCCGCGTCACGTCCAGGATCGAAGCGCGGCCGCCATCCGGCACACCGCTGGGCCCTTTGGGATCCCCCCCGTCGAGATCTACCCCGAGCCAGTGACATAAACGGGCGCCATTGGGAGCGATGTTCAGTCCAGCACCGGCCTCAGTCGGCACCGACGATTGCTCGAAGACCTCGATCTGGTCGAAGACCCCTTCAGCCTGCCGGAGGGCAATCGCGGTAAACAGTCCCCCGATTCCCCCACCAATGATGATTGCTCGCATCGGACTACTTTCTGTGTGTGCCTGCATATAAGTGATTGACGCCCAATAGATTTCCGTCAGGTCAGCGTGGTCATGAATTCGTCGGACAACTCCTGATGGAAGTAGAAGATCGACTTGGCCAAGTTGTCACCGGTCCAGGTGATCGGCCGCCAGTCCGGGAAGGTGGTATAGCCACCCGCGAAGATCTCATTACGATTACCGGAGGTATCGAAGAAGTAGGTCGTCGTCCCTCGGGTGACGGAATGCTGTGTGGCGCCTTCGTCGATCCGGACGTCGTCCTGGACGAGGATTCGGGTGCCGCGCAATATATCTGACCAGTCCTGGACGGTGTAGGCGAAGTGGTGAAGCTTGTTGTTTGGCCCCTTCAGCACCGCGAAGTCGTGTGGAGTGTTGCTGCAGAACAGGAATGATCCGAGCAACTCCGGCTTCGGCTCATTTCCCAGCACCCGCTCGGCTGGCTTGAAGCCCATGCACTCCTGGAAGAACCTTTCGATAACCTCCGGCTCCTCGGCCGTAATGACGGCGTGGTCGAGGCGGGGCACGTGCACGCCGATCGGGTTTCGCGGCGCGACATCGGGGTTCAGCAGGCCGAGTTCGTGCCCGACATACTCCGCCTCGGAGTAGAGCTCGACGAGATGGCCGGAGGGAAGGGTGATCCTGACACCGTCGCCGATCGCGAGATTCTCCCCAGCGGACATGCGCTCGACAGTGCAGCCGAAGGCGAGAACCTTCTTCTCGATCTCCTCGATGTCTTCGGGCTTCTCGCACTTGTAGCCCATCTTCACCAATCCTGCGCCACCCTCTTCCAGCACGACGGAGTGGTGGTCGTACTCATCCCAGGACTTCAGGAACACCTGGCCCGGCTTCTCTGCCATCACGGTCATTCCGAGTGTGTCGCTGTAATGCTTGGTCGCGGTGGTGAGGTCACTCTGCCGCACATGAACGTACCCAAGTCGCATTACACCCATGGTTGATCTCCTTCGCCGATTAGATTGTGAACGTTGCTTCTTCAGTGCCCGGTGGTTGCTAGGAATCTTCGTCCGCTCCTAAGCGGGCGTCGCAGTACGCGGTGGTGTTGCGGTAAAGATGCGGCGAGCAGGACCCCGCAGACGGATTTTGCAGTCGGTGAGGGCGTGCGCACGGCATGGAAGGCAGACCCCGTCCGCTACTTCTTCGGCCGTGAGCGCAGTAGCAGCGGCACCGACCTCGTGCGTTACCGTGCCGGAGACGACATCGGCCTTGCATAGGCTGCAGCCACCGCGGCGACAACCCGACCTCGGGGCGATACCGTGACGGCGCATGGCCGCAAGAACCGTCTCGCCGAGTTCGGCCTCGACAACGAAGCCACCCGGGTCGATTTCGATGATCGACATCGCGTCCCTCACCTTCTGTCGCGGCCGCTCGTCCGCCGCTCATTGGGAATTAGGCGACGCACGACAGGCCCGTGGTGGTGCTGCCCCATTTCTGCTCCTGTCTCGCGGCTGACCTACATACTCCAAACAAGGCGCTCTGTCTATCTACATCGGAGTCCATTGACCGGACCGGCGCGGACAGCCGTGCAATGTCAGGACTGCCCGCGGCTCGAGGTCGGACAGTCACATCGCTGGGTGCTGGATTTCAACCTGCTCGACAGCGCCCCATGACTTCTCGGAGTGAGTCGGGCGGAGGGCTTCCAAGTGCGATCCGTCATCGACCTTGATCACGTCGTCGATAGCCACCCGGCAGGTAAACGTACGCAAAGCCGCGATACGGGGTGTCTTCGCAGATGAATCTGGGGTCGGCAAACACATACGCCGGCTCAGCCCCATCCCCGTCGTGCCGCGAGCTTCCAATGACCAATGAGACGACCAGACGGGTCAACAGAGCAAACACCACCGCGCACACAACCATACCCCGTAGCGGAACCCATTGGAGCAGAACACTTGTTGCGTGCGTCGCAGGACTAGTCGCGTCCAATGTCTACGCGTCGACGAAGACTGTCACGCCGTGCGTGAAGAAGTCCTTCGCGGCAGGGCCTTGCTCACGGGAACCGAAGGACGACGCCTTCATCCCGCCGAATGGCGCCCAGAAGTCAACACCGGTGGTCGGAGCGTTGACGCGCACCATGCCGACTTCGCTGTGCCGGATGAACTGCAGCACCGCAGCCACATTCGCGGTGAACAGCCCCGCAGAGAGCCCGTAGGGGGTAGCTGAGGCGAGTGCCATGGCATGGGACGGGTCGTCAGCGCGTACGAGCGCGGCGACGGGGGCGAACACCTCCTGGTCGAGCAGGATGTCGTGCTCCGAACCGTCCACCTCGACCATCGTGGGCGACAGGACGTTGGTGTCCGGGGCCGCGTTGCCGCCGCAAAGCTGACGACCGCGGGTCTGCTTGAGTGCGTCGAGAGCCTCGGCAAGGGCGGCCTCTCCGATCACGGGCCCAGTCACCGTCGCGTCGTTCCCGGGGTCGCCGACCGTGAGCCGTTCGACGGCCTCGACGAGCCGGTCGCGCACCTCGTCGTAGACCGGGGCCTCCACGATGATCCGGCCGGTGGCGGTGCACTTCTGACCCGCGAATGCCATCGCCGACCCTGCGACCGCGGCGACGGCACGCGGGATGTCCGCATCGGCCAGCACGACCGACGGATTGCTGCCGCCCATCTCGGTCTGACACGGGATCGCGCGCTCGGCAGCTTTTTTCACCAGAGCGAGTCCGACCGGCGTGCTTCCAGTGAAGCTGAGCCCGTCAGCGCCATCGATGAGCCGGTCGACCACGGCCTTGCCACCGACAGCCAAACTCAGCAGTCCTGCGGGTAAGTAGACGGACAGAATCTCCACCAGCTTGGTGGCCACTCCGACAGCCTCCGACGACGGCTTGAGGACGACGGCGTTCCCCCACGCCAGAGCGGGGACTACTTTCCACAGTGGGATCGCGACCGGGAAGTTCCACGGGGTGACCACCGCAACGGTGCCCAGCGGACGGCGAGTGGTGAATTGAATGCCGGTCACCGTTGAGCCCGGCAGGGTGTCGCCGGACGGCATCATGATCGAACCAGCGTGATAGCGCAAGATGTCAATACCGCGCTTGAGCTCGCCGCGTGCCTCGACGACCGGCTTCCCGACCTCGCGCACGACGAGGTTGGTGACCTCAACCTTGTTGGCTTCGAGGCCGGCTGCCGCAGCGTAGAGCGCGTCCGCCCGGGCAGTTGCGGGCAGGGCGTTCCACTCCCGGCGTACGTCCCGCGCCCGGTTGAGGACGTCGGCGATCTCGTCAGCTGACGAGATGGGAAACTCACCGACCCGGTCCGAACGGTCGAAGGGGTTCGTACTGACGATCAGGGGGGTGGAGGTCATCGTCTCGCTTCCTCGGTGTGATGCCTCGCCGTGGGTCACCCTGGTGGACCTGGTCTTCGGCGGGCTCTTGCGCTGGTTGGGCCGCGAACGGCCTGGCTCTGATCGTTGCGTCGGGCACACACGAAGTCCCGCCCTCGGTCCACTGGGCGGTCCGGTTCGTTGTCGTGTGATTCAGCGGTCGCGATAGTTACCGGTATGACTAGTCCAACCAAAACCGAGGGCCGAGTCCTTGACGACGAGCAGATATTCCAACTCGCCGAGGAGCTCTACGTAGCCGAGACCTCGGGAGTTCCGGGCATTTCGATCAGTGAGCGACACCCGGAGGCGACGATCGGGGACGCCTACGCCATCCAAGCCGCCGGCACGAAACTGCGTGTACAGGCAGGTGAGTCCGTCCGGGGTCGGAAAGTCGGGCTCACCGCGAAGGTAATGCAGGTGCAATTCGGCGTGGACACACCAGATTTCGGTGTCTTGCTCGGATCCATGTTCCACCCCGAGGGCACGCCACTGAGCAGTTCTGCGCTGATCGCCCCGCGTGTGGAACCGGAGGTCTCCTTCGTCCTGAACCGATCGCTGCGCGGTCCCGGCGTGACGGTCACTGACGTTCTTGCCGCGACGGCGTTCGTCGTGCCTTCCTTGGAGGTCATCGACTCCCGGATCCGCGACTGGCAGATCACCATCGTCGACACGATCGCCGACAACGCTTCTTCTGCACGGGTCGTGGTCGGCGGGACGCCGACTCGACTGGTCGACATCGACATCCGCGCAGTTGGAGTAGTCCTGCGCCGCAACGGCTCGATCGTGGAGACCGGCGCGTCGGGTGCGGTTCTGGGCAACCCCGCCAATGCGGTGGCGTGGCTGGCGAATACCCTCGCCGCCTACGGGGTGCAGCTCGAGGCCGGCGAGCTCGTCATGCCGGGGACTTGCACGCGGGCAATCAACGTCACGCCAGGTGACACCATCCGTGCCCAGTTCGACGGTCTCGGCGACGTCACCGTGGGATTCGTCGACGACACCAGTGACAGACAGGTTCTCGCGTCGGCCGGTTCGGGGGCGGGAAGATGACCGATCTCAGTCTCGTTGAACTATCGAGCCGGCTCGACCAGGCAGCCACGACCCGTATCACCATCCCGCCGTTGACCGAGCAAACCGAGCTCACCGAAAATGCCGCCTATCAGATCCAACGCGGTGTGGTGGACGCCAGGATCGGCCGTGGGGCGCGGCTATTGGGCGGCAAGCTCGGACTAACCAGCCGCGCCAAGCAGATCGCGATGGGCGTGGACGAACCCCTCTATGGGTTCGTGACCAGCGACATGCTCGCCGACGGTTCTGAGCTGGATCTTGACGCGCTCATTCATCCGCGGGTGGAGCCCGAGATCGCCTTCGTGCTCGCCGAGCCGGTGCAGGGTCCTGATGCCACCGCAGCCGATGTCCTCGGTGCCACCTCATATGTCTGCGCCGCCCTCGACGTGATCGACAGCCGCTACCACGGGTTCTCGTTCACCCATCTCGACGCGATCGCTGACAACGCGTCCTCGGCAGGCTTCGCGCTCGGCACCGACCTGGTACGGCCGACTCTCGACTTGGCCGCCGTCGGCTGTCTACTCGATGTCGACGGTGTCATCGCCGACTCTGCCTCTGGTGCAGCGGTTTTGGGACACCCGGCAGCCTCGGTCGCCTTCATGGCCAATGCGCTCGCCCGCCGAGGGCAGCGACTCGAAGCCGGCTGGGTCGTGCTCTCCGGTGGGTTGACCGCTCCCGTACCGATGAAGCCTGGCAGTACCGTCACTGCCAGCGTGACCGGAATCGGAAGCGTCAGCTTGAGCGGCGTCAAGATCTGACGACGGGTCCCAACAGCCATGAGCAATCAAATGGAACGGAACGGATATGCCCTTCATTCAAGTGAACTTGGCCAGCGGCAGGACCCCTGAGCAGAAGCGAAACCTAGTCCTCGGCATCTCTCGAGCCGCCAGCGACGCCCTCGGTGTACCCGAAACCTCTGTCCGGGTCTGGATCGTCGAGGTCTCTCCCGACGAGGTCGCCTCCGGTGGTGAGATCCTGTCTGAGCGACTGCGTTCACAGGCATCGCCGGCGGTAGGGCAGGACGGGTGACCCACTTCATCCTGACCCACGGCGCCTGGCACGACGCATGGTGTTGGGCGCCCCTGATCCATGTCCTCGAAGATCGCGGCCAGACGGCGACGGCTGTTCAGCTACCCAGCGATGAGGTGGGCCAGGGCGCCGAGGCCTACGCAGCGGCGATCGCCGCTGCCGTGCAACCGACGGGCAGTGTCGTCGTTGGGCATTCATTGGCGGGGCTCGCCATTCCGCTGGTTCCCGCGCTCGCGCCGGTGAACGGCCTGATCTTTCTCGCCGCACTTCTGCCCGAGCTTGGAACCAGCTGGCGTGACCAGCTCAAGGCCGGCCGACCGATGGCGCCATGGTGGTATGACAATGGCTTACCCCGCCAACTCAAGGACTCCGACGGTCGGAGCCTTTGGCCATCGGATGTTGCGATTGACCTCTTCTTCCATGACTGCGAACCCGGGATGGCCGCCGCGTCAGCGGTGCGGCTGCGCCCGCAGGCTCCGACACCGGTCATCGAGCCCACCCCGCTCCACGAATTCCCGGACGTGCCCACCGCCTACGTCATGGGTCGAGACGACCGAGCGGTGTCTGCGGACTGGGTGCGAGCCACGTCCACATCGCGCCTCGGCGTCGAGCCGACTTGGATCGACGGTGGACACAGCCCGTTCCTCGCCCGTCCCACGACGCTTGCCGAACTCTTCATTCACCTGGCCGACCTGGAATTCACGTCCACTCAACGAAAGTCATCCCCGAAACTCTCACATCGCCCAGGCACCTAGTAGGACTTTGTTAGGTGGGCGTGTCGTCTGGACATTGCCTTAGACTCTCGAGAGCATTTGTGGGTGGATGATCTTGCACTGGGTCGGGTCAGCGAGGCGCTGGATGTGTTTGTCGCCGAGGTCTTCTCGTCGCTCAAGCGTAGTGATCAGCGGGCCAAGGCGGGCTTGTATGCGCGTGGGTTGATGCTGGATGGACGACGAAAGTCGATGCAGCCCATGGCGGCACGGCTGCAGGTGGATCATCAGCAGTTGCAGCAGTTCGTGACGACCTCGCCCTGGGATGTGGTGCCGGTGCGCAAGACGTTGTCCCGCAAGGCGTGCGATCTGATCGCTCCACGTTGCTGGGTGATTGATGACACCGGGTTCGCCAAGGACGGCCCGCACTCGCCGTGTGCGACCCGGCAATACTCGGGCACCCTGGGCCGGGTCGACAATTGCCAGGTCGCGGTGTCGGTACACGCCGCCACCGACGCGGCGTCGGCCCCGTTGGATTGGCGGCTGTTCGTGCCGCGAAGCTGGGATGTCGAGCACGCCGAGGATCCCGAGGAACGTGCCCGTATCGCCACCCGCCGCCGCCGCGCCGCGATCCCCGAGGATGAGCATCATCGCCGCAAATGGGAACTGGCCCTGGACATGCTCGATGAACTCATCGACTGGGGACGCACCCCACCCGCGGTGGTCGCTGATGCCGGGTACGGCGATATCACCGCGTTTCGGCTGGCCCTGACCGCACGCGGCATCCCGTACGTGGTGGCGGTCAAAGCTGCCACCAGCGCCCACCCCGGCGACGCGATGCCGGTCGCAGCGCCCCGCGCCGGGGACCGTGGCCGCTTTCCGGTGCCGGCCTACCCCGACCCGGCCGTCAGTCTCAAAGAGCTCACGGTGGCCGCCGGGCGTGGCGCAGCCCGCACCGTCACCTGGCGCGAGGGCACCAAGACCGGCCCCGACAACCCCGCCGCGACCATGGCATCGCAGTTCGTGACCCTGCGGGTCCTCCCGGCCAACCGTGACATTCCCCGCGGCGATGACGGGACGCTCCCCGAGTGCTGGCTGATCGCCCAATGGCCCACCGACACCGCCGAACCCACCGACTACTGGCTGTCCACCCTGCCCGCCGACACACCCGCTGCCGAACTCGTCGGGCTGGCCAAAATGCGTTGGCGCATCGAACACGACTACCGCGAACTCAAAACCGGACTGGGCCTCGATCACTTCGAAGGCCGCTCCTGGTTGGGTTGGCACCACCACGCCACCCTCGTCACCGCCGCACACCTGTTCCTCACCACCCTGCGGTTGACGCTCCCAAAAGCAGCCGGGCAGGACTGACCCTTTACGCCATCCTGCGCGAAATCCAACGCGCACTGGCCATCTGGATCGGCACCTGCCCACTATGCCACCACTACTTCCCCACCTAACAAAGTCCTACTAGACGGTCGCACAATGCGCTGCGCTACGCATGCTTCCTGCCGGCGATGCGCAGGTGAGGGTCTGCTCTTTGGTTCCAGTCCGAGGTGGCGCGGTGTTCAAATCCGTCGCACGCCAGTTCGGCGGCAGCGATCATCCCAATTAACCGTAGCCGCCGTCGTGCTTAATCCTGCCGCTGAGCCGTTCACGCCAGAGCCCGAGCTTATGGTTCCACACAGCAGCGTCAATCGGATCCTTCACGCGGGTGAAGCCCGGACCGAATGTTTCCCGCGCCTCGATGGAGACCTGCATCGCGGCCAGCAGAGTGGGGAGCGCCCCGTAAAACCAATCATCGTTACTCCGGCGCAGCTGCGAAAGGTGCTGCATCACAGCAGGATCACCCGGGTTGGCTTCTGCCAAGAGGTTGGCGGAGTCGTTTAGTTGGCTGATGGTGTGCTGCCCTGTGACCAGCTGACGCGCCAACGTCCAGATCTTCTCCTCCGGATTTATGGCGAACACGCCCTCCGCGGGCCCGTCCGAGCCGGATCCGGGCCCGCTCACTGCGGGCCCGATGCGGCCATCAGGGTAAAGGACACAGCGCCGACGCCGATATGCGCAGCGCTGAACACGAGGGGAATCGCCCAGGCCGCACGGCTCTTCACAAGCCGCACCACGATCAGCGCAAAATCAACCGCCGGCAGCGCCGCGGCCGACACCAGCACCATGCACAGACTGATGGTCGACCAGATCGGGTTCCCGCAGGGGCGGTAGGAGCACGGGTCCAGGCCCACCCCCGCGAACCCGACCACCATGACAGTGCCTATCGCCAGCACGATATGCACCGCCAGCAACAGGAACGCCCCGGCGGCATCGACTCCGCGGTGTCGCGGCGGCGGTGTCCATGCGGCCGTTGTCGTGGCGCCGTGCCCGGGTGCCAGTTGCGCGCCGGAACCTGCAGTGCCCCAGCTGGGCCGTGTCATGCGCGGCCCGCCTGGGCCAGGAGCACCAGCAGCAGCACCGTGTAGGCCACGTGGACTGCCGACATCGCCAGCGGAACCAGCCACGCCGGTCTGCGCATGCACAGTGCCGTAATGGTCAGCGCCAGGTCGATGACCGGCAGCGCGATGACACCGACGGCTGCGGCGAGCAGTACGAGCCACGTCCAGCTGGTGTCCGGGCAGACGGCGCTCTGGCAGTCCTGCATCGTCGTCACCGCGAAGGTCACCAGCACGGAGGCACCCCAACCGAGTGCGAGGTGGACGGCCAGCAGCGGGAATGCGATGGCAGCGTCGATACCGCGGCTGAGCCGCGTTGTGGTCGCCATGCTCATGGGAATCGGGTGAAGCAGCCGTCGACACTGGGATTGATCACCCCGGACCGGAACGCCATGATCCGGGTGAATCCTGCTGCGACGGTGTTGCCGTCGACCCCGGAGGAGGCCATCCCGTTGTTGAGCAGCCCGGCCACCGCTTCGTCGAAGTCGCCGGCGGTCAGCACGAGGTTCCCTCCGCTGGGGGCGTCGATCGGCTCGACCATTTTGCGTTGAGCCACTCCGGTGAGGCAGGCGGTGCGTACCGATGCCGCGGCGTCGGTCAGGTTGACACCGCGCTGCTGTTGCAGCGCCAGTGCCACCCGCGAGGTGAGCACAGAGATGGCAGTGTTGTCGCCCTGGACCAGCACGCGTTCTTTGGAGCCTGCTTGGCTGCCCAACGCTTGTAGAGCAGGCAGGTCGACGGCCAGGGTGTTACTCGACGGGCAATAGGACACCGGTGGTGTGGCTTTGGCGTCCGGGCAGGGCGGCGCATCCGCATCCAAGGTCACCGTCGGCGGTGAATTGAGCCCGTAGATGCCCGAGACCACCTCGGTGACCATCTGCACCATCTTCTCGTTGATCGGCGCTTCCCCACCCTGGTTCTGCTCGTCCTCCAGGATCATGGGCATATCGCCTCGGTTGGCTTCGATTTGCGCGAGATCCATGTCGGCGCAGGCTTGCACGCCGTCGATGAAGCCGACCTGGAAGGCGCTGATGCGGTCCAGGGCGTTGCCGTGCCCTTCGTGGACCATCTCTTGGTCTTCGGGCGTCAGGACGGGGTCGCGGATGGTGATCACTGCGGCCAGCACGCGGTTGAGTCCGTCGCTGGTGTTCAGTTCGAAGCGCTTGGAGTTACCTTCGGCGACCCAGCGGATGTAGTTGCCGGCGAAGCAGTCTGCCTGCTGTTCACGCACGATCACCGGGGTGGAGCGGTCGACGAGATCGCCCATGGTCTGTACCGCGTGGCCGTATTCGTGGGCCAGCAGTGCCGCGATGGACACATCGCCGAAGTACTCGATGCCGGTGGGCACCAGGCTGCCTCTGTCCCAGGCGATCAAATCCGCACCCGGGCAGAAGAAGGCGTTGGGTTTGCGAAACCAGTCCGAGCCACACAGGCGCGGCCCGAGTGGGTTGGTCGAATCATAGGAGGCGATGTTCTCGACCGGTTCGAAAGTGCCTGCCATCGGATCGGTGTAGTGCTGCTCCCAGAACTCCACGACATCGTTGACCGACAGCAGGCCCAGCGCGTCAGCATCGGAGCCGTCGCTGTCGACGACCTCGCCCTCGGGTTCAGGGGCATCCGGGCGCACACCGCTAGGTCCGTTGGCAACCGGCAGGCCGCCGACGGTGTCGGGATTGAACAGTGAGGACTTTGCCTGACCGCCGCCGTCCAGCGGCTTGGAGCAGCCGGTCATCAGTGTGGCTGCCAGCGCTGCGGCCAATGTGGCTGCCAGCAGTCGTGATCGTCTCTGTCGCAGCGTCATCGGGCACCCACCACGGCGATAAACTGCTCGAACGCGGCGCGGGCCTGCCCGCTTAGTGGGCGTTCAGCCTCGGCGGCAGCGACGGTGTCAACATCAGTGCCCGATGCGGCGGCCACCTCGACGGGAGTCAATCGGCTGCGGGTACGTACGGCTGTGAGGCGCTGGCCCAGCGTGGCTCCCGGTGCGCGGGCGGCGATGCCGGCCAGATCCTCCACCGAATGCCGGATCTGGCTGAGCAGTCGGGCGATCTCAGGACGGCCTGTGCTGGTGGTCGCGGCTCCGGAGATGGTGCGCTCCAGTCGGCGCAGCTCGGACAGCAGGGGGGCAATCTCGGCTCCGAAATGCGGGGCGCTCGTCGACGGCAACCCGGCCGCACGTGCCAGCAGCACCCGCAACGCGATCTCGGAGGCATCGATGAGGACCGCGACCTGCACGGTCGGGGACAGCACCTCGGTGGACTCTGCATCGGGTGCCGAAGCCCCGGCACGGATTCGGGCGATCGTGCCGGGCGACCAGTCCAGATAGCCCTCGATTCTGGTCAGCGTGTTCTGCCGCGGCCAGTGCTCACCGCGCTCGAACCGCACCAGCACGCTCTGGCTGACGATGTGCTCCTCGGCGAGCTTGCGCTGGGACAGTCCCAGCTCTTCGCGCCGAGCCGCCACCGCCGCTCCCGCCCGCGCGACCGACAGGTCAATCTCCCCGGTTAGAGAGTCTGCGGAGTCCGCGACCTCGCCGTCACGATCGTCCAGGTCGGCCAGGTCGGCCGCAGCCAGGGCCACCACCGTGCCCTTGGGCGTATCGGTAACCGCGGCCGCACTGCGGATACGGACCGCGATGCCGTCCACGCCGCCCATGTGGAAGGTGACCGACTCGGTCAGCGGGGTGGGCAGCGGCACCGCGTCGATGCGCTCACCATCACAGAAGGTGCCGTTGCGGGTGCCGGCGTCGCTGACCACCCATTGCTGCCCGACCGGTTCGATGCGCAGGTGGGTGCGCGAGATGGCATGCGTGGTGATGCGGATCTGCGCGGGTAATGCCCGGCCGATTAACACCGGTCCCTGATCGGGTCGGGCGATGAAGGTCTTACCCGCCACCTCGATCGCCAGCGCGGGCAGCTCGACCTCCGCCGGCGGCTCCTGGCATTGCTGCACTGTCACGTCCCCTCCTCGATCGCACTACATCCCCGGCCCTGCCGCCGTCGCGCGAGCACGACTTGTGGCCCAGCAACGCCCAAACCGTCGCAGAACATATCTCCAGCTAAAACGGCAAAACCCGTCCAGGTGAGCGGTGCTAGCCGGTGAGCTGTGCTGTTGCCGAATTCAGTGTTACACACCATGAGAGGGGGTCTGAGCGGCAAATAATTGGTGCAATGGGGGTGCAACGGATCATGCGATGATCGATGCGACGGATGGTGCAGGACAACTCATCGCACCGCGACATTTTCGGGGGGTTACATGAATCCGCAGGGGCATGGACAGCCGGGAGGCCGTGAACAACGGCCCTGGCCCGGGGGCAACCCGAACCGGGATCAGGCACCGTTTGATCAGCAGGAGACGCAGCAGGCGCAGACGTTCTCCCGACCTCAGCAGCCGCCGCCCCCGTATCCGCAGGCACCGCAGGGCTACCCCACACCCCCGCAGTACGCATCACCGCCACCCCCGCCGGGTGCGC